>NZ_JBIVTH010000014.1:110720-248229 GCF_044756625.1 Streptomyces sp. NPDC091682 | reverse complement strand
GGGACCCTGTGGGAGAGTAGGACGCCGCCGAACAATTATTGCGGAAGCCCCGCACCAGCCCTTTATGGGTTCGGTGCGGGGCTTTTCTGCGTTCAGGACACGTGTGCGGTCTCCTGTAGGGTCAGGAGGCATCGAACGACCACATTTCTACAGTCACAGTGGAGGCCCCCGGGTGGAGGTCCAGGAGACTCGGGTTCAGACTGACCGAATTTTCACCATTCCCAACATCCTGAGCATGGCTCGCCTCGCCGGCGTACCCCTGTTCTTGTGGTTGATCCTTGCGGAGTACGACGGGTGGGCCCTGGCCGTCCTCATGCTCAGCGGGATCAGCGACTACCTCGACGGGAAGCTCGCGCGGCGCTGGAATCAGATCAGCAAGCTCGGCCGGCTGCTCGATCCTGCCGCGGACCGGCTCTACATCCTGTCGACGCTCTTCGGTCTGACTTATCGCGGGCTTCTGCCGCTGTGGCTCACCGGAGCGTTGCTGGCGCGCGAGCTGATGTTGCTGGTCATGGTGTGGATCCTGCGCCGTCACGGATATCCGCCGCCGCAGGTCAACTTCCTCGGCAAGGCCGCCACCTTCAACCTGATGTACGCGTTTCCGTTGCTGCTGCTCAGTGACGGAAGCGGCTGGTTGGCCTGGTTGGCGTCAGTTTTCGGATGGGCGTTCGCTGTATGGGGTACAACCCTCTACTGGTGGGCAGGAATCCTTTACGTGGTTCAAGTCCGCCGTCTGGTGAAGGCTGACACCACGGCCGATTGAGCCCGCCCGGCGCCGGATGACGCGGAGGAGTCGCGGAGTCACCGACCGAGACGGGCGAGGGTCGGCACGACTGTCGTCTCCCAAGGAGGACTCTTCCGACATGAAGGCCGTCGTGATGGCCGGTGGCGAGGGCACGCGTCTTCGCCCCATGACGTCGAGCATGCCCAAGCCGCTCCTGCCGGTGGCCAACCGGCCGATCATGGAGCATGTGCTCAGGCTGCTCAAGCGGCACGGGCTCAGCGAGACCGTGGTCACCGTGCAGTTCCTGGCGTCACTCGTCAAGAACTATTTCGGGGATGGCGAAGAGCTCGGAATGGAGCTCACCTACGCCCATGAGGAGAAGCCACTCGGGACCGCCGGCAGCGTCAAGAATGCCGAGGAGGCACTGAAGGACGACGCCTTCGTCGTCATTTCCGGCGATGCGCTCACCGACTTCGACCTCACCGATCTGATCCGCTTCCACAAAGAGAAGGGAGCCCTCGTCACGGTGTGCCTGACCCGGGTGCCGAACCCACTGGAATTCGGCATCACGATCGTGGACGAGGCGGGCAAGGTCGAACGGTTCCTGGAGAAGCCGACCTGGGGGCAGGTGTTCTCGGACACCGTCAACACCGGCATCTACGTCATGGAGCCCGAGGTCTTCGACTACGTGGATCCCGATGTCTCCGTCGACTGGTCCGGTGACGTCTTCCCCCAGCTGATGAAGGAAGGCCGGCCCATCTACGGCTACGTCGCCGAGGGCTACTGGGAGGACGTCGGCACGCACGAGAGCTACGTCAAGGCGCAGGCCGACGTGCTCGAGGGCAAGGTCCAGATCGAGATGGACGGCTTCGAGATCTCCCCCGGGGTGTGGATCGCCGAAGGGGCCGAGGTGAGCCCCGACGCGGTGCTCCGCGGGCCGCTCTACATCGGGGACTACGCCAAGGTCGAAGCCGGCGCGGAAATCCGCGAGCACACCGTCATCGGGTCGAACGTCGTCGTCAAGAGCGGGGCCTTCCTGCACCGGGCCGTCGTCCACGACAACGTGTACATCGGACCGCACAGCAATCTGCGTGGCTGCGTCATCGGGAAGAACACCGACATCATGCGGGCCGCGCGGATCGAGGACGGCGCCGTCATCGGCGACGAGTGCCTCATCGGTGAGGAATCCATCGTCCAGGGGAACGTGCGGGTCTACCCCTTCAAGACGATCGAGGCCGGTGCCTTCGTCAACGAGTCGGTTATCTGGGAGTCCCGCGGCCAGGCGCACCTGTTCGGCGCGCGCGGGGTCTCCGGAATCCTGAACGTGGAGATCACCCCGGAAGTGGTGGTCCGGCTCGCCGGCGCGTACGCCACGACCCTGAAGAAGGGGGCGACCGTCACCACGGCCCGTGACCACTCCCGAGGCGCCAGGGCGCTCAAACGGGCCGTGATCTCCGCGCTCCAGGCCAGCGCCATCAACGTACGAGACCTGGAGAACGTACCGCTGCCCGTGGCACGGCAGCAGACCGCGCGCGGCAGCGCCGGCGGGATCGTCCTACGGACCTCGCCCGGTGTGCCCGACTCGGTGGACATCATGTTCCTCGACGAGCGGGGAGCGGACCTCTCGCTCCAGGGACAGCGCAAGCTGGACCGGGTCTACGCACGCCAGGAGTACCGGCGGGCGTTCCCCGGAGAGATCGGAGACCTGCAGTTCCCGGGCAGCGTCTTCGACGCCTACACCGGCTCGCTGCTGCGGCGGGTGGACACCACCGGCATCGCCGATGCCGGGCTCAAGGTGGTCGTGGACGCCTCGAACGGAAGCGCCGGACTGGTTCTGCCCAGCCTGCTGGGCCGGCTCGGTGTGGACGCGCTGACGATCAACCCCGGGCTCGACGAGTCCCGGCCGACCGAGACCAGGGAATCCCGGCGGGCCGGGCTGGTGCGGCTGGGAGAGATCGTGGCCTCCGCGAGGGCCGCCTTCGGGGTGCGGTTCGACCCGGTGGGCGAGCGGATCTCGCTGGTGGACGAGCGCGGGCGGATCATCGAGGACGACCGGGCGCTCCTGGTGATGCTCGACCTGGTGGCCGCGGAGAAGCGCAGCGGCAAGGTCGCGCTGCCGGTGACCACGACCAGGGTGGCCGAGCAGGTGGCGGCCTACCACGGCACACAGGTCGAGTGGACGACGACCTCGCCCGACGACCTGACCCGGGTGGGCCGCGCGGAGAACACCATCTTCGGCGGCGACGGCCAGGGCGGCTTCATCGTTCCCGAGTTCAGCAGCGTCTTCGACGGTTCGGCCGCCTTCGTACAACTGCTCGGGCTGGTGGCGCGCACACAGCTCACGCTGAGCCAGATCGACGCCCGGATCCCGCGGGCCCACGTGCTCAAGCGGGACGTTTCGACGCCGTGGGCGGTGAAGGGGCTCGTCATGCGGCGGGTCGTGGAGGCGGCCGGTGACCGGCAGGTGGACACCACGGACGGGGTGCGGGTGGTCGAGGCCGACGGACGGTGGGCGCTGGTCCTGCCGGACCCGGCGGAAGCGGTGACCCACCTGTGGGCCGAGGGCCCCGACGGCGGCACCGCGCAGGCCCTGCTCGACGAGTGGGCGGGCGTCGTGGAGGGCGCCGGGCAGTGAGTGCCCGGCACGCGATGACGTAGCGCGGAAGTCCGGTGGGCCGGGCGCGGGGAGTGCCGGCCCGGCCCACCGGATGGACGCATTGGGTGAGTGTGCTGCCGACATGCGACGATGTGCGGCATGTCGCAGCCGCCCCACAACCGGACTTCGGCGTCTCCTGTGCCCGCGCGCCCGGACGCTTCCATGTCGCTGCTGACGCACGTGATGGACCACAGTCTCGACGAGGGCTACGCGGAGGCGGCGGCCCGGCGCGAGGCGGAGGGTACGGCGGGTCTGCCGCGGACCCTCAAGGCCAAACTGGGGCTCGCCGCCGGGCTCGTCGTCACCGCCATGGTCGTCACGCTCGGTGCGGCCGAGGCGCAGATAGCCGCGCCGGTGCTGGCCAAGGAGCGTCAGGAACTGATCGACCGGGTGGAGCGGGCGGACGACCGCGCGCACGGCCTGGAGCGTGACATCGACCGCCTCAGGACCGATGTCGCGGGCCGCCAGCGTGCGGCACTGAAGCAGCCCGGCGGGGGCCAGGGCGAGCTCGTGGCCCTGCTGGCGGGTGCCACGGAGGTCCACGGGCCGGGGATCAAACTGGTGGTGGACGACGCGAAGGGCGCGTCTTCGGGCGGTGGTGGCAAACCGCGCGAGAGCTCCGGTTTCTCGGACACCGGCCGGCTCCGCGACCGTGACCTGCAGAAGATCGTCAACGGGCTCTGGCAGTCCGGGGCGGAGGCCATCTCCATCAACGGGCAGCGGCTGACGGAACTGTCGGCGATCAGGGCCGCGGGTGACGCGATACTGGTCGACAACAGGCCGCTGGTGCCGCCGTATGAAGTGCTGGCGGTGGGGGACAAGAAACGGCTCGGCACGGCCTTCCAGGACTCGGCGGACGGACAGTACCTGCACGTGTTGCAGGAGAGCTACGGGATCCGTTACGCCCTGTCCCCGGCGGACGACCTGCGGCTGCCGGCCGCATCGAGTCTGACCGTACGAACAGCTACACCGGCAGAGCAGCAGAAGGGTGCATCGTGATCGCGGTACTGGGCCTCTTGGCCGGAGTGGTGGCCGGACTTCTGGTCCGGCCCGAAGTGCCGGCCGTGGTGGAGCCATATCTGCCGATCGCCGTGGTGGCGGCGCTGGACGCGGTGTTCGGCGGCCTCCGCGCGATGCTGGACGGCATCTTCGTGGACAAGGTCTTCGTGGTGTCGTTCCTGTCGAACGTGGTCGTGGCCGCGCTGATCGTCTTCCTCGGTGACAAGCTCGGGGTCGGCTCGCAGCTGTCCACGGGTGTGGTCGTGGTCCTCGGCATCCGCATCTTCTCCAACGCCGCGGCCATCCGCCGGCACGTGTTCCGGGCGTGAGGCCGATGAGCACGAACGACAGCCCCGAGGAGCAGGGGGGCGCGGGCCGGCCGCCGGAGCCCCCGAAGGCCCCGGAGCCCACGAAGTCTCCGGAGGGCCCGCAGCCCTCGACGGCGCCGCAGCCCCCGACGGCGCCGCAGCCTCCAAAGACGCCGCAGCCCCCGAGGGCACCTGGGACCCCGCAGTCTCCGGAGTCCCTGCGGCCCGCGCAGTCCTCGGAGCCCCCGAAGTCGCCACGACCCCTGCAGTCGCCGGAACCGCAGGAGGCGTCGGAGCCGTCCAAGGAGGTACCGGGGCAGCCCGAGGAGACCGGTCGGCAGCGGCTCGCGGCCGGGCTGTGGCCACCGCGGGTGAGTCGCGCCCAACTGATCGTGGCGCTGCTGCTGTTCGTCCTGGGGCTGGGACTCGCGATCCAGGTCCGGTCCAACAGCGACTCCAGCGCGCTGCGCGGGGCCCGCCAGGAGGACCTCGTACGGATCCTCGACGAGCTCGACGGACGGACCAAGCGCCTGGAGGACGAGAAGCAGCGGCTGGAGGACCAGCGCAAGGAACTGGAGAGCAGCTCCAACCAGGCCGAGGAGGCCCGCAAGCAGACGGTCGAGAAGGAACGCCAACTCGGCATCCTGGCCGGTACGGTGGCAGCCCAAGGACCGGGCATCACGCTGAAGATCACGGATCTCACGGGTCAGGTGCAGTCCGACCAGTTGCTGGACACGCTTCAGGAGCTGCGGGCGGCGGGGGCCGAGGCGATCCAGATCAACGGCGTGCGCATCGTGGCGGGCTCGTACTTCTCGGACGAGAACGGCGGGGTCTCCATCGACGGCAAGAAGATCACACAACCCTACGAATTCAAGGTCATCGGCAAGCCCCAGGATCTGGAGCCCGCGTTGAACATCCCCGGCGGTGTCGTCCAGACGCTGGAGAAGGAGCAGGCCACCGTCGCCGTCACACGGTCGGCGAAGATCGTTGTGGATGCCTTGCGGGCTGCGAAGCAGCCTGACTACGCTCGGTCGTCATCGTGATGAATCGGAGTGAAGGGTCGAGCGGCCCACGCGGGCGGATGCCTGCGGGGGGTCGGCGCACCGAAGTCGCGGTGCGTGGTGGAAACTGTCTGGTGGTTACGGACGTTGTCAGAATGTCCGGGTCGGCAGGTGTCTGCATTCGGAGTTCGTCCTGCCCCACGGGCGGGTCTGTTTCAGTCAAGGGGAATCGCCCGTGAAGTTGTTTGAGAAGTTGTTCGGCAAGAAGAACCGTGAGGAAGGCGGCACGGCACGGCACCGCGCCGGACACGGTGAGGCGGAAGGGCAGGGCGACCGGCCGCTCTTCCGTGACGAGGTCGCCGGCGCGGGGGATGTTTCGGGTGCCCCCGGCGCGTCGGCTGTTGACCCTGCTGGTACCGGACGCATAGGTTTCGGTGGACCATCAACCTCAAGTGCGGGTGGAGGGTTTGCCCCCGACCCGTATGCCACCAATGCATCCGCGGGGCAGCCGCGGCGCGAGGAGCCGTCCATGTCGGCCGAGCAGATTTGCAGCAGGTGCGGACACCGCAGCGATGCGGCCAGTCGGTTCTGCTCGAACTGCGGTGCGCCGCTGCGGGCGGGTCTGACGCCGGAGCGTGCCTCGGAGACCACGTCCACGATCTCGATCTCGGGCCTCGAGGCCTACGAGGCCGAGGTGTCCGGACAACCGCACGTGTCGTCCTCCTCGCTGTCCCCCGAGGCGCAGGCCGCGGTGGAAGCGCTGCCCCCCGGTTCCGCTCTGCTCATCGTGCGGCGCGGTCCCAACTCCGGGAGCCGTTTCCTGCTGGACGGTGAGCTGACCACGGCCGGCCGCCACCCGCAGAGCGACATCTTCCTGGACGACGTCACCGTCTCCCGGCGGCACGTCGAATTCCGCAGGGGCCAGGAGGGCGGCTTCACCGTCGCCGACGTCGGCAGCCTCAACGGCACGTACGTGAACCGTGAACCGATCGACTCCGTCGCCCTGCAGAACGGCGACGAGGTGCAGATCGGCAAGTACCGGCTGGTCTTCTACGCGAGCCTGCGGGGCATCTGACCCTCAAAGGGAAGGTTCCATGCTGCGTACCCCGACCGGCGGTGCCCCGAGGAGTGGCGCCGCCGGCACCGCCGGCACCGCCGGCCCGGCCGGGCGGCTGGTGAGCATCGGCACGGTGCTCACCACGCTGCGTGACGAATTCCCCGAAGTCACCATCTCGAAGATCCGTTTTCTGGAGGCGGAGGGACTCGTCGAGCCCCGGCGCACACCTTCGGGATACCGCAAGTTCAGCACCGAAGACGTGGAGCGGCTCGCTCGGATCCTGCGCCTGCAGCGCGACCACTACCTACCGCTGAAGGTCATTCGCGAGCAGCTCGACGCGCTCGCCCGCGGGGAGCAGATCCGCATTCCGGCACCGACCGCGCACGGGGACGCCACCGATCCTGCCGTACCGGCGGCCGTCTACGGGGAAGCGGGACAGGAGCGGCCCACCGTGGCCCGGGTGGGCCGGGCCGAGCTCCTCGCGGCCGCCGGGGTGGACGAGGTGCAACTGGTCGAGTGGGAGTCGTACGGGCTGCTGGCCGAAGGCGCCGACGGCGGATTCGACGCCGAGGCGGTGACGGTGGCCCGACTGGTGGCCGACCTGGGCCGTTTCGGGTTGGAGCCGCGGCACCTGCGTGCGATGAAGGCCGCCGCGGACCGCGAGGCCGGGCTGGTGGAGCAGGTGGTGGCACCGCTGCGCCGGCACCGCAATCCGCAGACGAGGGCCCATGCGGAGGCCACTTTGAAGGAGCTCGCGGGACTGTCCGTGCGGCTCCACGAGGCGTTCGTACAGACCGCTCTCGGGGTCCGACTGCCCTGAGGTGGGGGGCCCGACTACCCAAACCTGTCGAGCAGGTCCTAGGGTTACTGTGTGAACGAGCTCGACGTTGTGGGTGTCCGGGTGGAAATGCCCTCCAACCAACCGATCGTGCTCCTGCGTGAAGTGGGAGGCGACCGGTACCTCCCCATCTGGATCGGTCCAGGGGAGGCGACCGCCATTGCCTTCGCGCAGCAGGGGATGGCCCCTGCTCGACCGCTGACGCACGACCTGTTCAAGGACGTGCTGGAGGCGATCGGCGAGGAGCTCACCGAGGTCCGGATCACGGATCTGCGGGAGGGCGTCTTCTACGCGGAGCTCGTCTTCGCCAGCGGGGTCGAGGTGAGTGCGCGTCCTTCCGACGCCATAGCCCTCGCCCTGCGGACGGGGACGCCGATCTACGGCAGTGACGGCGTGCTGGACGACGCCGGAATCGCCATTCCGGACGAGCAGGAGGACGAGGTGGAGAAGTTCCGCGAGTTCCTCGACCAGATCTCACCGGAGGACTTCGGCACCGGCCCGCAGTGAGGTGTCGGCCGCGTCGTCCTCGGGGATCCTCAGGCCATTCGATTAGCCTTTCCACGCAAAGGGATACGGGAAACCACTCTCAGGGTGATTATCACTCGGCGTGCCGAGTGTGGCGATCGTTGACGCACCCCTGGTGACTGCCTACCTTCGAGGTGGGCAGGTCAAGGACGGAGGGTCGGCGTGAGGATCACGGGCGACGGTACGACCGGGGGCACCCCCGCACGGAGTGAGGCTGGGCCGTACCCGCTGCACGGCGGTTCGGTCGGTGCTGCGCGCCGTCAGCCGGAGTCGACGCCGGTCGGACCGGTGGGCGCGGACCCGGAGCCCGAGCAGATCGGATACCGCGGGCCCACGGCGTGCGCCGCGGCCGGCATCACCTACCGGCAGCTCGACTACTGGTCCCGGACCGGGCTGGTGGAGCCCAGCGTGCGGGCCGCCCACGGGGCGGGGACGCAGCGGCTCTACAGCTTCCGCGACGTCGTGCTCCTCAAGATCGTCAAGCGTTTCCTGGACACCGGGGTGGCGCTGCAGAACATCCGCACGGCGGTCCAGCACCTGCACGACCGGGAGCTCTCGGACCTCGAACGGATGACGCTGATGAGCGACGGCGCCACCGTGTACGAGTGCACCTCGCCGGACCAGGTCGTCAGCCTGCTCCAGGGCGGGCAGGGCGTCTTCGGCATTGCCGTGGGCGTGGTGTGGCGCGACGTCGAGAGCGCGCTGTCGCAGCTCCACGGGGAGCGCGTGGACACGGGCGAGACCCTGGTGCGGCACAACCCGACGGACGAGCTGGCCGCCCGCCGCAACCGGGCCGTCTGACCCGATCCGGGGCATTGTCAGTGGCGTAGGGCAGCATCGGGCTGTGAGAGCCGCGCCGACCATCCTGCATCTGGACATGGATGCCTTCTACGCCTCCGTGGAGCAGGCGTCGAAGCCGAGTCTGCGCGGCAAGGCGGTCATCGTCGGCGGCCTCGGGCCGCGCGGGGTCGTCGCCACGGCCTCGTACGAGGCCAGGCGCTTCGGGGTGCACTCCGCGATGCCGATGGGGCAGGCGCGCCGGCTCTGCCCGAACGGCGCGTACCTGGTCCCCCGCTTCAGCCTCTACCGGCAGGTCAGCGACGTGGTGATGGCCATGCTGCGGGAACTGTCGCCCCTGGTGGAGCCCCTGAGCCTGGACGAGGCCTTCGTGGACCTGGAGGCGGGCGGGGTGGCCTTCGACTCGCGCAGTGCGCGGGAGGCGGGGGAGCGGCTGCGGGCCGACATCCGGGCCGCCACGGGGCTCAGCGGATCGGTGGGGCTGGCCGGGTCGAAGATGCTGGCCAAGGTGGCCTCCGAGGAGGCCAAGCCGGCCGGACTGCTGCTGATCGAGCCGGGGACCGAGCGCGAGCTGCTCGCGCCGATGTCGGTACGGACCCTGCCCGGGGTGGGGCCGGCCACGGGCGAGCACCTGCGCCGGGCCGGGATCACGACCGTGGGGGAGCTGGCGGAGGCCGGGGAGGACGAGCTGGTCCGGATGGTCGGCCGCTCCGCCGGTGCCGGGCTGTACCGGATGGCCCTCGGGCTGGACGACCGGCGAGTGGTCGCGGAGCGGGACGCGAAGTCGGTGTCGGTCGAGGACACCTTCGACGTGGACCTGCACGACCGGGTACGGATCCGCGGCGAGGTGCAGCGGCTCGCCGACCGGTGCGTGCAGCGGCTGCGGGACTCGGGGCACTCGGGGCGCACGATCGTGCTCAAGGTGAGGCGGTACGACTTCTCCACGCTGACCCGCTCCGAGACCCTGCGGGGGCCCACGGACGACCCGGCGGTGGTGCGGGAGGCGGCGGGGCGGCTGCTGGAGGGCGTGGACACCACGGGCGGGGTGCGGCTGCTGGGCGTGGGGGTGAGCGGGCTGGCGGACTACACGCAGGAGGACCTGTTCGCGCAGTCGCTCGCCGCTGAGTCGGACGGGACTGACAGGGCTGACGGCAGTGACGGGTCTGGTGGGACTGGCAGGCCTGACGGGACTGGTGGGACTGACAGTGCTGACGGAGCGGACAGGACGGTCGGGGCCGTAGGGGAGGCGCTGGCGGGCGGCGCCGTCGAGACGGCGGCCGAGGGCGCCCGGGGGGTCGCTGAGCCACTCGGGGAGCCGGAGCCGGCCCCCGAACGGCGCTGGACGGCCGGAAGCGACGTGCGACATGCCGTGTACGGGCCCGGATGGGTGCAGGGCAGCGGGGTCGGGCGGGTGACCGTGCGGTTCGAGCAGCCCGGATCGGAGCCCGGCCGGGTGCGGACCTTCCGGGTGGACGACCCCGAGCTGGAGCCGTCCGATCCGTTGCCGCTCGTGGGGGAGCGGCCCTGACCCCTAGTTCTCGTCACCCGCCAGACGGCCGAAGTCGCGGTCGAAGTCCGACGGAAGGGTCGTGTCCAGCCCGTAGTGGTGGTAGAGCTGCAGCTCCTGCTCGGGGGAGAGGTGGCGCCCGACCCCGAAGTCCGGGGCGTCCCTGATGAGGGCGCGTTCGAAGGGCACCCGCAGGGTGTCGCCCACCAGCTCGCTCGGCTCCAGCGGGACGAAGGCGTCCCGGCTGAAGAGTCCCGTCCGGACCGCGGCCCACTCCGGGACGCCCGTGGCATCGTCGAGGTAGACCTCGTCGATCGTGCCGATCTTGGTGCCATTGCGGTCGAACGCCTTGCGGCCGATCAGGCTGCGCGGATCGATGTCGGTCTGCACGGTCCCTCCAAAAGGTCGCAACTGCTCCGTAATGACTACAGAAGTGCATATCCGCAGCGGAGGCCACTCGGGGAGGGTCCAGATCCTCGCTGGTACGCTGGTGAACGGCTGTCGACCCTGTGCGGGAGAGTCCTCCGAGTGAACGTGACGGAGGCGCCGAAGGAGCAAATCCTCCCCGGAATCTCTCAGGCATACGTACCGCACGGACGAGGCCACTCTGGAAAGCAGGGCGGGTACCGGGCGTGCAGTGCCGGTCCCCCTCCTCACCGACGGTGAAAGCCGGAACTCTCGGGAGACCCCCGTGACTCCGGTGAAACTCTCAGGTGCAGATGACAGAGGGGGAGGCCGTCCGGGTGCCCGCGCCGTGGTGCCCCTCGCAGGTCATACGACCAGGAGGCCTCCGTACATGACCGCCAACCGCATTCCGCTCTCCCAGCTGGAGCGAGGCATCCCCTTCGAACAGCGCCACATCGGCCCGGATGCCGAGGCGCAGGCGAAGATGCTCGCCCAGGTGGGCTACGGCTCCCTGGACGAACTGACCGCTGCCGCGGTCCCGGATGTGATCAAGACCGCCGAGGCGCTCGACCTGCCCGAGGCGCGCACCGAGGCCGAGGTGCTGGCCGAGCTGCGCTCGCTCGCCGACCGCAACCAGGTCCTCTCCCCGATGATCGGTCTCGGCTACTACGGGACCTTCACGCCGCCGGTGATCCTCCGCAACGTCATGGAGAACCCGGCCTGGTACACGGCGTACACGCCCTACCAGCCGGAGATCTCCCAGGGCCGCCTCGAGGCGCTCCTGAACTTCCAGACGGTCGTCGCCGAACTGACCGGCCTGCCGACCTCGGGCGCCTCGCTGCTCGACGAGGGCACCGCGGCCGCCGAGGCCATGACCCTGGCCCGCCGCGTGGGCCGGTCCAAGGGCAACGTCTTCCTGGTGGACGCCGACGCGCTGCCGCAGACGATCGCCGTGATCGAGACCCGCGCCGAGCCGATCGGCATCGAGGTCGTCGTCGCCGACCTGTCCGCCGGCATCCCGGCCGAGGTCGCCGAGCGCGGCATCTACGGTGTCCTGGTCCAGTACCCCGGCGCCTCCGGTGCCGTCCGGGACATCAAGCCCGTCATCGACCAGGCCCACGAGCTCGGTGCCATCGTGGCCGTCGCCGCGGACCTGCTCGCGCTGACCCTGCTGACCTCCCCGGGCGCGCTCGGCGCGGACATCGCCGTCGGCACCACCCAGCGCTTCGGCGTCCCGATGGGCTTCGGCGGACCGCACGCCGGTTACATGGCTGTCCAGGACAAGCACGCCCGCTCGCTGCCCGGCCGCCTCGTCGGCGTCTCCGTGGACGCGGACGGCAACAAGGCCTACCGTCTGGCGCTGCAGACCCGTGAGCAGCACATCCGCCGGGAGAAGGCCACCAGCAACATCTGTACCGCGCAGGTGCTGCTCGCCGTCATGGCTGGCATGTACGCCGTCTACCACGGCCCGGACGGCCTGCGGACGATCGCGAACCGCACCCACCGCTACGCCACCCTGCTCGCCGCCGGTTTGACGGCCGGCGGGGTCGAGATCGTGCACGGCTCGTACTTCGACACGATCACCGCCCGCGTGCCGGGCCGTGCCGCCGAGGTCGTCGCCGCCGCCCGCGAGGGCGGGGTCAACCTGTTCCAGGTGGACGCCGACCTCGTCTCCGTCGCCTGTGACGAGACCACCCTGCGCGCCGACATCGAGGCCGTCTGGGCCGCCTTCGGCGTCACCGCTGACATCGAGGCGCTGGACACGACCACGGTCGACACGCTGCCCGAGGGCCTGCTGCGCACGGACGCGTACCTGACGCACCCGGTCTTCCACCAGCACCGTTCCGAGACCGCGATGCTGCGCTACCTGCGCAGGCTCTCGGACAAGGACTACGCGCTGGACCGCGGCATGATCCCGCTGGGCTCCTGCACCATGAAGCTCAACGCGACCACCGAGATGGAGCCGGTGACCTGGCCCGAATTCGGTCAGCTGCACCCCTTCGCGCCGGTCGAGCAGGCCGAGGGCTACCTCACGCTCATCACCGAGCTGGAGGAACGTCTCTGCGAGGTGACCGGCTACGACAAGGTCTCCATCCAGCCGAACGCGGGCTCCCAGGGCGAGCTCGCCGGCCTGCTGGCCGTCCGTGCCTACCACCGGGCCAACGGCGACGAGCAGCGCACCGTCTGCCTGATCCCGTCCTCCGCGCACGGCACCAACGCCGCCAGCGCCGTGATGGCAGGCATGAAGGTCGTCGTCGTCAAGACCGCCGATGACGGCGAGGTGGACACGGCCGACCTGCGCGCCAAGATCGAGCAGCACCGTGACGAGCTCGCCGTGCTGATGATCACGTACCCCTCGACGCACGGTGTGTTCGAGGAGCACGTCGCCGACATCTGCGCCCAGGTGCACGAGGCCGGCGGCCAGGTCTACGTCGACGGTGCCAACCTGAACGCCCTGGTGGGCCTGGCCAAGCCGGGTCACTTCGGCGGCGACGTCTCGCACCTGAACCTGCACAAGACCTTCTGCATCCCGCACGGCGGCGGCGGTCCGGGCGTCGGCCCGGTCGGTGTCCGGGCGCACCTGGCCCCGTACCTGCCGAACCACCCGCTCCAGCCGACCGCGGGCCCGGAGACGGGCGTCGGCCCGATCTCGGCCGCTCCGTGGGGTTCGGCGGGCATCCTGCCGATCTCGTGGTCGTACGTGCGCCTGATGGGTGGCGAGGGCCTCAAGCGCGCCACCCAGGTGGCGGTGCTCGGCGCCAACTACATCGCCAAGCGCCTGGAGCCGCACTACCCGGTGCTCTACACCGGCCCGGGCAACCTGGTCGCGCACGAGTGCATCATCGACCTGCGGCCGCTGTCGAAGGCCACGGGCGTGAGCGTCGACGACATCGCCAAGCGCCTGATCGACTACGGCTTCCACGCGCCGACCATGTCCTTCCCGGTCGCCGGCACGCTGATGATCGAGCCGACGGAGTCCGAGGACCTCGCCGAGATCGACCGCTTCTGCGACGCGATGATCGCCATCCGCGGTGAGATCGAACGGGTCGCGGGCGGTGAGTGGCCGGTGGACGACAACCCGCTGGCGAACTCCCCGCACACCGCGGCGGCGCTGGGCGGCGAGTGGAACCACCCGTACACCCGGGACGAGGCCGTCTTCCCGGGCGGGGTCACGGCCGCCGAGAAGTACTGGCCGCCGGTGCGCCGCATCGACGGTGCCTTCGGTGACCGGAACCTGGTGTGCTCCTGCCCGCCGCTGGACGAGTACGACGCCTGAGGTGTACCGCGTCGTACGACCGCCGCATGACGGTCGTACGGCATGAAGAAGGGGCTGGTCCGGGAGATTCTCCCGGACCAGCCCCTTCGTCGTTCGCTACGGTCGACCGGACGGCTTCGCCTAGGCCGCCGCGAGCGGGCGGTGCGGGGCGATGATCTGGCCGTCCGGCAGCAGTTCACCGGTGTCCTCGAAGAGGAGGACGCCATTGCACAGCAGGCTCCAGCCCTGCTCCGGGTGGTTGGCCACCGGGCGCGCGGCCTCCCGGTCGGCGGATTCGGCTGACGGGCAGGCTGGCTGGTGCTGGCACATGGATGCGTTCTTTCGCTGCGGTGTGGTCTGTGTGCTACGGCTCGATGCGTGATTCATGGCCGTCCCCCTGGGTCATCCCCGCACCCGCGGGGAGCGTGTCATCAGTCTTCCTCCATGACAGCCGCTTCGCAGGTATTTCCCGGCAGCCGTCCTCACAGATTGATGACGCATCACTCGTGCGGGCGGTTCAGGCCAACTCCCCTGTCATTTCGGATGGTTCGCGAGTGGCCCGGGTGGACTAGGCCGAATGGGTGATTCAGGTCAGGCGGCGGGTGCGGCCAGGGAGGGGGGCGGCGCCGTCGGTGTCGGGGTGAGCCGACGGGTGAGTACGGGCAGCAGCTCGGATACCGGATGCGGCCGGTGCGCGGCGATGCCGGGCGGGGCCGGGGCGAGGGGTACCAGCAGGTCCTCGCCGGCCGGTAGCCCGGCGGCGGCGTCCGCGCCCACCGCCCCGTGCAGCCACAGGGTCAGCATGTAGAGCTCCGGAACCGACAGCAGCCGTGGCTGGTAGCCGGTGGTGAGGGACTCCGCCTGACGCAGGGCGCGTTCGGTGGCCGCGACGTAGGGGCCCTCGAAGAAATGGGAGAAGACCCAGCCGTCGGGAGTCAGCCGGGTGTCGGCCGCCGCGACGTAGCGGTCCCCGCTGCGGATCAGGAACCGCCAGCCCGTGAGCCGGGTGCGCGGCGGCCTGCCGCCGGCCGCGAGGTTGGACATGCCCAGCCGGTCGAGGACGTGCACCGGAAGCGGGAGTTCGGCGGTCAGCGGCCCTTGGATCGCGCGCAGGGCCGGGGTGTGCGCCTCGTGGACGGCGGTGGGGGAACCGAGTGCCGCGAGGACGCTGCGCAGGGCGGGCGCGGGAGCCGGAGGGACATGCAGCGGCATGGTGGGTCGCCTCTCACTTGGGAGACCGGTGGAACGGGGGCAGGTGCGGACTCGCATTCTGGGGCCAGAGGGGGGCCGAGGGGCAATGGCCGCGCGCCAACTCTCTGCCTCGTTTGCGGAGTTTATACGACATGTGTTCACGCAGTGTTTCGGCTAGCTGTCCCGCCTATTGCCGGCAAGGCGCTTACCGGACCCGCTGACATGACGTTCATGGCGGCTGCGCGCGAACATGTCGCGCTGACCTCGGAGGTTACCGGATGGGGGCTCGGCTGGAAAGCTTCGGTTATCCCAACGAGGCAAAGTCGAAGCGGAATTTGCATACCGCGACTTGCCAAGTGAATGTGCCGAAGCGCCCTTCGGCCAAACCGGCGCGCGCTCCTCGTCACGCACGCCCCCCGCGCGTTATGGATCACGCTGCCGGGGCATCATCGACCGTAACGCGCGCCTGGGGTGTACCGGGCCAGGCCCACTCGAGGAGGGACGCTTCGATGGGGGAGAAGGTCGTGGCGGGCGGATTCGACCTGTCCGATCGGCAGCGGTATCGAAGGAAGCTCCACGAGTGCCTGGAGGGACTGGAGCGGCTCCTGGCGGAGAAGAGGTTCGATCGCCCGAAGAACATGATGGGACTGGAGATCGAGCTGAATCTCGCGGGTGCCGACGGATTGCCGAGAATGGTGAATGCGCAGGTGCTGGAGCGGATTGCGAGCCCTGATTTTCAAACCGAACTGGGAATGTTCAACCTGGAGGTGAACGTCCTTCCGCACCGGCTGGGTGGTCGAGTATTCGACCGGCTCGCCGAGGAACTCAGCGCCGGGCTGGGCTATGCCCACCGGAAGGCCGCGGAGATCGACGCCGGAGTGGTGATGATCGGCATTCTGCCGACGATCTCCCGCGCCGACCTGGTCACCGCGAACCTTTCGGCGGTGGACCGCTACTCGCTGCTCAACGAGCAGATCCTGATGATGCGCGGGGAGGACTTCACGCTCGACATCGACGGCGTCGAACGGCTGATCTGGACCTCCGGGTCGATCGTGCCGGAGGCCGCTTGCACCTCCGTACAGCTGCACCTGCAGGTGACGCCGGCCCGGTTCTCGGCGGTCTGGAACGCGGCGCAGGCGGTGGCCGCGGCACAGATAGCCGTCGGCGCCAATTCGCCCTTCCTGTTCGGGCGCGAGCTGTGGCGGGAGTCGCGGCCGCCGCTGTTCACGCAGGCCACCGACACCCGGCCGCCCGAGCTCCAGGCGCAGGGCGTGCGGCCCCGCACGTGGTTCGGGGAGCGGTGGGTGGACTCGGCGTACGAGCTCTTCGCCGAGAACGTCCGCTACTTCCCCTCCCTGTTGCCCATATGCGACGAGGAGGAGCCGCTCCGGGTGCTCAACGAGGGCGGGGTACCGGGCCTGCAGGAACTGGTCCTGCACAACGGCACCGTCTACCGGTGGAACCGGCCCGTGTACGGGGTCGCCGACGGGGTGCCGCACCTGCGCGTGGAGAACCGGGTGCTGCCGGCCGGGCCGACGGTCGCCGACGTCGTCGCCAACGCCGCCTTCTACTACGGGCTCGTACGCACCCTCGCGGACGAACCGCGCCCGGTCTGGACCCGGCTGCCCTTCGCCGAGGCGGAAGCCAACTTCGACGCGGCCTGCCGGTACGGCATCGACGCGCGGCTGCGGTGGCCGCGCCGCGGCCGGGCCGGGGGGCTGGCGAGCGTGCCCGCCGTACGGCTGGTCCTGGACGAGCTGCTGCCCATGGCCGCTGCGGGGTTGGACGCCTGGGGCATCGAGCCCGCGGACCGGGACCACTACCTCGGCATCATCGAGGAGCGCTGCCGGCGCCGGGTGAACGGGGCGACCTGGCAGGTGGACACCTACCACCGGGCACTCGCCGCCGGACTGGAGCGGGACGAGGCGCTGGCTGCGACGACCCGCAGGTACAGCGAGCTCATGCACAAGGGCGACCCGGTGCACACCTGGCCGGTGGGGCTGACGGAGGAGGTGACCGCCTCGGTGCCCGTCGTGCGCTGACCGGCTCCGGCCGTGGCTCCGGCGGTGGCTCCGGCAGTGTCTCCGGCTCCGGCTGAGGGCTCCGCTGGCCCGCCCGCCTGCGCTCCCGCCCGCTCGCCCGACGCCCCCGGCGATCTTGTTGAGGGCCCCGCAGTGATCCTCCCAGTCCGCCGAGGAGGCAGTATGGGGTGGTCGCAACGGGATGGCAGGACGGAGTCGGGCGTGCGGACGGAGCCGGAGCCGGTGTTCTTGGAACTGGACGAGGACGGGCGGCGGCGCCTGCTGCGCACCGAGACGCTGCTCGTCCTCGCGCTGTCGTTGGGCGCGAGCGGGGTCTCGGCACTCATCAGCTTCATCGGCTCGCTCACCAAGCCCGGCGGCCTCAAGGACCAGGCGGCCACGCTCAACGGCTCCTACGCCCCGGGCCGGCCCTGGCTGGACCTCGCCTGGCAGCTGTTCGGCATCGCGAGCGCCCTGGTACCCGTACTGCTGGTCGCGCACCTGCTGACCCGCGAGGGCGCCCCCGGGCTGCGGGCACTGGGCTTCGACCGCACCCGGCCCTGGTGGGACCTCGGCCGGGGCGCGCTGGTCGCGGCCGGGATCGGTAGCGCCGGGCTGGCCTTCTACTTGGGCGCCCGGTCCACCGGATTCAACCTCACGGTGGTGCCGGAGGCGCTGCCCGACGTGTGGTGGAAGTTCCCCGTACTCATCCTCTCCGCACTGCAGAACGCCCTGGTGGAGGAGATCATCGTGCTGGCCTACCTGCTGCGCCGGCTCGGCCAGCTGGGCTGGTCGCCCATGGCCGCGCTGCTGGCCAGCTCGGCGCTGCGCGGCTCCTACCACCTCTACCAGGGCATCGGCGGCTTCATCGGCAACATGGTGATGGGCGTCGTCTTCGTCCTCGCCTACCGGCGCTGGGGCCGGGTGGCACCGCTCTTCGTCGCGCACGCGCTCCTCGACATCGTGGCCTTCGGCGGGTACGCGCTGCTCGCGGGCAAGGTGGGCTGGCTGCCGACCCCGTGACCGCCTCCCTGACCGACCCCTGACCGACGGTGGCCCACCCGATCGGCCCTTCCGGGCGGTGACGGACGCGGGGGCGGTGCGACGCTGGAGGCCAGTGCTGTGACCGGCAGGGTCCACCGGGTCGCCGTGCCAGGCACGACGGGCACGCCCGGCCCGCCTGTCCGGCCACAGCACCAGTGAGGAGGCGCACCCGGTGGCTGTTCTGGACTCCCTGGTGCCGTTCGCGCCGTTCCTGGTGCCCGTGGTCACGGGCCTGGTGGGCGGGATCAGCCTCCTCATTCGGGACCGACGGGAGGCGCGCAGCAGCGATCACCACTACCGCAGGCGCCTGGAGAAGGCCGCGCTGGAGATCCAGTTCCTCACCGGCTGGCTGCAGGCCAAGGAGCTGGCGCCGACCGATGCGCCGCCCCCGGATCCGGAGCCCGGACGCTGGCTGGACGAGTGCTACGCGTCGGTGCGCCGGGCCAAGGCGGACACGGGCGGCCGCCACCGGACGGGGCCGGTCTCGCTGCGCCGCCTGCTGCTCCTGGGGGAAGCGAGCGGCCCGGCGAAGAGCGTGCGGGTCGTCTACTGGATCTCCCTCCTCCTGTTCAACGTCGCGCTCGCGTGGTGGGTGAACGCGCTCATCGCAGGCGTACCCGGCTTCATGCACGAGGACGGTGTCTCCGAGTCCGAGGAAATCGCCTCCTACCTGGGGGCGGCGGGCGTCCTCTTCGTCATGTCGGCCCTCCTGTGGGTGTGGACGGTGCACTTGGGCGCGGCGGAGCCGAAGCAGGTGTACCGCAAGCGGATCGACTCGGCCGCGTGGGAGGAACAGGAGCGGAAGCGGCGGAGTGCCGCACACGCGAAGGCGGTTGCGAAGGCCAGGCGCGCGAAGGGGGACGTGCAGGGGGACGGGGACGGGGACGGGGGCGGGTCCGCGGGCTGACCCGCTCGGACAGGCACCTCCGGCCCGGCCCGGCCCGGCCCGGTTTGGCGTCCTCGTCCTCGTCCTCGTCCGCGTTCGTGTCCCGTGTGCTCATCCCGCCCGTTCGGCCCCGGGCGGCGGCGCGAGGAGCTCTCCGTCCACGACCGTGACGGCCCGGCCGGTCAGCAGGGTGCGCTCGCCCGCCAGGGTCACCCGTACCAGCCCGCGGCGCGCACCGCCCTGGAGGCCGGTCAGTTCGGTACGGCCCAGCCGCTCCGCCCAGAACGGGGCGAGCGCGGTGTGGGCGCTGCCGGTGACCGGGTCCTCGTCGATGCCGAAGGCGGGGAAGAAGCCGCGGGAGACGAAGTCGTACCCGAGGGAGGGATCCTCGGCGGGCGCGGTGACGATCACCCCCCGCCGGGCGAAGGCGCGCAGGGCGCCGTGGTCCGGTTCCAGCTCGCGCACGGTCTTCTCGTCGGCGAGCTCCACGACGAGGTCACCGATGTGGTCGGCGGTGTCGTGCACCGAGAGGATCGGGGGACCGCCGAGCGCATGGTCCACGGCGGCCGGCGCCGCCACCGGGGTCAGCGAAGAGGTCGGGAAGTCCATGGTGACCGTGCCGTCCTCGGCGGCCTCGGCCGTGAGGACGCCGCAGCGCGCGGAGAAGCGGATCAGTCCCGTGGCGAGCCCGCTGGTGGCCAGCACGTGCGCGGTGGCCAGGGTGGCGTGGCCGCACATGTCCACCTCGGCGGCCGGGGTGAACCAGCGCAGCGCCCAGTCGGCGTCCCCGCCGGGCGGCAGGGGGTGGGCGAAGGCGGTCTCGGAGAGGTTCATCTCGCAGGCCACCTGCTGGAGCCAGGCGTCCGGGGGGAACGCTGCGTCGAGGAGCAGGACTGCCGCGGGGTTCCCCTGGAAGGGTCGGTCGGTGAAGGCGTCGACGATTCGGATGCGCATGCTCCGACGGTAGGGCGGTTTCTTGATCATCGACAAAGGCCAATCGGGGGTGACTGGCCCTGTCCGGTGTGGTGCCGCCCGCGCAGTCCGGCCCCGACCGGACCGTCACGGATCGTCCAGTTCCCCGGAGCCCGCCGCCGCGCCCGCATCGACGACGACCTCGCCGCCCGGACCGAGCGTCCGACACCCGAACCACACCGGATCGTCGACGCGGCGGCGGTCCGCGGGGCGGCGGTCCGCGGGGCGGCGCGCAACGCCCGGTACGCAGGGCTCCGGTTCACCCTTGCCGCCGTGAACCGGCTTGTCCGTACGCACTAGTGTGCGCGTACTTCTGGTGGAAGACGATGAGCCGGTCGCCGAGTCCCTGCTCCGCGGCCTGAGCCGCTACGGCTTCGACGTCGAGTGGGTCACCACGGGCGGCGCGGCGTTGGGTCACGAGGGTCCGTACGACGTCGTCCTCCTCGATCTCGGGTTGCCCGACACCGACGGCCTCGACGTGTGCAAGGCGCTGCGCGGGCGCAGTGCCGTGCCGATCATCGTGATCAGTGCCCGCAGCGACGAGACGGACCGGGTGGTCGGGTTGGAGCTGGGCGCCGACGACTACGTGTCCAAGCCGTTCGGGGTCCGGGAGGTCATCGCGCGGATACGGGCGGTGATGCGGCGCGTGCAACCCCGCACCCCGTCGACTCCGGAGAGCGCCCCCGACCGGTACGGTTCCCGGCTCACCATCGACCGCAGGGCCGCCCGCGTCCGGCTGGACGGCCAAGAGGTGGCGCTCGCCCCCAAGGAGTACGACCTGCTCGCCTTCCTCACCGAGGAGCCCGGCGCGCTGATGTCCCGCGAGCAGATCATGGAAGCCGTCTGGGACGCGAACTGGTTCGGGCCGACCAAGACGCTGGACGTGCACGTCGCGGCGCTGCGGCGCAAACTCGTCGGGGCGATCACCATCGATGCGGTACGGGGGGTCGGCTTCCGGCTCGAGGTCGACAAGGGCGGGAACGACGCCGCTCCATGATCCGCCAGCTGATCCGCAGCTACATCCTGCTCGTCGCCGTGGCGATCCTGCTGTTCACCGTGCCGGTGGCCTTCACGCTCACCGCCCAGCTGCGCGATGACACCGAGGCGTTCGTCAAGCGCGAGGCGACCACCATGGCCCTACTGTTGGGCAACGGCAACGCCAGCTCCTGTCAGGCGCTGGAGGAGGTGGTGCGGGCGTACGAACAGGAGACCCACGACCGGGTGCAGGTGACCGTCACCGACACCTGTGCGCCGGACATTCCCGCGCCGGCCGCCGACGCGGTCCTGTCCCGGGCGCTGAAGGACGGGGAGACGACGACCGACTGGGGTTCGGACCTCATATGGGGCCGTGACCTGGTGATCACCGTCCCCGCGAAGGACCGGGGCCGGATCGTCGGCGCCGTGCGCATCGTCTATTCGACCGGCAACCTCACCCACCGGCTGTGGACGATCTGGGGCTTCCGGGCCGGGCTCGCGGTGGCGGTGCTCGGGGTGGCCGCCCTGATCGGCGCGGTGGTGGCCCGCCGGCTCACGCGTCCGCTCCGCCAACTCAACGACGTGGCGAGCAGGTTCAGTGACGGCGACCTGTCCGCACGCTCCCCGGTGGAGGGCCCGCAGGAGACCCGGACCCTCGCCCGGACCCTCAACCAGGCGGGCGAGCGGCTGGACACGCTGATCGCCTCGCAGCGCATCTTCGTCGCGGACGCCTCCCACCAACTGCGCACGCCGCTCACGGCGTTGCGCCTGTCGCTGGACAACATCGCGGACGGCGTCGACGACGAGTTCGTGCACGAGGACGTGGAACTGGCGACCGCGGAGGTCGTCCGGATGAGCCGCTTGGTCAACGGTCTGCTGGTGCTGGCCCGGGCGGAGGCCAAGGTATCCGCGGCCGAGCCGCTGCCGCTCAGGGACATCGTGGAGGAACGGCTGTCGGTGTGGAGGCCGGCCGCCGACGAGCGCGGAGTCACCATCGCGTTCGGGGCGGGCGTCGACGGCCGGCCGGCGGTGTTGGCCAGCCCCGGCCATCTGGACCAGGTGCTGGACAACGTGCTCTCGAACGCGCTGGAGGTCTCACCGGACGGCGGCACGATCACCGTCCGGATCGACCCCCGCGGTGCCGAGGCCGTGCTCTCCGTCCTCGACGAGGGACCCGGCATGTCGGATGCGGAGAAGTCCCGCGCCTTCGACCGGTTCTGGCGCGGTCAGGGCCTGACCGGGCGCTCCGGTTCGGGCCTCGGCCTCGCCGTCGTCAAGCAGCTGGTGACGGACGACGGCGGCACGGTGACCCTGCAGGACGCTCCCGGCTCGGGTTTGTGGGTGGTCATCACCCTTCGGGCATCTTCGAGGAGTGGTGGTTGACGATCAGCCACTTGCCGTTCCGCTTCTCGTACTCGTACGAGTAGCGGGCTTTCACGGTGCTCTTCGCTCCGGTCTTCGGGTCGGTGAGCGTGAATGCGTAGACGCCTGTGTCGATGGCGGAGTTCTTGTCGAGGACGTTGACTATGGTTTCGACCTTCACGCCGACGGGCTTGTTCTGCAGGAAGTGCTCGAAGTAGTCGACGATTTCCGCACGGTCGGTACGGATCTTGTTGGAAACCGTGGGCAGGAGGACCGCGTCGCTCGCGTAGAGGTCGGCCACCTTCTTCGGGTCACCGGTCTGCAGGGCCTTGTTCCAAGTGTCGAAGAGGCCTGCGACCTGGACCTTTGTGGGTTGGGGGTCCCGGTGCTGGGGCCCGGCCGTCGCGGCGACGGTGCCGACGGTACCTAGGGTCAGGACCGTGGCGGCGGCGACGACGGCTGCGCGCTTGCTGAGGGAACGACGGGTCAACGCATCTCCAGGGTGAGGCGGGTCGGAGCGGTCTGCTTCCCGTCGGGAAGTCCCTGCCGGGAGGCCCTCGGGGGAAGCGGCTCCAGACTCGCCGGCCACGGTCCAGGAACGGTGCAAGCGGGCTCCAGCGCAGGGCCAGGACACGGCCAACCCACGGGGAGTGGTCGTCGCGTCACTCCGTCCGCTCTGTCCACTCCGTCCGCTCCGTTCGCTCGGTTGCCGGGCCTCCAGTCCCACCGGGCCCCACGGACGTGCTGCGGTCGTGGTGTCGACGAGGTGGTTCCACAGAGCTTCGATCCCGGGCCGACCGCGCAGCCCGAACCGTTCGGGGTCCACATCCGGCCGCCGCGGACGCTCGGGTCGAGCACAGCACGGTCCGGACGGCGGGCCGTGCGAGGGGCAGCGTCCTTGCCGGCGCATCGACCTCGGTCTGCAGCGGTCCATCGTCGGCTCCACGAACTGCGTTCGGTCCCACGTCGATGACCGATCCGAGTTCGGTGGCACGGGGCACCTGCCCTTTGACAGCCGAGTCAGTCCATGCGATGGCCTGACCTGGGGGGATTACGGGACAGCCCTGAGGGTGGATGTCAAAGGAGAGTTGTCGGTCGGGAGCAAGGCGAGGGCCGCGGCTGAGCGGTTCAGCGCCGGCCGGAACCGCGTGCGCCACCTGTCACGGGCCTCCCTGCCCGCCAGAAGTCCGGCCACGCGACGTCGTCGATCGCCAGCCACGGCGCGGCGGCGACGGCAGTCGGCGTAAGCCCCGTGAACGCCTTCACGTCGCGGTGCAGATGGGGCTGGTCGACGTAACCGCTCTCGGCCGCGACACCGGCGGGAGGGAGACCCGCCGCGAGTAGATGGGCCGCACGGTCGAACCGCACCAGCTGGGCGGCGCGCTTCGGGGTGATGCCGAGCTGTGCCCGGAAACGCGCCCACAGGCGCTTGCGGCTCCAGCCGACCTCGTCCGCCAGGCTGTCGATACGCACCCGGCCGCCGCCGGTGACCGTCCGCCTCCAGACGTGGGCGACCTCCGGATCGACCCGCAGGCCGTCCCCGATCCGCCGGCGGATGATGTCCGCCGCCATCGCATACCGCTCGTCCCACGACCCGGCTGCACTCAGCCGCTCCTCGATGCGTCCGGCGTCGCAGCCCCAGACGTCAGCCAAGGACTCCACGCTCCCGCTGGCCCCGGCCGACGAGCCGAGCACCGCGGCCGCCACACCCGGCTGAAGCCGGATCTGCAGGCACTCGCCCACCAGGCCGGACGCCCGTAGCTCCCCGGGGGCCAGGCCGATCACGACACTGCCGTGTCCGCGCCGGCCCCGCGTGTCGTAGACCAGGCCGTCATCGTCGCTCAGATCGATGAGCAAGGTGACGGACGGATGCGCGACCATGGCGATGTCGACGGGCGTGGGGACACGCTGGCGGAATCCGGCCATGCTGATGCCCGGCAGCCGGTTCGAAGGCACCGGTACCGCGATGTCAACGCCCGACCACACGGGGGGCACGCCCTGCGACGACACGACACCAGTCTAGGCCGGGCCCGTTGGCGGGTTTCCGGCGCAAAGGGCCGCGAAGTCCAGTAGCAGCCGGCCCACCGGCTCGGGCGCTTCCAGCACGGGAATGTGCCCGACGCCCGGCATCATCTCGACCCGCACGTCCGGCACGACGTCGTACTGGCGCGCCGACGCAGGATCCCACCGGGGATCGGCAGCGCCGAAGACCACGAGTACCGGGAGCCCGAGGGCGGCGAGCCGCTCGGGCACCGGCTGCTCGGCGAGGTAAGCGGTGTTCTCGCGCAGCACTTTGCGGAACGCGCGGTACGTGGTGCTCCGCACGTCGGCGACCATGCCGGGCGGGATGGGCGCAGGGCCGGCGAGCGTGGCGCCGATGCCTTTGCGGATCATCGCATCCGAACGTCGCGACCACAGCAGCGGCCCGAAGGGCGGTGCCAGCATGGCGCGGAGGATGGCCGGCTGCGGCAGGAGCGCGTCGATGCGCGGGCCGGTACTGATCATCGCCAGCGAACCCACCAGGTCGGGGCGCTGCTCCGCGAGCGCGGTGGCGACGTAACCGCCGCTGGAGTGGCCGGCCACGGTGACCGAGCGCAGCCCGAGTTCGTCGAGCAGCGCCGCCACGCGGCCCGCCTGCGCCCGAACGTCGTAGGACACGGCGGGCGGGGACTGGCCGCAGCCCGCGAGGTCCATCCGGACGACATGATGGCGGGCGGCGAGGGCCGGGACCACCGGCTCCCAGGAGGCGCCCGAGGCTCCAGATCCGTGGATGAGCAGCAGCGGCGGCGCGTCCCGCGGTCCGTCGCGGTCCACATGCATCGACTGCGCGTGCTGTGCGTCGTGGTCGTCCATGGGGCGATGGTGCGGGGGGCGGCGGCTGCCGGTCTTGTACGAATGTCGCCAAGGGCCCGCGGCGGGCGCGCCCCGCATCTGGATGGACGTGCATGCAGCGAGCGGCGCGTGGTCGCCGAGCCGGTCGCGTGTGTGACGGTAGCCAGCTTGTCGGTCGAACTCCGGTCACGGCATTGCCCCTTGGGGGCATCCGGAGGCAGACCGTACAGCACCTCCAGGATGCGCCCCTCCCGGCAACGAGCCTGGTCAGCGGCCTTCTTGGGAAGCTCTGCGATCCGGGCAGTCGGCGGAACCCGTCGCGCCTCCTCCGTCGGCCAGGCGCACGACCGGGTGCGGGACCGCTGCCCCGCCGCACTATCGACGACAGGTTCCGATATATCGTTGACAGGTCGCGAGGTGTCGCCGATAGTGGAGACATCGGACAACCGATGAAGCAACGACAACGTGACGAAAGGAGCGCAGTCATGCGTTCACGCGGACAGCACGGACACGAGCACGGCCATGACCACGGACGGGGCCACGACCACTGCGGGCCCGATCGTCGGGAGGGTTTCAAGGGGCGGCGCGCCGCCTTCGGCCCGTTCGGCCCGCCCTTCGGCGGAGGCCCCTTCGGTGGTCGCGGCGGACGTGGCGGACCGCGGGGTCGGGCCCGGCGCGGCGATGTGCGCGCCTCGATCCTGGCGCTGCTCGCCGACCGGCCGATGCACGGCTACGAGATGATCCAGGAGATCGGTGAGCGCAGCGGCGGGGCCTGGAAGCCCAGCCCGGGCTCGGTCTACCCGACCCTGCAGTTGCTCGAGGACGAGGGGCTCATCGCGAGTGCGAGCGAGGGCGGCAAGAAGCTGTTCACGCTCACCGACGCCGGCCGCACCGAGGCCGAGTCGGGCCCGGACGCCCCGTGGGCGGATGCCGGGCGCGGCTTCGACTTCGAGGCGATGCAGGAGGTCCGGACGGCCGGCATCGGTCTGATGGAGGCCTTCGGGCAGGTCTTCAAGACCGGCTCGCCCCAGCAGCGGGAGAAGGCCCTCGGGGTCATCAACGACGCCCGCAAGAAGCTCTACCTGATCCTGGCCGACGAGCACTGAGCCCGACCGGCCCCGGCGTGCGGCGGCGCGCCCCGCGAGTTCGTCTCGCGGGGCGCGCCTTCGCGTGCGGAGCGTACGGCCCGGAGGTCAGACGACCAGGCCGGCCAGCTTGCGCAGCGACTCGTTCAGTGCGGCGGTGGCCGAGTCCTTGAGCTTGCCCGCCATCAGGGAGACGGCGGCCCCGGTGAACTCGCCGTCGATGCGGACCGTGGTGGCCTCGCCGTCCGGGATCAAGGTGTACCGGGTGAGGACCGCCACGCCCATCGGGCCCTTGCCGGTGATGGCGAAGAGGCGCTCGGCCTCCAGCTCCGAGACGGTCCAGACGACCTCGGCCGGGAAGCCCATCATCTTCATGTTCTCCGCGAAGGTGGCGCCGACCGCGAGGGTCTCGGGTCCGCCCCCGGGGAAGTTCGTGTGGGTCATGCTCCACTGCCCGTACGCGTCCCAGTCCGTCAGCTGGGACCAGAGCAGCGCGGCGGACGCCTCGATGCGTGATTCCGCGGTGACTTCGGCCATGCGGCCACCCCTTCTCGTCGGGTACGTGCGGCGGAAGGTAGCCCCGGCGGGCGGAACATTCAATACTGACGACCTGTCAGACGTGGCCGCGGTCGACCGGCCGTGATCTCGACTCCGTCTCAACAGGTGTCATCCCCGTGACGGTCCTGACCCACCCTGTCATGATGGCGGGATGCAAGCGTCAGGGAGAAATGCCGGACTGGGCCTCGCCCTCGTCTCGGCGTTCGCGTTCGGTGGTTCCGGAGTCGCGGCGAAGCCGCTGATCGAGGCGGGTCTGGACCCCCTCCACATGGTCTGGCTCAGGGTGGCCGGGGCGGCGCTCGTGCTGTCCCCGCTGGCCTGGCGCCACCGCGACCTCGTGCTGCGCAGGCCCGCGCTGCTCGCCGGCTTCGGGCTGGTCGCCGTCGCGGGTGTGCAGGCCTTCTACTTCGCCTCCCTGTCCCGCATCCCCGTCGGCGTGGCCCTGCTGCTGGAGTACCTGGGCCCGGCGCTGCTGCTCGGCTACATCCGCTTCGTGCAGCGCAAGCCCGTGACGCGCGCCGCCGCCGCGGGCGCGGCCGTGGCCGTCGTGGGGCTGGCCTGCGTGGTCGAGATCTGGGCCGGGCTGAGCCTGGACCTGCTCGGCGTGCTCTTCGGCCTCGCCGCCGCCTGCTGCCAGGCCTTCTACTTCGTCTTCGCCGACCAGGGCGCCGACGGGGACGACGCCCCCGACCCGCTCGGGGTGATCGCGTACGGCATGCTCGTCGGCGCCCTGGTGATGACCGTGATCGCCCGGCCCTGGGAGATCGACTGGCAGGTGCTGGGCGGCGAGGCCTCCGTGGGCGGCACGATGGTGCCCGCGCCGGTGTTGCTCGCCTGGGTGGTGCTGGTCGCGACCGTCTTCGCCTACCTGACCGGTGTGGTCTCGGTGCGCAGGCTCTCGCCGCAGGTCGCCGGCGTCGTGGCCTTCCTGGAGGCGGTCGTCGCCACCGTGTTCGCCTGGATCCTGCTCGGAGAGCACCTTTCCACCTGGCAGATCGTCGGTGGCGGTCTGGTGCTGGGCGGCGCCTTCATCGCGCAGTCCGCCCGGCCGGTCTCGCCGGTGCCGGTCGTCGCCGAGCAGGCCGTGCCGGGCCGTGAGGCGGCCGCGGTCGGCAAGGGCTAGGGTGGCGGACATGCATTCGACCGTGCTTCCGCCTCCCGCCGCCTAGCGCGGGCGGCGCCACCACGACAGGTACCCGGTCCGGGAGCTCCCCGGGCGGGTCCGTGCTGCCCGCGAAGCGATGACCTGCTTCTTTCATCCTTCACGCATGCGCGGAGACATCTCGTGTCGAACCATTCGCCCGCTGCCGGGCGCAGTCTGCTGTACCTCGTCGTCGCCGGAGCCGCTTGGGGCACCGCCGGGGCGGCCGCCTCCCTCCTCTTCCTGGCCAGTGACCTCGGCCCGCTCGCCCTGTCCTTCTGGCGGTGCGCGGGCGGCCTCCTGGTGTTGCTCGGAGTGCTCGCCGTGCGCGGGTCCCGGTCCGTCCCGGGGCGGGTGCGGCCCCCGGTGGCTTCGCTGATCGTCACCGGGCTCCTCTTCACCCTCTTCCAGGCCGCGTACTTCGCCGCCGTGCGCGATACGGGCCTCGCGGTGGGCACCGTGGTCACCCTCGGCGCCGGGCCCGTGATCATCGCGCTGGGGGCCCGGTACTGGATGGGCGAGCGGCTCGGCCGCGGCGGCGCGGTCGCCGTCGTGGGGGCGCTGGCCGGACTGGCCGTACTGGTGCTGGGCAGCGGCGGCGGCGAGGTGCGGCCGCTCGGCGTCGGCTGGGCGCTGTTGTCGGCCGCCGGGTACGCGGGCATGACCCTGCGGGCGCGCTGGCTCGGGCAGTGCGGGGCGGGCGGGGACCCGCTGGTGACCACCGCCTGGTCGGTGGCCGTGGGCACGGTGTGCCTGCTGCCGCTCGCCGCGGTGGAGGGGCTGCTGCCGCACACCGCCGATCTCGGACGGGTGCTCTGGCTGCTCGTGTACGTCGCCACCGTGCCGACCGCACTGGCGTACGCGCTCTACTTCACGGGTGCCGCCGCGGTACGGGCCGCCACCGTGTCGGTGATCATGCTGATCGAGCCGGTGAGCGCGGCGGCGATCGCGGTCCTGCTGCTCGGGGAGCGGCTGACCGGCGCCGTGGTGCTGGGTACCGTACTGCTGCTGACGGCGGTGGGCGCGCTGATCGTGGCGGAGGCCCGCGGGCCGGTGGCCGCGCCCACCCCCGTGCGGCGCAGCCCTCAGAGCGCGCTGAGGTAGTCCGGTACGGCGATGCCGGGGGTCAGGTCCGCGGCGGGCACCGGGGTTCCGTACGCCGGGGCCACCGGGACCACGCCCGCCCAGTGCGGCAGGTCCAGGTCCTCGGCGTCGTCGTTCACCGGGCCGCTGCGGATCTTCGCTGACACCTCGGCGAGGTCCACGCGGATCACCGAGGTGGCGGCGAGTTCCCGGGCGTTGGCCGGCCGGGTGTCGGCGGAGCGGCCCGGGGCGACGGCGTCGACCATGGCGTCCAGGGCCGTCCGGCACTCCGCCTCGTCCGTGACCTGGTGGGCGGTGCCGTGCACGACCACCGAGCGGTAGTTGAGCGAGTGGTGGAAGGCCGAGCGGGCCAGGACCAGTCCGTCGACGTGGGTCACGGTCACGCAGACGGGCAGGCCCGGGTCGGTGCGGCGGGCCGCGAGCAGCGGGCGCGAGCCGGTCGAGCCGTGCATGTAGAGCGATTCGCCGACCCGGGCGTACAGCGTGGGCAGGACCACGGGCGCGCCGTCGCGGACGAAGCCGAGGTGGCAGACGTAGGCGCCGTCGAGTATCGAGTGCACCGTCTCGCGGTCGTAGCGCGCCCGGTCGCGGGAACGGCTGGGGACGGTGAGGTCGGTGGGCTCGTAGCTTCCGGCCGATCCGTCCGCGGCGGGCCCCTCGGTCCCTTCGGTCCTCTCGGTGGGTGCGGTCGTTGCGGGCGGTTCCGTCGCGGGCGTGGCGGTCATGGTGCCGACTCCATTGCACTAGTGCATACTGGGGTTTGTGCTAGGAGACTATCGGATCACAGGACGTCGCGCAGCGGATATCGCCGCCGGCGTGGAGACGGGCGTGGCCTCGGGTGCGCTCCCGCCGGGTTCGCTGCTGCCGCCGATGCGGGAGCTGGCGGGCGAGCTGGGGGTGAACCCCAACACCGTGGCCGCCGCCTACCGGACGCTGCGCGAGCGCGGGGTCATCGAGACCGACGGGCGGCGAGGCAGCCGGGTGCGGGCCCGCCCGTCGAGCACGCCGCGGGACGCGCTGCGCATGGTGGTGCCGGAGGGCGTGCGCGACCTCGCGGAGGGCAGCCCGGACGTGTCCTTGCTCCCCGCGCTGGAGGGGCCCCTCGCCGCGGCCGCCCGCCGCTACGCGCTGGCGCCGACCCTCTACGGGGCGGCCCCGGTCGCCCCGGAGCTCGCGGAGCTGGCCCGGGCCGGCTTCGACGCGGACGGCGTGCCGCCGGGGCCGGTGGCGGTGACCTCCGGTGCGCTGGACGGGATCGAACGGGTGCTCACCGCCCATCTGCGGGCGGGCGACGCGGTGGCGGTCGAGGACCCGGGATGGGGCGGGGCGCTGGACCTGGTCCCGGCGCTCGGGCTGCGCGTGCTGCCGGTGGCCGTGGACGACGACGGGCCCCGGCCCGAGGCGGTGGCCCGGGCGCTGAAGGCCGGCGCGCGGGCGCTGGTGGTGACCTCGCGGGCGCAGAACCCGACCGGGGCCGCGGTGGGTGCGGAACGGGCGCGGGAGCTGCGGGCCCTGCTGGCGGACCACCCCGAGGTGCTGCTGATCGAGGACGACCACGGGAACGGGATCGTCGACCTGCCGCTGCATCCGCTGGGCGGAGTGACCCGGCACTGGGTGCTGGTGCGGTCCACGGCGAAGGCGTACGGGCCGGACCTGCGGCTCGCGGTGCTGACCGGCGATGCGGTCACGCTGGACCGGCTGCGGGGTCGGCAACGGCTGGGGCCGGGCTGGGTGAGCCGGTTGCTGCAGTACGCGGTGGTGGAGCTGTGGGCCTCGGGCGCGGTCGACCCGGTGGCGGTGTCCCGCTCGTACGCGGAGCGGCGCGACGCGCTGGTCGAGGCGCTGCGGGAGCGGGGGGTCCGGGCGCACGGGCGCAGCGGCCTGAACGTCTGGGTGCCGGTGGTCGACGAGACGGTGGTCGTGACCCGGCTGCTCGCCGCCGGATGGGCGGTGTCCCCCGGGGCTGTCTTCCGGGTCGAGGCGGGGCCGGGGGTCCGGCTGACGGTCTCGCAGCTGTCGGCCGACGAGGTGCCGGGCCTGGCGGACGCGGTGGCCGCGGCGGCCAGTGTGGGAGCGGCGGGCGTGCGGTACGACTGACGGGCGCCCGAGCGCCCGAGCGCCCGAGCGCCCGAGCGACCGGGCGCTCCGGCGCCGCGGAGCCGGACTTCGGACTCCGGCAGGGAACCCGCGGCGCAGTGGAACCCGGGGCTCGCCAGTCCGGCCTTGGCGGTCGGCCCCGCCCGGGCCGCGCCCGGGCCGCCGGGTTTGCCAGCGGGATCCGGGGCCGGCCGGGGGAGCGGGGGGAGACTGCTCGACGGGATGCCGGTTCCGTACGGGCTGAACACCGAACCGGCGTCGGCGGCCGTCGCGAGATCCTGCGGGCCGGGCGGATCCCCTGCTCGGTAGGGCCCGGCGGTCGACCGACCCCGTCGGGGCGGGACCCCATGCCGCCCCGACGGGGTCGGGGAAGGTCAGGCGGGCCTGCGGGCCCCGGGGCGGGTCTGGGTCAGGGCCGCGCCGGCCAGGACGATCGCGGCGCCGACCGGGGTGTTCCAGTGGAGTTGCTCGCCGAGGACCAACACGCCCGCCGTGGTGGCGATGACCGGGATGAAGTAGGTGACCATCTGCGCAGTGGTCGGGCCGACTTCCGTCACCAGCCCGTACTGCATTTGCAGGGCCATGCCCGTACCGAGGGCGCCCAGCGCGATCACCGACAGGGTCGGCCAGAGCGGGAACGAGCTCGGGGTCGAGGTGAAGACGGCGCTCACGAGCGCGAGCTGGAGCGTGGAGACCATGAGCTGGCCGCCGGTCAGAGCCACCGGGGAGCCGGGGGTCCCGGCCAGCGTGCGCCGGACGTAGATCCAGCCGACGGGGTAGCACAGGGACGCGAGCAGGGCGAACGCCGTGCCCTTGGCGTCGACGCCGGAGAAGCCCTGCCAGGCACCGAGCACGGTCAGGACGCCGAGGAAGCCCAGGCCCAGTCCGGCGAACCGGCGGCGCGTCGGGCGGTCCTCGGACAGCGCGACCAGCGACAGCGCCATGCCCCACAGTGGCGAGGTGGCGTTGCAGATGCCGGCCAGGCTGGAGGGGATGCTCAGCTCCGCGTACGCGAAGAGCGAGAACGGGGCGGTGTTGAGCAGCAGCGCCGCCACGGTCAGGTGGCCCCAGGTGCGCAGGCCCCGGGGGAGCGGCTCGCGGCGGACCAGCAGCACGGTGAGGAGGGCGAGCGCGCCGAACAGGACCCGGCCGAGCGCCACCTGGAACGGAGCGTAGGCCTCCGTGCCGACCTTGATCAGGAGGAAGCTGAAGCCCCAGACGACCGAGAGGATCGCGAACCGGATCCGCCAGTCCAGCAGGCCGCCCCGGCGCCGGCCGGTGGAGGGGGCGGCGGTCGTGGTGGGGGCTGCGGTCGTGGTGGGGGAGGCCGGGGACGGGGAGGCGGCCGGGAGGGTCGGTCCGGCGGTGGTCGGTGCGCTCATGCCCCTTACTGTGCGTGCATCAACTTCGTAGGACAAGCGAGAGTTTCTCGGGGTGGCGTCGTAGCATTGCTTACATGTTGAACCTGGAGCGGCTGCGCACCCTGGACGCCCTCGCCCGCCACGGCTCGGTCAGCGGTGCGGCCGACGGCCTCCACGTCACCACCTCGGCCGTGTCCCAGCAGCTGGCCAAGTTGGAGCGCGAGGTCGGACAGCCGCTGCTGGCCAGGAACGGGCGCGGGGTCCGGCTCACCGACGCCGGGCGGCTGCTCGCCGATCACGCCGCCCGGATCATCTCCCAGGTGGAGCTCGCCCAGGCCGATGTCGAAGCCCAGCGGGGCTGCGCCGTGGGCGAGTTGCGGATCGGCGCCTTCCCGACCGCCATGCGCGGGCTGCTGCCCCGGGCCCTGGCCGCACTGCGGGCGGGGCATCCGGAGCTGCGGGTCAGGGTGCGCGAGCAGGAGCCCGAGGAGAGCATGGCGGCCGTCGTGCGCGGGGACCTCGACCTGGCCCTGGCGATCGACTGGCACAACAAGCGGATGCCGGTGCCCGCCGAGCTCACCCGGACCCACCTGCTGGACGACACCGTCGACATCGCGGTCCCGGCCGGCCACCGGCTGGCCGACCGGACCGCGAGCTCCCCGAAGTCCGGGATCTCCCTCGCCGAATTCGGCGACGACGACTGGATCTCCTGGAACGAGGGGCAGTTCTGCTACGAGTGGCTGGTCTTCACCCTGCGCGGTACGGGCATCGAGCCGCGCATCGCCCACATCGCCGAGGAGCACCACACCCAGCTGGCCTTCGTGGAGGCCGGACTCGGCGTGTGCGTGGCACCGAAGCTGGGCCGCGGCCCGGTGCCGCCGGGCGTGCGGCTGCTGCCGGTCTGCGACAGCGTACGCCGCCACGTCTACGCCGTCTGGCGCGCGGACGCCGACCGCAGGCCCTCCATCCGGGCCGCGGTCGACGCCCTGCGGCAGGCGGCCGCCGGCCTTCGGTAGGTCTGCCGGTCTGCGGTTCGCGGTCCGCCGGTCCGACACGACACGCCTACAGCTTGCGGAAGTCCCAGGAGACGATCGAGTCGGGGGTCAGCCGGATCCAGGCGTGCCGCCCGTCGTGCGGCATCTCCTCGATGCCGAAGTTCTTGACCGGGAAGATCCGCTCGGCCTCCGCGAGCTCGGGGCAGGGCTCGCCGGTGCGCGGGGCCTCGCCCACGAAGGCGGCGCTGCCGGACAGCTCCACCCCGCGCAGTTCGTCGTACGACTCGCCGGCGTCCACGACCACCGAGATCCGCGGATCCTTGCTCAGGTCGGACCAGCGGCGGCTGCGCGTGATCGAGTACAGCCACAGCGAGCTGCCGTCCCACGCGAACCACAGGGCGCCCACGTGCGGGCGCCCGTCGGGGGAGACCGTCGCGACCCGACAGGTCCTCTGCTCGCGCAGGAAGGAGTCCACTTCCGCGTCGCTCATCATGATGCGCCGGCCCCGCCGCTGCGAGGTTCCGGTTCCTGACCCGTCCACGTCCATCCGTACTGCACCCCTTCACATCTGACTGTGTGTCAGGAATCATGAGCGCTCTTCCGTCGCCACGCCAGGGGGAGCCATGCCGGATCTCGATCCCGCCACCACCGCGCTGCTCACCGTCGAGTGCCAGAACGGTGTCGTGGGCGAGGAGAGCGCGCTGCCCGAACTGGCGAAGGAGGCCCGGGACTCGGGGATGCTGGACCGGGTGGCCGCGCTCGTCGACGCCGCGCGCGGGGCCGGCGTCCAGGTGCTTCACGCGGTTGCCGAACGACGGCCCGACGGGCTCGGCGCGAACGCCAACGCCCGGCTGTTCCGGGCCGCGGAGCGGCTGCCCGTGCGCCAGCTGACCGGGAGCCGGGCGGTGGAGGTTGCCGCGCCCATCGTCGTCGCCGGGCAGGACCTGGTGGTCCGCCGGCTGCACGGACTCTCCCCGATGGCCGGTACCGACCTCGACCCCCTGCTGCGCAATCTCGGCATCCGCACCCTCGTCGTCACCGGGGTCTCCTCCAACATCGCCATCCCGAACACCGTCTTCGACGCCGTGAACCTCGGCTACCGGGTGGTGGTCCCGGAGGACGCCATCGCCGGGGTGCCGGCCTCCTGCACCGCCGAGGTGATCCGCAACTCCCTCGCGCTGGTAGCGGACATCACCACCGCCGAAGAGCTCCTCGATCAGTGGGCTCCCGCGACCTGACGCCCGTAGCCCGGTCGACTGCTGACCGGAGTGATCGTCTGAGTTCACGCGTGCGCAGCAGGCCCGGCTGGCTGGGCGACCTCGCGGGCGCCATCCAGTTACTGGGGTCCTGGGTTTCCGGGGCCCCGAGGCTCGGCGTACCCGTCCAGCGCGGTGATCCCCTTCTGCGGCGGCCTGTCGATCACCCGGTAGGCGGGGGAGCGAGCGTGAACAACGGAAACAGGTTAAACAGCCGGTTTCTTGGTAGGTTGGCGGACGCGGACGTGTGCCACGCAGGGCCGTGTCCGCGCGCCCCAACTGCTCTGGCGGACGGCCGGAGCGGAGGGGTCGAAGCCGACGGAAGGTGACGGGGACGCGATGAAATCGGAGCAGGTGCAACCGTTGGAAGCAGTGGGGCTTGGCGAGTTATTGCGCCCCGTCACGTCGAGGCTGGTCGCGGCGATCGGGCTGCAGGCCGTCGCGGCGGTGGTCGCCGTGGTGCCGTTCGCCGCGGTGGCGGAACTGGCGGGGGTGTTCCTGGTGGACGGCCCGGTCGACGAGGGCGCGGCACGGACGGTCGCCGCCGCCGCGGGCGGCGCGCTGATGCTGTGGCTGGTGCTGAACACCGCGGCGGGAGCGATCGCCCATGCCGCGGACCTGGATTTCCAGCTCTCGGTGCGACGCAGGATGGTCGACCGGCTCGGCCGGGTGCCACTGGGATGGTTCACCGATCGCGGAGCGGGCGGAATCGGGAAGGCGGTCCAGCACGACGTGGACACCATGCACCACCTGGTGGCCCACTCCTTGCTGAACCTCACCGCGAGCGTGGTCACCCCGCTCGCGACCCTGGTCTACCTCTTCGTGGTGGATTGGCGGATGGCGTTGATCCTGATGATCCCGCTGGTGATCGGAATCGGGCTGTTCATCAAGATGATGGTGAGCCTGGACGCCCAGACCGCCGCCTACGAGCAGGCCCAGGAGCGCATCGTCTCCAGGGTCATCGAGTTCGTCGAGGGCATCGCCGTCGTCAAGATGTTCGGCCAGGCCCGGCGAGCGCACCGTCAGTACGCGCAGGCCGCCGACGACTTCACCACGTTCTTCATCGCCTGGATCTCCAAGGGCTACCGGGCCACCGCGGCGTCGGCACTGATCCTCGGCCCGGTCACGATCCTGCTCACCGTGCTGGTCGGCGGCACGGCACTCGTCTCGTCCGGTTCGCTCGACCCGCTCGACCTGCTGCCGTTCGCCATCCTGGGCCTGAGCGTGGCCGCACCCCTGCAGGCGCTCGACTTCCACGGTCACGACATGGAGATGGCCGGGGCGGCCGCCAAGCGCGTGGGCGCACTGCTCGCCGCGCCGGAACTCGCGGTTTCCGATGCGCCGCAGCGGCCGGAGACCGATGGCGGTGTCCGCGTGGAGCTGTCCGGCGTCGAGTTCGCCTACGACGCGGACCGGCCGGTCCTGAGCGGCATCGACCTGGCCCTCGAACCCGGCAGCGTGACCGCCCTCGTGGGGAGCTCGGGTTCGGGCAAGACGACGCTCGCGAAGCTGCTGCCCCGGTTCTTCGACCCGACCGCGGGCACCGTCACCATCGGCGGCGTGAACCTGTGCGACATCGACCCGGACCAGCTGTACCGGCTGGTGTCGTTCGTCCTGCAGGACGTACAGCTGCTGCACGCCACCGTGCGGGACAACATCCGGCTCGCCCGTCCCGACGCGGACGATGAAGCGGTGCGTCGCGCGGCTCGCGCGGCCGCCATCGACCGGCGCATCGAGGAACTGCCGGGTGGCTACGACTCGATGGTGGGCAAGGACGTCCGCTTCTCCGGCGGCGAGGCACAGCGGATCTCCATCGCCCGGGCGATCCTCGCGGACACCCCGATCGTGGTGCTCGACGAGGCGACCGCCCATGCCGATCCGGAATCGGAGGCGCAGATCCAGGACGCGCTGTCGGAACTGGCCGTGGGGCGAACCGTGCTCGTCGTCGCGCACCGGCTGGCCTCGGTCGTCGGCGTCGACCGCATCGTGGTCCTCGAACAGGGCCGGATGGTCGAGCAGGGCACGCACCAGGAGCTGCTCGCCGCCGGCGGGCGGTACCGGCGGACTTGGAACCTGCAGGAGCAGGCCGGCGCCGAGGAGACCGACGGCCACGACGCCCACGCCGGCGCCGGCATCGCGAAGGAGGAAGCGCGATGATCCGCCGACTGTTCACCGCGCTGGGCCCGAAGCACGACCGCGCGCTGCGCAGGCTGCTGGCCCGGTTCACCGTAGCCGCCGCAATCCAAGGCGTCGCGTTCGTCATGCTCGTCCCCGCCCTGCGCGAACTGCTCGGCGACGAGCCGGAGCGGGCCTGGCCGTGGGTGATCACCCTCGCGGTGCTGTGGCTCGGCTACGCGGCGGTGAGCTACCCGGCGACACTGGCCGGTTACGGCACGGGGGCGGCCATGAGCCGCGACCTGCACCACCGGATCGGGGACAAGGTCGCCCGGCTCCCACTGGCGTGGTTCACCCCCGACCGCGTCGGCGGACTCGGGCGTCTGGCCTCGCAGCGCGTCGTCGACATCATGGGCGTGCCCGCCCACCTGCTGCACCAGTTGGTCGACACCTTCGTCACACCCGCCGTGGTGGTGCTGGCAATGTTCCTGTTCGACTGGCGACTTGCCCTGTCGATGACGGTCGCCGCGATCGCCGTGGCGCTGGTGTACCGGGTGGCGGGCCGCGGAATGGCGGCGGCAGACAAGGAGGCGGACCGCATCCACGCCGACGCGGCCGTACGGATCGTGGAGTTCGCCCGTGCCCAGCCGGTGCTCCGGGCCTTCGGCCGTACGGCGCAGGGGCACGCCGCGCTCGACGACTCGCTGGTCGCGCAGCACGCGGCCGGTCGGCGCCTGCTGCGCGCGAGCATGCCCGGTCTGGTCTGGCTCGCCTTCATCGCGCAGGCGTCGTTCGTCGTGCTGCTGGCCCTCGGAACCCGCCTGGCGCTGGGCGGATCGCTGGACGCGGCCGAGTTCATCGCGCTGCTCGTGCTGTCGGCCCGGTTCGTCGAGCCCATCATGCTCACCTCCGAGCTGGGCGGTGCGATCCGGGTGGCCGAGCACGCGCTGACCGAGATCAACGAACTGATCGACACGGAGACGCTGCCCGAACCGCGGACGTCGCGCCGGGCGGACGGCGCCGACATCGAACTCAATGACGTGCGCTTCGGCTACAACGGATCCACGGTCCTGGACGGACTGTCGATGCGGGTGCCGCAGGGCCGGATGACCGCGCTGGTGGGTCCCTCCGGCGCCGGCAAGACGACCGTGATCAGGCTGATCGCGCGGTTCTTCGACCCGGACGCCGGGGCCGTGCGGGTCGGCGGCGTGGACGTGCGCGAGATGCGGACCGAGGACCTCACCTCCCTCATCTCGGCCGTGTTCCAGGACGTCTACCTCTTCGACGGAACCATCCTGGAGAACGTACGTCTCGGCAGGCCCGACGCGACCGACGAGGAGGTCCACGCCGCGGCCCGCACTGCGCGCGTCGACCAGATCGCCGACCGGCTGCCGGGCGGCTGGGAAGCACCCGTCGGGGAGGGCGGGAGCCGGCTCTCCGGCGGTGAGCGCCAGCGCATCTCGATGGCGCGCGCACTGCTCAAGGACACCCCGATCGTGCTGTTCGACGAGGCGACCGCGGCACTGGACGCCGAGAACGAGCACGCCCTGCAAGAGGCGATGTCGGCACTGGCGCGGGACCGCACCGTACTGGTCATCACCCACCGGCTGCACACCTTGCGGGAGGCGGACCACATCATCGTGCTCGGCGACGGCCGGGTCGTGGAGGAGGGAGTCCACGACGACCTCGTCGCACGCGACGGCCGGTACGCGCACTTCTGGCGGGAACGCCGCCGTGCGCAGGGCTGGCACCTGGCGAAGTCCGCGGCGGTCCGCTGACCCGCGGCTCCTCGACCGGACACGGACGGCGCAGACGCCGGCGCCTGCGCCGCCCGTGTCCCCCGCACGTTCCCCACCCCACGGGCGCGCGTGCCCGTCGGCCCGGGCCGGCAGAACGTGTGACGTACCCATGTCGTGGGCCGATGACAGCGGTCCGGATATGTTTGAGCGATGTCAACAACAGTTGCCCCGTTGGGAGGGTCCAACGGATGAGAGAAGTTCAGCAGGAACGGGCGTTCGCGACCCGGCAGCACATCATCGAGAGCGCCGCAGCCGTGTTCGACACGGAGGGGTTCGCCGGCGCGAGCCTCGGTCGGATCGTCGAGCGGGCCGGGACGACCAGAGGTGCGCTGCACTTCCACTTCCCGGCCAAGGAAGCCCTCGCCAGGGCGGTCCTCAACGAGCACACCAGCCGGATGAGCGCCGTCGTGGAGGAGATCACCCGAAGCGACGGGTGCGCGCTCGAACAGATCGTGGCGATCTCCAAGACGACCGCGCGGATGATCGACAAGGACGTCATCGTCCGGGCCGGTACCCGGCTGCTGATGGAGCTCACCTACACCGGCGAACTGCCCGTCGCGTACCGGACGTGGATCGACGCGTGCGAGAACATGGTCCGCAAGGCCATCGAGGACGGTGACATCGTGCCGACGATCTCACCGGACGCCGTGGCATATCTCGTGATCTCCGGTCTGGCCGGGATCCAGATGGTCTCCTCGGTGCTCACCGGCCGCAGTGACCTGGACCAGCGTGTCGACGAGATGTGGGAGGTCCTGCTCCTCGGCCTCGTTCCGGCCGACCGCCGGTGGAAGGTGGCCGACCTGCTGAACTCCGCTGCCGGCGAGCGAACCTGACGCCATCTCCTGCCCCCTGCGCGCCAAATCGCCGTCCTGTAAAACAACTTAACCCGTACGAGAAAGCGCCGGCGCTCAATGAGTCTACTCACGCGGTGAATTGAGACGAGATCGGTGTGGCGGGTTCATGGAGCCATGTCAGTCGGGGCGCCTCGCGACCGAGGTCGAGAAAGCATGCTCCCCCAATCCTTTGCACGAATACGCGTCTCCCGGCCCTGGGCGAATTTAGCGCTGACGGCGACTGGAACGGGGAACGGGGAACGGGGCGGGAGCCGCTCAGCGGGTCGGATGGCCGAGGCGATCGCGGACTCCGCCTCCCTCGCGGAGCCGGGCCGCCCAGCGGCAACGTGCGCCGGACGCCTCGAAAGAGTTGGCCTCGAATCTACGTTCTATCGCTGCGGCCGTTCGCCCGCTCCGCATGGGAAGGGCCGCAGCGATCGAAGAATCGACTTGGGTCGCTAGGGCGTCTTGCCCATGGTGACGGGAAGACGGTCCGCCACCTTCGCGCCGTCAGACTGTTCCAGTGTCACGTCGATCCAACCCTTGTGACCGTCCGGAAGCGTCACGTAGTAGACGTTGCGCCCCGACGCCCGGGCATCCAGTTTTCTGACGAGCGTCCAGGAAGTGTCCTTGGCCTCGTACTTCACGGATGTCACCTTGGATTCCGGGGCGGCCGCGAACACGACGTAGGGCTCCGAGAAGCCGTCACCGGGGCCGAAGAACGTGTCGAGACGCGATCCGGGTTCCTCGACCGTCGTCTTGGCGGCGTACAGGCACGCGGTTTCGTGCATGGCAGCGCCCGAGACGGCTCCCTGGGCGAAGCAGACCTTCCCCTCGCTCGTTTCCCAGAGGTACGAGGCGGAGTTACCAACGTGCCGGGCCAGGCTGAGCCCGCTGCCCGTGGGCGCGGATCCGGACGCGCCCGCCTGGTTCGCGAGGGCCGACTCCAGCCGGGCCAGGTCGGACAGCGGTGTCGACGGACGTGTGGCCGGCGCCGAGGCCGCTGACCCTGGGTCGTCGGTCGTCCGCTCCTGGTGCGTGCCGCAGCCGGCCGAGAGGAGGACCGAGGCTGCTGCCAGGTAGAGGCCTGCCTTGGCCCGGAGCGCCGTCACCTGCATGTTCCCATCTGGCCGCATATCGTGACTTCCAGTTTGATCTGGTTCTGCGATTCACTGGAGAACTTGTGTCCCTGCCAGGTGTGCACGTCGAACGTTCCCCAACTCTGCGTCGTGGTACGGCCGTCCGCGTGAGCGTACATCGTCTGGTACTGCCGGAGGGTTCCGGACGCGTTGTGGCCGTAGTCGTAGGGGTGTTGAGGGTGAGTTCGGTCGTGCCGAGGCAGAGGGTGGTCTTCCCCGGTCCCCTCCGCGTCGTAGAGGTACGTGGAGGTACCCGTGGCGGTGGCGGCTGATTCGAGCTTGCCCTCGGGACTCCAGGTCAGCGACTGAGGGCTGCCGACGGCGTCCTTCCGGGTCACGGTGTTGCTCGAGGCGTCGCCCGCGGGGTCGTGGTCGGTCGAGGAGGTGCGGTTGCCGGTGACGTCGTAGGTGAAGGACCGGCGGTACGGCGCCGGGCCGCCGATCTGACCCGTCTGGGGTTCGGTGTTGGAGCAGCCTCCGATACCGGGCACGGACGGACCGGGCCGGGTCGACGTCGTGGCGGTGTCGGTCCACGCCCGGGTCAGTCGGGAGTTGGTGACCTTGATCGCCGTGGCGCGGGCGTGGGTGGCGGGCGCGTACGCCGCGCGCTGGCCCACCGCGGATTACGGGACAGCCCTTAGCCTGGGAAAATGCTCACAGAAGTGATCGCGACCCGTTACGTCACGCCCCTGCGTGAAGGCGGCTCGCTCCCGGGGATCGTCGAGGCCGACGACCTCGGTACCTACGTCATGAAGTTGTCTACCTGGTGGCGCTGACCTGCATCGATGCGGCGGCACGCGCCCCTGACCTGGGCGGATGAGCCTTTCAGCGTCTTTCAGGGTTGTGCTGCGTTGCGCGGTCGATTCTCCCCACGCGCTCCCCAGAGCCGTCGATACTCCCCAGATTCTCCCCAGGAGGAGCTCCTGCGGCGGGCTGTGTGGCGCGGAGGTCAGCCCATAGCAAGCACCTCCTTGAGTACGGTGAGTGACTGCCCGGCGGGGCCAGCAGAAGCCTGGCCCGCTGTCGGGGCCTCATCACAGCACCCTGCATGGGCCCCGAATCCGGCCATGAACAGCCAAATGCCGATGTGGAGGCCGTGAGCGCGGCCGCCGCGCAGCTGAAGGGGCGCTGCTCCAAACTTTGGGGCAGCGGCAGGAGACGGCTCCGCGGCCCGCCCCGGGTGGCGCGCCCGCCGGCGGCCCGCCGCCGCGCGGGGCACGCCACCCGAGCCCGGGTTGGCCTAGCTCGACACGGCCTGGCAGCGCCGCTTCACCCACGCCTGAACCTGCGCTTCTCCCACCAGCGGGCCGCGACAGGAATTTCTGCGGTATGGCACCAGCGGCGGGGTCCGCCGTCGTCGCCCTATTGGACCCGTCGCATGAATGCGGACGGCATGTCTCCAGCGGCCCTCTTCCACAGCCGTGTCTCCGCCGATCTCAGCCACCTGCTCGGGCTCAACGAGCGTGATCACCAGCGTCTCTCGCCCCCATCCGGCGGAGAACGTCCACCTCGCCAGGCGTGCTCGGGGGCAGCTGGCTACGAGGCCGGACTCCACCTACGGGGCGACGTCATCTGGCTGCGTAGCCTCCCCGCCACCCCATAACTCAGACTCAGAACAAGCCAGTGCTACGAGACTGTGGTGATCTTCAGGGATAGGTTCGGTGCCCAGGGAGCTTCAACGATCTGAGCGCGAACCAGTCTGCCCTTGTCTGTGATCACACAGATCGAGTTGCCTGCGATGATTCCGGCCTCCTCCACTGCATTCGAGTGCATGAGGATCCGTTCGAGTCCACCCGCGTTCGCGGCAGCCTCGCAGGCTTCCTTGCTGAACGGTTGGCGCTTCGAGAGGACGCCGGCGTGGCTGTCTCGCGCCGTCCCAAATTCTACCGGGGAGCAGCCGTACCAGTTCAGATCGGCTGGTGCCGTTGCGTCCTCGGCGTCGGGCTCGGCCCTGTCGACTCGGGTGACGAATGGGTACGAGTCAAAGTCGATTTGGCTGGCGTAGTCGCATGTGCTATCGCCGTTGAGGCGGAGAGGTAGCGGCTCCCCCGGGAAGGGCTTTGCTGGGTCGATGCTCGGCTCGGGGCTCTCCGCAGCCCAGCTGGGCGAGCTGACCCGGCAGCTGGATGCCGAGCGCGCCCGCTTGGAGGCCGCTGGCGTAGGAAGGCCAGGACAGCTCTCCGGTGACGGGCAGCGCCTCGATGGCCGGTGGGGCCTTCTCCTTGTCAGAGCCGGTGGGCTACGGGGTGGCGTAGATCCTTGGCATGGTGATCTCGCGGATCGTCTGCGGGTCGCTCGGCGGCTGCTGCGTCTGGGTGCTGATTACCTGTGTTCCTGTGGCGCGGGCGGCTGCGGCCAGTTCTGTGAGGGCTCGGAGCACGTCAGCGGCGATGCCTTGTTGGTGGGGTTGTCGAGCAGGAGTAGGCCGGGGAATGCGCACTCCCGGTCGAGATCCTTTGTCAAGGTGGAGGGTGGCGTAGCTGTAGGCCAGGAAGGAGAGGACCCTGGCTTCCTGTGAATGGGTGCCTTGGTGGCATTGGGTGGGCGTCAGTCGGGTCGGGCGGGTTTCCCTGCTCTCACTCCGCGGTGGTTGTGATCACGGCTGCCACCCGCCTCGCGGACGACCAGGGCGTCTTCCGCGACGCCTCGGCACACTTCCTCGTCGTCGGCACGTCCTGAGACCGCCGAACCCCCAGGACCGGCGGCGGTCCTTCGCCGACCTGCGTCGTGCAAACGCGCAGAGAGCGGTGACAGTTCCGCACGTCGCCGGGGGAGCGGCGGGACCCTGACGCTGAGTAAACTATCAGTTGCAAAAGGAAAATTGAGGAAACGTCAGATGAGGTCGGCTGAGATCCTCGGTTTGCGGCCGTCGAGCGGTTCGTGAAGAGAAAAGCGGTCGGCCGGGCTTCATTTCCACATCTTTCCCTGCGGGCGCGCCTCCTTCATGGGAGCAACTTGCGGCCGCCCCTGAACGGTTGACCTGAGAGCTCGACGAACAGCCCGGTGAGCTCGTGGGCGGCACGCACACGGCCACGGCAAACCCGTCGATCCCGCAGGGTCGGGGTGACCTTCGTCACGGGTCCGGCCGTCGTCGGCGGTGCGTTCGATGAATCCATCACGACATGAGCGTTTTGGCCGCACTCCCGGCCTGGGATCCAGTTCGTCAGTTCTCGGGCGGAGTTTGTGCGTTTCCTGTGAGCACGGATAGGACTGCCCTCACTGATCAATTCTGTGGGGGCCGCAACGGTGTGTATCACTCGTCCACTCGTCATATCCATGGCGATCACCATGACCGTGCTTGCGGGCACGGAGCAGGCAGCGCAGGCCGTCGGCCTGTGGTCTGCTTCCAGATCCGGCCCAGGCGCCGGTGACATACCCGAACAGGGCTGGGGGTCGGCCCGCGGGCGCGGCCACGCCGCCTCCGGCGACGCCACCGACGCGGACGCGTCCGGCGGCCGCACCGGCGCGCTGATGGGGCGCGGCGAACTCGCGCCGGGCTCCGGCACCACTCGGCTGAAGCTGGGCAAGGTGCCCGAGACACAGGTGCCAGCCTCCTACCACACGGTCCCGTCGCCGCACCGGGCCGCACCCAAGGGTTTCGACCCCAAGGTCAGTTCCGAGGTGACGGGAAAGCGCGCCGAGAAGGAGCGTACGTTCGCCAACAAAGACGGCACCTTCACGACCCGCTACTACAACGAGCAGGTCAACTTCCGTGACAGCAAGGGCGAGTGGAAGGAAATCGATACCGGGCTGGCGAAGGCGGCCGCGGGCGTGCGGGCCGAGGACGCTCCGGGGCCCGGCTGGCAGGCCCGGTCGACCGAGGACAAGGTCTACTTCTCCGAATTCGCCGATGCCGCCACCCTCGTACGGCTCGGTATGGACGACACCACCGCGATCGGCTACTCGATCGAGGGTGCGACCCGTTCGCAAGGCCGCGCGAACGGCAGTGTGATCACGTACCCGGACGTCCGTCACGAGACCGACGTGGAACTGGTCGCAGGAAGCGACTCCGTCAAGGAGACGCTGATCCTCAAGGACAAGAGCGCGCCGACCGAGTGGCGCTTCCCGCTGGCACTCAAGGGCCTCACGGCGAAGCTCGACGACCATGGCGGAGTCGTCTTCGACGACGCGGCGGGCCGCCGGCAGGGCTGGATGCCGGCCGGCTGGATGGAAGACTCGAAGAAGGCGCCGAACTCCGACGAGGGCGTCATCTCTTCTGGCGTCACCTACGACCTAGTGCGGGAGGGCTCCCGCCAGGTCCTGGTCGTGAAGCTGGACGGGAAGTGGCTGTCGGCTCCCGAGCGGGTCTTCCCGGTGAAGGTCGATCCCTCGGTGAACGGCCTGGAGGCGGCCTCCGGCACGTACGTCGAGTCGCCGTTCAACCAGAACTTCTCCAGCTCCACCGAGCTCAAGGTCGGAACGTACGACGGGGGCGGCCACAAGGCGGCCTCGTTCCTGAAGTTCAACGGTCTGGACACCACCCTCAAGAACGCGTTCGTGATCAACGCGAACCTGAGCCTGTATAACACGTTCTCGTACTCGTGCACCGCGCGCCCGGTGACGGTCCACGAGATCACCTCGAACTGGTCCGAGGGCAGCACCAACAGCTACCCCGGTCCGGCGACCGGCGACGCGCTGGGCTCCAAGTCCTTCGCCCACGCCTGGCGCCCGGACGGCTCGAGCAGCTGGCCCTGCGGCGCGGCGACGTGGGAGTCGATCCCGCTCGGCGACTCGGGCCGCAAGCTGGTCGACGACTGGACGCACGGCCGCAAGGCCAACTACGGCCTGGCCGTGAAGGCGGCCACGGACGACTCCAGGAGCTGGAAGAAGTTCGGCTCCGACAACTACCCGAGTGGCAAGCCCAGCCTCGACGTCACCTGGTCGAAGTACGGGGCCACGTACGAGCTGGGCGGCTTCGTCCAGCCCCCGACGGCCACCGCCGAGGGCAGTTTCAAGGTCACCGTCACCAACCAGGGGCAGCAGACCTGGGGCAAGACGAGCAACTTCACACTGCGCTACGACCTGTTCGACGCCAACGGCAACAAGGTGGGCGGCGACTACTGGAGCAAGATCCGCTGGACGCCCATGCCCTACGACGTCGCACCCGGCGGTTCGGCCACCGTCGACGCCAAGATCGCGCCACTGGCACCCGGCACGTACACGCTCCAGTGGACCATGGACGAGTATCAGGTGCGGAGCTTCGTCGACGACGGCGTCCCCGGCCCGACGGTGCGGTTCGACGCGGTCAACGCACCCCCCTACCTGACCGCTGTGGCCCCGCCGAGCGGCACGGTCGTCAACACCCTCACCCCGACGCTGTGGGCGACGGCCACCGACCAGGACAAGTCCCCCGGTGCGCTGACCTACCAGTTCGAGGTCTGCGAGGTCGAGGGCAAGGACGTCCGCAAGAACTGCCGTGGCAACACGCATGCGGCGTCCGAGAGCTGGACGGTTCCGTCGGACTGGCTGAAGTGGGCGAAGACGTACGCCTGGTACGCCTACGCGAACGACGGCAAGGACCCGTCGGCGCGGACCGAGCCGTCGATCCTGACCACGCAGGTCCCGCAGCCGGTCATCACCTCCCACCTCGGCGGTGCGGACAGCGGCCGGACGTTCGGCGAGCGGGCCGGTAACTACGCCACCGCCGCCACCGACGCCGCGGTGCCGTCGGCCGGCCCGGAGCTGGCGGTCACCCGGACGTACAACTCGCAGGACCCGCGCCAGGCGAACGCCTTCGGCGCCGGCTGGGCCACCCGCTGGGACATGCGGGCGGTCGCCGAGCCCGACGGCAGCGTCGTCGTCACCCTCAACAGCGGCAGCCAGGTCCGGTTCGGCCGCAACGCCGACGGCACCTACAGCGCGCCGGCCGGTTCCGTGGACGTACTCACCGAGGTCGCGGGCGGGGGCTGGACGCTGCGCGACGTGGCGGCCACGGTCCATACCTTCGACGCCGCGGGCCGCCTGACCAAGGTCAAGGACGGCCACGGGCGTGAGCAGCTGCTCACGTACACGGCCGGGAAGCTGACGAAGGCCACGGACGCGCTGTCGAAGCGCGCGCTGTCCTTCACGTGGTCGGGCGCGCACGTCGCGTCGGTGTCCACGGACGCAGTAGGTCCGACCACTCCGGCGCTCACCTGGTCGTACACGTACGACGGCGACCGCTTGGTGAAGGTCTGTCCCCCCACGTCGACCACCGCGTGTTCCACGTACGAGTACACGGCGGGCTCGTACTACCGGGGCCTGGTGCAGGACGCGGGCCCGGTCGGGTACTGGCGGCTGAACGAGGCCGAGGGCGAATCCGCGGCCAGCGAGGCGGTCTCCCGCACGGGCATGAACGCCGGCCACTACCGCGACGTCACCCTCGGGTCCGCGGGCGTGCTGGGCGCGACCGGCAACAAGGCGGCTTCGTTCAACGGCACCAACTCCGTCGTGGAGCTGCCGGGCACCTCCCTGTCCGCCTCGACCGTCCTCTCGGTCGAGCTGTGGTTCAAGACGGACAAGCCGGGGACGCTCGTCGGCTTCCAGGACAAGCAGCTGTCGGAAGGCCAGCCGGTCCGGTGGAACCCGGTCCTGGGCATCAACCAGGCGGGCAAGCTGCACGGCGGTTTCGAGCTCAAGGGCGTGGAGACCACCCCTGTCACCTCGCCCGCCACGGTCACCGACAACGCGTGGCACCACGCCGTCCTGACCGCCACGGGCACCGAGCAGGTCCTCTACCTCGACGGTGCGCGCCTGGGTGCCATCCCCGGTGTGGTCGACCACTTCGGCAAGACCTTCACCTACCTGGGTGCCGGCTACTCCAACCCGAGCTGGGACGGCGGCCCTGCGGGGGTACGCCGCTTCACCGGTTCCATGGACGAGGTCGCGGTCTACCACCGTGCCCTCGACGCCGGGGTGGTCAAGGCCCGTTTCGAAGCCCGTGCGGGATCGTCGAAGCTGACCAGGTCCACCCTGCCGTCGGGCCGGGTGAGCGCACTGGTCGAGTACGACGGCGACACCGGTCGCGCGACGAAGGTCACCGACGAGAGCGGCGGCCTGTGGCAGATCTCCGAGCCCCGCTACGCGGCTGGCTCTCAGGCCTACAGCGACGCCGTCCGGGCATCGGGCCCGGTCAACTACTGGCGTCTCGGTGACAGCGGCGGCGCCTCGGCGGCGGATGAGATGTCCGGCGGCGGCAACGGCTCCTACCGCGACGGTGTCGCGCTCGGCGGCGTCGGGGCGTTCCTCGACGGCGACGACGGCGCGGTCACCCTCGACGGGGCCAAGGGCGTCGTCTCCGTCCCGTCCGAGTCGATCAGCGAAGCCACTTCGCTCTCCGTGGAGCTGTGGTTCCGGACGGACAAGCCCAACGGCGTGCTCCTCGGCCTCCAGGACACCGAGCTGGGCAGCAATCCGGCGATGTGGAACGCGAGTCTCCTCGTCGACGGCGAGGGCAAGTTGCGCGGTCACCTGTGGGATGCCACCGATCCCTGGCCTGTCATGGGTGGCAACAAGGTCACCGACAACAAGTGGCACCATGTCGTGATCAGCGGCGGTTCCGCCGGGCAGTCGCTCTACCTAGACGGCGTCAAGGTCGGCTCCAGGTCCGGTGTGGTCAAGCCGCAGACCCTGGTCCACGCCTACCTGGGCGCCGGCTATTCCAGCGAGGCGTGGGACGGGCAGGCGCGTGGCACCCGGTACTTCAACGGCCAGCTCGACGAGGCCGCCTTCTACACAAAGGAACTGGACGCGCAGGCCGTCGCGGACCACTTCAAGGCCCGCAACCGCCTGGTGTCCGGCAACGGGGACCAGTACGAGGGCGTCGTGATGGCGGACGCTCCGGCTGGCTACTGGCAGCTGAACGAGGCCGGTGGCACGACCGTCGTCAACAAGGTCGCCGCAGCCGGTGCCAACGGCACCTACACCAGGGCCGCCCTGGGCGTCACCGGCGCCTTCGGTCCCGGCGACGGCTCCGCGGTGCAGTTCAACGGCGACGGTCACGCGGAGGTCCCGGGCGTCGGCATCGGCACCACTGACGTCTCCGCCAGCCTTTGGTTCCGCACCGACAAGCCCGGCGTCATGCTCGCCAACCAGTCGGCTCCCATGGCCGGAGCCACCGATGCCTCCGGCAACTGGGTCCCGGTCCTGTACGTCGGTGCCGACGGCAAGCTGCACGGGGAGTACTTCTCCTCCCCCGGGGTACAGCCCTCGAATGCCTCACCGGGCACCGTGACCGACAATCAGTGGCACCACGCGGCCATCACCGCCAAGGCCGGGGTGCAGACCCTGTACCTGGACGGCACCCAGGTCGCGACGAAGACGGGCGCGCCCGTCAGCCACGAGACGAACACCCGCACCTACATCGGCGCCGGCTTCGCCAGGAACTGGCCCTCCGCCCCGGCCAACGTCAGCTACTTCACCGGCGCGCTCGACGAGGCCTCGGTCTACCGCCACAGCCTCTCCGCCGGCGATGTTGCAGCCCAGTACGAGGCCCGTACCTCCGCGTCCGGTTCCTCGCTCACCTCGACGGTGACGGTCACCAACCCGACGGGAGAGAAGACCAACAGCACCTTCGACGCGGTCCGGGGCCAGCGCCGGGTCGCCTCGACGGACGCGGACGGCGGTGTCACGACGTACGCGTACGACAGCGGTGGCTTCCTGCATACGGTCACCGACCCCAACGGGCACGCGACCATCACCGGTCACGACGAGCGCGGCAACACCGTCTCGACCACGACCTGCCGGGACGCCGACTCCTGCTGGACCTCATTCGCCGAGTACTACAACAACCCCGCGGACAAGCTGGACCTGCGCAACGGCAAGCAGATCGCGATCCTCGACGGCCGCTCCTCCGGCCCGGCGGACACCCGCTACCGGACGACGACCTCCTACACGGACCTCGGCCTGACCGACACGGTCACCTCGGTCGACGGCCGTACCGCGACGACCACCTACACCACGGGCGCCGAGCCCGCGGTCGGCGGCGGAGCGACCCCTGCCGGCCTGGTCGCCAGGAAGAAGAGCACCGGCGGCGTCACGGCCTCCTACGCGTACTTCGCGAGTGGTGACCTGGCCAAGTCGACGGCGCCCTCCGGCGCGGTCACGACATACACCTACGACGGCATCGGCCGGAAGCTGACCGAGACGCAGGTCTCCGACGCCACCCCGGACGGTGTCACCACCTCGTACGCCTACAACACCATGTCCCGCGTCATCGCGGAGACCGGTCCGGGCGTCAAGAACGAGATCACCGGCGTCACCCACACCGCCAGGATCAGCCGCACGTACGACGCGGACGGCCACCTGCTCACCGAATCCACGGAGGACACCACCGGCGGCGACGCCACCCGCACCACTACCTACCGCTACAACGCGCGCGGCCTCAACGACAGCGTGACGGACGCAATCGGAAACGAGTCGACGTACGCGCACGACGCCTTGGGCCGGGTGATCAGTACGACGGACCCCGCAGGCAACGTCGTGACGACCTCGTACACCAAGCGCGGCCAGATCGCCGAGACCGTCCTGAAGAACTGGACCGGCGACCCCTCAGGCCAGACCCGCGACCTGGTTCTGGGATCCAAGGCGTACGACCCGGCGGGCCGCCTGGCCTCGACCACCGACGCCATGGGCGCCACGACCGCCTTCACCTACTACGACGACGGCCTGAAGGCCACGACGACGGCGAAGCAGGTCACCCAGTCCGACGGCTCGAAGAAGGACATCGTCCTCGGGTCCACGGTGTACGACGGCGCGGGCAACCCGGTGTCGGCCATCGCGAACGGTGGGGCCACCACCGTGAACACGCTCGACGCCCTGGGCCGCACCACCCGCTCGGTGTTCGACCCGAACGGCCTGAACCGGGTCGCCACCTTCGCGTACGACGCGGAGGACCGGATCACCGAGTCGACCCAGTCCGTCGACGGCACCGGCAAGAAGATCACCTCGACCACCGAGTACGACGCGGCGGGCAACCCGACGAAGCAGACCGTCACCGACGGCACCACCACCCGGGTCTCCTCGGCCACGTTCGACCAGCGGGGCCTCCCGCTCACGCAGACCAGCCCGCGCGGCATCACCAGCACGGGCCGGTTCGACGAGCTGGGCCGCCTGGTCGAGCAGACCGCGCCGCAGGTGCAGGCCGAGGAGAACGGCGGTGCGGCTACGGCCGTCACCCCCAAGTCCCTCGTCGGCTACAACACCTTCGGCGAGGCCACCGAGTCGCGTGACCCGCGCGGCCTGGTGACGAAGACCGAGACCGACAAGCTGGGCCGCACCGTCGCGCTCACGCTGCCCGACTACACCCCGCCGGGCGCGACCGCGGCCATCACGGCCGTCTCGCGCACGACGTACGACAAGGTCGGCAACACGGCCTCCACGACCGACCCGCTGGCCCGCGTCACGTACTACGGGTACGACCAGCTGAGCCAGCTGGTCAGCAAGACCGACCCGGCGATCGCCGGTGCGCAGGGCCTCCGGGCCCCGGGCACCGCGAACTTCAACGGCACCTCCACCGCCCTGTCCGGCGGCGGAATCTCCACCTACACCTGGACCCCGACCGGTCTGCCGCTCTCCGCGACCGACCAGACAGGAGCACGCACCGAGTCCACCTACGACGAACTGGGCCGCAAGCTCACCGCCACCACCATCGAGCGCAGGCCCACCCTGCAGAACCTCGTCTCCCGCTTCACCTGGGACGACGCCGGCAACCAGGTCTCCTCGACCACGCCCGCCGGGCGGGTCACCAGCGCGACCCACGACAAGGCCGGCCAGACCCTGACGGTCACCGACCCGGCCGGCGGCGTCAGCAGCGCCGTCTACGACGGCCTCGGCCGCCAGACAGAGAGCAAGGACGCGACCGGCCGCAAGACGGTCACCGCGTACGACCTCGCGGGTCAGCCGGTGTCCGTGACGGACTACGGCACGGGCACGACCGCCCTGCGGACGACCACTACCGAGTACGACGCCGACGGCAACGTCACCGCGTCGGTCTCGCCCGGCGGCGCGCGTACCACGTACACGTACAACGCGCTGGGCCAGCTCACCAAGCAGGTCGAACCGGTCACGGCCACGGCCGCGGACTCGATCACGACGACCTTCGGCTACGACGCGGCGGGCCACCGCACGCGCCTGACCGACGGCCGCGGCAAGGCCACCTACTACACGTTCAACACGTGGGGCCTGCCGGAATCGACCATCGAGCCCAGCACCGCACAGCACCCGGCCCTCTCCAGCCGCACCTGGACCAATGTCTACGATGCGGCAGCCCGGGTCACCACCGAGCTGCTTCCCGGCAGCGTCAAGCGTCAGAAGACGTACGACGCCCTGGACCGGCTCATCGGTGAGACCGGCTCCGGCACCGCCGTGGCCACCCGGCCCCGCAGCCTGTCGTACGACCTCGCCGGGCGCCTGACCGGCGTCGGTGGTGACGGCGTCCTCGCGGGCAACACGTACACCTACAACGACCGCGGCCAGCTCCTGTCCACGGACGGTCCGGGCGGCACCTCGTCCTTCGCGTACGACGCGGACGGCAAGATGACCTCCCGCACCGACGCGGCGGGCGCGACGGCCTTCACCTACGACACGGCCGGTCGCCTCGACACCACGACCGACCCGCTCACCGGCACCCAGGTGCGCAGCGACTACGACGCGGCCGGACGCCCGACCCGCGACGAGTACGCCCGCCCCGGCGCCGGCGGCACCTGGGCGGTCGGCTCGAAGCGCTCGTACACCTACGACTCCCTCGGCCGTCTCGCGGACGACAGCGTCAAGAAGACCAGTGGAGGCGCCCAGGTCCAGGGCACGGCCTACGAGTACGACCTCGACAACCGGATGGTCAAGAAGACCACCTCGGGCACGGCCGGGGCGGGCGCCAAGACGTACGCCTACGACCTCGCCGGACGCATGACCTCCGAAACCAGCGGGGGCACCACCACCGGCTACGAGTGGGACAAGGCCGGAAACCTCACCAAGAAGGGAGACATCACCGGCACCTACGACTCCCGCAACCGGGTCACGGTCTGGGGCACCCAGACCTTCGACTACTCCGCACGCGGAAACGTCCAGGGGGTCACCGACGGCGGCACCACCCGCACGATCAAGTCCGACGCCTTCGAACGCACCGTCACCAACGGCACCAGCACCTTCACCTACGACTCGCTCGACCGCGTCATGACCCACAACGGCACCGCCTTCGGCTACGACGGCGGCTCCAACAACCTGGTGAGCGACGGCACGTCCACCTACAGCCGCACCCCCGGCGGCACGCTGCTCGCCAGCGCCGCCACCGGGACCCCGGACTCGGCCCGGCTGGCCGTCACCGACGGCCACACGGACCTGGTCGCCAGCCTGTCCCCGGACGGCACCACGGTCAGCTCCTCCCGCGCCTACGACGCCTCCGGCAAGGTCACCGCGAGCAGCGGCGCCAACCCGTCGGTCGGCTACCAGTCCGGCTGGACGGACTCGTCCACCGGCGAGGTCAACATGGCCGCCCGCTGGTACCAGCCCGGCACCGGCGGCTTCACCAGCCGCGACACCTGGCAGCTCGACCCGAACCCGTCCGTCCAGGCCAACCGCTACACCTACGCCAACGCCAGCCCGATGAACGGGATCGACCCGACGGGCCACCTGGTCTGGGACTGCTTCGACCCGCGTCGCGTGAATAGCAAGATGTGGTGGCTGAAGCGGGCTGCCGGCCCGGCCGCGTGCACCTTCTGGGAGGCCTTCATCGCGGAGGAGAACAGCATCGGAGAAAGGGACCTCTGCCCCGGCGTGACGAACTGCCCGGTCAAGCCGGACCCACAGCCCCAGCAGCGTCGTACTGACTGCATGCTCATTCCCTGGCAGGCCAAGTGCAAGGGCGGCGGTGGATCCACGTCGTCTCCCGCACCCAGTCGCGGCAACTCCGGCAGTAACTATTCGGGCGGCGGCCACAACTATTCGGGCGGCGGGCGAAGCCGCGGTAACACGGCCACGCTGACCCGTCCCAAGCGCCCGACGGCACCTCCGAGGCCGCCGGCCCCACCGCAGAACCCCTACGCCGGCAAGAACCCGCCGCCGGCTCCTAAGCACATCCCCAAGCCGGACTGGAACCCGACCACGGCCGTCTGGACCGCCACCAAGGCCGTCGACATGGCCGTCAGCGGAGCCAACCTCCTCGCCATGCTGGCGGGCGGCGCCGACACGGTACTCAACCCGGACCAGGTCCTGGACACCCAGGACGCTCCTGGCGCGGATCCGGGGTCAGGCGGCAGTGACGACGGGGCGCAGGACTGCAGGCGTGGAGGCAAGGGTTGGGTCGATCCCAGTCCTGTCGACAGCAAGAACGGGAATCGAGCCACCGGGGTGGAGGCATGCCTCGACCTCTCCTATGTAACCGCCAACCCCGGCACCCCCCCCGAGACTCGTGCCGGAATCAAGCCACCTGGGTATGACTGGGCCCGGTCCTACGTCGGATATCTGGGAGGTCGGCCCCGCGACGTCAACGCCTGCCATCTCCTCGGCGCCCAGCTGAGCGGATCGGGGACCGACCTGGCCAACCTTGCGACCTGTGGAACTGACGCGAACTCCTACGTAGGCAAGCCCCAGTCGCCGATTCCTCCCATGGACAGCATGCTGAACTTCGAGGACACAGTCCGGTCCCTCATTGATTCAAAGCATGTTGTGCGGTACAAGGTGACACCGGTCTACAAAGACGGCCGAACTGTGCCCTACGAATTCCGCATGTCCTACACGGCATGGGACAGCAAGGGACGCTACGTGGGCTCTGATGCCACAGCAGTATCCAACCTGATTTACACCGCTGGCCGGGGTTGGAAGAATCTGGGCACCGCGATCGACAGCCGAACCGGTGGAGACGTGCCCCTCCCGGGGCAGCCATGAGATGGCCTTCCACTACCACGCGAAGGAAAACTGATATGCCTCACCGCGCTGTCGCGCGCCTGCGTGAAGTTCTCCCGCCGCCCGTCTCCGGCGGCGACTCGATCGACTGGCAGGAAATTGAGCGGACGGCAGGTCTGACGTTTCCTGTCGATTACCGCGAGTTCGTCGAGTCGTACGGAGGTGGAGAGATCGACGAGTACCTGTCCATCAGTACGCCGCCCGTCCCCGGGTCGGCGTACGGAGACCTCCTGGACAGAAGAGATTCCGTCCTCTCGCCCCCGGACCGTGAACATCTCATTGCGCTCTTGCCAGGAAGTGAGCTGCCGTCACTGCTGCCCTTCGCGGACTCGGCGAGCAGCGATGTGGCATTCTGGCTGTGCGAGGGCGCTCCCGACGACTGGCGCGTGGCCATCTTTCGGAGGCAGACGCCGTACGGGATGAACCGCTGGACCGTGTTCGATGGCGGAATGGCGTCGTTCTGCGTGGCGGTCCTGACTGGCAAGGTGAACCCGTTCAGCGAACGGCTTTCAGCGGGGGATCGGCACGAGTTCCTGACTTGGCGTCGGGTGTAAGGCCAGGTCACAGTGACAGGTTCCATCCCTTCCCTGAGGGGCTGTGAGACCTGATCCACTGGGGTAGTGGCGTGACAGAGTCCCTGGATGTCGGCGGTGACGATTGCGTTGCACACCACCGACAGCCCGGGGGCTCTGTTGCTTCCGTCTCACTACAGTAAGAGCGGCTGGGGCATGCTCAACCTGAGCGGAGGTGTCGTCGCAGCCGGCAAGGAGTGGACGGACGATGGCTCGGTCCACGAAGTGCACTCCTTGAAGCGGCGAGCCGTCAAGGTCACGCGTCCCGTGCCGATACCGCCGGCGTTCGTGCACACACTGCGAAACCACATCGATCGCTTCGGCATTGCGCCAGGAGCTTTTCGCCAAAAGGCCCTATGAGCTCCGGCGCGCCGGGATTTCGTTCGCCTCCCGCATGGGAAGGGTCGTGCGCTCCAAGAAGGCGCCTGACCCGGGGGCAGCGGAGAGCCGCCCCTCCAACCGGAATGACGTTCGGCTGGAGGGCGGCTTTTCGCTGTGGGTCCCCCTTGGAGTTCTGCCTCCGCTGTACCGCGGCCGACGGTGTTTGGGCGCGACTGGTGATCGCAGCCGCGGGGAAATATGTGCGCAGTGCTTTACGTCGGGTGCGTCTGCAGGGGAGGGGAGGTGACGGCGCACGGGGATGCGCGTGAGCTCGCGCCGACGCTTGCAGAGGCTGAGGCGGACGTGCAGCGTCTTGTCGAGGCGAACATGGAGGCGCTGTTGGGGGTCCGGTTCCTGGCGTCCGAGTACGACACGGGCCCGGTTCATGCCGGCCGAATCGATTCGCTGGGACTCGACGCGAACGGGACTCCCCTGGCGAAAGCGGCGGACGAGATCCTGCTCGGTCTCGGCGACGGAATCACGAAGGTCCAGCGTAAGCAGTACAGCGCGTACCGCCGGCTGCAGAACTTTTGCGAGTCTCTGCCCGCCGCAGCGGACGAAAGTCCACGTGTGTCTCTCGCTCGACCCGGCCGAGGTTGACCTCGTGCCTGACTTCACCAGGAACGTTGCGGGCCTGAGGCATCACGGAACGGGCGACCTGGAGGTGCGGCTGCGTACCGAACGGGACTTGGAGCGTGCCCATGACCTGTTCCGTGCAAGCTATGCGGCGGCGTGAGCGGCTAAGCGGCTCGGGCGCTCCTCGCCGGCGATCACTCTCGGTTACTATGCTTACTTCATGCCGGAAGCTGGCAGCAAGGGGCGTGGCGCCATCGATGGTCTGTTTGGGGGAGCGGGGATGAATGGCCCGCCGGCCGAAGCTCCCCAGATTCTCCCCAGCGCGGTTGACCGGTGAACTGCGCCTCCACACTCCGGATGAGTTGTCCGTGGATTGCAAGGTTGAAGAGATGGATGGCCTGCGAAAGTGTTGCAAGAGGTCGTAGCGACCCGCTATGTCACACCCCTGCGTGAGGGTGGCTCGCTCCCCGGGATCGTCGAGGCCGACGATTTCGGCACGTACGTCATGAAGTTCACCGGAGCCGGCCAGGGTCGCAAGACCCTGGTCGCCGAGGTCATCTGCGGCCGCCTGGCCCAGCGGCTGGGCCTCAGGGTCCCACGGCTGGTGCAGATGCAGCTCGACCCCGTGATCGGGCTCGGCGAGCCCGATCAGGAGGTCCAGGAGCTGCTCAAGGCCAGTGGCGGGCTCAACCTCGGCATGGACTACCTGCCCGGATCGATCGGCTTCGACCCGCTCGCGTACCAGGTCGACCCGGTCGAGGCGGGGCGCGTGGTTTGGTTCGACGCCCTCATCAACAACGTCGACCGCTCCTGGCGCAACCCGAACATGCTGGTCTGGCACGGGGACCTCTGGCTCATCGACCACGGCGCGACCATGATCTGGCACCACAACTGGCCCACCGCCGCGGCCGCGGCCGCCAAGCTCTACAACGCCTCCGATCACGTACTGGCCCCCGTGGGCCCGGACGTCGCCGCCGCGGCCGCCGCGCTGGCGCCGCTGGTGACCGAGGAGCTGCTCACGGAGGTCGCGGCCGACGTTCCCGACGAGTGGCTGGTCGACGAGCCGGGCTTCGACTCCACCGATGCGCTGCGCCGCGCCTATGTGGAGGCGTTGCTTCCGCGCGCGGCCACGATCCACGAGAGGATCTCGCTGGAGGCCGAGGTGAAGACGCCTGCCGGACCTCCCGGCTGGCTCACCGACCACCTGCCGGAATGGCCCCACAAGACCCACCAGAAGAAGAGCGGCAGCAAGTGACCAAGCGGGACGTGTTCGAGTACGCGCTGGTGCGCGTGGTGCCCCGGATGGAACGGGGCGAGTGCTTCAACGCGGGCGTGATCGTCTACTGCCGGGCGCACACGTACGTGGCCGCCCGCACCCACCTCGACGAGGCGAAGCTCCTCGCGCTGGACCCCGGGGCCGATGTGGCCGGGGTACGGGCGGCCCTGCGCGGGGTAGAGGGCGTGTGCAGCGGCGGGGCCGAGGCGGGGCAGGCGGCGGGCGACGACGCTGGGCGGCGGTTCCGCTGGCTCATCGCCCCGCGGAGCACCGTGGTGCAGCCGGGTCCGGTGCACACCGGCCTGACGGCCGATCCGGGGGCAGAGGTGGAGCGGCTGTTGGACCTGCTGGTCCGCTGAGGGTCGCGGCGGTGCTTCGGGGTCCTTTTCCGGAGCACCGTGCCCGGACCGTCGACGCGGCCGGACCGGGTGGCGTTGACACCGGGTGCCGGGGCTCCTAGCGTCTCCTCAGCTGAAGCTACTAAGCGGTTGCTCATTTCTGGGTGACCGTCTCTCAAGGGCGAGGAGATCCAGCATGTCCACCACCGAGCAGCGCGTCGCGATCGTGACCGGGGCGGCCCGGGGCATCGGCGCGGCCACCGCCGTACGCCTGGCGGCCGAGGGCCGGGCCGTTGCCGTACTCGACCTCGACGAGGCGGCCTGCAAGGACACCGTGGAGGCCATCAAGGCGGCCGGCGGCAAGGCCCTCGCGGTCGGCTGCGACGTTTCCGACGGCGCGCAGGTGGAGGCGGCCGTCGCGCGCGTCGCGAGCGAGCTCGGCGCCCCGACCATCCTGGTCAACAACGCGGGCGTGCTGCGCGACAACCTGCTGTTCAAGATGACCGAGACCGACTGGGACACGGTCATGAACGTGCACCTGCGCGGTGCCTTCCTGATGTCCAAGGCCTGTCAGAAGCACATGGTGGAGGCCAAGTTCGGCCGCATCGTGAACCTCTCCAGCAGCTCGGCGCTCGGCAACCGCGGCCAGGTCAACTACTCCGCCGCCAAGGCCGGCCTGCAGGGCTTCACCAAGACCCTGGCCATCGAGCTCGGCAAGTTCGGCGTCACCGCCAACGCCGTCGCCCCCGGCTTCATCGTCACCGAGATGACCGCCCAGACGGCCGCCCGCGTCGGGATGGGGTTCGAGGACTTCCAGGCGGCCGCCGCCACCCAGATCCCGGTCCAGCGCGTCGGTCGTCCGGACGACATCGCCAACGCCATCGCCTTCTTCACTGGGGAGGCCGCGGGCTTCGTCTCCGGCCAGGTCATGTACGTGGCCGGCGGCCCGCTCAGCTGACGGTTCCACGAGAGACAGGGCGCAGACATGACGTACAGCGGTATCGACAGCGGCAAGGTCGCGCTGATCACCGGGGCGAGCCGGGGCATCGGCTACGGCATCGCCGAGGCACTGGTCGCCCGCGGCGACCGGCTCTGCATCACCGGCCGCAACGAGGAGGCCCTCAAGGAGGCCGTCGAGCGGCTCGGTGCGGACCGGGTGATCGGCGTCGCGGGCAAGGCGCACGACGAGGCCCACCAGGCCGTCGCCGTCGAGCGCGCGATGGACGCCTTCGGGCGCGTCGACTTCCTGGTGAACAATGCGGGCACCAATCCCGTCTTCGGGCCGATCGCGGACCTGGACCTCGGGGTCGCGCGGAAGGTCTTCGAGACCAATGTGATCTCGGCGCTGGGCTTCGCCCAGCGGACCTGGCACGCCTGGCAGAAGGACAACGGCGGCGCGATCGTGAACATCGCGTCCATCGCCGGGGTCTCCGCCTCGCCCTTCATCGGCTCGTACGGGATGAGCAAGGCCGCCATGATCAACCTCACGCTCCAGCTCGCGCACGAGATGGCGCCCGGGGTCCGGGTGAACGCGATCGCCCCCGCGGTGGTCAAGACGAAGTTCGCGCAGGCGCTCTACGAGGGTCGGGAGCAGGAGGCCGCGGCTGCCTATCCGCTCGGCCGGCTCGGGGTCCCGGAGGACATCGGCGGGGCGGCGGCGTTCCTGACATCTGCACAAGCGGAATGGATCACCGGGCAAACTCTCGTCGTCGACGGTGGGATGTTCCTCAATGCCGGGGTCCACTGACCGATAATCGGACGTATTTGCCTCCGAAAGAGAGGTAAATGCGTATCGAATATGTACGGAACCGGTCAAGTGCCTCACGAAACCACCCCATTGGATTCGTGGGGCACTGCGGTAGGGTCTGCCGCACCCCTGGCTGATCGAGGAGCGTGCACGTGTTCAACCGGACCAGATGCCTGCAGATCACTGCGGCCCTTGCGTCCATATCCCTGCTCGCCGGTTGCGGCCTGCTGTCGGAGGACGACGGCGACGAGATGAAGAGGATCGTCGTCGGTACCACGAGCACCCCGAGCACCCTCGATCCCGCGGCCGCGTGGGACGGCTCCTGGGAGCTGTACCGGAACGTCTACCAGACCCTGCTGGCGTTCCCGACGGGCTCCAGCAAGCCCCAGCCCGACGCGGCCCAGAGCTGCGAGTTCACGGACGCGGCGAGCCAGGCCTACCGGTGCACCCTGCGCAAGGGCCTGAAGTTCTCCAACGGCGAGCCGCTCGACGCCAATGCGGTCAAGTACTCCCTCGACCGGATCAAGACCATCGGCTCCAACGTCGGCCCCAAGGGTCTCTTCGGCACCCTCGACAAGATCGAGACGCCGGACCCGCTGACGGTCGTCTTCCACCTGAACACCTCGGACGCCACCTTCCCGTACGTCCTCGGTTCGCCCGCCGCCTCGCTCGTCGCGCCCAAGGACTACCCGGCCGACAAGATCCGCGAGGGCGACAAGATCACCGGCTCCGGTCCGTACGTGCTCGACTCGTACAAGGACGGCGCCGAGGCGGTGCTCACCGGCAACACGAGTTACACCGGCTTCGCCAACCGCAAGAACAAGGCGGTGACCATCCGCTACTTCGCGGACTCGCCGAAGATGATCGCGGCGCTGAAGGCGAAGGAGATCGACGCCACCTACCGAGGCCTGTCGGCCCCGGAGATCACCGACCTCCAGACCCCCGCGTCGCACGCCCTGGGCGTCCAGGTCGTCGAGAACGTCGGCGCCGAGATCCGCTACCTGGTCTTCAACCCCAAGGACCCCCAGGTCGCCAAGCTCCCGATCCGCCAGGCCATCGCCCAGATCGTCGACCGCGGTGCGCTCGTCTCCAAGGTCTACCAGGGCACCGCAGAGCCGCTGTACTCGATGGTTCCGAAGGGGGTCGTCGGCCACAAGACGCCCTTCTACGACAAGTACGGCGCCGCGGACGTCGCCAAGGCCAGGAAGATCCTCAGGGACGCCGGGATCGCCACGCCGGTCGATCTGACCTTCTGGTACACCACCGACCGCTACGGTTCCTCGACCGCCGACGAGTTCACCGAGCTCAAGCGGCAGCTGGACGAGAGCCAGCTGTTCCGGATCACCCTGCGCAGCCAGCCCTGGAAGACCTTCCAGACCGGCTACAAGAGCGGTGAGTACCCGATCTTCGGCCGCGGCTGGTTCCCCGACTTCCCGGACCCGGACAACTTCATCGCGCCGTTCGTCGGCAAGGAGAACGCGGTCGGCACCCCGTACGAGCCCGCCGAGATCGTGAACGACCTGCTGCCCAAGTCCCGCCGCGAGGGTGACCGCTCGGCCGGTGTCCAGGAGTTCGAGCAGGCCCAGAAGATCTTCGCCGACGACGTCCGCCTGCTGCCCCTGTGGCAGGGCAAGCTCTACGTCGCGGCGCGCGAGGACATCGCGGGCTCCGAGCGGGCACTGGACCCGCAGACCGTCATGCAGATGTGGGAGTTCTACCGCAAGACCAGCTGGTAGCACCGGCAGCAATGCGTCGGCCGCCCCGGGCGGCCGACGCATTGTCAGTGGGCCCCGGTAGGTTCTGGAGCAGTTGCACGAGCAGTTGCACGAACTTGTACCGGAGGTTGTCGCCGTGACCCAGATGCTGCCCGAGTCCTGGCTCCCCGTCCTCGGCGGGGAGCTGGACCAGCCCTACTTCAAAGAGCTCACCGAGTTCGTCGAGAAGGAACGGGCGAACGGGCCGGTCTACCCGCCCCGCGAGCAGGTGTTCGCGGCCCTGGACGCCACCCCCTTCGACCGGGTGAAGGTCCTCGTCCTCGGCCAGGACCCGTACCACGGCGCCGGCCAGGGCCACGGCCTGTGCTTCTCCGTGCAGCCCGGGGTCAAGACCCCGCCCTCGCTGCGCAACATCTACAAGGAGATGAAGGAGGAGCTCGACCTGCCGATCCCGGACAACGGGTACCTGATGCCGTGGGCCGAGCAGGGCGTCCTGCTGCTCAACGCGGTGCTCACGGTCCGGGAGGCCGAGCCCAATTCGCACAAGGGCAAGGGCTGGGAGAAGTTCACCGACGCCGTGATCCGCGCGGTGTCCGAGCGGCCCGACCCGGCCGTCTTCGTCCTGTGGGGCGCCTACGCCCAGAAGAAGCTCCCGCTGATCGACGAGGAGCGGCACGTGGTCGTCAAGGGTGCCCACCCCTCCCCGCTGTCCGCCAAGAAGTTCTTCGGATCCCGGCCCTTCACGCAGATCAACGAGGCCATTGCCGCCCAGGGGCATGAGCCGATCGACTGGCGGATCCCGAACCTCGGCTGACGTCCCCCCGCGCCTCGGCGCCATTGCCGGTACCTCCGGCTAGCTTCTAGATGATCAGACCGGAGCAGGTCTGGCAGAGCAAGCCGGAGGCCGCCGTGACGGAGCAGCAGGAGGCGTCGCAGGATGCCGTCATGACCAGGATCGGCCAGGCGGTCATCCTGCTGCACGCCGGGGACCGCGAGGAGGCCCGCAACCGGCTCGGGGAGATCTGGTCCGAGATCGGTGAGGAGGGGGACTCCCTCCACCGGTGCACCCTGGCCCACTACATGGCCGACGCACAGGACGATCCGGCCGACGAGCTGGCCTGGGACCTGCGGGCCCTGACCGCCGCAGCCGACCTGCCGGTGGACCTGCCGGATGACCTCCCGGGCGATCAGCCCGGCGACCAGCCCGGGTCCGGGCCGCCCCGGGACGGGCGGCCCGCGCGCTGGGAGCCGCATCCGCAGCTGCGGGTGTTCTACCCGTCCCTGCACCTGAACCTGGCCGCCGACTACGTGAAACTGCAGCGGCCCGAGGCGGCCCGGATCCACCTGGCCCGGGCCCGCGCGGCCACCGGGGCGCTGTCCGACGACGGGTACGGGAACGGCGTACGGGCCGCCATCGCCCGGCTGGAGCGGCGCCTGGCCGCGGAGCCGGAGGCCGGGCCCGGACCTGGATCCGGACCCCGACCGTTCCCCGAGCAGTCCCCGTAGGCCCTGGGTCCGCGGGCGGTCAGTCCCCGTGGACGCCCGAGCAGATGCGGGCCTCCGGGCTGTCGGGATGCCATTGGCCGTGCCTGCGGCCCAGTGCGCACACATCGGCCGGCCGCACCGGCAGCTTCCGGATCAGCTCGCGCTCCGCTTCGGCGTCGGGCCGGGGACGCCGCGGGCGGCCGCCCGGGTGCCCGGAGACGGGTTCGGCGGTCCGCCGGGGCTCCGGGATGTCCGGGACCGGCGGAGCCTCCTCCACGGGCCCGCCGGAGCCGCCCGGTACGGGGCGCTGCGCGGACCGCTGGGCGGCCGCAGGGCCCGCCGGGGCAGCGGGCCGCCCCGGGGCCGTCTCCAAGGCCTCCAGCGCCTCCAGGGCGGGCGCCCGGACGGTCACGGGGGCGGCCCCGGGCCCGCCGCGGGGCTGATGGCGGGGCGGTGCCCCGGCGGCGGGGGCCGCCGCGGGCCGCACGGGTCCGGGGCTCACCTGCACACAGCCGGAGACCGCCGAGACGGCGCAGGCGACTCCGAGCAGCAGCGTTGTCGTGGTTCGGGTGGGATGCACCCGCGCAACTCTGCTGTGCGAGGACCCCGTTGCGAAAACCCGGAGCCGATATTCACCCCGCACGGGTGACGGACGCACCCGCCGGACAGGGCCCCGGGGGCGGTCCGGGACCGCCCCCGGGCGGACCGCCTATTCGCCGGTGGCGCCGTCGATCTGCTCGCGCAGCAGGTCCGCGTGGCCGTTGTGGCGCGCGTACTCCTCGATCATGTGGGTGTAGACCCAGCGCAGGCTGAACACCTCGCCGCGGTGATGGTTCTCGGCCTGCGAGAGCAGGTCCAGCGAACGGCCCGCGGCCGCCTGGCGCGCCAGCTCGACCTCCGTCTGCCAGACCGGCTCGGTCTCGGCCCACGTAGCCGCCTCGGTGAAGTGGAAGTCGCCGTCCCGGTCCTCGTCCGTGATGTAGAGCTCGGGCAGGTCCTCGCCCAGCATGACCTCCCGGAACCAGTACCGCTCCACCTCCGCCATGTGCCGTACGAGGCCCAGGAGGCTCAACTCGGAAGGGGCGAGCGGGGTCCTGCGCAGCTCCTCGTCCTGCAGTCCCTCGCACTTCCACATGAGGGTGGCACGGTGGTAGTCGAGCCAGCCGTCGAGCATCTCCCGTTCGGCGGCGGTGGTGGCGGGTTCTTCGCGGTGTGATCCTGAACTGGTGGTCATGAGGATCATCCTGAGCGAACCGGGCCCCGGCCACCAGGGATTATGCTGCCGAGATCCACACGGACCGAACTTGGAGGCCCCGGTGAAGGTCGGCTGCATCGGACTCGGCGACATCGCGCAGAAGGCGTACTTGCCCGTCCTCACCACCCGCCCGGGCATCGAGCTGCACCTGCAGACGCGCAACCCCGACACCCTGGAGCGGGTCGGCGACACCCACCACGTCCCGGCCGCGCGCCGCCACACCGATCTCGACGGGCTGCTCGCCGAGGGGCTCGACGCGGCCTTCGTGCACGCCGCCACCGTGGCCCACCCGGAGATCGTCACGCGGCTGCTGGAAGCGGGCGTGCCCACGTACGTGGACAAGCCGCTCGCCTACGAACTCGCTCACTCGCGGCAGCTCGTGGAACGGGCCGAGCGGCTCGGGGTCTCCCTCGCCGTCGGCTTCAACCGCCGCTTCGCGCCCGCCTACGCGCAGTGCGCCGACCACGCCCGCGAGCTGATCATCATGCAGAAGAACCGGGTCGGGCTGCCCGAGGACCCGCGCACGCTGGTGCTGGACGACTTCATCCACGTCGTCGACACCCTGCGGTTCCTGCTGCCCGGCGAGGCCGAACACCTCGACGTCCGAGCGGTGGTGCGCGAGGGGCTGATGCACCAGGTGGTGCTCCAGCTGTCCGGCGCCGGCTTCACCGCACTCGGCATCATGAACCGGCTGTCCGGCTCCACCGAGGAGATCCTGGAGGTGTCCGGCCGCGACACCAAGCGGCAGGTCGTCAACCTCGCCGAGGTCATCGACCACAAGGGCCAGCCGACCGTGCGGCGCCGCGGGGACTGGGTCCCCGTCGCCCGCCAGCGCGGCATCGAGCAGGTCGTCGACCACTTCCTGGAAGCGGTCGCGGCGGGTACGACGCTCAGCGCCCGCGACGCCCTGCGAACCCACGAGCTGTGCGAGCGGGTGGTGAGCTCGGCCCTGGAGCAGGCCTCCTGAGCGAACGGCTGCCCGCGACCGCGCAGTACACCGCCAGGGCGGCGAGGGCGGCGGCCACCGGCCAGTCCCCGAAGCGGACGTAGAGGGTCGTGCCGCGGGCGAGCGGGACCTCGTACACGGCCGCCGTGCTCGCGGAGGTGGGCAGGGCGGCGCCGACCCGCGCGCCGGAGGGGCCGTTCACGACGCTGATGCCCGTGAGGGTGGCGTGGACCATCGGGCGGCCGTTCTCGGCCGCCCGCAACGCGGCCAGGGAGGCGTGCTGGGCCGGGGCCCAACTCTCCTGGAAAGAGGAGGTCGCCGACTGGGCGACGAGCAGGGAGGCCCCGTCCAGGGTGAGGCGCCGGCTCATGTCGGGGAAGGCCGACTCGAAGCACACCAGGGGGCCGACCCGGACACCGCCGGGCCCCTCCGGCCGCCCGGGCAGGTCCATGACCACCGGGGCGTCACCGCGCACCCGGTCCTCGTCCGCCGCCTTGCCGACCGACGTGGCCCAGCCGAACAGCCCACGGGCCGGTACGTACTCCCCGAACGGGACGAGCCGCATCTTGTCGTACCGGTCGCCGGTGGGGCCCTGGGGGCCCACGAGGACCGCGCTCTTGTAGATACCGGGGTGGTCCGCCCGCCGCGCGTCCACGTTCACCAGCAGCGGAGCCCCCACCCGTGCCGACAGCGCGGCCAGCCGCCGGGCCAGGTCCGGGCGGGCGGTCAGGTCCGCGCCGACGCTGCTCTCGCCCCACACCACCAGGTCGACCCGCTGCCCCGCCAGCGGCCGCGTCAGCCGCTCACCCACGTCGAACCGCCGCTCCGCACTGTCCGGGCCGTCCGTCACCGGGCCGGGCTGTACGAGGGCCACGCGCAGCCGGCCCGATTCCTCGGGCCGCGCCGCCCACACCCACACCGCTCCCGTCAGCACCGCGCACCCCGTCATCCCCGCCACCGCGGGAATCCGCGCCCCCGGCACCGCGATCAGCAGCACCAGCGCACAGTTCACCGCCACCACCAGCAGGCTGACCAGCCACACCCCGCCCACCGAGGCCAGCCGCAGCGCGGGCGCCACCTGCCACTGGCTCGCGCCCAGCAGCCCCCACGGCCCGCCGAGCCCCTGCCAGGACCGGACCAGCTCCGACAGCAGCCACCCCGCCGGCACGAGGACGAGCGCGCAGCAGGCCCGGCCCGCCGCCGGGGTCCCGCCGAGGAGCTCCCGCACCAGGAGCGCCCAGGGGATCCAGAGAAGCCCGAGCAACGCGGCCACCGGGACCAGGAACACGTGCAGACTGGGCAGCAGCCAGTGGTGGACGGCCAGGATGAACCCCGCGCCGCCGAGCCAGCCCTCCAGCGCCGCCCGCCGCCCGGTGGGGGCCGAGCGCAGCAGAAGCATCCAGGGCACGAGGGCGGCGTAGGCGAACCACCAGAGCGCGGGGGCCGGGAAGGCGAGGGCGGGCAGCGCCCCGGCGGCCACGGCGGCGGGCGCACGCCATCGAGGGGACCACCACCGCGTGCGCATCGTGATCATGGCGTGCCTCCGCTTCCAGTGTGGCAGTGCCCGGTGCCCCGGCCGAGTCGAGCGGTTCCCCCGCGGCTCAGGCGGTCATGTGCCGCCACGTCTCGTGCACGGTGACGCGGGTGAGCCGCCAGCCGTCACGGGTCCGGGCCAGCGCGAAGCCGTAGCGCCCGGCCGCGACGAAGTTGGGCGAGGTGACCGCGGCGTCGGAGTCCGGCCCGGCCAGCCGCATCGGATTGAGGAAGTCCGCCCGGACCTCGGCGCTGTCCCCGGGGGAGCCGCCCAGGTCCTCCAGCCGGATCAGCCGGTTCACGATCAGGTGCTGGCGGACGGGGAAGAGCGTCATCGTCTCCGCCAGCCAGTCCGCGACCTCCGCCACCGGACCCTCGATCCCGCCGGCCGAGCTGTAGTCGACCCTTCCGGAGGCGGTGAACAGGGCCCGGTACGCCTCCCAGTCACCGTCGTCGACGGCCACCGCGTAGCCCGTGACCACTTCGTCGATCGCCAGCCGGTCCATCACCGTCGCGAGATCCACACGCTGAGTCATCGGGTCAGTGTGGGGCTGCGCGGGCGCGAGGCCAAGGGCCGTGCGCCCACCGGACCCTCCCGCGGGTGGTCAGTGACCGGAACGGGATTCCCGCTGCCGGACCACGACGAGGAACGCATCGCTGTCCAGGTCCATGACCACCTCCGCCGGCACGCCCTCGCGCATCCGCTGCGCCGCGTACTCCTCGGCGGGCCAGCTTCCCCGCGGACTTCCGGCGGGAAACCGCTCCAGCACCACTCGACCCATGGCACACCCCCTGCTGTTTGCCTTCCGTTCTCTTCGGGAACAACGACGCGCAGGCCGCCCGGGAACGTTCCCGAGCGGCCTGCGGTTCACGCGAACAGGTGGCCGGCGACCTCGTGGCCCATGCGGGTCTCCACGGCGATGCGACTGTGTCGATCTTCGTCGAGCCGCTCCTTGCCGCCGTGGCGAAGCAGGTACAGCCGCTTCCCGGCGTACGCGGTCGCAGGGACCGCTGGAAGGGGGCGGCGGGAGATGACCAGCGGGGCTGGTCCGGGCGAATCCTCGCGAACTCCTCGGAGGCTGGTCGCCCGCGCGAGACCGGCCGCCAGTGGGAGTAGCCGAAGTTTGTGTCGGCCAGCAGCCCGCCGCCGATCGGCACACCACGAGGAACAGCTGCAGGGAGCGCACGCAGGGCTGCGTGAACTCGGTGACCTGGCAGTCCAAGAGGCAGACGCCCCGCCGGTGCAGCGTCTGCGGTGGCGCATCCAGGGCGGCGAACACACGCTCAATCAGGCCGAGTTCGCGCTAGCGCTGACTGAGCATCGGCTCGACAACCTCCGAGAAGGCACCTGACAGACGATCCCGATCCGCCAAAGTCACCTATCCATAGGTTATTTTGACTGGCCTTCTGTCTCATACCGACTTCCATAACGAACGAAGGGAAAACGCCATGAGGTTCACCAGCACTGCACGTACGACGCGGGCCAAGATGACCGTGTCCATCGCGGCCCTGGCCGCGGGCTCACTCATACTCACCGCCTGCAGCGGAAGCAGCGACAGCGCCAGCAAGCTCGACGGTACCTACTACGTCAAGGACGTCAACGGCACGTCCAAACTCGGCCAGCTGGTCGTCAATGGCAACGGCGTCTCGCATCATGAGTACAACTGCGATGGTGTCTACAAGGAGCCGGACGTGACCAGCACCGGCGAGTTCAACAAGGATCAGTCCCAGATCATCTGGACGGTCGCCGGAGACGACACCCGCAACAGGCGGACCGGCAGCGAGTCCATCTCAACCAGCAACACCTCGATCAGCATCGGCGGTAGCGTGTACGTGCGTGACAACTCCGATGCCGGCAAGGCTCTGCTGGACGGCTTCAAGACCAAGTGCAAGAAGTAGCGTCGACGTCCCGCTCGGCCGGCCAAGCAGCACGGAACCCCGTGGGCATCGCGTCCACGGGGTTCTGTCCTTCCTCGGCCGGTCAAGCCTCTGACGTCTACTCCTGAAGCTGCAGCGCCCGGTATTCCTCGATAGTCTCCGGCGGCTGGCCGTACTTCGGGGCATGCCGCTCGACGAAATCGAGTTCGGCCCATGCCTCTGGCCTCCGAATCCTCGACCGGGCCACCACGACGAACACCACGGCGCTGACGCCGATGTTGGACAGACACCACCCCGTCAGCAGCACCATCAGCACCACAGGGAGATCATTCTCGATCTCCATGGTGCCCAAAACGCCCAAGCCTGCGCCGTTGGCCAGAAGGCCCGACACGTACCCCTCGAACGTGCCGGCCAGACGCGCCAGGATCCTCGGCTCGTCGCGATGCCGCACGGCGCGCACCATCTCGCCGACGAACACGACGGTAGTCACAGCCGCCGCAGTACTCAGTGCCAGCTCACGGATCCCGGTGAGCCACCATCGCGCCGAGCGCCACCAGCCCAGCGGGAACTCGCCGCGAAGCCTCGATCCGAGCCTCATGGCCCCTCCTTCTCCTCATGCTGCTCAAAGGGCGACGCACCCGGTGAGGATGATCGTTCTCACCGGGTGCGTCAGGCCTCCACGCTCGCCCTCGATCGGACGATCAGTCCTCCTTCTTGCGCCGGCCTCGGCGGGGGCCACCGGCCGACGGCTGCTGCGGCTCCGGGGTCCCCACGCTCTGAGGGGTCGGATCGGTATTCCCGCGCGGACGCGGAACCGGAGCCGGCCGCGGCGAAGGAGCCGGTGCAGGAGCCGGTGCGGGAGCCGGCGGCCGCGGAGCATGAGCCGTCGGGGCAGGCGTCTGGCGCGGCGTCGACGGCGACGCCTGGATCGACTCCGGCTGACGCGGTGGCGTCTGAGTCGGAGTCCGCGCACCAGGCGCAGCCGGAGTCTGACCCGCAGCCGTGGCACTGGCCCCTGGCTTCCTTGGAGCCGGAGTCCGCGCACCAGGCGCAGCCGGAGTCTGACCCACAGCCGGAGCACTGGCCCCTGGCTTCCTCGGAGCCGGAGTCCGCGCACCAGGCGCAGCCGGAGTCTGACCCGCAGCCGTGGCACTGGCCCCTGGCTTCCTTGGAGCCGTGGCACTGGCCCCTGGCTGACCCGCAGCCGTGGCACTGGCCCCTGGCTGACCCGCAGCCGGAGCACCGGCCCCTAGCTGCGTTGGAGCCGAGGCGCCGTCGCGGCGGGCGTTGATGACGGACGGCCGCCGGTCACGGTTCGCCTGCGCCTCGGCCTGCTCCTGCCCTGCCGGCGGTTGGACGGGGGGCTGGGCCTGAGCCGGGGCAGGGGTGCCCTGAGCGAAGCGCGTCGGACCCGTGCTCGGCGCACCCGACCGCGTCGGAGCAGGAGCCGGGGCAGGCACAGCCTCGCCGCTGAAGCGCTGCGGTGCAGCCTGCTCGTTGCTGCCCTGTTGGCTCTGCGCACCCTGGGAACCCGTGCTGAACTGCGTCGGTTCCGTCTGACCGGCGACAGCCTTACGGCCTCCGCTGGTCGGGACAGAAGCTGCGCCGCCGGCTCCGCTCTGGCCCTGAGCATCACCACGAGAACTCGACGGCTCCGTCGACGAGGAAAGTACCTCACCGCGGATGACCTTGTGGCCGTCCTGGCCGTTCGTGCTGTACCCGAAGTTCGACAGGCCACCCTGGTTGCTCAGACTCTGCGCCGTCTGCTTGTCCGAGCGCGAGCTGCCCGCTCCGCCACTCGTCAGCTGCAGCGGACCACCCTTGTCGGCGTGTCCGTCGCGACCGGGCGCGCCCAGAGCACCGGCGGGACCGGTGCCGCCCGGCAGAGCCTTGACGCCGTCACTGCCACCGCCGGAGCCACCACCAGGACCACCATCCAGCGCCGGACTGTCCGGGCCATCCGGTCCGTCCTGCCCGCCACCCTCGAGGGTCAGCTGCTGCTTACCGGACGTCAACTCCATGGCGTCACCGTTCGTGCCGCCAGCGTTCGTCGGCGCCGTCTTGCCCGTGGGCTTGCCTGTGGGCTTGCCCGTGTTCGGGGACGCCGGACCGCTGGTCTTGCTGTTGAACCCGTCGGCGAGCTTGTTGCCCATGGCCATACCCGCGCCAGCCCCCGCACCCGAGGCCAGAGCAGGCATCAGCCCACCCTTGTCCGGCTTCGGCGTGTTGTTCGTCTCGAGGAACTTGTCCACGAGCTTGGTGACCACCTCGTCCATCGCCTGCAGCACGGTCTTGCGCACCCGTAGCAGGGCGAAGGTGATGCCCATGATCACCAGCGAGGAGATCAGGGTCAGGACCACCACGATGATCCCGCCGAGCGCAGGGCTGCCCCACAAGCCACCCGGGCTCATGAAGCTCGACACGGGGCCAGCCATGATGTCCGGGACCGAGATCAGGAACTCCGAGACGAACTGGTAGACGAACAGCGTGACGAGGACTTCAAGGATCATCGCCGTGGAGTAGACGATCACTTTGGCGATCGCCTGCATGGCGCCCAGCGTCGCGAACGGTACGGCGGCCACCAGGCTGAAGGTCCGCTTGATCGCCCCGGTCAGCATGCCGATGGCGTACCAGAAGCCGAGCAGGACGATGGAGCCCAGGACCGTGGCCGAGTTGCTCCAGTACATGAACTTCGCCGGCCCCGTGCCCACCTGGCTGACCGCCATGTGGTTCTCGCGGGTGAACCCGCTGGTGGCGTTGTTCGATGAGTACATGGCCAGTGAGCTGGGCTTGAACCCGGTGTTGAGGTAGTTGTACGCCGCCAGGGGAGACAGGTTGCATGAGGAGGGCGTCTTGCCCACCGTAAAGCCACAGCCACCCTTCGTCCCCCTCGTGGTGAAGACCGTCGAATCCTTACCGGGACGAGAGGAGGTCAGGCCCGTGCCGTCGGTCGAGATCACCGGGTGATCGACCGGCTTCGGCCCCTCTTCCTCACCGAACCTCTTCACGTCGCCGTAGCTGTCCTCGTGGACAAACCAGAGCTTCTTGGTATCCGCGCTCTCGTCCAGTTGCGTGATCGAGCTCTTGATCCCCGACTCGAAGTCGGAGGCTGCGATCTCGTTGCTCGCGATGTACTTGCCGATGATCCCGAAGGTCGAGAACACCGCTTTGAAGTCGTCCGAGGCACTTCCGGTGACGGAGACGGTGCCGTCCTTCCAAGCCGACTCGGCGTCCTTGGCCTTCGTCCCGATGTTGATGCCGTTGAACGTCGCCCCGTGGGACTGCTTGTTGATCGCCAGCGCACTCGTGCGCACAGCCATCATCGCGTCCGGGCTGGCCTGGTCATCGTCCCAGGAAACAGTGGCCTGGTCCGGGATCCCCAGGCGGTCGTTCATCATCCACGCCTCGAAGTCGACGTAAGTGCTCAGCACGACGCGCGTCGGGCCGGCGTGTTGACCGAGGACGGAGTCGTCGAACTTTCCGAGCACGCTGGAGTACATCGACCCGACGAGCGGCAGGCCGACGCCGATGAAGACGACGCGCACGATGAGCCTCTTGATCGCCGAGCCCCGGTCCATCTTCTTGAACATGACCAGGCCGATGAGCAGGACGCCGATGAAGATCGGCACGAGCGCCTGCCACGAGATGTCGACGAGCAAGCCGTACCAGCCGCTGATCCAGTGCTGCAGACCCAAGAGCGCGCCGCCTCCGGTATCGCCTCCGGTCATACCATCGGCAAGAGTCGGATTTACCGCCGCGACCGCGCTGTAGAACCACACGAAGGGGTTGATGAGCTTCAGGAACTGGATGATGACGTAGAACAGCGTGCCGACCGCCAGCGCCAGGGCGTAGAGGACCCAGATGATCGACCCCCCGATCACGCTCACGATCTGGCCGCCGATGCCCGAGGACATCGTGTCCAGGCCGAGGTCGTTGTTGGCCGCCCCGAAGTGCGCGTAGTCGAGCATGCCCGAGTACTTGGCGTTGCCCTTGTCGTCTTTCGCGGCCAGGGTCTCGTAGGTGACGGTCTGCGAGGACCCCGACACCTCGGCGAAGAACCAGCCAACGATGTCGCCCAGGCTGAACTCCGGGTCGGCGTAGCCGAGAATGGAACCGCCCGCGGCCGGGCTGGACGTGACCGGCTTCCAGTTCGCGTGCATGCCCTTGTCGTTCTGCGGCGAGTTCTTCTCGCTGAAGTACGAGCTCGCGTTCGAGGCCAGCTGGTAGAGGCTGTAGTTGTCGCGCTCCTTCTTGTCGTCCGCGGACGCCGGCGAAGACGTCGCCATCATGAAGACCGGCACGAGCAGCGCCGCCAGGAGCATGAGGGCGAGCCCGCGCGCGAGCCTGCCCGGGCGGCCTGCCTCCACGCCGTGGCCGGCCCGGGCACGCAGCCTCGCCACCGCCGTGATCGTCCCGTTCATGGTCTCTCCTCTACTCCTCGTCCTCGTATCAGTGCTGACCTCGCTCATGTCTTTTCCAGCTTCTTGGGCCTGGGCCTTGTTGCTGGTCGCTTTGCGTTGTTCTCGGGCTGCTGCAGGCTCTTGCCTTCGTTGCGCCTGATCGCGTCAGCGTGGCCCGCGTCAGCCTCGTTGCCGTCGCCCTCGCTGTGCTTCCGGATGCTGGTGAGGTTCGCGCCCGGTGCCGGCTTGTCGTGCATGATCGAGTCCATCCGCGCCGTCTCTTCGGCCCTGGCCGCCTCCCGTCGGACCTGCCTGCGTTGGGCCTCGCGGTAGGGGTTGATCCCCAGTGCCAGGTCCAGGTGAAAGACCACGTTGGAGACGCCCCGGCGCAGGTACGTGAGGTTCTCGTCCTTGGTCGTGATGAGCCGGGCGAGATCCGGCGGGATCCGCTGGTGCAACTGCTTCTGGTACTCCGCCACTGTTTTGTCGCGCATCGGGCCGAAGAGCGTGTAGTCCGCAGCGTCGAACTTGTTGAAGTCGCTGTCGGCCAGCATCTTGTCGACGTCGTTGTAGCTGTAGACCACCCGGCCGCCGCGCTCGTGCATGTGGTCGAACTGGTCCTTGAGGTACTTCTTCACCCGGTCGTCGATGTGCTCGGTGCCGTGGATGATCACCGTGTCGCCGATTCCCAGCTTGCCGACGGCGAAGCCGACGATGTTCACCAGCTGCGCCATTGCCACGCCCTTGCCGCGGCGCATGAGCCGCGAGAAGTCGTAGACCACGCGCCGCGAATCCCGGACCCCGTCCACGGTCGAGGCCGTGTGGTTGTTGAACAGGTCGCCGTTGGTGCTCAGCATCGCGTTGGCGATGCCTCTGAGCACGTTGTAGGCGCGCAGCTGGTCCGGGTCGGTCTTGCTGGAGTTCAACAGCGCCTTGTGCGCGGTCGCCAGGTAGGAGACGAACATCTGAAGACGCGGCACCTGGGTGTGCGGGATGTTCACCACGCGCAGGCGGTTGCGCTGCTCCTGCGCGTTGTGCCGCCACATGCCCTGCTCGATGTAGAAGTCCGTGGCGGTGTCTTCGAGGGCACTGCGGATGATCGAGCCGACGGCACCATCGGTGGTCTCGTAGAGCTGCTCGAACATCAGCTTGAGCTTCTCCATCTGAGCGGAGAAGACCGTCAGCTCGTCCTCCTCCTCGCCGAACATTTCGAACATGTTCACGTCGCCCTGGTTCAGGTCCACGCGCGAGGTGAGCCGCTCGAACCTCGGGCCGAGCTTGTCGAGGTTCGCCCCCTCAAGGACGAGGTGGACGACCTGGCCGTTGTTCAGCAGCGTCGCTTGCGAGATCTTCGAGCACCACATGTTGGCCACCCGCTGGCGGTCGAGGTACTCGCTGAGGGTGGCGTCGGCGACGATCACGTGGTGGTCGTAGGCGTTCACGTCCATGAGCACGGCGCTGTTGTTGACGTCGCCGACCATGTAGCCGACGTACTCGCCGCCCTTGTCGTTGAGGCCGTTGGTCACGAGCGAGTACGAGCCGGCCAGCTCGGTCGAGGTGAAGTGGAAGCCCTTGCCCTTCTTCTTCTCGTTGTTCTTCCACAGGCCCGAGAGCTCCTGGCGCTGCTCGCCGGCGTAGGGCGCAGCCTTCAGCGTGCCGAAGCGGTCGATGTACAGGCGCGTGACCCGGTCGATCGTGTCGTCCAGGGTCGCCAGATCCGGGGCCTTGAGAAAGAGCCGGTTGTGCACCGAGAGGTAGCTCGCGCCGTCTTGGAGCTCTCCGATCGTGACCCCGAGGTCACCGGAGATCTTCGCGGCCTTGCGCTTGGAGGAGGTCGTACCCGTCTCCTCCTGCTCGTTGGCATCGAGCCGTTCCAGCTTCTCGGACTGTTTCGTATAGGAGTCGATCCACTTGTCGTCCATCCGCTTGACCTGCTCAAGCACGACCGCGGTGACCCGCTCGTCCAGGCCGTCCGGGATCCGATCGATGCCCCAGAAGGCGGCGAAGTTGTCGTGCGCGGCGTCGTCGTGGAAGTACGCCAGGATGCAGGCGACCGAGCCGTCGACCTCGAAGTAGTCGGAGCGGAAGAGGTACTTCTCCTTCGGCTTCAGCGCGAGCAGATGCGGATAGGCGTCGAACGTGCCCTGGAGGTGCTTCACCTCCCGGCGGCGCTGCCACCAGTTCTTCTTCGGCTCTGCGGCTTCGTCGGCGACGCCGTGAGCTGCCGCAGTGTTCTGCACGCCCTCAGCCTGGGCAGCGTCGTCCGCGGGCAGATCGTCGACCAGAAGCTCCGCGCCCTCGTTCGTCTGGTCAGGCTTCTTTCCCGGGATGCCGAGCTGTGCCCGGACTTTCGTCATCAGCGCCATGGTGTCCTTCGTTCGTTCCTCGTCGTGTGAGTCGGCCTGGCGCTGTCAGTTCAGCGACGCCTTGAGGTCGAGCAGTTCGTCGTCGATGCCCTGGTAGAAGACCCGCAGCATCGGCTCGGCCTCCTCGCGGTCGAGCATCGTGGCTTCCTTGATCATGAGGGTGGAGCCGCCGACCTCGGCCTGGAGGACTTGGTGTCCCTTGCGCAGTGAGTCGGTGTTCTTGCCCTTGAGCAGCAGGTACTGGTGGATCGAGGGGAACTTCCCGCCCACGTGCTGCGTGAGGATGTCGTACTGCTCGTTCTGCAGCTCGATCAGATCGGGGTCACGGAGCTGAAGGGCCTGGTTGCGCTGCTCCAGGTTCGCCACCTGGTGGTAGATCCGCTGCGGTTCCTTCGTTGTGATGAAGCTGTGCTCGCAGGTCGTCTCAACCTTGCGCCAGAAGGAGTCGACCCGGTCGAGGATCCCGATCCGGTCCTCGTCGAAGAGCAGATAGCTCGCTGAGCCGACGACCAGGTAGACCCGGCCTTCGCCGCCGTCGGAGAAACGGATCAGCCCGTCCTCGTCGATCCCGTCGATGCCGACGATCGAGTAGAAGTCCGTGGGGTTCGAGCTGCGACGGGTGAGGACGTGGCGGGCTGTGCGGGGCAGATACGCAAGGAAGGCCGGCACCCGCATGATGCGCAGTTCCTTCGTCTTCATCAGCCCGCCGAAGTAGGCGATCGCCGCCAGTCCCCAGAGCACGAAGAACGCGATGGCGACTGGGCCCGAGCTCGCGACGAACGTCGACGTGCTGAACCACAGCAGGGCGAGGGCGCCACCACCGAAGAAGAGCAGCTGCTTGATCGGGGAGGGCTTCGCCGCCCAGCCGCCCTTGCTGAGCGTGATCTCGTGATCTAGAAAGCTCCTGTTCAGCGAACTTGGCACCTTATAGGACAGTTTCGCCATGAATCTCCGATCCCCCCTGCGACCGCAATGGCCATTGCTCGACCTATCGAGAAGTCTTCATACATGAGGCGTGTGGGTGGCATCCTATCTTAGATAAGCCATTCGAAACGAGATTGAAAGGGACTCCGATGGCGGCGTGGGGCGAGTCTGACTGGTGGATCCGAGTCATCGCCGCTCTGGTCGAGGACTTCCTGACGAACCGACATCCCGTCGAGCACTGCCTGCTCCGAGTACCGAGGGGGGTGCGTGCCCGGCGCCGCGCAGCGTCTCCTTGACCCGATCGAGCACCGAGAGCGTTCCTGTCGTGAAACGGCAGCAGCGGGCCCCGAGGTCCGGGACCCGCTGCAACTCGTCACTACCCGGCCGACATCAACCGAACGACGGGACGATCTTCTTCTTGCCGCCCTCCTTCTTCCAGGAGATGCGGGCGTCGAAGGTCTTGCCCTTGGCCGAGACGAAGCCCGTGCCCTGGATGGTCTTACCGGCCGCCAGGTCCTTGCGCTGCGCATCGGTGAAGGTCACCTGGCACCAGGACCGAGGTGGCTCGTCGTCGGAGCCGAAATCAGGGGTGATCTTCCTGGCCTTCGCGTCCCAGGTGACCTTGCAACCGAAGGTCTTGCGAGTCCGCGCGCTGACGAAGTCGTCGATCTCCAGCGCCTGGCCCGCCAGGAGCACCGCGACCTCCGCCGGCGTGAACGTCCGGCCAGACCACTCCGTCGGCTTGTCCGGCACCTCCAGCTGGAACCCGACGAACTTGCGACCCTTGAAGTTGCCGACGCCGAGCGCACCGGTGGCCGGGAAGGGCTTGTTCTCCTTCGGCCTCGCCTCGAACGAGATCGTTTCGCCCGCGAGCAGCTTTGCCACCTCGTCATCGCTGAACTCGTGGCCCGACCAGACCTTCTTGAAGGCGACCTTCTTCGGGCCACCTGGAGCGGCCTGCCACACGCCCTCGGCGCGGGCTGCGCCGACCTGCTCTTTCACGTCCAGCTCGGCGCGCATGTCGGAGTGGACCTTCTCGGTGAGCCCGAGATCACCGATGCGCGTGCCCGGCAGGAGCCTCCAGCTCCATTTCGCCGGCCTGCGCCAGCCTGAGCTTTCGGCCCTCCTCGGTCAGCAGCGGGTACTTCGCCTTGTCGTTGGCGACCTCCGAGTATGTCGAGGTGCGGGTCGCACCTGTACCCATGCCGCGCTTCTCCAGCTGCTTCATGAGCCACTTCATCGTCGGGGGCGCTTGAATGCCCACGCCCCTTCGCGCTGCGTCCGGCATCCGCGGCGCGTCCTCGGGGTGCGAGGCCGGCGCGGCCACACCCGCACACCGCGGAGTGCAGTACGAGCCGAGGTGCACCCGGGTCCTGGACACAGAGACCCGATAACCCCAGGCTTGCAGCGCTGACGGACGAAAGGAGCTTCTCCTTGCTCGTCGCGGTCATCGGATCGGCCGCCCTTCCCGCTCGCGTTCGATCCTCAACTGCTTCCGGGTGGCCTCACGGGCCATGTCCCGGAGATGGATCGCCTCCTTGTGTGTGATCGGCGCGTCACGAAGGTTGTGCGAGCCCCGCAGGAAGTTCTCCGTGCGGTCGGCGATGGAGTACGCGAGCGCCTGCTCGATCACCGCGCTGGTCTGGCGCACCTCGCCCAGCTCGTCGCGCAGCTTGCGCAACAACCCGTCCCGCTCCCGTTCGACAGCCTCGATGCTCATCAACCGTGTCAACACGCCGCCCAGCAGCGGGTCGCGGGAGCGGAACAGCTCCACTGCGCGCTCGGTGGCAGGATCGGCATCAAGACGCAGGTCGAGCTGTGCCAACAGGAACGCCATCACCAGCGTGCCCTGGCTCAGCCGCCGGCTGAACTCCCGAGCAGCGCTGTCGCTCACGCCCAGCTCACGGACTGCGGCTGCTCGCAGCTGCTCCCGCAGCGCGTTCATGACGCTCTCGGGCAGCGCCTTGATGTGCGGCTGGCTCTGCACGCCGACGAGCCGGAAGCCCGACTGGGGGAGCGTGGCGGTCCCGGCTGTACTGCTCGAGCCCCCCTTCGAGGGCGCGCTCCGCACGGCGCGCTGATCACCGGTGAACTGCAGCGATCCGGGCCCCACCTGCTCGGGTTCGTCCGGTGCGGCGACGTCGTCACGAGCAGCGATTTCGGCTGTAGCGGCGCCCTCCACGTCCGGCTGTGCCCCGGGAGCGGAAACGGCATCAGTCGCAGGGCCCGCCGGCACACCGCCCGGGAGCACCCCGTCAGCGGTGTTCTGTCCGCCGCCAGAGCCAGCGCCACCGCGCTGGTTGGATCTGCCGGCCCGCTCGGAGTCGCCAACGTCGGGCTCGCGGTCCGGCTCCAGGTTCGGGCGATCTGTTTCGGCTTCCCCATCGAGATCAGCCTGCGGACCTTCAGCCTCGAGTTGAGAGCCGATGTCGCCGGTCTCATCGAACTGCCCCTCCGGCTCGGGTGTTGCCGTCTCAGGCCCAGGCCGTGCGGCCTGAGCCTGGACGTGCTTCAACTCCTCGCTCCCACCACGCCGGTAGGCGTCGAGGAAGGACGTGTCCACATCCATCACCTCGTCGGTGGGCGTGGCCGCCTCCAGCATCTCTGCGAAGTCCCGGCTCATACGAGCTCACCGTCCTCCTCGTCGAGCAGGTAGTTGTCGCCGCGGGTGAGCCCGATCAGCGAGTCGAAGCCCATGGTGACGACGCGTTCGAGGTTCGCCGAGTTCTTCGCCAGCGCCGCGACCTGATCGACGAGCTCATTGAGCCGCGCGATCTCCAGGGTCGGCAGGTCATAGTCGAGGTTCTCGCGCCGGATCTTCTCGACCACCGCCTCGGCCACGTACTCGCTCACCGAGGAGAACCCGCGCTTGTCGGCCCAGTACTCCGCGCGCTGCTTCTCGTCCGAGCTCAGCCGGACGAACATGCCCTGGCGGCCACCGCTGCTGCTCCGTGTCCCGCCCGGCAGTTTCTCCTTCGCGCCGCGCGCAGGTTGCGTCGTCTTGTCCAACTCGGGTGCGGCAGTCATCTGCGGCTTCTCCATGCCTTGCCTTGCCAATCCGTGAAGTCGCCTTATCGACGCTAGTGGATAAGACAGCTGCCACTCTTTATGTTTCCTATCGGGCATCGGTAGAGTCGAAGACGTGCCCCGCTGCCCCCCTGTGCCACGCATGGCCGCAGCAGGTGGTCCTGCTCGATTCCCTTCAGCGCCCGCTCAGGAGCCGGACAGGGGAGTCGACGTCGCGTTCGTCGTGCAGTCGACGAGCTCCTGGGTGAACCTCGGGGCCTGCCAGATCGCCTTGTCTTTGTCGTTCGGCAGGTGTTCGACGATTGACCCGGTGCCGAGCGGCGCACCGCCGGCGAAGAAGTGCAGCGCCTCCTGGCTGAAGCCTGCCTTGTACACCAAGGTCGACAGGCACTGGCCGGCCGCCGCGTAGGTCTTCTTCTGGCTCTCGTCACGGGCGTAGGAGGAGAACATCGAGACCAGGCCCTTGGTGAGCTCGATGGACGAGCTGACCGGCTGATCCGCGCGGACTGGGTAAGCCGGCTGCAGGTTCGGCTTGCCCGCTACTGGCTTCGCGGCTGCCTCCGGCGGCGCGTAGTTCTGAGCCTCGGCGCTACCGCTGTCCGGAAGTGCAGCCTTGCTGATGCATCCGTCGAAGTCCTCGCGCAGCGACCGCGAGGCCAGGAGTGCGGCGTCGTCCTCGCTCACCTTGTTCAGTCCGCCGATGACCGCGCCCATGTCGTCGCTGTCGGCCTTGATGATGTAGGCCAGCGCCTTCTCCGACATTCCCGCCTTCCGCACTGCGCTAGCCAGGCACGCTCCGCCGTCCTCTCTGGAGCTTCCGGCGCCGTGGAAGGCGAGCTTGTCCAGCGCTTTGCTGAGGGCCTCGTTGGTGACCTTGGTCGTGTTTGCGGTCGGGGTTGATGTAGGCGATGGCTGTGCCTCCTTGGCCGTTCCGCCGTTGCCGCTGGAGCACCCGACGAGCACGACGCCCGCAGCCAGCGCCGCAGTGGAGAGTCCAGCCTTCCTCGTCTTCCAGGTCCTCATCTCGCCTCGCATCCCCTGTTGCCGACCAGTCTGATTGGATCCACTGGTCTCTGAGGGTATCTTATTCGAGTGGTCATTGAATGGTTGTCTGCGATGAGTCGGAATGTCGCGAGATAGAGGATGCAGAGGCTGTGCAGGGCGGGACTCGGGCGCGCGGAGTGCCTGCGGTCCTGTCTGGCGCTTGGGGATCAACGGAGTTGATCCGGGGGGCACTGCGATGACGCCGTGCGCGTGTCGGCTGCGGGCGGCCCCCTGTCGGGCGGCTGTGGTGGGCTTCGACCTGCTGCGGTCGGCTCCCTCGGACCTTCAACGCAGTGCCCGTGTCCATCGCCCGCGACCAGCAGCTCATGCAGGGGGCACACCCTGACGCGCGCCCGCTTCCGGATGGAGAGCGCCGGACATGACCATGCGTGCCGCGCACGTCCCCACGCCCATGAAGCCAGGTCTGGTCGTCTATACCGACCAGCAGCTTCTCCGCTTTGACCGGCTGGAGCCCGGCATCCCTGGTCCACGCGATGCCACCGCTCGGCTCGATAGGCGCCCCGCTTCGACACCATCGGTCTGCAATTGAAGAGGTCATCGAGCCGCGACGCCGCCCGGCCTGCCGCCTCTGCATGGCCCGGCGACACGTCCGCGGGCTTGTCGTCCGCAGCACCCCGCACCATGAAGGTGTCTGCCACCGCCGCTGGCTCCTCGGAGAGGAGCAACACGATCTGACGCTGCTGCCCGAGGTTCTGCGGGCCAACCTCCAGCATCACCGGATCGTCCGCCGGGGCACCCATCCCTTCACCGAGCTGGCCTTCGTCGATGCCCGCGACCGCCTGACCAGGTGGTTCACCGGTGAGAGAAGCGGAGAGCCTCTTCGGCAGAGGTGGAACCGCCGGCTCGAAGTGCTCGGCGAGGACCCGTTCGGTGATCCCCACCGCCCCACCGAGCCCCGGATCGAAGTGGCCACCTACCCCGAAGTCATCGTGCTCACCGGCCTGTTCGCCTCCCCGCACTGGCGAGACCATCCCCAACTGCCCACAGAGACAGCACGCCGATTTGGCATCGCAGACACCCAGCTAGTGCTCTGACCTCACAGGTTCGCCGGTTTGGGGCTCGCCTGTGTTTGGGGTGTGCCGGGGCATCCGGTCCACAGCCGCGAGCCCGTGTCTGGCAGGATCTCCCGCATGCTCGAAGAAAAGCTCGACGCGCTTGCCCAAGTGATGGCTGAGCACATGACCAGGCCGTTCCCGCCCGGCTGCCGCGGCCTGGACGTCGAGGGCCAGGACATGGTGTTGCTCGACGCGGACTCCTATGGCTATGCAGCCGTCGTTCGTGAAGGCCCGCTCAGCGAGCAGCACCGGGCAGGCTTGACGCGGCTGACGTCAGTGTTCGGGAAGGTCCTCCCGGCGATCGACGACGAGTACGCGGCCGAGTACTACACGCACGTGCGCGACATGGCTGTGCTGGCCGCCGAAATTGCGAGCCTGCGCGAGAAGTAGTCCTTCGCACGGGAAGGTTCCGGGGCATCCGATGGGGCGGGACACCCCCTTGCCAACGCGGCATGACCCGCAACCCGGTGAACCTATGCCGTCAGAGCACTAGCGTCGGGCCTGGTCCGGAAACTGCCACCTTCACTGCGAATCCTGGAGCAGGGCGTCTCACCTTCCTGACAAAGCCCAGCTCAGGAACCACCGGTCTCACCATGATCGATGAGACGCGAACTCGGCGCCGTGCTCAGCCCCTCCCGAAGCCCACGGCCTCCGCGCTCTGAGTCGCAAGCCAATCTGTCACCCCCCAGGTCAGTGGCCTTCTCCCGTCAAGATCTAATGAGACGGGACACTGGGAGCCTGGTGCCGTGGAAGACTTCATAGAGCAAGGACTTCGCCACTCGATCGCTGAAGCCGACTCTCCGGCCTGGCGCGTGAGGGCAGTTGCAGGGCGGCGGCTGGCGGCGGCGCCTCGGATCGAGAGTGTCGCCGGTGTCCTGCACCGTCTCCTCCTGGACGATCAGGACACTGGAGTGACCTCCGATACTGCTGCGGCTCTGTTGGCTCGGAGGGATCTGGCCGGCCTACGTGCCGTGCTCGCGGCCCGTGCAGTGGCGTCTGACGAGGGGACGGCTGATCAGCTCGCTGCGGAACTTGACTGTGACCCGCGCTGGGCGACCGGAGAGGGCGATGTCGAGCTGATCACGCAACTGCGAACGCTGACGTCGGATACAGACCCAGAGATCCGCAACGAGGCCATGTTGCGACTCTCGCGCCTGCGCTGATCGGAAGGGCGGGCAGTGGCCAATCTTCGGTGAGAGTGGTCAACCTCCAGTGAGACAGGACAGTCGTGTCGTTGCTCATGTGGGTCTGATGGTCAGGCCCGTCTCCGCGAGGCAGCCGTCTATGAGGTCGCTGCGGTACTGGATGTGTCGCAGGCCGCGTCGGATGCGCTGAACGAGGTGTTCGGGGGTGCTGAAGGCGACGTTGGAGAGCCAGCCGCGTCGCAGCAGTGACCAGATCCCCTCGACGGGGTTGACGTCAGGTGCGTAGGGCGGCAGGTAGTAGATGGTCAGCCAGTCCCGGGTTTCGACGAACTCCCGCAGGCCGGCGGCCTTGTGGACGTTGAGGTTGTCCCAGACGAGCACGATCGGGCCGCCGAGCTGCTGGTGGGCTGCGGTCAGCAGGTCCCGGTAGTCGCGCCAGGAGAAGCTCTTGCGCCCGTCGCGTCGGCCGTCGTCCCGGCGTGGCCGGTAGATCAGTCGCGACCTGTGGCCGGGTTTATAGCAGGTCAGCGCGGCGATGGACACCCGTCTGCGGGAGCGGCCCCGCACCCGCACTACCGGGGTCCGGCCGCGCTGTGACCAGGTCTTCGCCTGCGGCGGCGTCATGGAGAACCCAGCTTCATCCTCGAAGACGAGCCAGGCTCCACGCACCGCCGCGAGTCTTCCGCGCAGGGCCACACCTCCTTGACCCACCCGGCCACCACCTCTGTGACGGCCCAGGCGGAGCTGACCGATGGGCCCCGGGAGTGCATTGGAGCAGGCCGCCCGCGAAGCCTTGAGTTCGGCAGCCCAATCCCACGAAAGAGAATGTCATGAGCACGACATCCATTGCCCAAGTGGGCGACACCGTCCGCGTTTCATTCCCAAACCCACCTGCGCCCGGCTCCAGATCGTGCTGGGGCGCCGCGTTCTGGTCGCCGGGCCCCGATCCAGGCGGCCCCACGGTGAACTGACCGAAATCGCCCCAACCTGCGCCACGGTCAAGAACCGCGAAGGCGACCTCCCGACCTCCTAGTCTTCCGGATCAAAGACGTGGAAATCTCCTGCGCGCCGATTCCCTTCGAGGATCGCCGGACCCTCCTCCCCGAATGCCGCGTGGCCTGACCGGTTCGCTTCCGTCTGCTCCTTCGGGGGCGCCTCCACTGTGCGATCGAGCCCCCGACCGATGGGCCGCCTCCACCTTCCTCCAGCGGGGGACCGGTACCCCAGCGCACCCACCCCAAGGGTTCGGGCTGCTGCACCACCACCCCCACAACAGGCCTGGGCCCGACAACAGTGCCCGTGTAGCCCAAAGACGGGTACGACGACTGCTCCGGCACACATTCACCGCCGAAGGAGAAGCGATGCCGCGGCCCGCGCTGTTGCCGGATGTCAGAGACCTCGACATCGCGATCAGCAAGCTGCCGCAGGTAGGCGAACGTCCAACTGGAGCCGTGGCCCGAATCAGCGAGTTCCATTGCGAGCGGGGGCTGGGTGGTGACTGATCTAGATCGACGAAGTCGATCCGGAAGTAGATCTGCAGAGGCATCGCCATCCCCCCTCGCGCACGGGCGCGATTGCTTCGCGGGCCCTGCGGCAGGTCATGGTCGAGCCCGAGCGCCTCGCCGACGACCTTGCGGCCAACGCCGGAGGGCGCGGCGCGAACTACCCAGACCTTGGCGCTGCCTGGGGTACGACCCGCCAGGGCGCAGCAAGCGCTGGCCCCAACCGGTCAGCACCGAGCCTGTGAACCCATCCCGGCGCTGAATGCCACCACCGCGAACCGCAAGGTCGAGGAGGCACCCGAGGACCTCACATACGACACGAGCGAAGATGCCGCCGGCGTCTTCCTCGCCGCCAATGCCATTACGACGGACGGAGACACGACATGATGTTCGCGATCGGCGCGCTGCTCGGCTGCGCCGCAGCTCTGCTCGCCCTCGCCATAAGGAACAGCCTGACCCGCACGCCGCACTGAGGGTGGTGCGCGACCGCCTCGAACTGGTCCACCCCCCAGCACGACGCCCTGCTTTGCCGCGGCTACGTCCAAGACCGCCGCCGCGAACGGCTGCGCGACATCAGGCAGGGCCGCCCCGTCGAGGAGCAGAACCCGTGGGGCGAGGCGTACCCACTCGAAGAAGAGATCGCCCGGCGAACGAAAGCCGACGCCTGAGCACCGAGACCACCGCGGCCGCCGCCGACTTCGCCCAGGTGCTCGTCGAGCGGGCCGACGGATACCCGACCGACCCGGAGGGCACAGCGCCCGTGATCGCCACAGTCACCGACCCGGCGACAGGCGAGCAGCACCCGGTCCCCATCGAGCCCGGCCAGCTCGGAACAAGGACATGTGTGCAGGGTCCTCCAGGGCCCGTACCGTGCCGGCGCATCACGCCACGCCGACCCCGTCCGCAGCTTCCACGCGATCCCGTTCAGCACCCGCCGGTCGTCCAATCGCGGCCGTCCCGAGGACGACCGCGACAACAGCCCGGACAGCGCTTCCCACTTCACATCCGTCGGCTCATGACGATGCACCATGTTGACGTGATTGCCCGTCAGGAACGTTTGGGGCATGTCCTGAAGCGGGCCGAGTGAATGCCGAGCTTGGGGGCATTGCGACGGGGTCTGGTCGGGAGTGGCCGGTAGGTCAGCGAAGAACGCGAGTTTGATCGGCGAAGCCGATCCGGGACTCGGATTGACGAGGCATTCGATCAGCGCAGCTGATTCGGATGAAGCCTTGAAAGAGAAAAACGTCTGATCGGCGAAGCCGATCCGGATGGCGACATGACGGACAACTGAACATCTCGGCCCGAATCACTCAACTGCGCGCGGACGATGTCATCGGTCCGGGCGCAGTGCTGCATTCGAGGAGAACAGCTCATGCCGAGCGTGTAGCGAAACGGTCCGTTTGGCTTTGTGTTGAACCCGGCGCTTCCCGCGCCACATCCGTCGGCTCATGACGACGCACCATGTTGACGTGATTGCCCGTCAGAACCGTTTGGGGCATGTCCTGAAGCGGGCCGAGTGAATGCCGAGCTTGGGGGCATTGCGACGGGGTCTGGTCGGGAGTGGCCGGTAGGTCAGCGAAGAACGCGAGTTTGATCGGCGAAGCCGATCCGGGACTCGGATTGACGAGGCATTCGATCAGCGCAGCTGATTCGGATGAAGCCTTGAAAGAGAAAAACGTCTGATCGGCGAAGCCGATCCGGATGGCGACATGACGGACAACTGAACATCTCAGCCCGAATCACTCAACTGCGCGCGGACGACGTCGTCGATCCGGGCGCAGTGCTGCATTCGAGGAGAACAGCTCATGCCGAGCGTGTAGCAAAACGGCCCGTTTGGCTTTGTGTTGAACCCATCGGGGTTGGCCGTGACCAGGCCGGATCCCGCACTTGACCCCCTTTCCCTGAACACCCATGTGGTGGGCGGCGCTTTGTGCTGCCCACGCCGTAGAAGGAGAAACCTGATGGATCACAAGTCCACGATGTTGTCGGTCGCGTTCAATGGGGCCGACAACACGGGTAAGACCACGCAGATCGGCCTGCTGGCCCGCCGGATCGGTCCGGCTGCGGCGTCCGCCGGCGCCCTGCACGACCACGACTCCCGATGGACCGGTATCCGGGACGACATGGCCGGGTGGTGGTTCGAGACGGGCCGCATCGAGGAGGTCGTGGACGTCCTCGCGACTTCTTACCTCGCGCGATCCGCCGCCCCCGGCGTCGAGAGCCTGCGACTGTTGGACCGGGGAATCCCCATGCTGGAGGCGTCGATCGCCGCCACCGTTGCCGTTCGCGAGAACCTGGCCGCCCCGGCGGCGGCCGACCGGGCGCGTGCCCTGCTCGAACCTTGGGCCACGGACCTTCGCGTCGCCGAGAACAAGGAGCTTTCCCTCTACCTGGCGTTCTCCGAGGACATCGGCAAGAACGTGGCCCACAGCCTCGCCCACCAGGCGAGCGTCACCCCGCCCTACGACCGCTACCAGTGGGCCCTGAACGAACGACTCAAGGGCATGGTCGGAGAGGGTCGCTTCGAGCACGTGGTGCCGATCGGCGGCCGCTCCATCGTCCAGGTGCAGCGGGAGATCCGGCGTCTGCTGCACCCGCGGCACCCGGCCGTCCCGGCCCGTGCCCTGGACGGGGTGCAGATCATCGCGCTCGCCGGGCTGTCCGAGAGCGGCAAGAGCACCGCCGGCGAGTATCTGCGCACGCGACACGGCCACGCCCGCCTCAAGCTCGGGTGGCTGCTCGACACCGCCGCCGCGCACGCCGGCATACCCGACCCGTACGCGGTCACGGAGGTCGACCAGGCAGAGATGATCGTCGACGCCCTGGATCGCTATCTGACGGCCCACTACTACGTGACCGGCGTGACGATCGAGTCGCTGCACTCCAAGAAGTCCACCGACGCACTGCGACGAATGCTCGGAGAGCAGATCACCGTCACGTACCTCCACACGCCCATGGCGGACCGCCGCGCACGCAGCGAAACCGGAGCCGACGACGTGGTCGTGCGCGACGTCGTCAAGGCGAGTCGAGGCGCGGACAGGATCGTGGACATCGCGGACCGGGTGATCGACAACTCCGGTACACGGCTCCACCTGGAGCGCTGCCTGGACGAGATGGTCCTCGATCGCCACTGGCCCGCACGGCAGCCGGAGACGCTGCCCGTGAACATGCTGGGCCTCCCGATCGGCCCGGAGTCCTACCTGCACAAGCTGCTGGACCGCACCACCGGCGGCGCTGACCCGGTGGTGGACCTGCTGGCCGTCACCGGGTCCGGTGCCCGGGGCGAGTTCCAGAGCGGGTGGAGCGACCTCGATGTGTTCGTCGTCTCCGACAACGCCCGTTTGGGTGCCCTCGCCGACGTGCTGGCCGAACTCCGCGCCGACCTGGAGGGCGTCAAGCTCGGCATCAGCGTCGTCACGCTCGCCGAATGCCGCACCGGCAACGTGTCCGTTCGGCTCCAGCATGTGCTGGCCCAGATCGGTGCTGGTGCCATCACCCCGCTGTGGGTCCGAAACGGCCTGCGGCTCCCCGCTCCGGACCCGGCCGCCATCGTGGCCGCAACCGTCGCCAACGGGGTCCAAGCAACCTTCGACATCCGCCGTCAGATCCTCGCCGGCGCCGGCGATCTGCACGCCCTCTACAAGGTGACGGGGGTGTCCGCGAAGGTGCAGTTGGAGTTCCGCGGCGTACCGGTCTCCGCCGACGTGGACGCCCTGACCAGGCTCCTCGGCGCCCACGGCCACGACACCTCCCTGGCCCGCACCGCCCGTACCGACCGCGCCGCCGCCCTCGAGGTAGCCCGGATCGTCCTCGACCTGTGGGACGACACCATGAAAGGACTGAAGCAGTGACCGACGCAGTGACCGACGCAGTCTTCGCCAAGGACTTCCCCGATCGCACGGCCGCGATTGCGGAAGTTGATGGCCACTACCTGGTCAAAGACCGACTCTCCGTTCCCCGGCTCCATGGTCTTCACGACGGGCCGGACGGCAGCCAGGTGGTCTTCGACGACGTGTTCGCTCAGGGACGGTGCGAACTCCTCCTCGGCGACCTCATCGCCCTCGCCGACCGCGACCCGAGCCACATACCCCGTGTCGTCGGGCTCGTTGAAGCCGTGTGCCACGACCTGACCACCGCCTTCATGCCCGAACGCCGATCCCCCCTGAGTAGCTGCGTTCCCACCCTCTACGCCGACCGCATCCGACCGGGTGGACGCCTGGACGCCTGGTACCTGAACCCCGGCCACTCCCTCGTTCCGGCCGGAGGAAACGTTCCCGCTCTCACTGCGGCTGACCTCGCCGACCACACGATCACCGTCAACGGCCGGCCGCTCACCATCAACCTCCCCGACATCGTCCACACCACCCGCCAGATCCTGACACCGGACAGCAGTTGGGTGAGCGGACACACTCAGGGAGACCCCACCGAGCCCAACATCGCGGCCCCCCTGTGCTGGCTCGACTTCACGCTCGCCGGCCTCAACACCCTTCCGGGCGAGGCCGCCAACCTCCTCTGGTACCTGATGGGCCTGGGCGGCTGGCTCGTCCCCACCTATCAACCCGACACCTACCAGCGCACCATGCGCCTCACTCTCCCGCCCCTCACGACCCCCCGGATCACCCAGCTGCACCACCACCCCGGACGCCGACACCTCGACGTCCACTACCGCTGGAACACCGGCCCCGGCCGCCGAGCCGCCCTCACCACCGCCCTGCAAGCCCTGCCCGACATCCCCTGGGACGACTTGCGCCCCTTCCTCACCCTCCGCGTCCTCGGCGTCGTCAGTCCCCAGCCCATGACGACGACCGACACCCTCCTGACGCTGATCAAAGCTGCCGAACTCCATCAGACGAGCAGCAACGCCACCGAGTTCTTCACTCAGCACACCTCTGAAACGGAGCTTCCGTGAACCCCACCTTCCCCATCACTGATCAGTCGCTGCGCAGCCGACCCCTGCTCGGCCGCACCGCTCTGGTCACCGGAGCCACCGGTGGCATCGGCGCCGCGATCTGCCGCGCCCTCGCCACCGCCGGCGCCCGCGTTGCCGTCGCCCATTTCAACGAGGACGCTGCCGCCGCCGACCTCCTGGACCAGCTGCCCACCCGAGGCATCGCCGTCTCCGGTGACCTCACCGATCCGATGTTCCCGACCGCCCTGATCGCCACCGTCACCGACGCCCTCGCACCCGTCGACATCCTGATCAACAACGCCGGTGCCTACCCCCGTATCCCCTGGGAGGACCTGGACGAGGCCGACTGGGAACAGTCCTTCGCCATCAACCTCCACGCTCCGCGCCGTCTGTGCCACGCTGTCACCGCGAGCATGACGGAACGTCAGTGGGGCAGGATCGTGAACATCGGCTCGATCAATGCCCTCGTGGGCCGTCGCCAGCTCACCCCCTACGCCACGGCCAAGGCCGCGATGATCGGACTGACCCGGTCACTGGCCCGCGATGTCGGCGCGAGCGGGATCACCGTCAACTCGGTCCTGCCCGGAGCGATCCAGGTTCCTGCTGAAGATCTCCTCCCGCCCTCCGCCCGGGTGTCCCCCGAGCACCAGATCGCCCGCCAGTGCGTTCCCCGCCGCGGGCGGCCGGAGGACGTCGCCGCCGCTGTCGCCTTCGTGGCAAGTCCTTCGGCCGGGTTCATCACCGGTCAGAGTCTCCACGTTGATGGCGGCTGGATGATGAACTGATCTCCTCCGGCCGGGTTCATCACCGGCCAACGTCTCCACGTTGATGGCGGCTGGATGATGAACTGATCTCCTCGACAGCAACGCTTGAGGAGACACAGTGAAAGAACGCGTGCGGGCCGTCCTGATCACCCCGGCCCACACCATGCTCGTCATCCGCCGCACCGTCCCCGGCCGCGACGTCTACCACGTCCTCGTCGGCGGCGGCATCGAGGACGGCGACCCCACCCCGGAAGCGGCTCTCCACCGTGAGATCCACGAGGAGATTGCCGGGAAGGCTCACATCGTCCGGCTGCTGGGCACTCTCGCCGACACCGAACGCGAAGAGATCCAGCACATCTATCTCGCCGAGGTCCGCACCTGGGCCTTCGACGACCGTACCGGCAGCGAGTTCACGCGTGTCGATCGCGGCACTTACGAACTCGTCGAGACCCCCCTTACCACCCCCCAGGCCCTGGCCACCCTCAACCTCCAGCCTCCATCGGTGCTGCCCCTGATCCAGGAGGTCATGTCCGAATGGGCGTGAAGCGGTGCTGGAGGTTCGGCCTCCTGGGCGCGAATGCCGCGCGACAGGGAGGAAGACCGTCTGGCCCGTCACCTTCGAAGGATTTCGGCTAGCCGTAGGGCGGTTGGCCTGACAAACCCACCACAGAATTCTGCACGGAGCGGTTCAAATCCGCAGTGCGCCGGCTGATCCTCGGCGTACGCCAGTGGGCACACCGTGCAGACCAACCACGGAAGAGGTTCGATTCCCGCACGCCGCAGGTGATCCCTGCGGCGTGTCCCTGGAGATCTCTGCAGCTCCAACTACCCCAGCACCCCGGTGCGCGCTCTGCCCTCGGGCAGGTGCGGCGCCGGGGTGCTGGGTTTTTTCGTGGCTCGCCCTACTCGCCCCGTGAAGGCAGTGAGCACGAGGGATCAGCAGAGCTGATCCGGATCTGACGTTGAAGAACGTCCTTGTTCCGCCCAGGAGTCGAGCCATGAACTGCCCCAACTGCGCCAGCGACATGGAGTCGAGCGCCTACGGCATCCGCGCCAGCAAGAAGGCCACGCACACGTGCTCCGAGTGCGGTTACAGCGAAACACGCTGAGCGGCTGCTTCTCTCCCGACGAAGCCGGACGACCTCGTTCACCAGGACCTCGCCGCCCTGGAGGCCGCACATATCTACGGCGGGCGCTGCGAACTCGACGAACTCGTCTTCTTCGAACCCATGCGGGCGGCCCACCCCCCCACACACACAAGCACTGACCAAGGAGCACGGACCATCATGAGTTTCCTCAGCCGCATCGGCTGCATCGAGACCGAAGAGCAGGAGCGGACCCGGCTGGCCCAGGCCGACGAAGGCTCGCTGAACCACTACCTGTCAACTCTGCCCGTGACCATCGAAGAGTGGCCCAAGGACCTGCTCGTCGAACTGCCCCGGCAGCAGCCGCGCACTCACCAGGCATACCGCGTCGTCGTGGTGCCGATCGAGTTCCGGGAGGAGGCTCTGCCTGGGGGTGCCGAGGAGGAGCCGCTGCCGCGCAAGCGCCACTCCGGCGCTTGGACGTGTGCCGTGGTGTTCTCCGACGACCCGGACCACCCGGCCGGCGGCTTCCGCATCGATGTCCCAACCGCCGAGATCGTCCGAGGCCGGAAGATCGACCTCGCCACCGCCCTGGCCCCGTTGTCCCGCGTGTCCGGCGAGACTCTGCACGCCCCGGAACCGCTGTGCGGCTCGGGCGAAGAGCGCGGCGTGATCACCCACTTTGACCGGTCCACGGACGGGATCACCGGTCACAGCCGGTGCGACAACGCGCCGTGTGTGGCGGGAGCCGAGACCGCCGTGCACGTGTGCGCCGATGGCACGCGCTTCTACCGCGTTCCGTTCTAACGCCACGGCGCCTCCGGATCCGGGGCCTTTGGCCGGTCCCTCCCGGTGAGACGCTCAACGGCCGCCGGTTTCCGCAATGCACCTGTGCGGTGTACCACACCAGAAACGCGGAGTTGGTTCGGATGGTGCGCGAAGTCGGCGGCGAGTGTTCCCAGGTGTCGGCCACCATGACCGAGCGGCCGGAGCGAATGCGTGCGGGTCAACTCGCCGCCCTGCCGACCGTCGCGGAAATCCGGATGGCGTATCCGCTCGCCGGTGGGGGCGCCACGCTGCGGCTCATGACCGTCGAGGGCAGCACGACCGAACGCCACATGATCCCGCTCACGGAGCGGGGCGGAGCGGGGCGCGGCCGGTCGGGAGAACCGCACCCCGCCGGTATCTACCTGGACGCCATCACGGCAACGGCCGAACGCCTCGCCCACATTGACCGCGCGTACGGTCCCGTGGCAGAACTTCCGGACCTTCCAGCCGGTGTGAGCGCGCACCCGTCCGGCCCGCGTTCCTGGCGGATCTGTATCCAGCCGTAGCCGACTGGGGTCTCCTCTTCTGCATGATCAGCGGAGCTGATCCGGTCTGGCCTTCGGAAGATCACGTCCACGCCAGGAGTACTGCCGTGAGCTAGGGACTCCGCTGCAGAGCAGCGCCGGGGGTCTCACTGCCGAATCCATCAATGCCGTGGACCAGGCGATCGCCACGATCCGCGAACACATCGGCGAACTGTCCGACTCGAACGACCGCTGCCCGCTGCTCAAGGACGACCGGCAGGGTGGTCCGGCCTCCTCCTACCTGCCCCATCTCGATGCCCACGATCAGGCGCGGGCCGCGAAGAACCTCTTCGGCGTGCGCGCCTACCGTCGGCCGCTGACCCGCGAGGTGGAGCGTCCGGACACCAGCACCCTGGGCTGGTTCGTCATGTTCCGCTGCCCGCTGGTCCGGGACCTGCCCGCAATTTGAGGTGGACCATCCCGACCAGACGCAGCGAATCGGACCAGCGGTAAGGATCCTTGACCTCATCGTGGATGGATGCGAGCGCTTCGCACCTCAGGCCACCTCCTTAACTGTGCTTGCCCGCGGGCTTCGCCGCGAGGGCCTGCTGCTCGACGTGCCGTGCCGCGATGTACAGGCCCTCGCGGTTCAGGTGCCGCGAGTAGCTCGAGTCGAGGTAGAGCACGGGCACATCGCCAGCGGCCTTCAGAAGCGCAGGGTGCAGCAGGTGCTTGATAGGGCCCGAGCCGCCGCCGTAGACGTAGACGACCTCGGTCGTCGCACCGGCCTGGGAGAGGACGTCGCCGAAGGAGGAGGCGATCTCGTCGACCAGGTAGCTGGCCTCGTCCTCGACGAAGCCGGCGGCGCGCTGGTGACGGTTCTTCACCAGCACGGACGGCTTCGCGTGGAGGAAGTCCGCCAGCTGCTTGCGCGAGGAGAACTGCAGCGTGGCGTCCGACTCGCTCATGCGCTCCATGGCGTTCATCAGCGCGGAGCCGTAGCCCTCGTCGAGCGTGGATGCCGCCTCGGGGTTGAACCGCCCGTCGGTGAAGACCGGGAAGTTCACGGTGCCCTCACCCACGTCGACGCCGATGGTGTTCCGCGCCGCCACCAGATCGGAGGCCGAGACCCCTTCCACGACGGAGGCGTCGCGAGTGCGCAGATCATCGAGAAGAGCCTGGGCCAGCGGCTCGCCCTTGTCGGTGATGGCGAACTGCGCGGAGGCACCCTCGGCCATCACCTGAACGTCGACGAACTGCAGGCGCACCGAGACCGGGGTGCTGAAGTTCTTGATCGTCACCAGGTGCACCGCGGGGTCGGAGCTGCCCAGCAGACCGATGAACTCGGCGGCGTAGGAGTGGCGGCGCGCGACGAACTCGGAGATCGGCAGCGCCAGGCCGGCGCGCACCTGCACGCGCAGCTCGTGATCGGGCAGCGTGCCGTTCTCGCGGACGTAGTCGCGCAGGGCCTTCGCGGCGAAGGCACCCAGGACCAGGACCTTGCTCAGCTCCTGATCAGCCTTGGAGTGCTTGCCCAGTACCTCGAACTCGGTGAACTTCGAGCCGCGCACGCTCAGCGCTGCCCGGCCGAAGATTCGGCGGTCCGACGCCGCTACCAGGGTCGTGGTGAGCGAGCAGTCCAGCTGGTTGTAGAAGTCGCCGGCCATCACGGAGGCCGCATCCGCATCGGGGAGCGGCACCTTCGGCGAGGTGCGGGAAGTCGAGACGACTGCGCTGGGCAGATCGATCTCGTCGAAGATCTCCCGCTTCGTATTCTGGATGACGCCCTTGACGTAGCCGTTGCCGACGTCGATGCCGCCGGTGAGGGTGATGATGTCGTTGCTGTTGGCGCTCATGAATTCGGTCCCTCGGTGTTGTGTTGTCTGCCTGGAAAATGAAATTCACCGCGCCACTCAGCGCCGAGTGCTCGCCATGATTTCGTCAATGGAGGCCTGCTTCGGCGGCTCCGAGGTTGGGCCGGGGGTACTTGCCGCAGGATCCGCGACCGTCTCAACAGGTGTCGCAACCGGCTCGGGTTGGGCCAACGGCGCTGGTGCTGTCTTCTCGACGACGGCGTCGGCCTGGTCGGCGACCACGGGCCGTGGCTGAACGGGCATGGCGGCCGGACGGCGCTCGGTGACCACCTCGTCGTCCTCGCGCTGCTCGGCGCTCTCCAGCGGCGGACGGCCGCGACGCGGCAGTTGCTCGACGGGCTTGTAGTAGACGTCGACGTATCCGTCGCGCTGAATGGACTCCCGAATGAGCAGTCGCAGCGACTGCGAGATGTTCTCCTGCTGAGCGAGCCACTCGATCACCGAGGTGTCGGCAGCGGGCACGGTCCAGCGGACCTTGCGAGGTTCACTCGGCTGATTCGCCATTGCACTCACCTCGCCCTGCCACTCGCTCCTGCACTCCATCCGATCGTTCGCCGGATGCCTCTCGCCCTGTCACGTGGGCTCGCCACCCCTCATGTTTCGCTTCGAATGCGAATCGCTATGAGCCCACTCTATTGTCCCTATTGAGTCGCATGCAAGTCCCACTCGATACGCGAGTTGGACGCCATTGCTGTCCCCAGTCGCCCCTGGTGGGGACACCTGCGAGACGCCGCAATGCCCCTGCTGGAGACGACTGGGCGCAAGCCGAGGGCGCCATGCGCCTATGAGTCCCCCATGCAACGCAACAAGGGCTCCCGCGGGACACCTGCGAGACACCTGACGTCAGGGCGTGGTCCCGGGGAAGCCGCATGGGGGCACACGTGAGCTCCCGCTGGTGTCCCGACCGTGTCTCTTGAGAGACGCCACCCGGCTCCCCGACGCAGATGTGTCCTCAGAGGGCACTGTGCGCGACACCGGGGCGGCACGGTTGGAGCGCGCGCGAGATGCTGTGCGGACACGCACGGGACTCTGGGAGACCCGACAGCAGCAGTCGGTGTCTTGTACGTGTCCCAGTCGCGGCCCCTGCGTGTTTCGATGGGTCACCGCAGAGACGCGAGGGAAGTGCTGATTCACGGGGCCGCGAGGCCTGACCGCGTCCCTTGCCAAAGTCATCCGGCGGGTACGTCGAGACGGTCACGGACCGCTGGCGGAGCGCGGCCAGCACAGCTGTCACCGAGACACCGACACAGCGCTGGTGCGGCGGTCGGCACAGGGGCGTCATCGAGCCGACAAGGTTGGGCAGAGAGAGAAGGGTCGAAGGGGGGAGTGGGCCCCCACGCCCAGCGAGCGTGCGAGGAACGACGTGCTTGCGCAGCATCGGCCGTGGGGTAGGAGAGGCGCGGAGGCATTGCTGCGGAGGCACGCCTTGGAGGAAGGCGACAACGCTCCGATACGCCTCGAGCTGCTCGCTGTGCTCGCTGTGCTCGCTGTGCCCGATGGGCAGATGGTCGCAGCAGCCGGGGCTCTCTTCTTCTGATGCGTTCACGAGAGACCGCCCCGGGCTCGCCGCGCGAGCGCGAAACGAAACACGGCCCGGGGCCGGATCGTGTGTCGACGAGGTGGTGCCGAACGCCCGCCCCGGACGCGGTGCGTGACGTGCTGGCACGCTGTCGCGGCAGCACCGGAGCAACGACCAGGGCACAGCAGATCCAGGTTGGTGCAACTAGCGCAACACGATGGTGCGAGGCCGGCTACGCCGTCAGCAGCGAGCGATGAAGCAGAGCGTTGTCCACAGCCGAAGCGACGGCGTCGCGAGAGGGCGGATTCGCTGCTGGGCGAGGGCTGTGCCGCCTGCGGCAGCAAGGTGATGAACCGGAGCTGTGCCCCGTCCGGAGCAGACCCGTACCGCGCCTCGTTCGTGCCTCACGAGGACGGATCGGCACGGGGGTACGGCCGTATCCCGAACGACGAAACATCAGTACCGCCAGAAGGTGTGATGACCAGGGGAAACAGCCAGACCCGTACCCCCGCTGCCCGAAAGGGGGGAGGGGTACGAGTCGAGAGGGTACGGACCGTTTCCCCTGATGTTCCAGGCTTCCGCTCATGCTCCAGCCGTGGAACAGCGGGGACGGCTACAAGGAAGTGAAAGGGCATAAGGGAAACTGATAACGCGTGTCCTGCGGACCCTCGCTCCGCTCGGCCTCTTCACTGTGCTCCGATGACGTGTCAGGCATGGCCGACGGGCTCCACCGGTCGCTCAGCTCGCCGGTCCGTCGGTCGCCGGCGCTCCCTCGGGCGATGCCCAGCCCTGCGCTTGAGAGACGATCCCCAACACTGCCCCCGCCGCAGTTGTCCACAGGCGCGCGGGCAGGGGCGAAGGGTGCAGCAGTGGATGGGCAGGCGCGCAGCGCCTGGCTCGGGCGAGAAGTGACGCTCCGCGCGGTGGCTCGCAGTGCGATCCGGCCGGGGTGGATCACTCCAGCGGGATCTACCGGGTCGTCAGCCAGCAGGGCTGGCGCGGGAGCTGGGCTGAACATCGAGATCGCACGGACCCCATCGGGTCCGCACTCGATGGTCGCTACCCCGCCCGAGTCCACGTCCACGAAGAGGCACAACCACGACACAGTCCCAGCCTGAACTCGTCCGGCGATGGAGGAGCCCGCTGCGTGCCGAAGTTGTAGCAATCGAACAGCGAAGCCGTCGCCGAGGATGCGCTCCGGCGAAGTTGGGGACGTCGGTAACGTCGACTCCACCGACGACGAGAGCAGCGCGCTCGTCACCGTGAACATCCCCCGCAGCGGTGACGGGATGTACGTCGTCCACCTCATGCCGATGGGTAGTGACGATCAGATCCGCGTCGAGCTCCATCGGGAGAAGGGCCTGGCCGTGATCGGGTCCAGTACCGGCTGGCCGGAACGGGGCAGCGGCATGCAGGCCGCCGCGCCTGCCCAGACGCCATGACCACAGCTCTCGACTCCGGCTGTGGAGACCGCCGAGTCATGAGGAGAGGAGAGTCGAATGATTGCTGAAATGATTCCGGAATCGTGCTCGCACGTCGTCCTCTTCGCCGGTTCCCGCAGCTGGAGCGACGCGAAGAGCATGCGTGAGACGTTCAACGGCGCCTGGCGCGGCTGGGGGCCCAAGAACGTCACCCGGCCGGTGCTTCTTCCGGGGCACTGTCCCAAGGGGGCCGACGCCATGGCTGAACCGATGTGACGGGACGCAGGCTTCGAGATCGTCATCTTTCCCGCCGATCGGTCGGCCCACAGGGGGAGCAGCCGGCTTCCAGCGGAACCGGGTGAGGGTCGACGCCGCCCAGGTCTTCCGCGAGGCCGGGGCTCAGGTGCCGTGCACGGCCTTCCTCGGCCTTTGCCAGAAGCCCGGATGCCCGAAGCGGAGCCCGGAGCAGCTCATGCCGGATGCACCGGGGCACTTCTCGCACGGCACCGTCCGCTGCAGGGCTCGAGCGCGAGCTGCTGGGATCAAGACGACCAACGTGATCCATCCGGTCTGAAGACGCGCGAAGGGCCCTGCAGGGTGCTGCAGGGCCCTTCGGGGACGAACGGGAGAAGTCGGCCAGGAGGCGAACATCAGGCTCAGCGCTAGTTGCTCCGATCGATGTCGTGAGCCTCGTCGTAGGCCTGCATGACCTTCTTCGGGATGCGCCCCCGATCCGCGAACTCGTGACCCTTCTCCTTGGCCCACTCGCGGATCTTGTCCCGCTCCTCGGCAGTCGTCTCAGGTACGACTCGCTTCTTGGGCGCGGGCTTCCCGGCTTTCCGGCTGACCTCCAGGTACGACTTCAGCGCAGCCTCGAGGCCCTTCTTCTCCTCAACTGTGAGATCGACTTCGTACCAGGTGTCTCCCAGGCCGAAGGTCACGGTAGCCGCATCCGGCTTACCGCTGAGATCTGACTCGACAATGCTTCGAATAGCCATACCGGCGAGAGTAGCCGATGCGCAAGTACTTTGGAAAGCCTGTCGCAATCATTCGACATAAGTGCGCCATTTGGCGCCTGAATGAGACTCAAAGATGCTGGTGAATTGGCAGAGGGAGTGACTGTTACTGCTAGAATCGCAGCAGCGTTGAAAGGTGTTTCATGCCCCGTTCTCCACCGACCAGCGACCCCGATCGAGAGGGCCTCCAGCATGTCCACGCTTCATGCCGTCGACGACCACTCGCTCACCGAAGAGGACGTCGCCGAGATCCATGCGAAGTCGCCTGACACCCGGGTTCTGCTCACCTGTGACGGCGGAGTGAACTCCCACCGCGGTATCGCCGCCGCGCGTGCCCCGGGCTGGACGACGTTGGCGGCCGACCGCCACGAGGAGCTCGCACCGGGCTCGACCGCGGACATCACTGTCGACCCGTGCCGGATCGACGAGACCTACGCCCACACTGGGATCTGCGGTGCCCACGTCCTCTACCAGGTGATCGAGGCATGCACCCGTGTGCATTGGCCCGAGAAGCTCTGGGAGATCCGCCTGCTGCGCGGCGCCGCGCCGAAGACCATCCCCAATCCCTGGGGTGGGTTCGACGCCGACCCCGATGCCATCGACATCGAACAGTCGATACTGATGCAGCTGCTGCGCACCGAGCCGCATCACCCGGTCTTCCTCCGGGCCTGCGAGGGCTTCGCGCTCGTGCTCAAGGCCTTCGCCCGGGTCGGCGAGATCCGAGACGTCGACGACCTCGATGAGGGCTTCTTCGGCTTCTACCTCGCCGCCCCGGCGATGAACAGCCCGCGCCGCACGGGGGCCGCGCTTGAGCCGTGCTTCGCGGTGCTCACCGCCGACGGTGCCGACGTCATGGTAAAAGGCCGAGAAGTCGGGCGGCCTAGTCGCCGTGCTCCAGGAGACCACCCAGGTTGCCCTGCTCGCCGTCAGCGCCGATGGCTCCAAAGGCGATCTCGTGCTGGGCCCGGACGCCGACTGCGACGCCGGCCTTGAAGATCTGCAGTCGCTGTTCGAGCTGGTGCGCCGGACCGGGGGCCTCAAGCCCTTCGGGCACGGCTTCACCACGGCGGTCGTCGAGATCGCGATCGAGCCCCTGGGCCTGCGCGTGGACCGGATCGGATCCGAATCGCAGCACCTGCGCCTGATCACCCGGTCCGGCCCGTCCTGCCTGTCCTTTCTGTGGTGGAACGTCGCTGAGGAGAAGTTCGACGTGATCCAGAGCTTCGTGCAGCGCGCCAGCCGTACCGAGCTCGGGACGCTGCGCTTCACGGCGACGTTGCAGCCGAACACCTTCCGCGGCGACACCCGCGTCCAGGCCGTCATCAACGAACAGATCACCAGGGCTGCTTGAGCCCCGTAGAGGAGAAGACCATGACGACGCCACCGACCACTTCGCGTCTGCTCGGCATCGGGTGGTGCGCCCTCGTGCCGTTCGCCGTCGTCGCGGTCTACCTCGGTCTGGGCGCCGTCGCGGTCCGCCTCATCGGAGAGCCGATCGTCGCGACCTCCGTCCTGAGCATGCTTGTTGTCGTCCTGGTCGGCTCGGTGAGGATCCTGCGGCCCCAGTGGCTCGCGCATGCGCCGGCCCCGCGGCCGAGCACGGAAATTCCGCGCTTCGGGTGGACCGTCGTCGGCTGCGCGGTCCTGGCATTCCTCGCCGGGCAGTCGCTGGCCTTGTGGATCTACGCCACGACCGGGTCCACAGGCTTCGACACGTCGAACCAGACGAGGCACGCGGCTGGAGTGCTGGCGACCCTGCTGCTCGCCATGGTCGCGGCTCCTGTGGGGGAGGAGGCCCTGTTCCGAGGGCTGGTCTACCCATTGCTGCGCAAGCGGGTGAGCATCCTCGCTTCCACGCTGGTCACCGCCGTGGTGTTCGGCCTGCTGCACGGCAACGCCGTGCAGTTCGCCTCGACCCTGCCGTTGGCGGTGCTCCTGGCCCTGATCTACGAACACACCCGCGTGCTGTGGCCCTGCGTGCTCCTGCACCTGGGCTTCAACCTCGCTGCCGCCGTTGTCCCGGCACAGGCGCTCTTCGCTCTGGCGAACCCCGTCTCCGCGGCGCTCCTGTACTTGGCCTTCGCTGGGTGTGCCTTTGGGCTCTACCGGCGGGTCGCCGGCTGGACTGCGCCAGGCGCAGTCCAGGCTTCGGGAGGCGAGTCCGCGATGCAGTGAGCGAGGTACTCAGCCTCTTCTGAAAACGATGGCGCCCTCCGCACTGGACCTGACGGCCTGTCCGGACGCCGCCGACTCGTGACCTTGATACGTCCGAAAGCACCGCGGATGGCCGAGCGACTGGTCGAGGACGTCTTCACCGCACTGGACGAACAGACCGTCGTCGTCCCGGGCACGGACGCGGCCGTGCTGACCCTTCCCGGCCTCGCCACCTCGCCACCTCGCTCCGAGCAATTCTCGGCCAGCGGAAGCTCCTCGCCGCCCGGATCGAGGAACTGCTGGAGGACCACCCCCTTTCCAAGGTCGTGACGTCGATGCCGGGGATCGGCGTCAGGGCCGGAGCGCGGATCCTCATCGACGTCGGCGACGGATCCAGCTGCCGCAGGCCGAGCGGCACGGGGTTCAGCGGTCGTAGCGGTGGGTGTAGGGGGTGTCCAGGCAGGTACGGCAGACGAAGAAGTCGATGCCCCCGCCGCCCAGGTACATGTGGTGTCCGAACGTGTCGAGGGCGGCGGGGTCCGCCTCGGCTCGCCAGGACGGGGTCGCGGCCTGGTCCTGGCTGGGGTTCCGCTCGTCCAGCGGCAGCCAACGGCCCGCGCCCGGTTCGGTCGCGGTGACGCTGAGCAGGTGCTCCATGTGCGTGCCGCAGTTCGCGCAGTCAGGCCAGTCCGGCGCCTGGGTCCAACTCGGATATCCGCCGACCTTGCTCTGCTGAGTGGTGGCCACCTCGAAGTAACCGAATCCGCGTTCCTCATGGAGGGCCTCGAAGCGCTCGCCGAGTTCGCCCGGCAGGTCCCGAAGCGGGTATTCCACGGCCGGTGTGGGGGACACCGTGCACGGGCGGGGCAGGTAGTCCTCCTCCGCGGTGTGCGGGCGGGGCGCCTTCCCGTCAGCGACGTCGGCGGCCGTCAGTGTCGCGCTGCGCCAGTGGAGGCGGGGGTTGGCCGCGTGCTGGTCGTCCTCGTGCACGAGCGGGCACCACAGGATCTGAAACAGGTCGGTACCGGCGGGGAAGACGAGACCGGGCACGTCCCGTGCGTAGAGCTGGACCACCGGGACCATCGCGACCGGGTCGGGTCCGACGGGCTCGGCGAGCGGCTTGTAGTGGTCCGGTTCGGCGCACATGGGCCAGGGCTCGCCGGCCGGCCACAGCAGGGGCCCGCCGATGGAGCTGTTGCCGGGGCCCGGCTGCCCGGCCCGGGGGTAGAGGAGGGTGGCCGTGCGCGCCGCACCGGCCAACTCCGGAAAGACCGACTCGACATCGAAGGGGATCGGCGCCAACAGGCGCGGCCAGGCCGGCCGGGCCCCAGAGATGTCCTGCTGTACGTGCCCTGACGGCATGAGGTCTCCTGCTGCTGATGGTCGTACGCCGCCGACCATAGCCCCCGCATCCGACAGCCCTTCTGCCCACGCCTCCTGATGTCCCGCATCCCGCCCGTGGGGCGACGGGCGAATGCTCCGGCGTCGGCCTGGACCTGGGGGACCTCTCCCTGAAGAGCACAAGCATGGGCCCGAAGCAAGCACCGCGGCGTTCCCCAATTTCAGCGACATCATTTTCACGTCGCGGAATGCCTTCTCGCCTCCGAGCAACAGGCGTTCCCGGGACTCACCTACAAAGCCACACTGCCGGGGCCGGGACGGTCAACACCTGCGGAGGGGTGCGATGTTGGACACCGAAGGCATGGGCGTCTTCCTCGGGGTGGACGTCGGCAGGACGGCTCACCACGGCCACGGGATCACCCCGGACAAGCTCAAGGCCAAGTTCGGCACCGTGTTGTGCCGATCGTGGACCAGCCTGCCTCGATCGGTGCCCCGCCACTGACCGTCGCCCGCGACGCAGGCTGCGAGGTCGCCCACCTGCCCGGGCTCGCCATGCGGCGGATCGCCGCCCTCTACCCGGGCGAGGCGAAGACGGATGCGAAGGACGCGGCAGTGATCGCGGATGCGGCCCGGGCTCACCGTCCTGACCGGCTTCGACCAAGACCTCGCCGCAGAAGCCACCCGCACCAGCAACCGGATACGCGGCCTGCTCACCCGGTTCCACCCGTCACTGGAGCGGGTCCTTGGCCCACGGCTGGACCACCCTGCCGTCGCCTGGCTCCTCGAGCGCTACGGATCCCCGGCCGCACTGCGCAAGGCCGGCCGCCGCAGACTCATCGAGCTGACCCGGCCCAAGACCCCGCGCATGGCCACCCGGCTGATCGAGGACGTCTTCGACGCCCTCGACGAACAGACCGTAGTGGTCCCGGGAACGGGCACCCTCGGCGTGGTCATCCCCTCGCCCGCCCGCTCGCTCGCCGCGGTCCACGAACAGCGCCGGGCACTGGAAGCCCAGATCGGCACCCTGTTGGAGGCCCACCCTCTTCACCCGGTCCAGCACCCACCCCGACCTGGCCGCGGCCAACGCCGCGGTCGCCGGCCTGTGCACCCCGCCGCTGGAGGCCGCGCTGCGCGTTCTGTGGCCGCACGTCGTGCGCAGCCCGCACGAACGGCGAGCCGCGCTCTCGCTCGACGCCTGCGCCCCGGAGCTCGTGTTCATCGGCGGTCCGCTACTCGTCCTGGCCCTGCACGCCCTGACCGGCACCACCGTCGTGCTCATCGCCACAGCGGCGATCGTGCTCGCCGGGTGCGCGCTGTTACGGGCTCGGCCCGATCCGTACCCCCGGCCTGCGCGCCCTGGCGGCAGCCCTGTTCGGGGCGGGCATCACCCTGGGAGCACTCAACGTCGTCGCCCTCGCCGCAGCCGAACGTCACCACGCCGAGTACCTCTCGGCGTTGAGGCCCGCGGCGCTCGCAGTCGGCAGCCTGATCGGCGGCCTCCTTTACGGACGCCGCACCTGGCCCGGCTCGCCCTCGCGTCAACTCCGCGCGATCGGTTGCGGCTTTGCGGTCGGCTCCCTGCCGACGCCTGCCGACCCCGCCCCTGTCCCGGCCATCACGGCCGCCGCACTGCCCGGCCACTGCTCCCGCGGCAGCCGCAGGTGTTGCCGCCCGGTCCGTCGTGCTCTGGGCCACGCGCCGCCACTTCACCCCTGCTGCCGACCACCCTCCGGTGGCGTCCACTCAGCCGAACCGCCGACCAGACCATTGGAGAAGTGGCCGTCCCCCCGCATGAGGGTTGGGGCAGGACCACGGCGAGCACGGATCCCGGGTGCACCCGAACGTAGGCCAAATCCAATCGACTTGACAGGATCGTTGCGTGTAGGGATATCGTACGACCGCTCATCAAGTGGGCTAGATGATCAACATTTTTGGTTGACCTGGCCGTACTGTTCAGTTCCGCAACGGGGGGTAAGGCCAGTACATGCGGTGGAAAGCTCGCCGCGTCGGCAAGGGGCATGCGGTCAGCCGCCCTGCCGTACGCAGAGCAGCCGGGAACATTGTTGAGAAAACCAAGCGCCGGGCGCAGCCGTTTGACAACATTTTCCGCCCGCGCAGTGTCCGCGGATCACGACCAGTCCACCGCATTGCCACCCGGGCGCTCACGGGCGCCGTCATCGCGATGGCCTTCGTGTTCACCGTTGCGTTCGAGGTTGTCGCTGAAGTCCGGTACTTCATGGAACCGTACGCCGGCGTCCTGAGTCTGCCGATAGGCATGGGCCTGTTCTGTCTCTGCACCGCTGCCGTCGTGGTCACTGGGCAGCGAAGCGGGGGTTCACTGCACACGCGGAAAGTCTGACGACTACTGGCTCAGCCTGCCGAACGCATGCCTGAGCACGGGGCGGGTGGCGCCCCGAGAGTTAACGGGGCAGGGGCGAGGGGGACGGGGCGATGAGGTGGGCTGCTCGACGGAAGGCCGCCCGGAGCGGGGAGAGTGGCGGGTTGCGTGCAGAACCAGGCGGTGGAACGCCGATGCACCTCGCGAGAGCAGTCATGCGGTGGCGCAGGGACCCCTCGCGACGCGCCCTCTTGAAGGAATGCGAGAAGCTGCTTGCCGATCTGCCCGTGCCCACTCCCTTCAGTGTCGAGGCGCTGGTCCGGAACATGGAGCATGCACTGGAGCGTCAGATTCGGCTGGTGCCCTTTGACGACCCGGATGGAGGGCTGGGCACAGCCTGCGGCCTCCGAGTCAGGACGCCGGAGTTCACGGTCGTGCTCTACCGACGCCGATCCAGCCGGAACCAGACCGAGCACATCATCCTTCACGAGCTGGCGCACGAGTGGCTGGACCACGGCAGCACCCTGACCGATGAAGAGGTCGAGCGATACGTCCCTGAGCACATCCGGGACGAAGTCCTTCGTCGATTCCCCTCGGCTCTGGTCCAAGGCCGCGTGAACTACGACAGCCCGGAGGAGCAGCAGGCCGAGTTGTCGGCGTCCCTGATCAAGCGGTTGGCCCGCCATCAGCAGGTGGCCGGCGACGACATGGTCAGCCTCTTGGAGTCCTCTCTCTCCCACCCGGTTGCTCCGCCGCGGCGTGGCTCCAAGAACGAATAACGGACGGCATGCTCGACTTCTTCAGGTACCTGACCGCGGCAGTGATGACCCTCATAGCCGTCTGGCGATTCCCCGCCGTCCGGTACGGTGACGCCCACCGCCGAGCCCTCTGGGGCGGCTACGCCGGATTCTCCGTGGCCTTGTGGCTCTACACACCAGCAGCGATGCACGCCGTGGACCACATCCCCGTGATCGACCTGAACGCTCTCCTCAGGCACTTCGCCAGCACCGCCGCCATCATCGCGTCCTTGACGTACGTTGCGACCAGCTACGGCAAGAGCTCCGAGGCCGTGGTGCCCCGACACGTCACGGTGTCGCGCTGGATCGCCCGTGCCTCCTACCCGGTGGGCGCAATCGGCGTGACCCTGCTCACCATTCTCTTTTTCACCGTTGTGGACCGCCAGCGGCAAAGTGAAGACTTTCTCAGCGATCATGCAGGGGAATTGGGCGCCGCTGTGTATATGAGCGTCTTCTACTTCTTCCCGCTCGTCACGACCGCCGTCTGCGGCTACCAGTGGTCGCGTGGGGCGCGAGAAGCCGAGACGCCCAGCATGCGAATCGGTCTCAGGCTCATGGGAATCTCGATGTGGATGGGGCTCCTCCACACGACTGCCCGAATCGTCATCGTGTGGACGGCGGTATTTTTCCCGTTGAGCCATTCGACAATGGAGATGCTCATTGATCTCACGGCGATGTGGATGAACCTGCTCTTCCTGATCGTGGCTGTAGGCGCGAGCATCCCCACCACCAGCGTCGTTGCTGCTCGCTGGAAGACATGGAAGACCCTCTACCGGCTTCACCCGCTCTGGTACGACCTGGTGAAGGCCTTCCCCGGAACGAGTCTCTACCCGCCCGGGTCGCGCCTGGCCGAGCTGATCCACATGCGGGTCCCCAGCGATGTCCGCCTGGACCGATGGACCCAGGACGTCGCCGATGCCTGCGAGAAGCTCCGTTACTACGCCCCGGAGACGCTCCTGTGGGCTGCTGAGGAGACGACCGCGTCGCACCCCGACCCCGAGCCGGGCGCCGAGGCGTACTGGATCGCCGCGGCGCTGCGTGCCGCTGCCTCCACAAAGGCCAGCCAGTACGCGACGGGCCCGCTCCAGGAGAAACCTTTCGTCGACACGAACAGCGAGGCAGCCTGGCTCGTGCGAGTGAGCAAGGCATACGCGGTCATCACCCCGGGCGACGCTCAAGAGCTTCTGCAGCAGTCTGCGGAGCTGAGTCTTGAACCGGACGCGTAAAACGTTGCAGCCCGAAAACGCCATTCGAGTTTCAGGTGCTGCTCCTTGCGGCTGAAGAAGTCGACTCAATTGGGAGGTCGCGTGAAATAGGAAATAGCCTAGCCCCAGGTGCTATTGCCGCCCTTCAGATTCGGGCGGGGCCGCCAGTCCCGCAAAGAGGTGGCTGGTACCGTGGCCATACAATGGGCGGCATCGTTTTCCGCCCTGTAAATACCGCCGACCCTGGAAAGCGAAGCGCAGGCGCTGTCGCCGCCACGCGTACGCCGGGGCCGGAACGCTGTCCAGCACGGGCGGCGCCCAGATTCTCAGCACTGGAGTTCCTGCATGTCTCAGCGCACCGGCCTCGTCCTCGACTTCGGAGGCGTGCTCACCACACCGCTCCTGCCCGTGGTGCTCGCCTTCGAGCAGCGTGAAGGGCTTCCCCAGGGTGCATGCATCTCGGCCCTGTACCAGGACGAAGAGGGCGTCCGGATCACCAGCGACCTCGAGCGTGGAGCGGTCAGCCAGACCGAGTGGAACGAGATTGCCGGCAAGAAGCTGGGCGTCTCTCCCGACAACTTGATGGGCAGGATCTTCGGAGGCCTGCGTCCGGAGCCGCTGCTGATCAACGCGGCCGCCGCGGCGCGGCGAGCGGGGATCAAGGTGGGCATCCTGTCCAACTCGGTGGGCCTCGCGCCCTGGGACCTCTACGACGGCTACGACCTCGAAGGGCTGTACGACGTCGTGGTGATCTCCGAGCACCACCAGCTGCGCAAGCCCGACCCCGAGCTCTTCGAGATCACGCTCAAGCTCATGGAGATGCCTGCCGAGCAGTGCGTCTTCGTGGACGACACCGAGGGGTACGTCCAGGCGGCGGAGCGGCTCGGTTTCGCGGGGGTGCACAACAAGGACCCCAAGCAGACGGTGGCCGACCTGTCGAACCTGCTGGGCGTGGACCTCACCGCCGCGCCGTAGCCGGCCTCCGGGCAGGCGCCTGGTCCAGCCGTCCCCGGCCGTTGGCCACCTCACTGCGAGGTGGTCAACGGCCGGGGATCTGCGTTGTGCCGGTGCGGCTCGGGACCCTGGTCGTACGCGTCAGAACCGTGGGACCACATCTGGTACGCGGAAGGTGCCGTTTCACCCCGGACGAAGCCCGGCCGTCGGCTACCCCGACACGCCGCATCGGGCGGGCCCCAAGCTGCAGCTCAGCCGCGAAGGGCGTCAGGCTGAGGGCGGGAAGCGTCCGGCCCCGCCATGGCCAGGGGCGGACGGCTCGGCGGCGCTGTTGAGGCGTGGCGCCGGCGTCACTGCTCGCTCTGCTTGCCCGGCAGCTTGTTCTTCAGCTCTCCGACGACTTCGTTGATCTTGGCCATCATGCCGGCCGACAGCCCCGCCTGGTTGCCGCGGGCGGCGAGGCCGAGGATCTGGCCCTGGTGGATCGACCCGAGGAAGCGGATGGCTTCGAGGAATTCACCGGCCGCAGGGCTCAACTCGGCGTCGTCCTGGAAGAGGGCGATGTCGACCTGGAGAGCATGAGCCAGGCCGGCACGTACTGCGTCCGAGGCAGCCGTCGGGGCGCCCGAACGAAGCGCGGCGATGTCATCGGCAGTCATGTGCGTCGTGCCGCTGTGCTCGTTGACGGCCTGCGCGATCTGCTCGTTGGACGGAGACGTCTGGCCTGCGTACCCGTGCTCCAGGAGATAGTTGATCTTCTCGCCGACCGTGCGAGGTGCAGACGGACGGGCTTCCCTCAGCGGCCGCACCCTGCGGAGCCCGAACGAGACGTCCTGCGCGGCCAGTAGCTCTTCCGTCGTCACCCCGTAGGCGTGCGAGAGGGGTCCCACGTAGGCATCCTGGAGCCGACGCCTGCCGGACTCCGCGTTGCTCAGCGGCACGCGACTGGCGTCGATGGCCTCGGAGGCCTGCGCCACGCTGAGGCCGGCGTCGCAGCGAAGCAACTGCAGGTCCACGGCGCCGTCGTAGGGGAAGAGGACGTCGAGGTCCTGACCAAGTGCCGACGCGATCCCCGGGAGCTTCTCCCCCTTGGGGAACTCCTCGCCGCTTTCCCATCGCGCCACGGTCGGGCCGCGGACACCTACTCTCGCGCCCAACTCCTTCTGGCTGAGCTCCCTACCCCGTCTGACAGCTCGCACTCGGCTGCCGTCGAATTGACGTGGCACATGAACTCCTGCGACTTGGCGGTCTGGACCTCGGGTGGCGATGAGAGAACCCTAACGGCAACAGGCTTGATCGATCCATGCATCTACCGTACGTTTCTGTATCGCACCTGATGATGGGGCTCTGCTCGCGCGTCGATCCTATGCCCTGTGGTTAGTCCATCGCTGAACTACCCGCCCTGTTCAAGGCGGGTCCACCGGACCCGGTCATGCAACGGCCTAGGAACCTGGAAGGATCCCACCGATGATCCAGTCTCACCCAGAGGCGTCCAACTCTGATGAGTTCAAAGGTTTCAACGAAGCCCGGCGCATCATGTGGTGCTACGAGGCTCGTGTCCGCGTGTGCGAGCGGTTCGAGGAGACGAGCTTCGTTGGTGATGCCAACGTTGCGGCGGTCCACGTCGACAACACCACCAGGGCGGACCGCGTGTTCCTCGTGGCATTCGACGAGGCCGGCCAGCAGGTCGGCGTTGACACGCTCTACATCGACGGGCCGAATCAACACCTCGACATCGCTTCCGAGTTCGACCACGACTTCACCGGGATGGACGTCGTGCCGGACTCGCAGCTTGACCAGGCCATCTCTCGCGAGAACGGCTGGGTCGTCGACCTGAAGGTACTGCGCGAGTACGAGCCCTTGGTCGATCGCCGGGCCACGCAGCGCGCGGTGTTCTTGGTGCATCTGCAGGACATGATGACGAACGGCGAGGTCCGCGGATTCCTGTTCGGCCGAGGTGAGTCCGATGAGGCTGATGCGGCGTGAGGGACCACGATCTTGTACATCAGACGGCCCCGCTGGCCGGGCTGCCGGCGGGGTCGCCTGATCTCTGACGCTGTTACGGCGCTGCGTTCTCGCAACGAGGGGGATCGGCACAGCTGATCCCGGTGTCGAACCCGGGCGGAGTGCAGGCGTTCCGTGGACCGGCTCACGCCGGTCCCGGGTGACGCATGGCGATGAGCCCGCCTGAGGAGACGGCGACGCCCTGACGGCCTCGTGGCGCCAGGGCGTCGATTCAGGCTCGGTACGTGAGTACGTGACGGTGTTGCCCTGTCGCGTCGTCACACCCGGGGGATGAGCAGCGAGGCCCCCGCGTAGATGAGATCCAGATTCTGGATCTTGTTCGCCTCGACCAGAATGCCGATCGGAACCCCCGTCGCCCCCGAGATCGCGGCGAGCGTATCGCCTGGCTCGATGGTGTGCGGCTTCGCCTTCGGCGCGGGCTCGGCCGGTGCGCCCGATCCGTTGCGCTCGTCCTCGTTGCCGCGACCGGGCGGCGAAGCCCGACTCGCCTCGCTCTCGTCCGGCTTCCCCGCGCCGCCCTCGCTCGGCTGCTGGGCGCTGCTGTCTCCGGCGTTCGTCTCGTCAGGGTTCCCCGGTGCCTCGGCCGGGGCGTGATTGCCCTGCAGTGCCCGGGTGAAGCCGCCGTCGGAAGTCGCGAGCTGCGTCAGGCCCCAGCCGGCGAAGAGCGCCGCTCCGCCCGCCATGACGATGGCTGCGATGAGCGGCCCGCTGCCGAAGCCCATCGGGCCGGCGTGACTCCCGGCCGTTGCTCTCGTCCGTGCCGTCGGCTTCGACGCCGTCCCCGCTGGCCTCTGAATCGTAGCCGCCATCCCTACCCCAACTCCTCTATGAATAGCATGCAGAGTCATCCATGTCCGACATTGACATTCTACTCACAGTTGAATCCAAGTAGGTGCAATAAGGGATTGAATGGTAGTCGGAATCCTGTCTGATGGATAGCCAATGGTCATCGCCTGGTGCTCGTCGGCCCCCGCTTGACTCCCGCCCTGTATCAGCGCGGTGGTCTCGTCGAAGCGCTTCCGGCCCGGGCGTTCGCCCGGTTCGGGACGGCCGTCGACAAACTGAGCGCCGAAGCGACCTCCCGGGCTGGCCAGCATCGGCCGGACGGCGCCGTCACGCTGCTCGACCGCGCGATGGCGGATCGGGTCCTGGAGCAGGAGTGGTGGCCCGGTGGCGCTCGCTCGGCATTGTCTGCATGCAGGGCGACGAGGGGAACTTCTGAAGTCGTGGCTGTCCATCGGTCAGGGCCCGTGCTCCAGCCCGCACCGTGCGGGACTGGACCACGGGCTCCTCCTTCTCTTGCCTGGCCCGCCTCTCGGAGATGGAGTGAGCCATCATTCGACGCCCATATCGACTCGGCGGGAACCCTCGTGTGCGAGTCGACGAGAAGTTGATCTCGACTGAGTAGACTGAAGGCATGACTCGCAACGACGATGCTCACGACAACGGCACTCCAGGCGCCGAGCTCCCGAAGTTCTCTGTCAATGTCGTCCCGACGGACCAGCTCAGGCTCATGAAGTACGACCACGCGGCCCACGTCCACGCTGAGGCTGATTTCCAGGCCGAGCTCTCCCGTCGCATCCAGGAGTCCGACGCCTCCAGCGAGGCGGGCATGACCACCGAAGAGCTGGCCGAGAGCCTCGGCCCGCTCGGTCAGCAGTGGGCGGATGACTACCGTGCTGCCCAGCAGAAGAAGCCTCATGAGTGAGCGTCGGCCTGCCATCCGTTTCGTGCCGACCGTCGGTCTCAAGTAGGACCTCCAGACTCTCCACGACGCTGCGGTGACGCGACCTCGTGGACCAGAAAGCCGGCTCCTGCGCGTGGCCCTCAACCAGCTGGCCCGGATCCAGCAAGGCGCGCCGGGCACGCACCCGCTGGGGGGTCAGTGCGCTCGTGCTGATCTTCGTCATCGCCGACGGCTGAGCCTCGCGGCCGAACTCATTTCATCCATAAAGAAAATCCCCGTGTTGCCTGTGGGCATCACGGGGACTCTCTTTTCTGCCGGCTCCTCGCTGTCTACGATGCGGGCCGCAGCTCACGACCCTCAATGGAGTTTTCGAACTTGTCGGCATCCCCGATCGTCCCGTAGGTATCCGGTGAGGCGTCGGCATTGCTCCCCAGTCGGCGGTTGAAGGTGCTCGATGCGGAGAACTTGAGAACCACGTAGTCATCGACGTCGCTCTTGCCGAAGCGCACCTTGTGGCCCTTGTGGTCCTGCCGGTAGAAGCGGCCGAAGCTCGTGAGTACGACCGCCTCTCCGCAGCTCACCGCCCCAGTGAGTTCACCAAGCAACGACTCGTATACCTTGTTCACCACCGGGATGGGCAACTTGCTACGAGTCGCGACCCGCGAGATGAATTCGCGCTTATTGACACGCGGTGTCTTCGTCGTTTCCATGTTTACACCCTGTCCTATCACTGTTCATGACGCAGTTCCACTTAGAAACCAGTCTATCGGATATGGTCATGAGTGGAGAAGGGGAGTTGGGCGTATCAAGTGCAATCGGCATGCCTATCGTTGCTCATTTGACTAGATTTCCAGATCTGGCTCGATCCCCTCCCGATCGTCCTCGGGCTCATAGTCGACCGACTCGATGATGTTCCGCGTGTTCGGATCGCGGCGGTGGTTCATGATCTTGTTGTGAGACTCCTCGGACCGCCGCTGCGCCGCCACGCGGTGGGCCGCATCGAGCTTCGTGCCGATGTTGCGCTCTCCGAACTCCATCAGCGAACTCAGTGCCGACTTCGCGCCCTGCTGGATCGCGCTGACGTTCGACTTGTTCTGCGCCCGCTGCTGCTCCCATCGGCTCCGATCCTCCGGTGTGACGTAGCCGAACATCCGCGCGAAGCGCGATCCGAACCTGACCTGCTGTCCCTCGTTCTGTTCCTGGTTCATGCCCCCTCCTCCTGCTCCTTGTTCGTGTTCTCGGATCGCGCTCAGGTGGGCTGGTAGTCCTCGGAGTCGGCCTCGGCGTTCGGGCCGTTGTTCTGCGCGCCGGCCTCCTGCTCGGCCGACGGCCCCGTAGGGCGCGACCGCGGCTTGAGTCGCTGCTCCTCGAAGAAGGCCCCGGGGTCGTCGACCGCCGTCTGCAGTGTTTGCTGCCAGTTCTCTCCGAGGCTCCGCTTCAGCTGAGCCTCAAGATCCGGGTACTCCTCGTTCACTGCCTCCATCGCGTCGACATAGGCGTTGGAGTAGACCCGCTGCTGCTCCTCGGGTGGTAGACCGTCGATGTCCATGCTCGCGATCATCACCTCGGACTGGTCCAGGCGGTGCTGGAGCATGTCGGGCAGCCCGCTGGTGTCCAGACCCTGCTTCTGCGCCGCGAAGCCGACCAGGTAACCGAGCATGTTGCCCCCGTAGGCCTCTTGGTCGCCGCGGCCCAGCGCGTTGAGAAGCGAGGTCTTCATCGTCTCGGCGAGCTGAACCTGGTGGGCGTCCGCGTCCATGGGTCGGCGCAGTGTGAACATCCCGTCCTCGGGCAGACGCTGGCCCAGCTGGTCGTCGAACTCCCCGCTCCAAACGGTGTGGACCCGGTCGGAGCCCGCGATCTGCTGCTCGTGTGCAGGAGCCTTGACGATCCGTCCGTGGGCCACGCCGTTGAACATCGTGCGCAGCTCGGGCTCGTACTCCATCCGCTCGCCGATGATCATTCGGGCGCGCTGGACGACCTCCCGGCGCTCCAGGCCGTCTTCGCTCATCTGCTCGTGCAGCCGCTTGCGCATCGCCCGGTAGCCATCGCGGATCAGGCCAACGTCCGCGCCCGGCTCGCGCATCTTCCAGAAGGCGTTCTCCATGAGCGCGACCTCGGTCATGGCTGCCGAGTCCGGAGTGAACATCTCCCGGTGGCCGCGCTCACGGTGCTGCATGGCGTCGAAGCGCCTGCGCCACTTCTTCGTCAGGTGGTCACGCGGATCCGTGCTGCCGATGAGGCGCTCGCGCCGGGCGTCGCTCGGCAGGTCCTTGAAGATCCTCTGCCGGTGCGCAATGTCGCTCTCGGCAAAAGCCACCATGCCACGGGCCCTCGTGTCGATGCGCTCCTGGACCTTGTCCTTGAGGGGTTGGAGGTAGCTGTCCATCTCCTTCTTGAAGTCCGGGGCGAGCATCCGCATCGTCATCACCATGCCGACCGCCTGGATGACCGAGTTGGCATTCACTCCGCGCGAGAGCGACTTGAGACACGACTGCATCATCATCTGCATGTAGACGTGGTGCATGACGCCGAGGTCCTGCGTCCGCTCCTCGTCGTTGAAGCCGGGCACGAACAGCTTCGAGTCCCGCAGCGAGGCCATGTACTTCTCGCCGGCCAGCCGCGTCTCCGCCCGGAGCTTGAGCAGCTGCTCGCGCTGATCCACGCCCTCGCCCTCGGCTCGGTCGACGTCGATCCCGTGCACGCGCTCACGGTCGGCCATCCGCTTCCGGGTCTTCTCACCGAAGAACTCGCGGGCACGGTCCCGGAGCCGCTCGCGCCGGGCGCGCGCACCGTCTGCGTCCTGCGGCCCCGGATCGTCGACCACCTCGGCGTCGATCGGCTCGTCCGAGCGCGAGTCCCAGCGGGCATAGGTGTTGCCTCGCGGCTCACGGGTCTGAAGCCGATCGTCGCCAACCGGAAGCACCTTGATCGCGCGCCGGCGGCCCGCGGGTCCTGTTCCCAGTTCCTTGGGCTGTGCCATCTCAGTACCCCATCCCGTAGCCGTCGTCGTTGACCTCCGGCTGATCGATCTCGATGCTCGGCGTGTAGACCCGGCGCGCCGCGCCCACGCCGACGGCATGCGCGGAGCGGCGATGCGAGCCGCGGGTGCGCGCGGCCTCCGCGTCCTGAGAGATCACGTCGCGCTTGACGACCGAGTCATCGACAGCGATCACGGCGTTGTCCAGGCCGTGCTTCTCCGCGGAGCCCAGCTGATCGAGCTGCCGAGAAGTCTCCGCCCGAGCCTTCCGAGTCCCCGAGGACGCGAACTGCTCGTTCTTCTCGCCGTCGTAGACGTTCTCGCGGTTCTTGGCCGCCTCGACCAGATCGGCGAACGTGCCGCCGTAGGCCATCCGGTCCATCACGGTGCCCCGCAGCGACACATCTTCTTCCAAGTTGCGGATGAGCCCGGTCGTCGGGTCCGCCAGCGCACTGGCCACGCGGGCCACGTACTCCGGGTTGACCGTGACTCCGAAGCCCTCCTTGGACTCGTAGAACTCGATGAACTGCTTCTCCCACTCCGCGGCCCTAGCCTGGACGGGCTCACCGTCGACGAATGCCGTGTGCCACAGGCCCGGGCCGACGTGTTCGATGCTGCGGCCCCTCCAGAGATCGCGGCCGGGGCCCTGGAGCATCGCGTACTTGTGTCGGGCCTCGGCGGCGTCGTGCTTGGCCTGCAGGATCGCCTGGGTCACCGGGTAGGTGACCTCCAGGACGGCCTTGAGGTCCTCGCCGCGCAGCGCGCGCACGGCGCGCTGGCTGAACGAGCCGCCCAGGCCGGTGCCGTGGGACTTGATCGCCGTGGCGAACATCGAGGCTTCCTGGTCGGCCTGCGTGATGCCGGGCGTGCCCTGCGCGTCGCCCAGGTTCCGGGCGTAGTCGGAGAGCTTCTTCTCGTTCCCCTTGGCGCCGGTCTCGACACAGACCTCGCGCACGCTCTGCAGGTGCGCCTCGCGATCCGAGAACGTCAGTGCCGCGCCGAACTCGCCACGCTGCGCCTGGCGGTACAGCCCGCTCAGCTCCTCCGTCACGACCTGCTGGGCGAGCTTGATGTCCTCCGGCGAATCCGAACCCGTGAGTGCCTGTAGCCGGAGCCGGTTCGCCTGGCTCCGCGAACCCTCCAACTCATGGGCCAATCCAGCGTCCTTGGACAGCGCGACCTGGGTGTCCAGCGACACCTGCATGGCCAGCGGGTGTGAACCATCGCCCTTGACCACTCCGGTGTCCAACAGGTTGGCCGGCACCGAGAGCTTCGCCAGGGCCTCGGCCTTGGCGGCATCGCTGTGCAGCTTCACCACGGCGACGGCGTCACCGTCGAAGTCGCCGTCGAAGCAAGCGTCCATCACCGGGTTGATCGCGGCGCCGGTGAGCCGGTCGTCGATCGCGACCCGCATGTAGCGCACGCCGGCGTCACGGAGCACCGGGTCACGCCACACCAGCGCGTGGTCGCCCTCGGCAAGCCCCAGCTGCTCAGCCTTGACCGAGCTGAGCGCAACCTGGTCGACGTTCAGTCGTGGGTCCGCGGTCCACACCATCGTCGCCGAGTCGGTGAGCCGTGAGGCCATCAGCCCGGTCTTGAAGATGTTGCTCTTGCCCGTCAGCACTCGCTTCTGGACGTCGGTCGTGATCCCTTCGAAGGCGCGCTGAGCGCGCGAGACCGATTCGCTCATGCCGCGACGCACCTCGGCGCGCTTCGCGGCGGACAGCCCCTGGCCGTCCAGCTGCTCGGCCATGTAGCGGTAGCGGCAAGCCTCCGCGAAGACGTCCTGGTAGCCGCGGGTGTAGTCGTGCGTGACGGAGGACCCGTCCTCGAACTCCTGACCACTGCGCAGATGCGAGGACATCACCGGCAGCTTCCACGAGCTCGCGCTCACCGTCTCGGTCTGCTCACCCGTCGGATACGTGAGCGGGAACGGGATCTCCATGTCGCCGCCGCGGTCGCCGATGAGGTGGCCGAAGGACTGGCGCATCGCCATGGTGTTCACTCCCGGGAGCTGGCCCGCCTTGCGCGGCTGCGTGCGCAGCAAGTCGGGCATCGGGATGAACCGACGCTCGGTACGCTCGTCGAGGCCCTCTGCCTGGCCGATCACGCGCAGCGTGCCGTCAGCGTCCATGTCCATGCCGGATACCAGCAGGTACTCGCGCAGGCTCGACTCGGCCCCGCTGTTGTGGCCGTAGAACTCGCGCATGATCGCCGGGCAGTCCTGAGACTGCAGCGCCCAGGCCAGCTGAGAAGAGGCCTTACGGCCCTTGCCAGCACGCACCTGCTCCTCGTTGTAGATCTTCGTCTTCTCGTCGACGGCCATATGGGTGACCACGAAGCGCATCTCGCCCATGGCACTCGGCCGCAGTTCTCCGTTGGGCGAGCGTAGATCGGAGACGTTCCCGCTCATCAGCTCGCGCGCCGAGCCCGCGTTGCGCCGGGAGATGAGGCTGAACGGACTCATCACCACGTCCAGACCCGGGTTGGCCCGGAACCAGTTGACCTCTTCGACGACGGCCTGCTGCTGCGCGTCGTGCAGAGGCATGTCCCGGTCGACGATCAGCGAGATCACGCCCTTGTTGCCGTGCAGATCCGAGATCTTGTCGCCCACGACGAGATCGCGCTCCTGACCGCCGGCCCCGCGGATGCGGTGGCGCCCGGCGAACTCCTTCGACACCACGATCGGGTCATCAGCCGTCCAGCCGCCGAAGGTCATCAGCGCCGTCTTCGCCGGCGCGGTGACCTGAGAGGACTGCATGATCGTCGAGGCCGTCATCTGCTGCCGGTCGAACGGGTCGTACCGCAGCGTCTCGAGCTCGGGGAGAGCCATGAGCGGCGCACGCTGTCCGGCCACGCTCTCGTCGCCCGGCACGATCCGACCGTCGGTGTCGATCCGGGCCTGAGCGGTCAGGTACCGCACGATGCCCTGGTTGGTCGCGCCTCCGGTCATCACCGGGTCGAAGTAGCCGCTGGGCGCGGCCACGTTGTTCCGGTCCTTGCCGGTGAGCACCGTCATGTTCCGCCCGCCGGTGAGCCGCCAGGCGTCGAAGCGGTTGTCATCAGCCGGGTCGGTTCGGTCGCGCTGGGCCCTGTACTCGGCGTAGACCGTCGAGCCGGCCTTGATCTCGTTGGAGTAGCGCACACGGCGCGCCTCGGTCTGCAGGATCGCTGCCGTCCACTCCTCCAGGTGCGCCTTGATCTCGCCGGTGGACCCGTCCCGCTGGTACGTGGTGGCGCGCTCGATGAAGTCGATCGGGTGCTTGGTGCCGTACAGCTGTGAGTAGACCGTGTTGAGCGAGGAGGGCTCGCCGGTCTCGCTCCGCCAGGCGCTGAGGTCACCAGCGATCTGGTACTGGATGCGCTCGTGCATGAGCTGCTCGTAGCCGCGCAGGCGCGTGCGCTCCTCGACCGAGGTCGGAGCCTCGCCCGGAGTCTGGGCCGTGATCGTGGCCTCGTAGCCGGGCACGATGAGGGCGTTCTGCCCGCTGGCGAAGGCAGTGGTGATCTCGCCGTACTCGCCGACGTCGAAGACCTGGCCGATCTCACCCGAGATCGGAGTTCCCTTGCCGTCACGGCGCAGCTTCTCGCCGCTCCAGCGAATGACGCCGTGCTCGTCGACCAGGATCTCGGAGACCGTCGCCGCGTTGCGCTCGATGCTCTCGCGCACGGTGACCCCGATACGCCGTATGAACGCAGATTCGTGATCGGCGATCGGCACGGAACGCTCGGCGTTGAAGCGGACGAGCCGGTCCTTGAACCGGGTCGTCTGGAAGGTCGAGCCCATTATCTCGTCGGGGGAGATCTCGCAACGACGAAGCGCGGAGGCGAGGTTGTCGAGGTTCGACCACTGCCCGGTGGGGCTGGTCATGTATCGCGCCACCCGCTCCGGGTTGAAGCGCTGATCGACCCACTCGCCGTCGACGTCATGGGGCAACGCTTCCCAGGTCCCGATGAGTTCGAAGGGAACGTCCTCAGCGTGCTGTCGGACCTTCTCGACGGCGGTGCCGCCGTAGACGAGGTTGCCCATATCGGGCGCCTCCTCGGCCTGCAGCTCGCCGATCTCGTCCAGCCGTTCCTGGTACATCTCTTCGGTCGCACCCGGGCGCAGCAGTTCGCTGCGCACACCCGTGAGCACGTCCCAGTACGAGCGCTGGATGGCAGCGACCTCAGAGTCAGCCGAGTACTCCGGCGGTTCGATCGCATCCAGCTGTCCGCCGGTTCGCTCCAGCTCCGTCTCGGCACGAGCAATGAGATCCTCGACGCCAAGGGCTGCCTGCAGGTTCTCCCGAGCGCTCTCGACGGCGGTCTTCGCATAGGCCTCGGCCGGCTCGGTGTCGAGGAAGAACGCCGGCAGGGAGCGGTTCTTCGCGTCCCGGCGCAGCATCACCTTCGAGCCGGGCCGAGGGCCGGACTCACCGGGGGCCACGTAGTCGCCGACCACGAACATCGACTCAGGGGCAACGTGGTAGCTGTCGGGCACATCCACCACCGTGCCGTCACGGCCGCGCTCCCGGTGTGTCGCGCCGGTCTCGCCGGCGGCGCGCCCCGGCAGATCCGTACGCTCGACCCGACGTCCCTGGGCGAAGCGCAGTAGTTGGACGGCCTCCGCCGGCGAGGGAGAGTAGACCGCCATGCCGCCGGGAACCCGGTAGTTCGTCGAGTAGCGCAGCACGGTGCCGTTGTCGTATATCCGAGCTCCGGCGTACTCCTCCTGACGTGTGTCGGTGAGGCGGATCTCCATGCCGGTCCCGGCGATCTTCGCCTTGATCTGACCTGGCTCGCGGTCGCGCACCACCTCGTAGGACACGCCCTGGGCCTTCAGCTCTTCGAGCAGTGCTGCCGAGCGCGCCACGGCGCGCCGGGACATGAAGCGGTTGCGGTCGACGCGGTTCGTCTGCGGGTCCCGGGCGCCGTCGATGACCCACTCGCGCACCTGGTCGTACTCCCGCTGGCTCATCTTGTCCATCAGCGCGGTGAGTCCAGCGGCGTCGTCGTTCGTCATCGCGCGGCCCGCCTCGAACGGCTTGCCAGCGTCGTCGATGCGCCAGAGCACCATGTTTCCGTGCCGCGGATCGGCCAGGGTCTCCACCTCGCCGCCGGCCACGCGTCCGATGGTCTCGTCCGGCAGGTACACCAGCGCGGTCCCGGCGCGCTTCACGGTCGCGCGTTCGGACCAGTCGGGGTCATAGGGGCTGATCGGCAGCCCGGCCGACTTCGGGTCGACCTGGGCACCGACACCGGTGACGCGGGTGAACTCCCGCTGCGACTGCTGATAGCGCTCGTTCTGCGGGGAATGATCACCGAACTGCGGCTCGTAGCCGGACACCTTCTCCTCGAACGCCCGGTCGATGGCGGAGAGGCAGTCCGTGATGCCCAGCCGCGGGTCGGCCAGTGCGGTGCCCCGTTGACCGAGGATCTCGTCGACTCGGGCGCGGATCGCCTTGGCCTGGGAGATCGGAACGACCTGTCCGGTCTGCGCCCGGGCCTGCTCGACTGCCTTGTAGTAGACGTACTCGTAGAAGTACCTGCGCAGTCCGCGCGCCTTCTTCATAGTCAATCAGCCTTCTGTGAATGCTCCGGGTTACATAGAGACTACATCGCCTATCGAAAGAGAGTCGGAGGCTATTTGTAAGGTGAGTGTCGAGGCTGTCTCCCATAGGTGAGAGATGGCTTCGGCACTGGTTGTGATCCTTGTCCGCCCCTGAGTGGCCGTCAGTTACTTCGAGTTCATCTCGATGGCCATCGCCCTGTCGAACCGGCCGTCGGCCAGCACCTCCCAGCTCGGCAGCGAGGCCAGGTACTGGTAGAAGGCCGAGTAGACCTTCACCGTCGCCAGCGACTTCAGGTCCTCCTCGGTGACGTCCTCCTCCGCGAACACCCGCGAGTCCTTGCCGTTCACGTGGCCGTTGATCCGGCGGGCGGCATTGGCGTATGCGTCCGAGCGGATCTGGCTGATGTAGGTCTGAGACCCATCGGCGCTGCGCAGTTCGCCGTCGCCGCCGACCGAGAAGTGCTCGCGATCCTGCTCCAACTCGGTCTGCGCGGACTTGTAAGCCTCACCGATCTCGATGTCCAGGCTCTTGACCTTTGCCGAGCCGTCGGGATTGACCAGCATCTCCTTGCTGATCGTCCCCTCCGCGTAGAGCAGACGCTGCCGCTCGACGCTGACCGCCTGGCTCTCGGCGACTGCGACCCCGACCTCGACGTTCTCGATGAACTGGTCCTCGTCGAACATGCTCATCCCCTCGTACTCGTCGGGGTCGACGACCACCGGAGCGTTGGGGTCCTGGCCCTTGTCGACCGTGGTCATCGTCGTGATGACCTCCATGACCTCGTCGGCGTAGACATCCGGGTCCAGGCGCTCGACGTCGACCTCCTGGTAGCCGTAGATCTCCTTGTACTGCGCCTTCGCGTCCGCGGCCTTGACCGCCTGCCGCATGCGCTTCTCCAGCATCTTCACGAAGTCCGGCTGATTCATCCGCACGTCGAAGTCCATGGCACTGGACAGCGTTGGGATCGTCTGCAGCGAGTACGTGTGCCCCGGGTGCTTGATCGTGTTCCCCAGTAGCCGGAACGACATCGGCAGGATCGTCTGGTTGCGGTTCCAGATCGGCGCATCGCCGGCCCGGAAGACGATCGAGTTGCGCGGCGAGAGGAAGGCCATGTCGTTGTAGCTGATCAGCGGCTCTTCCTTGGTGCTCATCGTGTAGGAGACCCGGCCCTCGGTCTTGCCGCCGATGACCTTGTCGAGATCCTGGCTGATCTGCTTGCTGTCCCTGTACGACCGGTGAGTCTTGCCGCTCATCTTCTCCAGCGTCTCGATCATCGAGTCGTCCGTGGATTTCAAGAAGACGATGTTCGAGGTGTTGCCCTGCACGATCTTGTCGACGCTCTCGCCGTAGACGTCGCGCAGTTGCTGCAGGGTCTGCAGGATGAGCGTGAACTGCTGCTCCTGGCCCAGGCCGATGGAGAGCATCGTCGCGAAGCCGTCGATGCCCTTGCCCTCCGACTGCAGGTTGCCGAGCTCGTCGAGCATGAACCGCGTGCGGTAGAGCGGCTTCTGGTTGGACTTCGTCATGTACGCCTGGTCGGCGCTCACGTCGAACAGCTGCTTGACCAAGATCAGGATCAGTTTCGCGTACTTCATCAGGTGCGGCGGAGTCACGAGGAACAGCGCCTTCGGGGACTCCGAGTAGCGGGACAGTTTCTGCGTGATCGCCCGTGCCTGATACGAGACCTTCTCCGGGTTGCCGCCGCCGGAGAAGTCGATCCGCGTGTCCGGGTAGAGCGTGTCCCCGGCCTGGAAGGACAGGATCTTCCCGTCCCGAGTGCCACCCTCACGCACCGGCTTCAGCTCACGCATCACGCCGTTCTTCACGATCTTCTTGCCAGTCACCGGCTCGACCACGTAGTGCCGGCCATTGAGCGAGACCTGGTGGGTCTTCGTGAAGCTGAAGTAGAAGGTGCGCACCAGCATCTTCGTCTGCGGGTTGACCAGCTCCAGCTTGAGCCAGGCTTCGTCGTCAGGGAACTTGCCCTTGAAGTTGTACCGGGCCCAACCTTCGCGGCCGACGATCTCCTCGTGCTCGAAGTCCTCGCCGAGGCTCTTGGTGAACATCGGGTCCGCGTAGGCCGACCACACGGCCTGCTGACCGACGAGGTGGTCGCGCTTGACGTAGTTCGGCGCGAAGCGCACGCCGAGGCGGCGCGGGAAGCTCAGGCCGGCCAGGTCGGTGTTCTGCGACGGCTTGCCCGAGGTCAGCGTCGAGATCGTGGGGTCGGTGAAGAACGACATGGCGGTGATCGCGATGCCGTACACCGAAGCGAGCATCTTCTCCGCCCCGGCCATCGAGCGCAGCGCGTTGTGGGTGTTGCCCACCAACGTGCGCATGTTGTTGCGGGGCAGCTCCTCGCTCGCGTTGAAGTACAGGCTGAGCATGTCCTGATCGGCCTTGCCCTCCCACATGAAGGCCTGGGCCGCTGCCTTCTCCTGCGCCTCGGCCAGGGCGTCCCCGTTGTTCTCGAACTCGCCGGCCTTGACCCGCTTCTCCAGTTCGGCCTCAGGGTTCTTGATCTTCTTCGAGCTCATCTGCACGAAGAGCTGGTAGCAGTTGTAGAGCGTGACCTTGCCCCAGAGGTCATCGAGCTTCTGCTCGAGCAGCGCCGGGTCCATGCTCAGCGCGGCCGCGGCGCTGCGCAGCTCCCGTTCCTCCTCCAGGTAGAAGTCGATGAGTCCGTAGGCCGCGCGCTTGAAGGCGTTGTTGGCGGCGTTGGGCCAGACCGGGTCCTCGCCGGCGTCGAGCGGAAAGAAGATCCCGGCGATGTTCTCCACATAGAGCGCGCACTTGGTGAAGTTGCCCTCACGCGCTGCGTCGGCCGCCAGCCCCAGGGGGTTGTAGATGTCGGTCTTCATGGAGTTGATCAGATTGAACTGCACCGGTTCGAACCCACGTGTGACCAGCGGCACGTAGTTCTTCACCAACAGCTCGCCCTTGGGGTCGTTGATGACCATGTTCGAGGGCTTCTTCTCCCGCGACCACATGTCGATGACCGGCTCGATGTACGTCTGGCCCTTACCGGCTCGGGTAATGGCCAGCACCATGGTGTTCACCGGCGCGGTATCGACCACGTACGCCCCGGCAGGGCGCTGGACCTCGTACGCCGGGAACGTCCAGTCCTCCTTGATCAGGGCGGCGACGGTCTTGTACGTGTCCGATCCGAAGCCGAGTTTGTCCCGGTTCTTGCCGTCAGGGTTGTACGGGATGCGAGTGGTGTCGTACTTCTGCCGCAGGGTCTTGACATCGGGGAGCCCGGATGCCTCGAACAGCTCGTCGCCGAAGCCTTCGTCGATGATCGGCAGGGTCTGCGTCAGCGGACTGCCTTCGTCGTCGTCCATGACCTCGCCGGCGTAATAGGCGAGGTTGCCCTCCTCATCGATGACGTCCTTCTCGGCGCGCTGGGCGACCTCGACGGTGCCCAGACCCTTCTGCCTGAGCATCATGTGGCTGAGCATCGAGCTGACCTGCACGCTCGAGTGAGCGCCGGCGTCGGGGAACCAGTCGTAGTTCTGCTGGATCTCTTCCGGCAGAGCGATGTGCTGGTCGTTCTGGTACTGGTTGATGTCGCTCGTGGTGTTCATCAGGTTCGCCGCGGCGACCCTCCGCGAGAACCACGTGCCGATGATGAGGGCGACCATCAGACCCGAGCCGAGCGTGATGAAGAGCTTGAACCCCGAGACGTCGGCCAGCTGCTCTCCGACCGTCGTCGCGCTCTTCTCGGGCTCAGCCGGCCTGCCGGCGCTGAGCTCGTCGTCCTTTGCCGCGGTGTACCAGATGGGCACCGGAACAGCCTCAGCGCTGGGGTAACACTTCGCCTTCACGTCCGGGTTGCCGTCCTTGGTCAGGGGCCGGTAACACTTCACGACCGAGCCGCCCGCACCCGTCGCGGTGTCCTGAACGTAGTACGCACTCGGCTTGCCGCTGCCGCTGCCGGACACGCTCGAGCCCACGGACACGCTCACCGACAGCACCGCCGCGGCGATGAGCGAGTAGAAGACCCAGGCAACGACCGTCACCAGCACTCCGGCGATCACCGCGACGACGGTGCCCGGTCTGGTCGACCTCAGGGTCAGGAACTTGCTGCGGTCCAACTGCTGGTTGTCGTAGACGTCTCGGTTCGTCAGCGTCTCGACGGGCGTCCGCGCCGAGATCTTCTCCCAGCTGCTCGCCTTCGGCCGTGCTGCCTTCCGCCTGTTCGTGGCCATCGTGATTCCTTGCTCTCGAGCCTCGCTCATTTCGCTGTCCCGCCGTCCAGTGCGCCCGGCTGCGCAGACGACGACGGCGCATGGGGAACGCGCCCCATGCGCCGTCAGATCACCCCGTCGGTCCTGACCGGATCGCTCAACGGATCGAGACCACCCCGACGATGAAGCCGGCCACGCCCATCAGGAGCGAGAGCGTGACGATCAAGACGATGAGGATCTTGTTCGAGCGGCTCTGCATCTCGGAAGCCCGCGCCAGCTCGTTGGCGTAGGACTCCTTGTCGGCCTGCATCTCCGTCAGGCGTGCTTCGTACCGCTTGGCCACCGAATCCTCGACCATCGACAGCTGCTTGAGCAGGTCGGTGACCCGCGTCACCTGGGAGTTGGTCTTCTCCTTCTCCAGGTTGAGGTTGTGCTGCCAGTCGGCGTCCCGAGTCGTCATCTGCGCGATGGCGTCCTTGCGGTTGCGTTCGAGCTCGTCCTCCATACGGCGGATCCGGTCGGCGTGCTCAGAGCGCACCGACTCCAGGAGGTCCCGCTGTTCCCGGCGCAGGATGCCGATCTCGTCCGTGGTCCGCTGCTGCTCGGCCAGCGCCTCGAACTGGGCGATGTCGGCCTTGCGGTTGTCGTCGACGATTCGCTGGATCTCGGACTTCCACTGCCTCAGACGCTCTTCCTCGGCCGCCAGGTACTCCGACTGCCGCTCGGCCAGCACCTCGAATATCCGCGTCTGCCCGGTCTGCATCTTCAGCGTTGCGTCCGACCGCCGGACCCGCAGGATTTCCTGCTGGTTGTGCGCGTGGGTGTCCTCGATGTCCCGCTCGATCTCGGCGGTGGAGTCAATCTGCTCGCGCTCCATCCGCGAGCGGTTGCGCTCCTTGTACTGCAGCTCCGCCGAGAGCGCCGCCTGCTGGGCCACCTTGGTGGCCTGCGCCTCATAGTCCTTGGCGATCTCCGCCCGGCGGGCTCGGATCTTTTCCTCCCTCTCCGTCTGCCGCTGCTGGTGCTCAGCCTCAGCCGCGTCCTTCAACAGCTTGTACCGGGAGCCCTCGCGGTCGGTGGCCACCGCACGGATGACCTGCTCGGTGTGTGCCGACATGAGGTTGACGTAGAGCGCACGCAGCTCGTCCTTGTGCGCGGAACGGAGCTGCATCAAGTCTGCGTTGGCCTGCCGGTTGAGCTGGGCGACCTGGTCCCCGAGCCACTCGGTCGCTCCCTCGGGCACGGCGATCTGTACGACCGGTGCGCCGATGGCGAAGGTCGCGTTGAACTCATCGAGCCGGACGTCCAGGTCCAGTTCCTCGGAGAGGAACCGGCGGGCGATGACGTCGCGCACCTGGGCCTGATCCGCCAGCAGCACAGCGTCTCCGGCCTCCTGGTGGTCGCCTTCGATGCCGTAGCCGGCGTCGGTCTCGTCGAAGCCCTCGTAGCCGGTCACCTCGTCGCCGTCGTAGTCCGGCTCTGGCTCGACCGAAGCGGTGCCCACGTCGTCCCCGTCGAACACGGGTGCGTCCACCCCTTCACCGTCGTCGACGACGTCGCTGAAACGCGGCTCGTCGTCCAGGCCCTCGCCAGCCCCCTCGTCACCGGGGATCTCATCGAAGATCGCATCCCCCTCGTCCTCCCAGAAGACCGCCGGGGCGGGGACAGCGGTCCCGGCCTCGGCGACCAGGCCGCTGTGCTCTTCCCACGCCTTCTTGCCCACGGCTTCTTCGAGGCTCGTGGTACCTGCAGCGACAAAACGCGCCTGTGCGAAGGTCGCATCGTTCACCAGATCGACGAGCAGATCGCCGCCGGGCTTCTGCCACACGACGGCCCAGGCGTAGGTGGCGCCGGTGAGCAGCGAGTACTCCTCCATGCGCGCGAGGGTCTCGTCGGTGGGGATGATGCCGAAGACCTCCTCTTCGATCATCTCTGCCGTGGCCACCGTGCGGATCTGGTCGGAGCTGATGAGCTCGATGATCGAGCCCTTCGCCTCGTCCCGGCCGTGCCGCATGCTCAAGCCGCCGATCTCGTCGGCAGCAAGCACGAGCATCACCCAGGCCGTGCCGCTGGGAAAGACGAACGGAGTGTTCGACCGCAGCAACTCGACCGCTGCCGGGATCGCCGTCTCCCTCACCACGGAGGCCAGAAGCTCGTGGGGCTTCTTCTTCCGTTCCTTCTTCTGGCGGACCGCCGCCGTTCCCAGAATGCCCATTGATGCCGATCCCCTCGCCAAAAGAACACAGTCCGCCTGGTTTATGAGCATCCTATCGTCGTCTTGTCAGAGTAGGCAACTACAAGACCTCGAAGGGCTATCGACTCGTTAGTCGACTGGGTCCTGCCTGCCTTGACCGACTCATCGCACCGCACTGACCTCGATGTGGGCATCGGAACTCAGCAGGTTTTTGTCGTCGCTGACCAAGTCGCCGACGACGTCAATGCGGATCCGTCGCTCTGAGGGGTGCTCGTTGAGGAAGGTCGCCACAGCGGTGGTGACCTCGTCGGTCAGTTTCGCCATGGCCGCACGCGCGCCGCCGGCATCGGAGTCGGTGTCACCCTTGTCCTCGATGAGGTACTGCAGGACCCTCGCATCGACGTCGACCCGCACGTTGTGCTTGATGAACACCTCCTGCACCATCTGCCGCAGCTTCTTTCGCACGATCTTCTGCTGCGTCGGCAGCGACAGCGGCTGGAAGGGTACGATCGCGTCGATGCGGCCCAGCAGCTCGGGCGGGAACCGGTTGTCGCCCGTCGTCGAGGAGATGGAGCGGCGGATCAGCTTCTCGTACTCCATCAGCTGTTTGCCCGAGCCGGTGTCGTCGGCGGCGTACTGCGAGATGCTCTTGTAGATCTCCGTGCCGGCGTTCGTCGTCAGGACGATGTATGTGTTGAGGAAGCTCACTTCGCGGTTGTTGTCGTCGTTGAGCCGGCCGTCGTCGAGCACCTGCAGTAGCACGCGCGTGACCATCGCCGAGGCCTTCTCGACCTCGTCGAAGAGCAGTACGGCGTGGGAGAGGTCCCATACCCGCTTGGTGAGTTCGGAGCGGAAGGCCGCGAATGACGAGTCCTCGGCGTACTCCGTCATGTCGAAACGGATCAGGTGCCGCTGGTCATCGCCGAACAGCAGCTTCGCCAGCTGCTTGGTGAGTTCGGTCTTGCCGACACCGGTGGAGCCCGTGAACAGCAGGCTCGCCATCGGCTTACCCTTGTCGTTGAGGTCCGCCACCGCCAGCTGCAGGCGACGTGCCACCGCGCTGGTCGCCCAGTCCTGGCTGAACACCTTCTCGTCCAGCTGCTTCTTGATCTTCGCGCCGTCGACCTTGAAGGCCACGTTGACGTTCAGGGTCTCCATGAGCACGTCCGAGAGCAGGTCCCGGTCCATCGGCCGGTGCGTCAGGCGAGACCAGCCGACCATGGAGTCGAGCACGAGGATCGACTTGCGCGGTTGAGCGCTGGCCGGCATGTAGCGCTGGGTGTACTCGTAGATCTGCCGGAAGATGTGGTCGTCGTAGAACTCGTCGGCCACCCCGTATCGTTCGGCCATGCCCTGCAGGATCTTGATGGTCGTCGACTGGTCGGGAGGGTTCAGGTTGATGCGTTGCAGTCGCTCGACGAGCGGCTGGTTCGGCGAGATGTGCTTGTGGAACTCCTCGTAGGTTGTCGCCGCGATGATCCTGATGCCGCGGGTTCCCGATGCGGCGAGGACCGGCTTGATCGCCTCGACGGCGGCGTCGGAGAGCTGAACCACCTGATGGAACTCGTCGATGAAGAGGATCAGTTCGTGCTTCTCGTTCCTGACGAAGTCCTCGGCCTCGTCGAAGAAGCCCTTGAGAACCGCGGCCATGTTCTCGGCGGTGCCCGCCTCGGAGATCATGCGCGCTGGGTCCACCTCCAGGTAGAGGCGGTCCTTGTCCACCAGCATCGTGGCCTGGACCAGGGCCGTCTTGCCCGTGCCGGCCTCGGCCAACAGGAGCGCGTTGCACAGCTCGGGACGGCTCATCGAGGCCAGCAGCTGTGTCGTCTCGTGCTCGCGGCCGACGATGTCGCGCTCGGCCTTCTTCAGTGGCTCCGAGAGCTTGGACAGGAGCCGGTAGCGCTCGTCGAGCTGCACCTCTTGAAACATGCCACACAAGACCTCTCGACAGGACTGATGATTCAACTGGAAAATCAGTCGAAACCTATCACGAGTCGCACTTGATAGGGCACTTGATGGGGGGTTGGAAGGGTTGTTGAGCGCATTCCGAGTCCTTTCGTTCTGCGCTCTGGTCGAGGGTTGCCCACCCGCTGCACTCGGGCTGGCTGTCCTTCGGCGCCTGGGGCTGCTCGGGCTGGTAGTCGAAACGCTCACTGGCTGGGCCTTGGATCGGAAGCCGGCGGCCGCGCGATCAGTGCTCTCGGTGGTGTGAGCTGACTGGCAGGTAGGCGCCCCGCGATAGCGCTCCAGCGAAGCCGTCATGGCTCGTCGCCCCATCCCGCTCGTGTCCCGTGTAGCCGAAAGGCCCCTGGATGTCGTTCCAGGGGCCTTTCGAGGGGTCAACTCGGCCTCGACCTTGGTCTCAGCCGACCGTCGGCTGGTCGACCTCGACCTCGGCTGCCTGCTCCCGCTCGATCTCGGGGGCCGAAGCCTGAGCCTGTGACTCCTTGGCCGCGGCCTGGGCATCGCGGGCTGCGCGCATGAAGGCGAACTGGTTGTCCAGCGTTTCGCTGTCGACCTTGAAGTCGGAGGCCTCGACGGACTTGGTGTTGACCACCGGGCCGGTGCCGTGCGTCGCGGGCACCACATTGCCCTTGAAGTCGTAGACGGTGCCGACCTCGTTGCCGTCCTTGTCCAGGATCGGCTCGGTGTTCGGCCCCGCGGCCTTGGCGATCTCGGTATCTACTGTGGTCACAGCCTGATCGACTCGGGCCTGGACCCGCACGACGAGGCCGGCGTCCAGCGAGGAAGCCGTGGATTGCCGCATCCGCTCGGCCTGCCCGCGCCCGGCGCGCAGCTCCGCGATTCGGGAACGCAACACGAGCGAGCCGGATCCCTCGCCCGACTGCTGGGGCATCAGCTCCCGGGAGATCCGTGTCATCGCCGCGACATCGTTCACCGGCAGATCGGGAATTGCCTCTGCCTGACCGGACTGGTCCAGGTAGTCCATCGCCGCCAGCAGCAGCCGTCGGCGATCCCTTGCCGTCTCGACGAAGGCCTGGTGTGCGCGTTGCCCGATTGCGACGTCGGTGACGAAGTCGTAGCCCAGGTGGTGTAGATCCAAGCCCTTGACCTCGTCGAAGTCATACGCGGCACTGACGACGACCTTGAAGTCCGTGCTGACCGCGTCGGTCTCCGTACTCGCCCGGTCCTCGGCGCTCGACCCCACGCGCAGCACCAGGCCGGAGGAAGCGAGATCGGCCCGGAGGCCGTCCAGCTTCTGGTCGTAGGACTGCTTCATCGTCCGAATGCGCGCGTCCAGCACCGCCAGGCCGCGCTTGCCCTCGGTCAGGAGCCTGCCGCCGGGCTGATCGTAGATCGTCCGGCCCAGATTCTCGGCCTCCTCGGAGTCTTTCGTCCGCTGCAGAGAGGCATCCGCGCGCAGGGCCATGAGCGAGAGCAGCCGCTGGCCGTAAGCCGCCACGTCCTGCTGCTGCTCGTGCCACGCGCCTGCATCCCCGACGAAGGGTAGGAAGTGCCGGTACTTGCCCACCAGCCTCCAGTGGTAGTCCTCCTCGAAGCGATAGAAGTCGTAGAGCGGGCGCGAATCCTCGGCGGCAACACCGGCCTTGTCGGCCCGTTCCCACTGGTGAGCGAGATCGCGATAGACCTCGACCTTCTCCCGGTGATGCTGCAGACGTGAGGCGTAGCTGCGCAGCCGGAAGCCGAAGGAGACCAGATCGGCTTCCGTGTTCCCGTGGTCGACCTGACGATCTGCAGCCAGCGCTGCCATCTGCTGATAGTCCATCCCCATGACTTCGAGCATCGGCGTGCGCACGCGCAGTTCCGACTCCTGCATGGTTCGCAGCATCTGGTAGATGCCGTTGACGGCGCGCTCCGTGATCTGCGTACGTCCCTGCTCGACCAGCTCCTGCCATTCCTCCGCGCTCAGGGACTCCTTCGCGCGGCGCTCGTTGGCGTGGTCGACGATGCGCCCCATGGCCTCCGGCATCGGGGACCCAGCACGTTCGAGCTGCTCCTTCACGAGCTCGGTCACCAGCTGGTTCGCCTTGCGCATGCGAGCGTCGTTCGAGCCGGCGCGCCACAGCGTTCGGTCCACAGGCAGGCAGGCGAGCAGAAACTGCGGCAGAGACTCGGCACGGATTCGCTCGTGCGCCCACCGCTTGATGAAGGTGGTGACGTTGCGCCGCTCGTAGCCGACGGCGCTGGAGAGGTGAGCCACCGCCTGCTTCTCGTCGAGCCAGGCATCGACGCCGCGGCGGAGCCGGAACTTGTGCCGGTCCAGTAGCTTGCCCCGCTGTGTGCCGTTCTTCGTCACCTGGCCCCGGCCGCCGTCGACCATGGCCAGGTGGCAGTGCACATGCTCGGTGTCGACCTGGATGACCCCCACGTACCGCAGGTCGTCGAAGCCGCTGGTGCCCGAGCTCATCCGCTCCAGGCCGTACATGATCGCCATGCGCAGCTTCATCTGATCGATGTGGCCGCGGTAGTCACCGCGGGCTTCGCAGTGGAAGTCATCGGCGACGATCTTTTGCTTCCGCAGGTACTCCTCGTCGAAGGACAGCACGGTCTTCAACACGGTGTGCCCCGCGTCGAAGTAGCGCTGGATGTCCTTGCTGGCCGCCTTGAGCTGTTCGTCCGAGAGCGAGACCGAGCCGTAGCCGAAAGCCACGCCGCCGTCGCCTTGGGCCTGGCGCATCTCGTGCTTCGTCGCACCCCGCGAGATGCCGACGCGCTCGACGGCGGACTCCCGCGCCGTGTAGCGCAGGATGAAGTCGTCGGTGCGCAGACGCTGGATCGGAGCCAGAGACTCCGTCGCCTGCGCGCGGGCCATGTACCGGGTGACGTAGTCGCCCGGCGTCGCGCCGCGCGATCCCTTGCCACCGGGCAGCGGCACGCTGAACTCGTTCACGATCACGATGTCCTGCTTCAGGCCCATCGTCGCTCTCCTTCCCGTCTCGCTACCGATGCACTACGGCCCCGGCTGCTGTCCGCCAGCACCCGGGGCCGCGCACGTCATGCCTGATCCGTCCTCAGGAGCCCAAGCTCTGCTCGTCGTCAACGCCGAAGTCCAGATCGGCCGCACGCTGGGCCACCTGGAGCTTGCGCTCGTCCAGGCTCGGAACGGGCTTGACCTCACGTCGGCGTGTCTCCTGCTCCTCCGCCTCCAGGTCGGGATCCAGGTCCAGGTCGCGCTGCGCCTCACGGGTCGGAACCGAGGAAGCGGACGGCACCTTCTCCTCTTCAGCCCTGTGCAGTGGTGCAGCCACGCGCTCCCGGTAGAGGTTCTCCGTGGTGCCCTCGGTGCTCGCACGCTCGGTCTTGTACCGTTCCCGTTCGGCGGCGATCTCCGCCTCGATCTGCCGCAAGCGTGCGTTCATGCCGTCAGCGACCGGCGCTGCCTCGGGCACGGGCGCTCCGACGACCTGCTTGACCTCGGTGTCCAGGCCCAGCTCGTCCTCGGTGAACAGCAGGTTGATCGCGTCCGAGCGCGACTTCAGCCCACGTGCATCGACTACGGCCTCGGCCCGCGGGACGCCGTTCTTGGAGTGGTCGGCGAAGTAGCCGGCGAGGTCATAGCCGCTGGACTCGAGATCGATCTCCAAGCCCCCGATGCCGTGGATCTGGGCGAAGACCACGGGCACGTCACCTTCGGTCTGAACCTCCGACGGAGCGAGGACAAGCATGTCCGCCGTGGCCGGCAGCTCCCACTCGATCCCGGTGACCTGCTCGGGCACGGTGAAACCACTCGTGAAGTATCCCTTGCCGGCCAGCACCACCAGCTGCTGGTCGTCGAACTCGTAGAAGGCGTCCACCTTCTCGCCCTGGCCGGGGGAGTAGGTCACCTGGGAGATACCGAACGGCAGGGCCTCGGCCGGGGTGACCGAGCGCAGCTCGCCCGTCATGTGCAGATACGGACGATAGTTCTCCTCCACGCCCCGATGCTTGAGGTCGAGCGATTCGACCATGACGCCGAGCTCGGCGACCACCCCCTCCAGCCGGTACGTCTCCACTCCTCGTTCACGCAGGACGCGGTGGGCCCATACGTCGTTCATCGTCAGTCCTGCGGTACGCATCACTTGCTCCTCTTGCGGTTGGTCTTGTTCGTGTGGGTGGGCCTGGTCGTGGACTTCGGTGTGACGTCGGCCCCGGTCGCCTCGCCCCGGACGTCCTGGATCTTCGCGATCATCCGAGTTGCCCAGCGCCACATGCCGCGCATCACGACGATCTCGCCCGCCGCGAGCAGTACGACCAGGAAGAGGAGCGGCATCAGCCACATGGCGATGGTTCCATCCGCGCTGAGCGCACCCCGGGATGCGCCCGACTGCTGGTGCAGCCACGCGCCCAGTAGCGGGAGGATGACCACGGCCGTGATGAATGCCAGCAGATAGTCGGCGAGAAGGACGACGGCCCGGAAGAACCCCGCCCACACCACGACGGAGAACCTACCGGCCTGATTCTTCGGAGCCAGGCGCCGCCATCCGGTGCGCAGCTTCGAATCCTCGTGCTCCTCCTCGGGCTTCGCCGTGGTCTTCCTCGCCGCCGCGGCCGTGCTCGTCGGGACAGTCGTCTCGGTCTTCTCCAGGGCCTGAGTCGACATGTTCGTGTCCTTACGTTTCGTAGGGGTCTTCTGGGGTGCGTGCCGAAGCGGTGGGCGCTCCGCTCACCGTTTCGGCTTGGGGGAGGACTGTTCCTCGCTGGCGCCGACGAGGGCGTCGCGGGTCTTGCTGGAGGCCCGGTAGGCGTCCAGCGACGTCGCCGTGCCGTCCTGAGAGGTGGAGTAAGTGAGGACCACGAACTCGCTCTTGGCAGTGCTGCTCTGAGTCGGGCCAACGCGGACCGGATCGAGACGGGCCACCCCCGTGTAGGAGTAGTTCAGGCCCTGCACCCGACTCACGTGGACGTCCAGATCAGCAAGCGCGTACGTCGTCCCAGCGCCCTTCGTGGCTCCGGTCGCAGTCATCCACTCGGGCACGAACTCGGTCAGTACCCGGGACTCGTGGTCGAGGAAGCCGTAGCGCGCGTCGAGTAGCGCCTGCTGCTCCTTGACGGTCCGGCTCGTCGCCGAGCTGTCCGTGAGGCCGAGTAGAAGGGACCGGCCCGTCGTCCTGTCACGGTTCGCCCGCTCGATGTCCACGCCCGGCAGCTGGGCCAGCAGCGCCTTGTGCTGTGCCGCGAGCTCGGTCTGGGCGTCGCTGAGGTTGCCTTCGAGCTTCTGAACGACCGCGTCGTCCTGGACGTCCGACGCAGCCGGAGCGTCGCTGAGCAGGCTGGCTCCGAGCGTGACCACCGAGAGCGCGAGCAGCGCCCCGGTGCCGCCGAGCAGGATCCTCCCGGCGTGCAGTCGCAACTTGTCCTTGGTCTCCTCGTTCACGGTGCCTTCACCTCCTGCTCCAGAGCCTCGCCCGTGGCCGTCGTACCGGTCTGGATGTTCACGAAGGCGTTGCGGACCAGGTCGTAGTCGGCGCGGGCCCAGGCCAGCACCGCCGGCTTCTCGCCCGCACCGGTCCTGGTCTCCATCGCCAGCCAGGTCACCGCGATGGTGCCGTCGTCGTTGACCAGGTAAGGCGCCTGGACGGCCCACTCAAAGCCGGAGTTGAAGCTCATGGGGATCCCGACGCCGGCTGGTACGTCCTTGTCGCTGGCGAGCAGGTACCACGGGCCCAGGTCTCCCTGGTGTACCGAGGGGGCGAAGTAGGGGATGAGGTTGCGCAGCGTCGACTGAGACGTCGCCGCGTCGAGCTTGCCGCCGGCTGCCGCCACGTTGGGCGTCAGGTAGCGGTAGTCGTTCTGCAGCTTCGCGACCTGACCAGCCGCCGTCAGGGCCGTGGTCAGACCACGCTCGGCGTCGCCGACCTTCGGTAGCGCCGCGGTCTTCGCCTCGGTGATCCTGATCTGCTCCTGCAGAGAGGACATCTCCGGTACGGCCGTACCGCGCGCCGCGCTCTGGCCGCCGGAGATTCCTGCGGAGAGTACGAAGCACAGCAGTGCGCCGACACCCATGCTCAGGCCGGCCGCAAGGGTGGGCTTGCGCAGGATGCCCGCGGGCTCCGTGTGCTCAGGAGCGTCCGCGCCCTCCTGCGAGGACCCGGACGTCGCGACGAAGCGCGTCTTGCGTACCGTGGACCCGCTCGACTCCTCGGCCTGTGTCGATGCCATTAGACCTCAACTCACCGTTCCACTCGAATATCAGCGCAACTCTATCAGCGAGGCGAGTCGAAAGGGAGTGTGAGTCATTTGGAATGGCGAGTCTCGCCGCTCGCCGGCACGCCGGAGAGGTTCGAGACCTTGCCCTGGGCGTCGACCGTGACGAAGAGCAGCGCGCGCCGGTGCGCCGTGACGCTGGCTTTGCTCGCCTTGTTCTGGGACGTCGCGTCGGAGGTGGCCTCGACGTCGGTAAGGACGGCGTAGGTGTAGACGCCCGCCTTGGCGTCGATGACCTCTATGTCCGGATCCGCGCCGAGGGTCGAGTTCAGGCCAACCGTGTCGATGTAGTAGTAGCGCCGCCCTTGGGAATCCTCGTTGAACCTCGACGGGGGCATGAACGACTTCAGGAACATCTCGTTCTCGGTGAGGTCGAACCGACTCTTCAGTCTCTCGCGCGCAGCCTCGTAGCTCTGCCCCGAGTCCCACGTGAAGACCATCGAGAGCAGCGACCTGATGCGCTCACCGTCGGTGCTCAGCCGGCTCTGGCTGACACCCAGGGCCGCCATGACGTCCGCGTTCGCCTGCTCGGCGCGACTCTTCTGGACTGCCGCCAGACGTCCCTCGACATCGTTGATCCGGGCTTCCTGCTCAACCACGGCCGCGTGCTGGCTGCTCCAGGTTGCTCCGCCAACCGTCGCGACGACCGCGAGGACCGCTGCCGTCCCCAGGACCGAGATGTTGCGCCGGAAGAATCCCCGCCGCGCGGGTGCTGCCGTCTGCTCCGTCATCGCTTCCCGCCCTCCTCCTGTGTGCCCGTGCCGCTGAGCTCGGGTACTCCGGACCCGGCCGGCATCTTGACCGCCGGGTTCTCGTACTGAGCCCCGGCGGCGGTTACCACGAGGGCCAAGTGGTCGAAGGCCCCCGCCGTGCCGTTGCGCACGTAGCGCGCGCTCGCCCAGGCGAGCACCTCGCCGCTCGTCGTGTCCCGGCACAGCCAGACGACCCTTGCCTGGTTCGTCGCGCCCGGGCCGCCCTTCACGCTCAGATCGGGCATCACCGTCTCGACCTTCCATGCGTACGTGCTCGGGGCAGCTGCCTTCTCGCCGTCATAGCGGATGTACCAGGCGTGGCGCGGATCGATCTCGGTGGTCGCATCGAACGGCGTCAGTGACGAGGTGCTGTACGCCTCCTTGTCGCTGACGAGGAAGGAGTCCTTGCCGAAGAGCGGCGCCAGGTCCCGTCGGTGCTCGACGATTTCCAACGTGGCCTGGTTCGGAGCCCCGTTGTTCGTGCTGGGCTGGACACTGGCCTGGTGGTACAGCGTGGCGAAGGTCTGCTCGCCCGCCGCGACCTTCTTCGCGTCGGCGGCTGCCGCCTCGGCGAGCTTCGACAACTGCGCGCCGGCGTCCGCCTTCACGGGCGTGGACTGGGCATCGTCCAACTGTTCCTCGAGCTGGACGATCCGGGCCTCGTTGTCCGCTGTGGTCGCCTTGAAGCTCTCTCCGGTCACGCCCGTAGCGACGACCAGGGCGAGGATCCCGGTACTCATCACCGCGGTGAGGCCACGGCGGAGCAGGCGCGCGTTGTCCGCTGGGGCGCGGGCCTGGCCCTTCTCGCGCTGGCGCATCATCCAGCCCGCGAAGCGCTCTTCGAGCTCAACTCCGGTGACCTTCGTGTGCGTCTTCGATGCCGCGGGCTTCTTCTCGGGCATCGACTCGCTCTCCCGCTCCGATCCGGTGCTCTCGGACTCGTCAGGGGGTGTCGTCACGGAACGCTCCTCACTCCGCATTGTCCTCATAAACGACTCGAGCCTATATCAAAAGCCATTCGCGGCCGAGTCTGAATCCATTCAGTGAGGGCATCGAAGGTGGGACTGGCGCGCGGGCCTGACTCGGACACGAAGAAGCCGGTGCCCGGATCGCCGAGCACCGGCTTCTTCCTCCCAGGTCAGATGCCGCGCATCAGGCCGTCTTGATCTTGTCGGAGGTGAGCATCGCATCCGACATGTCCACGAACTTCCAGCCCTCGGCAGCCAGCCGCGCTGCGCTGTCGACGCGGACCCGGCCCATGTAGGCGCAGTAGCCAGCCTCACCGACGATGACCTTGTCCCCTTGGACGCCGAGCACCACGAGGGTGTGGCCGACGGGAGTGGAACCCGGCCCGGACCCGACCGAGTAGGGGGCAGGGGTCGACTGCATCGTCTTGCCGGTCCCCTGTGCGATCGAGTAGGCCGTCTGCTTGCCATCACCGGCCGGGTAGGCCTGGAACGTCGTGTACTTGTTCACGAAGTAGGTCGAGAAGCTCACGCAGTTCATTGCGTGGTTGTCGCCGCAGGAACCGGGGCCGCCGCCCGGACCGTACCGGTCGTCGAGGAACTTGTCGCCCTCCTTGTTGAAGAGGTCGACGAGGGCCTGGGCCTCCTCCTGCGTCATCCCGCCGTCTTTCAGCGAGACAGAACTGCCGGTGGAGGTGCAGTTTCCCAGGATCGTGTCGATCCCGTTCGCTATGTTCTCGATGATCCCGCCGACGATGTCCTCGACGCCACCCACGATCGAGCTGTCGACCGACCAGCCGCTCATCTTGCCGAACCACATCTCGGCCTTGTCGCCTCGTGCAGAGATCCCGGCCGCGCCGTCAGCGGAGCGCTCCCAGTTCTCGTGAAAGTGCAGCGCTGCCGCACGCGGCGAGCCCTGCGACTTCCTGAGCATGTCCTTGAAGACCGCAACGTCGCCCGGGTTGTCACCATCGACCATGAAGGCCAACTGGGCCTTGATCGTGAACCAGTCGACGCCCTTGCCGTTCGCGTACTGGCGCAGCAGCGTGTTGCGGCCGAACGTCCACTGCCCGAGACCGATACCGTTGTCCGTGTTCTGCGCGGCGCTGGCCTTCGCGGCGGTCATGGCATACGTCCCCGTCGGAAAGTTCTGCACACTCGTCGGGTCGATCCCAGACTCCTGCGACCAGTTTCCGAGGATGCCCGCGATGTTCGCCTTCGGCATCCCCCAGCTGCTGAGTACCGAGTAGATCTCCTTGGCGTTCTTCTCCACGTCCGCCGGGACGGTGGCACCGGAACCGTTGCCGACGCTACCCGCGTTGACGACGCACGCCGCCCTGTTCGCGTTGATGCGTCCCTCGGTCAACGCCGTCGAGTTGAGGACACCGGTCAAGACCGTGCCCAGCAGGGCCACGGTGGCGGTCATCGCGACCACACCCGACAGCGCTGCCGCTACAGGGGCCATCGTCGCAGTGACGGTGATGCCCAGGATCGCGCCGGCCCCCTTGGCCAGGAAGCTGCCGATCGCCATGAACGGCGCAGCGATCGCGTGAGCAACCGCCTTGACGACGTTGACGATGAGCATCCACAGCAGCTTCCCGGCGTTGACGGCCATCGCCATGGCTGCGAAGAACATGGACTTGAGCCAGTTCAGTAAGGCCATGGCCATGATTACGCCCACGGCTGGCGGAGCAGCCGCCGCACCACCGCCGACGGCGACGCCCTTGGCCGCCTTCGAGCCCAGGCCCTCGTCGTCCTTCGTCGCACTGCGCTCGTAGCCCGTGCCGCCGACACCCAGCTCGCGCTGGTCGGCCGGCTTGGCGTCCGGGCTGCCGCCGGTGGCCTTGGACACGCCCTTGACCGCGTCCTGGGCCCCCTCGACAGCGACGTTCTTCGCTGCGCCAACGGCGGCTCCCGGAAGCCCGCCAGCCTGTGCGCCGGCCACGGCACCGGAGACAGCAGCTCCCGCGTAACGCCCGACGTTACGACGGGTCGCGCTGCTGCCGTCTCCTTCGATCGCCTTCTGGGTCGCGCCTCCGGCCAGGTTCCCGGCGACGCCGTTCATACCCTGCTTGAACGTTGCCCCGGCATTCGCGGCCCCGGCTGTCTTGCCTGCGGTGCCTGCGGTGCCTGCGGTGCCTGCGCTGTCCGGTATCTTCGGCCCAGCCCCCGACGTCTTCGGCCCAGCCTCCGGGATCTTTGGTGCAGTGTTCGCCGCATCAGATGGGGCAGAAGGGCGGATCGTTGCCCCGGCATTTGCGGCCCCGGCTGTCTTGCCTGTGGTGCCTGCGCTGTCCGGTGTCTTCGGCCTAGCCCCCGACCTCTTCGGTGCAGTGTTCGCCGCATCAGATGGGGCAGAAGGGCGGATCGTTGCCCCGGCATTTGCGGCCCCGGCTGTCTTGCCTGTGGTGCCTGCGCTGTC
>NZ_JBIVTH010000014.1:0-110621 GCF_044756625.1 Streptomyces sp. NPDC091682 | reverse complement strand
CCGGTGTCTTCGGCCCAGCCCCCGACGTCTTCGGCCCAGCCTCCGGGATCTTCGGCGCAATGTTCGCCGCGCCGGAAGGACCGGAAGGACTGGAAGGATCGGAAGGATTGGAAGGGTCGGAAGGACTGGAAGGACCGGAAGGATTGGAAGGGTCGGAAGGACCGGAAGGATCAGCTTCCCGCCCCGGGAGCTGCTTGAGCCCGGTGGCCTTGCCCTCCGGAGGCTTCCTGATGCCCTCCTTGTGGCCGAGGCTCTTGGCCCCGCGACCCTGCCGAGGTACCCCCTGACTCACCGACGTGTCCGGCCGGTCCTTCGTCGTCCCCTTCTTGGAGCTCCGATTCGGTTGGTCGGCGGCCATGCTGTTTTCCTTTCCGGCTCAATCCAGGTAGCAGGGTGCGACACTTCCCCGCCGCACTCAGTGGAGCGTTGTGAGGAAGTCCTTGTCGTCGCGAATGGTGCTGTTGGACTGCACGTCTCGCAGGCTCACGTCCAGTCGGAGTAGGTCGAGGGAGAGATCCGACTGGTACTTGGACTTGTTCCCTGAGTAGTTCTGATAGGCCTGTGAAAGGTTGTTCATGATGTTCATGAGCGGACGCATCGTCACGTCAGAGGACTGGTAGTCCTTGGTGAGGCTGGTGCCGTCCGAGAGAATCCACTGCATGTCCGAGATCTGCTGGCTCGTCGGATCTGAGCCCTCGTCACGCTTCTTGGTGAAGAGCTGGGCGTAGCTCTGTCCGGCTGGCGTCAGGGCATCGAGGTAGCCGTCGTAGACGTTGCCCGTACGCCAGTTGAGGTCGAAGCCGCCGGGGGCGACGTGCTTGGTCTGCAGCGCCAGCGTCGAGACGCCGTCCTTTGCCTCGGTTGCGGAGGCACCCGTGATCTTGTCGGCGGCGATCGAGGCCGGAACGGTCGGCGGACGCAGGAACAACCCGTCGATCTTCGTCGTCTGCAGGTCGGACGTATAAGACCGGATCTGCGTCAGATTCGCGCGCATCTCGACGAGCTTCTGGTCCAGGGCGTTCCTGGCCTCGGTCTCCTTCGCCTTGAGTGCGACCCCGTAGTAGGCCTGCGCGGGATCGAAGGTCGGAGCGTTGAGCGCCGCGATCTTCTGGACCCCGGACGCGCCGGGGTTGAAGAAGACCCGCCACTGGTCGTACTTGGAGAAGGTCTCGTCGCCGGCCAGCTTTCCGCTGCTCTGCTTCTGCTCCGCTTTGGGCGTGGTGAGTTCGGCATTCGCACGGACCGTCAGATTCAACACCTGGCGGTCGAAGGGCCGGTCGGCGTTCAGGAGGACCCCGATGTAGCCGGTCGAGCCGAAGGCGTAGAGGGAGCCCTTGATCCCGCTGGTGCTGACCGGCTCGGTGTTGAGCGAGGTGTCCGACCCGAGCAGGAACGCCCTGTAGTCCGCGGCGTTGTACGAGATCTGAGCGGTCGGGCTGAAGTGCATCATCACGAGCGCCTTGTTGCCGCTCTCGTTGGTGTAGACCCCGTCTACGGTGCCTTCGAGATTCGTCTTCGACGTTTTGAAGTCGCTGGTGTACAGCGCCGTCTGCGACAGCGAGTCACGCTCCGCCTGGTATGCCGAGACCCCTGATGCGCTGATCGTGATCGCGCCCGTGACCGCGAAGATGCTGAAGAACACCCCGAAACGCTCGATCGCGTGGTGCGAGTCAAGCTTGAACTTCCTACTGAAGGCCAGCGCCTTGTCCTTGATCCCCATGTTCTGCTCTCTTTCGCGCGTGCACCGTGCCGTGAGCCCGGATATGGCGAACCGGGTCGGAAGAGGCCTGGCGCCTCAACCGACCCGGTTCGCTCGATGCCTTTGTCACCGTTCGTGTGCGCAGTCCGTGACGGCCTCCTACTTGGAAGGGCCGCTCAGGAATCCGCTGAGCTGGTCGACGGTCTGCACGATCACCGTGGCGCCGCCGAGATCCGTGATGGTCTTCTGGCCGCCGGAGCCGATCGTCGAGATCAGCGTCCACCCGCCGGTGCTCAAAGCTCCGCCGACGAGGATGAGGAGCGCGATCGTGCCCCAGCCCTGCTGTTGGCCAGCGGACTGCGGGTTGGCCATCAGCTTCTTGATCAAGAGCACGCCGCCCCAGACCAGGCCGACAACACCGAGCAGCATGAGTACAGAGCCTCCCCAGAGCTGGACCTGGGACTTGGCGTTCGTCAGGAAGCTGGTCAGGTCCCAGGCGGCGCTCGGCAGGGATGCCTGTGTGAGGACGGCTGCCCCGTAGGTGTTCGGCATACTTCTTTCCTCTCGCCTTTCGATTCATTCAGTGACGTGACGTCGAGTCGCAAGGCAGCAAGCTCGGACTGCCTACCACGGCAGGTGGCGATAGGAGCTGAAGTCATCGACGGGATCCGTCGACTCCTCTTGCTGACTCGTATACGTGTGCATCTTGAGTGGTCAATCTACACCATTCGAATGGTAGGGCGTAGGGGCGCGCTAGGGTCTATCGATAGACTGCCGAAAGAGGCCCGGAAGTGGGGTGGGTCGACGTTGCGGCGCGTGGCCGTGGAGGTGCGGCGGGCGCCTGTGGAATCCGCAGTGCGAGATGTATGATGTGCTGATCTAGCACTGCCGCGACGCTGGCCAGCTCGATTCCGAGGTGGGCCGCCCCCACCTACCCCCGTCGATCGCGATCTTGACCAGGAAGTGCCAAACCGCCATGAACCCACTGCCCGGTGACCTTTTCGCCCGCCGGCTTCGTCAAGAGCGCGAACGCCTCGGCATCAGCCAGGCAGAGCTAGCGCGCCGTATGGCCGCACTGCTCGGCACGAACGTTGACTCCACCGCCATCACGCGCATCGAGCAGCAGACCCGTGCGGTCAGACTCGACGAGGCGGTCACCGCTGCCGAGGCTCTCGGGGTTCCGCTGATCACACTGGTCAGCGACAACTACGCCCGGGCAAACGAGGCTGAGATCCAGAAACAGCTCGCCGAGCTCGCCATCGCCGAGCAGGAGCAGGAGAGGCTGCGGCAGAAGATCCACCGGATCACCCAGACCATCCAGCAACTCTCCGCCGAGCGGGAGGCCTTCCGCTCTCACGCGCGGAGCGTCAACCCTGAAACCGCCGGCGACCACGAGCTCGGCCCTGCGCCCCAGGCCTCTCTCGACGTCCGGATGCGTGTTGTCCGCAACAAGCCGGCCGGAGAGGGTGCAGGCCTAGGCACATGACGCTGTTGCGGGCGGTCGGGTTGAACCTCCGGTCGCAGACGTTCACCGTCTCGGTTTCCGCCATCGGCCGGACTGCGTGATCTCCCCGGTGCTCGCGTGTTCCGCCTTACCTGGGCGACATGACCGTGGGGGCGTCGCCCGCAGCAAGGAGTGGACGACCAAGGTCCGCGCTGCTGATCAGCCCCGCGTGGCCGGCGGCGCCGAAGACGTGCGCGTCGAGTTGGCCCTCGTACGGCTGCCGCATGACCGTCCGCCGACGCGCATCGTCCTGGTTGGCCTTCGGCCGGCCACGGGCCCATGGATCCGTCGATCAGATGTAGCTCAAGGCCGTGCAGCCGCACGGCCGCAGTGTCTTGCATCGCCGAGACCGTCGGGCGGTGCGGATAGGATCGTAGGTATGGGAATTGACTGGGAAAACATACTCGGCGCAAGCGGGAACGGCCTCGACGAGGCATACGACAGTGCGGTCTCCTCGGTCGTCTATAGCGAGGACCCGGGGGACGACGATCGGACACTCCCAATCGGCGAAGAGTTCGACGACACGGATGGCCTGCGCTGACCTGAGGTCACACACAGCAACTGCCCGATGAGCCGGGGTTCTTGTTGGGCTTGGTCCGCTTTGACGGGCATTGGGGATCAGAGGCTTCTGCCCCGGAGCGAACCGGTGGTCAAGCGTGACATCGGCAACCTCGCCTCGCCGTCCGGATGAGCGCGCCACGGGTAGCGATCAGAGATGTAGTCAATCCAAGGGATGAGGAGACGGCCACCTGGGCCTGCGTACCCGGAGCGCAGCCCCGGTCTCCCAGGACTGGGCCCATGCGTTCGGCTCGCTATTCGTGACCTCGGCAGCCGATGGGCCTTGCCCTCGCGGTCAGTTCTTCCTCGGCTGTGCCCTCGGTGCGTACTGTAGTGACATCGTGCACCCGGCCTGGGCGGATCGCCCCGGGCCACCGCTCCCGACCCTGCTCCTCGCTCGTGGAGGGCGAGACTCCGAACAGCGCCGCGAGCACCCCGTGCGACAGCGCCCAGCGCAACACCACCAAGATCACCAGCACCCGGTCCACGAAGACCAGTTGGTGATCCGGACCAGCCCCGGCCGCCCGCAATCGGCCATGGCCACGCCGTTCGGTCAGCTCAGACTCTCGGGCTGCGGTCCACGGCCCGGCCAACTCTCGGACACCAGGGCGGCTGCCGGAGCCTGACCACCGACGCCCCGATGCGACGTCGCGAGGATCGCAGGGCGCATGGATCCGGTGCAGTTCCATCAGCCCAAACCCTCTGCCGAGAAGTTCCCCGCCGATGGCTGTGCCCACGCCTCGGCGGGTGCTCGTGCGTTGCGCCGCCTTGACCATGTCGACCCGGGTGGCCTTCTACCGTTCAACCGGGAGCCGTTGGTACTCCGCCGCGCGCCGGGGTGTGTTGGGCTCCTCCATGAGTCGTCGGATCGCCGTGTTGATCCGCGCGGCAGCAGGGCGCAGCCGACCGTGAGGTGCCTGGCGGGCGAGGGCATGGATGAATCGCACGGGCCCGCACCGACAACGGCCACCGAGCTCCGCCCTCGATGGCGCAACTCGGCCGACTCCTCGGCGGGGTGGTTCCGGCGAGGGCGTGGACGGGCTCGCAGAGACGGCGCGGAGCGTGGGGTATGAGTTCCAGGCCAAGCAGTTCGAGCGGGCCGGCTACACGGTGACCTTCCCGTGGCCTCCCCAGGGCACTCGGGAGCGGGGAGTGATGATCGTGTCCCGCCTCGCGCGATGATGTGACGCATGGATGCTGCTGAAGACCCTGTAGCCATGGTTGCGTGTCTGCGGGAGGAACATCGGAACGAGCCGTGGAACCCCAGGTGGAACGACCTTGAGGTGATGGGCGTCGATCTGGTGTCGCTCGACACCAGGCTGGAGGGCTGCACGTACACGTGGGTCGCCAACGACGGTTCCCTCCACGAGAAGGGGATGGCCACTGTGAGGCTCATCCTCAACCAGCTTGAGAAGGTCCTTCCCGAGCTCGCTGAGGATGACAACCCTCAGGTCTGGCATCGGTTGCAACGGATGGCTCAGCTCATAGTGGCCCACAACATCCGACCGACAGAGGAGAGTTCCTAGGAGCTGTCGTCGGTCACGGACGGAGCCAGATGACGAGGCTCGCTGCCGTGACCGTGCCGAGGAAGACGTAGGCCTTGTCCGCGGCGAGGCTGTCCGGCTTCTTACGGGGCCTACCCGTCCCGAGCCGAGGTGCGCGGATCTTCTCCAGCACCGGTTTGAACTGGGTGCAGTCCGCTCGCTGCCCTGGTGTGACGATCAGGGACAGCGGACGGCCGCGGCCATCCGCGCTCAGGTGGAGCTTGGTCGTGAACCCGCCGCGCGAGCGGCCCAGGCACTACTAGCCGTTGGACCACCTTCCGAGCCCGGGTGGCCACCGTGACCGTGGAAACCGCCACGGGACCCCTGGAGGCCCTCGGGGCGTACGTGCCGTCCCGCGGGAGCAGACGGAGGCGCACGTCGTACGGAAGGGCCCGCACGGCTTGCCGTGCGGGCCCTTCCGTGTCATCCCTCGACTTGCGGACGCGCACGCCGTCGGGGGAGTGCGTCCTGCCTCCCAGGTGGGAGACGAGAGGGGGATGATCATGGCGTGGTGATGCGGTCAGGCGCTGGGAAATGCTGGATGGTGCTCCATGCGCGGCCCGGGATCAGGACCCGGACTCACCCGCGTGCGGGCTCAGCACGTCCGTGCCGATCAGCACGAACAGCACGATGCCCAGGAGGATCCGGTAGATCACGAAGGGCATGAAGCTCTTGGTCGAGATGAACTTCATGAACCAGGCGATCACGGCGTAGCCCACGAAGAAGGCGATCACCGTCGCGAAGATCGTCGGACCCCAGGAGATGTGACCCGGGTTCTCCGCCACGTCCTTGATCTCGAACGCCCCCGAGGCCAGCACGGCCGGGATCGCGAGGAGGAAGGAGTAACGGGCGGCGGCCTCGCGGGTGAAGCCGAGCAGCAGACCGCCGGAGATCGTCGCGCCGGACCGGGAAACGCCCGGGATCAGGGCCATCGCCTGGCAGACGCCGAAGATCAGACCGTCCTTGACGCCCAGCTGCTGGAGCGTCTTGCGCTCGCGGATGGCGCGGTGGCGGCCGCCCTCCTCGTCGCGGGCGGCCAGTCGGTCGGCGACGCCGAGCACGATGCCCATCAGGATCAGGGTGGTGGCCGTCAGGCGCAGGTCACGCGCCGGGCCCACGATCGCGTCCTTGAAGACGAGGCCGAGGACGCCGATCGGGAGCGAGCCGACGATCACCAGCCAGCCCATCTTGGCGTCCTGTTCGGAGCGCAGGGCCTTCGTGTAGAGCGAGCGGAACCAGGTGGAGACGATCCGCGCGATGTCCTTGCGGAAGTAGATCAGCACGGCGGCTTCGGTGCCGATCTGGGTGATGGCGGTGAAGGCCGCTCCTGGGTCGTGCCAGCCGGCGAACGCCGCGGTCAGCCGCAGGTGGGCGCTGGAGGAGATCGGGAGGAACTCCGTAAGCCCCTGGACGAGACCGAGGATTAGGGATTCGAACCAGCTCATGTCGGGGTGCGCTCGTCCTTGTGATCGTCGGGCAGTTCCGTCCGATGCTATGGCCCGTGCGAAGCGCCACTGACCACAGGGGGGTGCTCGGGCGTCGGCTCGGGCACCGGAGCCGGTGTCCGAGGGGGTACCAGGCGGTGCCGCTTGCGCCATCCGACGACCGCGCCGCCCACCACGGTGACCACGATGAAACCGAAGGAGACGAGGAACGCGGGCGATCCGGGGGAGGCGGCGCTGGCCCCCGCGACCACGTACGCGGCCGTGTTCGGGACGACACCGATCGCCGTGGCGAGGAGGAAGGGGACCCAGCCGCACCGCGACACCGCGGCGCAGTAGTTGGCCACCTGGAAGGGCAGTCCGGGGAAGATCCGGACGGCGAGCATCGAGCGGAAACCGTGCCGGCTGAGCTGGCCGTCGGCCGCCTGGAGCCAGCGCCCGCGCAGGAACGGTCGCAAAGCCTCCTGGCCCAGGATCCGGGCCAGACCGAAGGAGATCGCGCCGCCGAGGACCGTGCCGCCGACCGCCGCGACAAGGCCGAACTGGGTGCCGAAGACGGCTCCCGCGGCCAGATTGAGCAGGGGGCGCGGCACGAAGGCAGCGGTGCACACACCGTACGCGGCTGCGAACAGCAGGACCGCCGTGCCCACCGGGAGCCCCGGGGGCCAGCCCTCCGAGAGGATGCGCTGGGGTTCGTACAGCAGCACGCACACGCCGGCCGCGACGAGCAGCACGACGAGCACCGCCAGCCGGGTCCGCGGCGCGAGGAGGAGGGACATCCCGGGAGACTAGCCCACGTATACGGCGGTGCGCCGTAATCTGGGCCTCATGCTGTCGAACGACCGGCGACCCCCGCGGGTTCCCCGCAGCGCCCTCGCGGACACCCTGGTGGAGCGACTGACCGGGGCGTACGCGGCGGCCGCCGATCCCGTGCGGGCCCGGTCCATGGCCGCGTACATGAAGGACGTCGCGCCCTTCCTCGGCATCCCCACCCCGCTGCGCCGGGACCTGTCGAAGACCGTGACCAAGGACACTCCACGACCCTCCGAGGCGGACTGTGCGGCGCTCGCGCTGCGCTGCTGGCAGCTCCCGGAACGCGAGTACCACTACTTCGCGGTGGACTACCTGCGCCGCCACGTCTCCCGCTGCTCCGCCGGCTTCCTGCAGGTGGCCCGGCACCTGGTCGTCACCGTCCCCTGGTGGGACACCGTCGACCTGCTGGCCGCGCACACGGTCGGCCCCCTGGTGGCCGCCGACCCGGAACTCGCGGACGTGATGGACGAGTGGATCGAGGACGACGACCTCTGGCTCGCCCGCACCGCGCTGCTCCACCAGCTCCGCTTCAAGTCCGCCACCGACACCGGACGGCTCTTCGCCTACTGCCGCCGCCGGGCCGACCACCCGGACTTCTTCGTGCGCAAGGCCATCGGCTGGGCCCTGCGCGAGTACGCGAAGACGGACCCCGAAGCGGTCCGCGCCTTCGTCGAGGCCGAACGCGGCTCCCTGGCCCCCCTGTCCGTGCGAGAGGCGCTCAAGAACATCTGACCGCGCCGTAATTCGTTCGACGCGCCCCGGACCGTCCGGCAGGATCAGGGGCATGAACCGGTACGCCTTCCTCGCAGTGCGGTCCGCAGTCGCGGACGCGCCGAAGGCTGCCGTCAACGCGGGCGCACCGGCAGGCGCACCCGCCCACGCACCCGTCCTCGCCGCGTTCGACGGCGCACGAAGCTGACCCTTCCCGGATCGTCCGGCGGACCCCACAGGGGGAGGGTCGGCTCGACCTCGGGGTCCCGTTCCAGCTTCCAGACACGGGAATCAACCATGGCCAAGACGGCCTTCGTGCGCACCAAGCCGCACCTCAACATCGGCACCATGGGTCACGTCGACCACGGCAAGACCACCCTCACCGCCGCCATTACCAAGGTCCTCGCCGAGCACGGCGGCGCCTCCTTCGTGCCCTTCGACCGCATCGACCGGGCCCCCGAGGAGTCCCGGCGCGGCATCACCATCAACCTCACGCACGTCGAGTACGAGACGGAGACCCGGCACTACGCCCACGTGGACATGCCCGGTCACGCCGACTACATCAAGAACATGGTCACGGGCGCCGCCCAACTCGACGGCGCGATCCTCGTCGTCTCCGCGCTCGACGGGGTCATGCCACAAACCGCCGAGCACGTGCTCCTCGCCCGGCAGGTCGGCGTCGACCACATCGTCGTGGCGCTCAACAAGGCCGACGCCGGCGACCCCGAGCTGACCGACCTGGTCGAGCTGGAGGTCCGCGAGCTGCTCACCGCGCACGGATACGGCGGTGACGGCGCGCCGGTCGTACGGGTCTCCGGACTCGGGGCGCTGGAGGGCGACCCGCGGTGGACGGAGGCGATCCAGGCGCTGCTGGACGCGGTGGACACCTACGTACCGACCCCGGTGCGCTACACGGACGCGCCGTTCCTGCTGCCGGTGGAGAACGTGCTGACCATCACCGGACGCGGGACCGTCGTGACCGGCGCCGTCGAGCGCGGCACCGTACGCCTCGGGGACCGCGTGGCGGTCCTCGGCGGCGACGGCGAGCCGGCCGAGACGGTCGTCACCGGGCTGGAGACCTTCGGGAAGCCGATGGAGTCCGCCGAAGCCGGGGACAACGTCGCGCTGCTGCTGCGCGGCGTGCCGCGCGACGGCGTGCGCCGCGGGCACGTGGTGGCCGCGCCCGGCAGCGTGACGCCGCAGCGCCGCTTCACCGCTCAGGTGTACGTGCTCTCCGGGCGCGAGGGCGGCCGTACCACACCGGTCGCCAGCGGCTACCGGCCGCAGTTCTACATCCGCACCGCCGACGTGGTGGGGGACGTGGACCTGGGGGAGGTCGCCGTGGCCCGGCCCGGGGAGACGGTCACCATGACCGTCGAGCTCGGCCGTGACGTCCCGCTGGAGTCCGGGCTCGGCTTCGCGATCCGAGAGGGCGGGCGGACCGTGGGCGCGGGGACGGTGACGGCCGTACTGGGCTGAACGCCCGATCGGCACCCCACTGTGGTGGCGGCAGGACGGCTCGGCCAGACTGCCGTCACCACAGGCATGCGCGAAGGGGCGGGCGGAGATGGGCGGCGACACGGCACTGGTGCTCGGCGGCGGCGGACTGACCGGCGTCGGCTGGGAGTGCGGAATGCTCCACGGGCTCGCCCGCGCGGGCGTGGACCTGACCACCGCGGACCTGGTGGTCGGCACTTCCGCCGGCTCGGTGGTCGGTGCCCAGCTCACCTCCGGACTGCTCAGCGTGCAGGAGCTGTACGAGCGCCAGCTGGGCGACGCCTCGGCGGAACCCGTGGCGAAGCTGGGGGCGGCCGTCATCGCCCGGTACGCCCTGGCGATGGCGCGCTCGCGCAGCGACGCCGCCGCCTACCGCAGGCGGGTGGGAGCCATGGCCCTGGCCGCGGACACCGGCTCGGAGGCGGAACGCCGCAAGGTCCTGGCCGCCCGGCTGGTCTCCCACGAATGGCCCGAGCGGCGGCTGGTGGTCACCGCGGTGGACGCGCTCACCGGTGAGCTCGAGGCGTTCGAGCGGGGCAGCGGCTGCGGGCTGCTCGACGCGGTCTCGGCGAGCTGCGCGGTACCGGGGGTGTGGCCGCCGGTGACGGTCGCGGGTCGTCGCTTCATCGACGGCGGGATCCGCTCCGCCACCAATGCCGACCTCGCCGCCGGTTACGACCGGGTGGCGATCCTCGCCCCGATCTCGCTCGGTTCCGCACTGGTGCCCTCGCCGTCCGTGCAGGCCGACCGTCTGCGGGCGGCGGGGGCGCGGGTCCTGCTGATCACCCCGTCGCCGGCGGCCCGCAAGGCCTTCGGGCGCAACGTGCTGGATCCGGCGCGGCGGGACCCGGCGGCCCGGGCGGGCCTGGCACAGGCCGAGGAGCACGCGGCGGAGGCGGCGGCGGTCTGGTCGGTCGGGGCTGCCTGACGGCTGTTCGAAACCCGTCCGACCGCTGTCGGACAATGGAGCGGTGAGCGACGAACAGATCCCGGTCGTCCGGGACGTGGGCCAGGGCACCGCCAAACTGATGCCGGACGTGGACCGGGACCGGGCCTGGCTGCTGACCGTCGACGGGGCCCCGCAGTCGTACGTGGACCTGGACGATCCGCAGCACCTGGAGTTCGAGTACGTGCGCCGCCTCGCGCACGTACTGGACTGCGCCGCCGAGCCGGGGCTCGCGCTGGACCTCCTGCACCTCGGCGGCGGCGCGCTCACCCTGCCGCGCTACGCCGCGGCCACCCGGGCCGGCTCCCGGCAGACGGTCGTCGAGTTCGATGCGGGCCTGGTCGACCTGGTGGCCGGGCACCTGCCGCTCGCGGTGGACTCCGGGGTCACCGTGCACACCGCCGACGCCCGCGCCTGGCTGGAGGCCGCGCCCGCGGCGAGCGCGGACGTGGTGGTGGCCGATGTGTTCGGCGGCTCGCGGGTGCCGGCGCAGCTGACGTCGGTGGAGTACGCCCGGGCGGCCGCGCGGGTGCTGCGGCCCGGCGGGTTGTACGCGGCGAACCTGGCCGACGGCGCGCCCTTCGACTTCCTGCGGGCGCAGGTGGCCAACTTCTCCGAGGCGTTCACGGAGCTGGCGCTGCTCGCAGAACCGGCGGTGCTGCGGGGGAGGCGGTTCGGGAACGCCGTACTGCTGGCCTCCGACGCCCCGCTGGAGGTGGGGGCGCTGGCCCGGAGGTGCGCGGCCGACGCGTTTCCCGCCAGGGTGGAGTACGGGGACGGTCTGGCCCGGTTCAGGAAGGGTGCGGCGCCGGTGGCCGACGCGGACGCGGCCCCTTCCCCGGCGCCGCCGGAGGGTGCGTTCAGCCTGGGGTGAGCGGCCGGGGTCAACGGTGCGCCAGTGGCCGACGGCGCGTCAGTGGCCGACGGCGCCGGCGGGCGTCTGCTCGGCCGGGGCCGCGGCCGTAGGGGCCGAGGCCGCTCCGGCGACGGGTTTGCCGTGTGCCCTGCGCGTCATGCGGCGGACGTCGGGGACCAGCAGGACGAGCGCGGTGGGCACGATGACCAGGACCGCGCAGCCCCACAGGGCCTGGGTGCGCCCGAAGGCCGCTTCGGCGGGCCCGGCCAGGGCGGTGGCGACGGGAAGCATCGACACCGAGCCGAACCAGTCGTAGGCGGTGACCCGGGAGAACTTCTCCTCCGGGATCTCCTGGTGCATCGCGGTCATCCAGTTCACGCCGAAGACCTCGATCGCGGCGCCGCTGACGAACATCACCGCGCACAGCCCCCATACGGGCAGCGGCACGGCGAGTCCCGCCGAAGGCAGTGCCAGCGGGAACACGCACAGGGTGCCGACGAGCAGCAGCCGGCGCGGTTTCCACGCCATCATCAGGACCGCTCCGGCGATGGTGCCGACGCCGAAGAAGGCCAGGGCCACGCCCCAGGGTGCGGGCCCGCCCAGTTGCTCCCGGGCGACCAGTGGTCCGTAGACCGCGTCGGCGGCGCCGACGACGGCCACCACGACGGAGAACTGGAGCACGATGCTCCACAGCCAGGGGCGGCTGCGGACCTCCACCCAGCCCTCGCGCAGATCGGACAGCAGGCCGCCGCCGGGGACCCGGGCGGGCACGTGGCTGACGTCGAGGAAGGCCCGGAGGGCGCCGGCGACGGCGAAGGCCGCCGCGTCGGCGGCCAGGACCCAGCCCGGGCCCACCACGGCGATCATCGCTCCGCCGAGGGCCGCGCCGCCGATGCCGGCGCCGTTCATCGCCATGCGGAAGAGCGCGAAGGCCCGGTTGGAGTGTTCGCCGGAGACGGTGGAGAGCAGCATGCCCTCGGCCGCGGGATTGAAGAAGGCCGTACCGGTGCCGCACAGCGCGGTGAGCAGCATCATCTGCCACAGCTGGGGTTCGCCCGTGAGGACGAGGACGGCGAAGGCGGCCTGCGAGAGGCAGTTCACGACATTGGCCGCGACCATCACCCGGTGGCGGGGCAGCCGGTCGGCGAGGGCGCCGCCGATGAGCAGGAAGAGGACGAGCGGCAGCGTGCGGGCGGCCGCGATCAGGCCCACGTCGCCGACGGACCCGCCGGCGTCCATGACCGCGAAGGCGGCCGCGATGTGCGCTCCGTGGCTCCCCAGGTTCGTGATGATCGCCGCACCCGTGAGCAGGCTGTAGTTGCGGCCGGCCCAGTCGGGTCGGCGGCGGTTCGCGGGCGTACGGGGTGCTGCGGTGCGGGGAGAGCTCACCCAGGGACTATCCCCGCCCCGGGCCGAGAATCCAAACGGATTGCCGGCTCGGGGCGGGACGCGGGATCACGGGGTGGTGAGCCGGATGGAGCTGAGGACCTTGTCGGAGATCTCGGTCGGAACCTCGTCCTTCACGCCGGCCGCGGTGATGAGCACGAAGCTGGCGAAGTCACCGACGGCGTTCTTGAAGCCGAAGCCGACCGCCTTGCCGTCGGTGGAGCACTTGTGCTCCTTCTTCAGGTTCGGAGCGGTCGCCACCACCGTGTGGCCCTTTATCCCGGAGGCGGTCGTGAACTCCTTGGCGGCCTCCACCTTCACCGTCCCCTTGGGCTCCTTCTGGGCGAAGGCCGCCCAGACCCAGGCGCCGGTGTTGTCGGTCGCCACCTGCGCGGTGTCCTTGGCGCCCTGGCCGCCCTTGACGCCGGTGTCCGCGACCGAGAACTTCTCGACCCTGCCGTCCGCGTCCTTGTCGACCGTGCACCACTCCTCCTTGAGGGTGGCGGTGCCGGTCATCGTGATGATCGGACTGCCATCCTTCTTCACCTCGTCGGAGATGGAGAGGATCCCGCCGGATTCGTGGACGTTCCACTCGGGGGGCACGTCGTAGCTGACGTTGTACTTCGTGTTGACCACGACCTTCCAGCCCGGGATGACGGGCTGGGCGTTGCCGCCGGCCCGCGGGTTCGGGCTGCTGCCGGCCGGGGCGGGTGACTCGGAGGCCGGCGCCGAGGGGCTGGCCGCCGGCTTGCCGTCGGCCTCGGTCTTCTTGTCGTCTCGGGTCAGCACGAACGCGCCGGTCGCGGCGGCCACCACGACGACGGCGGCCGCGGCGACGATCGCCACGGTCTTGGTCGAGTACGAACTACCGCCGCCGCCGGCTGCGGCGGTGGGCTGGGGCTGCTGGGGCATCTGGGGCGGGCCCCATTGCTGGCCGGGAACGCCCTGGGGCTGCTGGTACCCCGGCTGCTGCGGGTATCCGTAACCGGGCTGCTGCTGGTACGGGTTCGGCTGTCCCGGCTGTCCCGGCTGCTGCTGGTACGGGTTCTGTTGCGCGTCCTGAGGGTTCTGTTCGCCCCCGGGCGGCTGCTGCTGTCCTGGCCACATGGCCGGTAACGATAGTGGCCGTGGCCGTGGGGAGCCACGGCCGCCCCCTTGCGAGCCCTGGTCAACGAGGACTACTCGCGGGTAACATCGCGTTCCATGAGCGCAGATCAGATGAACGTGGGCGAACTGCTCGCCGCGACCGTACCGATGGCCCGGACCCTGAACCTCCAGTTCCTGGAGACCACCCCCGAGCGCGCGGTCGTCCGGCTCCCGGACCAGCCCGACTACCACAACCACGTCGGTGGCCCGCACGCCGGCGCGATGTTCACCCTCGCCGAGTCCGCGAGCGGCGCGATCGTCCTGGCCGCCTTCGGCGACCAGCTCTCGCGCGCCGTCCCGCTCGCCGTGAAGGCCGAGATCGGCTACAAGAAGCTCGCCAAGGGCGTCGTGACCGCCACCGCCACCCTCGGCCGCCCGGCCGCGGATGTCATCGCCGAACTCGACGCCGGAGGCCGCCCCGAGTTCCCCGTGACCATCGCCATCCAGCGCGAGGACGAGGCCGTGACCGGCGAAATGACGGTCGTCTGGACCTTGCGTCCCAACGCGTGACGACCGGCGGACGCCAACCCCTGCGGCCACGGGCCGGCACCTTCTAGGGTCCGTCGCACGACGACGGACGGAACGCCCGTGGCGAAGGTCGACATCGGCCTCGACGCCGAGCTCGTGGTGGAGGTGACGGTGCTCGCCGGAGTCGGCTCGACTCAGGACCCGGTGGAGGCCCTCGTACGGCACCACGACGCGCGCGGCCACCGCACCGGGGCACGGGTGCGGCGCCGGGACGAGACCCTGCGCGGCACCGACGGCGCACCGCCACTGCCGGAGGGCTGAACCTCGGCGCCGCGATGGCGCGTCCCGACCGACCCGGCGGGCGCGCGACGCACAGTGGGCGCGGGAGCGGTCCGGCGCGGGCCGCTCCCGCCGACCCACGCCGCAGGGAGCGCCCATGAGCGAGGCCGTGTCGAGACGTTCCGCGATGCGACTGCTCGCGGCGGCGGGCACGGCGGGCACGGCCATCGGAGCGGGCGCCTGTGCGCCCGGGGTGCCGCCGGGCGCGGGAGCCCGTAAGGCGCCGCCCGCCGCACCGGCCGCCGCCGAGGCCACGGGCGCCGCGCGCATCGACGCCCTGCTGCAGCGGCTCACGCTCGACGAGAAGACCGCCCTGCTGCACGGCGCCCCCGATCCCGCCCCCCTCGGCCAGGCGGGTTACGTGCCCGGCGTACCGCGCCTGGGCATCCCGGCGCTGCGCCTCGCCGACGGGCCCGCCGGGGTACGGGTCGCCAGACCCGCCACCGCGTTGCCCGCGCCGGTCCTGCTCGCCTCCGCCTTCGACCCGGCCCTGGCCCGCGAGTACGGCCGTGTCATCGGCCGCGAGGGCCGCGCGCTCGGCCAGGACGTCCTGCTGTCGCCCATGGTCAACCTCATCCGCACCCCGTACGCGGGCCGGAACTTCGAGACCTTCGCCGAGGACCCGCACCTGACCGCCGACCTGGTGGCCGAGATGATCCGCGGCATCCAGGACGAGGGCCTCATCGCCACCGTCAAGCACTTCGCCCTCAACAACCAGGAGCACGGCCGCGACACCGTCGACGCGATCGCCACCGAGCAGACCCTCCACGAGACCGAGCTACGGGGCTTCGAAGCCGCCGTGGCGGCCGGCGCGGGCGCCGTCATGGGCGCCTACAACAAGGTCAACGGCGTCCACGCCTGCGAGAGCAAGGCGCTGCTCGACGAACTGTTGCGCGGCAGCTGGGGGTTCGACGGCTGGGTGATGTCCGACTGGGACGCCACCCACAGCACGGTCGCCGCCATCGGCGCCGGACTCGACATGGAGATGCCCGGCGGCACCCACTTCGGCGGACCGCTGCGCGAGGCGGTGCGCGGCGGCTCCGTACCGGAGGCCGCCGTCGACCTCGCCGTCCACCGGATCCTGACCACCATGGACCGCTTCGGACTGCTCACGGCCCCGCCCGCCGCCCGGCCCTCGCGCGACGCCGCCGCCGGAGCGCGCACCGCCCGCAAGGTGGCCACCGCCGGAGCGGTGCTCCTGCGCAACGAACACGGCACCCTGCCCCTGAGCGGAGCCGCCGCCCGCTCGATCGCGGTGATCGGACCGACCGGCCGGGTGCCCTTCGTCAGCGGTGGTGGCAGCGCCCACGTGGTCCCCGACGGGGCGGCCGCCCCGCTCACCGCCATCCGGCGACGGGCCGGCGACGGCTCGACCGTCCGCTACGCCCTCGGCGAGGACCTGTACGGGCGGCGGCTCCCCGCGAAGCTGCTGACCCCGGCCGCCGACCTGGAGGAGCGGGTCGTGGACCCCGGGCGCGTCTGGAGCCACGAGGGAGAGTTCCGCCTCGAGGCCGACGACGAGTGGACCCTGCTCGTCCACTACACCGGGAAGCGGCCCGTCGTACGCCTCGACGGGGAGGAACTGTTCCCCGTCCGGCAGGGCGTGGCCGAGTACTTCGCCGGCGGACTGCTCGGCTCCGCACCCGACGGGATGAGCATCCGCCGCACCACCCTCGCCCTCAAGGCGGGCGCCCACCGGCTCGCCGTGACCGCCGAGGGCGGGGACAAGGGCCAGCGCTTCCGGCTCCGGCGCACCACCGCGGCGATCCGCGCCGCGGACCTCGCCGAGGCCGTGAAGGCCGCCAAATCGGCCCACAGCGTGGTGCTGTTCGCCTACGAGGACGCCACCGAGGGTCGGGACCGGACCTCCCTGGCCCTCCCCGGCGGGCAGGAGCGGCTGATCGAAGCGGTGACCGCCGCCAACCCCCGTACGACCGTCGTGCTCAACACCTCCTCCAGTACGACGATGCCGTGGCTCTCCCGTACCGCGGCGGTCCTCCAGATGTACTACCCGGGCCAGGAGGGCGCAGGAGCCACCGCAGACCTCCTCTTCGGGGACGCGGACCCCGGAGGGCGCCTCACCCAAACCTTCCCGGCCGACGCGCAGGCCACCCCGGTCGGCGGCGACCCGCTGCGCTACCCGGGCGTGGGCGGCCGGCAGGAGTACTCCGAGGGCATCCACGTCGGCCACCGCTGGTACGACGCCCAGCGGGTGACTCCGCTGTTCCCCTTCGGGCACGGGCTCTCCTACACCACCTGGCAGTACGAGAAGCTCACCGTCCGTCCGGAGCGGGCCGGGCTGCGCGCGGAGTTCACCGTCCGCAACACCGGGCGCCGCAAGGGCACCGAGGTGGCCCAGGTGTACGTGGGGCCGTCCGCGGAACTGGAGCTCGACCAGCCGGTGCGCGCGCTGGCCGGCTACCGGCGACTGGTCCTGGCGCCGGGCGAGGCGGAGCGCGTCACCGTCCACATCAGCGAGCGGGCGCTGTCGTCGTGGGACCCGGAGCGGCACGCCTGGGTGCTGGGTTCCGGCCGACGGCAGGTGTTCGTGGGCCGTTCGTCGCGCGAACTGCCACTGAGGTCCAGGGCGGTCGTGGCGAGCCGATAGGCTGCCCGTTCGGCGTGTCACAGGGGGCGCGCCGAGGACGACACGGGAGGACGTACCGGTGCACATCCAGGAATGGCTGGAGACGATTCCGGCGGTCAGCATCTATCTCCTGGTGGGTCTGGTCATCGGGCTGGAAAGCCTCGGCATCCCGCTGCCGGGAGAGATCATCCTGGTCAGCTCGGCGCTGCTGGCCTCGCAGCACGGGGAGATCGACCCCGTGGTCCTCGGACTCTGCGCGATCACCGGGGCGATCGTGGGCGACTCGATCGGCTACGCCATCGGCCGCCGGGGCGGCAAGCCGCTGCTGGACAAGCTGGGCCGGCGCTTCCCCAAGCACTTCGGACCCCAGCAGGTGGCGCTGGCGGAACGCTCCTTCGAGAAGTGGGGCATGTGGGCCGTCTTCTTCGGACGGTTCGTGGCCCTGCTGCGGATCTTCGCCGGGCCGCTGGCGGGCGTGCTGCACATGCCCTACTGGCGCTTCCTGGTCGCGAACGTCCTCGGCGGCATCCTCTGGGCCGGCGGCACCACGGCCGTCATCTACTCGGTGGGGATCGTCGCCGAGCCGTGGCTGAAGCGGTTCTCCTGGCTGGCCCTGGCGCTCGCCGTGCTGTTCGGGCTCGCCGTGACGCTCGTGGTGCGCAGCCGGATGAAGAAGGCGGCCGCGGCCGCCGGGGCCGCCGACGCGGAGATCCCCGCGCAGCAGACGGCTCGGGCCGCCGTCGGCGAATGACGGCAGCGGAGCGACCGGAGCCGGATTGGTCGGACGAGGGCCGGGAGGACCACTACAACCCGCTGGCGAACGGCCTGGGGCGCGCCGCCGAGGCCGGGGACACGGACCTGATGCGGCGCCTGCTGGCCGAGGGGGCCGAGGCCGACGCCTGGGTCCCCGGCGGACGGCGGGCCCTGGACCTGGCCGTGTGCGCCGGACAGGTGGAAGCCGTCAGGCTCCTCCTCGCGGCCGGCGCCGACCCCCGGCTCGACGCCGGCCCCTACGGCGAGGCGACGCCGCTGGCCCTGGCCGCGATGCACGGGTACACGGACGTCGCCCGAGCCCTCCTCGACGCCGGCGCCCCACCGGGCGGCGCCGCGGGCGGGCTGCGCTACGTGCCGCTGATCCTGGCGGCCGCCTCCTGGGAGGGTGGGAGCCCGGAGACCGTGGACCTGCTGCTGGACCGGGGCGCCGACATCGAGGAGATGAAGCGGGGTTGCACGGCACTCGACTGGGCCGCCCGCCAAGGCTGCCCGGCCACGGTGGAACGGCTCCTCGAGCGGGGCGCCACCCTTACCGAGCGGACCTTCCGGGAAGGGGCCACGGGACAGAGGTCCACCGGCAGCACGAGTCCGGGCCCCGGCACGCGCCACGCCGAGTACGAGGCCGTCAGGGCGCTGCTCGTGGCCGCGTGGGAGGCCCGGAACTAGCCTTCCGGCGTTACCGAGGCGCGGTGCTGCTTGGCCAGTTCCCCGTACATCAGGGCGTTGACCTTGATGCCCTCGCGCTCCTCGTCGGTCAGTTCGCGGCGCACCTTGGCGGGCACGCCCGCCACCAGCGAGCCGGGCGGGACGACCATGCCCTGCGGGACCAGGGCCTGCGCGGCCACCAGCGAACCGGCGCCGATCACCGCGCCGTTCAGCACGGTCGCACCCATGCCGATCAGACAGTCGTCCTCGACGGTGCAGCCGTGCACGACGGCGTTGTGGCCGATGGAGACGCGCTCGCCGATCGAGACCGGGAAGCCGGGGTCCACGTGCACCGTGCAGTTGTCCTGCACGTTGCTGTCGGCGCCGAGCGTGATCGGGCCGCAGTCGGCGCGCAGCACCGCCGAGTACCAGATGCTCGCGCCCGCGGCGAGGGTGACATCGCCGACCACGACCGAGGTCGGAGCCGTGAAGGCCGTCGGGTCGATGTCTGGGTTCTTGCCGCCGACACCCGCCACGAGTGCCTGGGCCACCTGGTGCGTCATGTTCTCTTCCTCTGCGTCCGTCGTCCGGTTGCCGCGCTCACAGCACCGTAGGCCACGCGGGCCGCCGTACCGGCGATGGGGTGAAGATCACAGGAGTGTGGCCGGGGCGAGCGGCACCCGGCGCACTACCGTGGCCGGGTGCCGAAGAAACAGAACACGTTCTCATCGCTGACGGCCGCGCGCCGCCGGCTGGCGAGCCGCGTGGTCCACACCGGCTGGCGCTGGATGCAGCAGGCCGGCGCGGTCACCGCGCAGACCCCTGGGCGGCTCAGGTTTGGTGCGATCGGGGACGGAACCCGGCTCGCCTTCCCGCAGGGCACCGTCTTCGGCGAGCGGTGGATCCGGCTCGGCGGGCACTGCATCATCGGCGAGCAGGTCACCCTCACCGCCGGGATGATGCCGGACCTCGACCTGGGGTCCGAGCCGATGCTGGTGCTCGGCGACGGGGTGGTCATAGGTCGCAACAGTCATGTCATCGCCGACGCCCGGATCACCATCGGCTCGAACACCTTCTGCGGACCCGGGGTCTACATCACGTCCACCAACCACAGCTACGACGACCCGCACGAGCCGATCGGCCGGCAGTGGCCGCGCAGCGCACCCGTGGAGATCGGTCCGGGGTGCTGGCTCGGCACCGGCGCGGTGATCCTGCCGGGCGCCCGCCTCGGCCGCAACGTGGTGGTGGCCGCGGGCGCCGTCGTACGGGGCGAGGTCCCGGACCACGCCGTGGTGGCGGGGGCGCCGGCGCGCATCGTACGGCGCTGGGAGCCGGAGACGGGCTGGCAGCCGCCGCTGCGTACGCCGACGCCGGTGCCGATCCCGGACGGGATGACCCCCGAGCAACTGCGCGGACTGGCCGAGCTGACGGAGGCCGAGCTCGCGGAGGCGGGGCTCACGGAGACGGAGCTCGCGGAGGCCGAGCACTCGTAGGGCCCGGCGACGGAGCCGCTCAGCCCGCGGCCAGAAGAACCGTTCCGGCGAGGGCCAGGCCGGCGCCCGCGGCCTGGACCGTGCGCAGCCGTTCCTTGAATACGGCGAAGGCGGCGAGCGCGGTGATCACCGGGTAGAGCGAGGACAGTACGGCGGCCATGGTCACCGGGCCGTTCTGGGCGGCTATGGAGTACGTGCCGTTCGCCGCGACGTCCGCGAGGCCGACGAAGGCCAGAGCGGGCAGCAGCCCCCACAGGAGCTTCGGGCCGGCGCCGGCCGGAAGGGCGGGTATGCCGCGCCGGGTCTGCGCCCACAGGGCGGCGCCGCCCGCGGCGACATTGGTGACCCGCTGCACGAACAGTGCGAGGAACAGTCCGGTGAGGGTGCTGGACGCCTCCGCGATCAGGGCCATCACCGCACCGAAGCCGAAGGCCGCGACCAGGGTGAGGACGACGGCCTGCCGCTGGACGGGCGCGCCCCGCAGCTCGGGGCCGCCCGCGAGCACGATGCCGACGACGGCCACCGCTATCCCCGCGAACTGGCTGAGGCCGGGCCGCTCGCCCAACATCAGCCCCGCGGTCACGGGCACGACCACGCCGAGGGAGCCCAGCGGCGAGACCACGCCCATCGGGCCGAGGGCCAGCGCCTTGTAGAAGCTGAGCATGGCGACCGGCCCGACGAGGCCCGCGCCGACCGCGAACCACAGCTGCGGACCGGCCTCCCGCCAGGCGCCGGTGCCGAGGACCACCGCGCCGAGTACGACCACGGCGACGACCTGCGAGACGACGACCACGGTGAGCGCCGGGATCCGGCGGGTCAGCAGCCCGCCGCCGAAGTCGGCGAGCCCCCACAGCACGGCTGTGGCCAGGGCGAAGAGGGCGGTCATGGGCGGGCCTCGCAGTACAGTGCGGTGAACGTGGGAGTGCAGCATCTAATACAGAACACGTTAGTGCACTCTGTTGGACTGTGTCATCCAGAATATTGGACGGAATGGTGTCGGACCTCGAAGAGCTCACCCAGGCGCTCGCCCAGAACCTCAAGCGGTGGCGCGGCGAACGCGGTTTCACCTTGGATTCCCTGGCGGCCCGCGCGGGAGTGAGCCGCGGGATGATCATCCAGATCGAGCAGGCCCGTACGAATCCCAGCCTGGGCACCACGGTCAGGCTCGCCGACGCGCTGGGCGTCAGCATCTCCGCGCTCCTCGACCACGACCGCGGCCCGCAGGTCCGCATCGTCCCGCCGGACCAGGCCGTCCGGATCTGGTCCAGCGAGGCGGGCAGTTCGACGACGATGCTGATCGGCACGGACGAGCGCGGGCCGATGGAGCTGTGGACCTGGCACCTGGTGCCGGGCGAGGGGACGGACTCCGTCCCGCACCCGTCCGGCACCATCGAGATGCTGCACGTCACGGCCGGTGAGCTGACCCTGGTGGTCGGCGAGGAGGAGTTCCGCGTACCGGCCGGGGCCGCGGCCGCCTTCGAGGCCAACGTCCCGCACTCCTACCGCAACGACGGTTCCGCGCCGATGGAGATGACCCTCGCGGTGTCCGTCCCACCGGTCTCGACGCCGCCGTCCGCCCATGCCCACGGCGGCGGCCCGGCGGCGTCCGCCGGTTAGGCCTACAGCGCCGGGATCTCGATCGCGGGGCAGCGGTCCATGACCATCGTCAGCCCCGTCTCGCGGGTACGGGCGTATGCGGCCTCGTCGATCACGCCCAGCTGGAACCAGACGGCCTCGGCGCCGACGGCGACGGCCTGGTCGGCCACCGGCCCGGCCAGCTCGCTGTTCACGAAGACGTCCACCACGTCCACCTTGAACGGGATGTCCGCCAGCGAGGCGTACCCGGGCTCACCGTGCACCGTCTCGGCCTTGGGGTGCACGGGGATCACGCGCTTGCCGAACCGCTGCAGTACGCGGGCCACCCCGTAGGCCGCGCGGTCCTGGTTGTTCGAGAGCCCCACCACGGCCCAGGTGTCGCCCAGCTCGGTGAGGATCTTGCGGATGGTTGCCGGATCGCCGTACACGTGTGCCGCCTCCTGATGCGCTACGAACCCGCCGACCCCGTCCGCTGCGTCTCCACCGCGTCGGACCGGCGCTCAGCCGCATCAACCGAAAACTCCCGGGCGCGATTCCCCGGGTCCGCTCTGTAGTCTGTCGATCCGTTCGAACGGTGCGAGGGGTGGGACGTGGACAGGCTGGTGGAGGGGGCCGTCGCGGAGGCCCTGCGCACGGGCGACGACGGGGCGGTCCGCCTGTACGCGGCCGCCTGCGCCGAACGCGCGGTGCCCCTGTTCATCGGCATGCGGGGGGCCACGCCGGACCGCGAGGCCGATGTGGACCTCTGCGTGGAGTCCCTGCGCGGCCTCTGGTACGCGGACCGGCCCCTGCCCGACGCCGCCGAGCGCGTGCGCGCGCTGGAGGACTTGCCGGAACTGCGGCCGTACGAGGACGGCATCACCGATGTCGCCGGGACGTACGCCTTCTTCGGCGTCCTCGTCCTGCGGTACGCACTGCTGGCCAACGCCTCGGCGGACGCCGACCACGCGCTGTCCTGCGGGCACGTCGCGCTCACCGCGATGGGTCTGCTGGACCAGAACCTGCCCGGCGGCGCCGGCTTCCGGGCCGAGGAGAAAGCCCTGCAGGCCCGCTCGGCCAGCGGTGATGCCGCGGGTCTGTGGGAAGCGAGCGTCGCGTCGGGGCGCGAGAGGTTCCGGGCCGTGCTGGGCTGCCTACCCCGCTGACCGGTCCACGTTCCAGGCGAGCGGCAGGGACGCGTCGCAGAAGACGCAGACGAAGTGCTCGTCCCGGACGACGTTCAACTGCGCGCAGACCGGGCAGCGGCGGAAGACCACCTCGTGGGTGAAGCCGGACGGGTGCCCGATCCCCGCCGCGTCCAGGGCCTGCGCGACCGCCGGCCACGAGCCGGTGTCCGGGCAGTATCCGGTCGACTGGTTGCTCACCGCCCACACCACCCACCGCCCGGACTCCCGCCCGAAAGCGATCTCCCCGGCGCTCAGCACCGTGCCGCCACCCGCGCAGACCACGTGCTCGCTGCGCCGCGGCGCGAGCCGCAGCACACCGGCGCGGTCCACGACGAACGTGACGGGCTCGGCCAGCTCGGCCGCCGCCGGGCCCGCGGCCCAGTCCTCGAACTCCGCGGCCGAGCGGATGCTCCGCCCCTCGCCCTCCGGCCGGACGAGCACCCTCAGCTCGGCTGGTCCCACGTACCGGTACTCCCGCCCCTGTTCCCCCATGGCCACCAACCTAAGGGCTGTCCCGCAATCCCCGGCGGGCGCGCGGCGCCAGCTACGGCACCTCGCCGCGTTGTCGGGATCGCCCGAATACGCCCAGTATGAGGACTGCCCTCCGCCCGGGGGCCCCTCCCAGCGGTAGCTGGGGGAGATGCACCGCATCTGACGCCGCGCGCTGACCCACCGCGGATTACGGGACAGCCCTTAGTGCCGTGCCCTCCCACGGACGGGCGGGGGCCCGTTCTGCACCGCTTAGGGTGGTGAGGTGAAGGCAGACCAGTACGTGACGGTGGCCCGTGAGGGCGTGCACGAGTCCGAGATCAACCGCTCGCGCTTCCTGTGCTCGCTCGCGCCCGCCGCGACCGAGCAGGAGGCCCAGGACTTCGTCGCGCGCATCCGCAAGGAGCACCCCACCGCCACGCACAACTGCTTCGCCTACGTCGTCGGCGCGGACGCCTCCGTGCAGAAGGCCAGCGACGACGGCGAGCCCGGCGGCACCGCCGGGGTGCCCATGCTGCAGATGCTCATGCGCCGCGACATCCGCTACGCGGTCGCCGTCGTCACCCGGTACTACGGCGGCGTGAAGCTCGGCGCCGGCGGCCTGATCAGGGCCTACGGCGGGGTCGTCGGCGAGGCCCTCGACGAGCTCGGCACCGTCACCCGGCGCCGCTACCGGCTGGCCACCGTCACCGTCGACCACCAGCGGGCCGGCAAGACCCAGAACGACCTGCGCTCCACCGGCCGGACCGTGGTGGACCTGCGCTACGGGGCCGAGGTGGAGATCGAGGTGGCCCTCCCCGAGGCCGACCTGCCCGCCTTCGAGGCCTGGCTCGCCGACACCACCGCGGGCAGCGCCGGCCTCACCCTCGGCGGAGAGACGTACGCGCCCTGAGCGCCCCCGGGGACGGGTTAGCGTAGAGGGGTTCAGCGAGCGGGACACGACCAGGGGGAGACGGCATGTGCGGCGGGGCCGGCGAGTGAAGTTCCTGCACACCTCCGACTGGCACCTCGGCCGGGCCTTCCACCGGGTCAACCTGCTCGGCGCCCAGGCCGTCTTCATCGACCACCTCATCGAGACCGTGCGCGAGCGCGAGGTCGACGCCGTCCTCGTCGCCGGTGACGTCTACGACCGGGCCGTGCCCCCGCTGCCCGCCGTCGAGCTGTACGACCGGGCCCTGCACCGCCTCGCCGACCTCGGCGTCCCCACCGTGATGATCTCCGGCAACCACGACTCGGCCCGCCGCCTCGGAGTCGGCGCCGGACTGATCGGTCGGGCCGGGATCCACCTGCGGACCGACCCGGCCGGCTGCGCCGACCCCGTCGTCCTGACCGACGTACACGGTGACGTGGCGCTGTACGGCCTGCCGTACCTGGAGCCCGCCCTGGTCAAGGACCAGTTCCGCGCGGAGAAGGTCAGCCACGAGGCGGTCCTCGGCGCCGCCATGGACCGGATCCGGGCCGACCTGGCCACCCGTGCGCCCGGCACCCGCTCGATCGTCCTCGCACACGCCTTCGTCACGGGCGGCCGGGCCAGTGACAGCGAGCGCGACATCACCGTCGGCGGGGTCGAAGCCGTACCCGCCTCCGTCTTCGCCGGCGTGGACTACGCCGCCCTGGGCCACCTCCACGGCAGCCAGACCATCGACGAACGGGTCCGCTACTCCGGTTCCCCGCTCGCCTACTCCTTCTCCGAGGCCGACCACCGCAAGAGCATGTGGCTGATCGAACTCGGCGCACAGGGCGAGATCACCGGCGCCGAGCGGATCGACACCCCCGTCCCGCGCACCCTCGCCCGGCTCCGCGGACGGCTGGAGGACCTGCTGCAGGATCCTGCGCACCAGGCCCATGAGGACGCCTGGGTCGAAGCCACCCTCACCGACCCGGTCCGCCCCGACGACCCCATGGCCCGCCTCGCCGCCCGCTTCCCGCACACCCTCACCCTCGCGTTCGACCCCGAGGGCCGGCAGGAGGAGACCGGCGCCTCCTACGCCCAGCGCCTCAAGGGCCGCAGCGACCAGGAGATCGCCGAGGACTTCGTCGCCCACGTACGCGGCGGCGGCCACCCGGACGAGGCCGAACGGGCCGTTCTCCAGGGCGCCTTCGACGACGTACGGGCCGACGACAGCCACCGGGAGGCTCACCGATGAGGCTGCACCGGCTGGCCGTGACAGCCTTCGGACCGTTCGCCGAGCCCCAGGAGATCGATTTCGACGCCCTGTCCGGCGCCGGCATCTTCCTGCTGCACGGACCCACTGGCGCCGGGAAGACCTCCGTGCTCGACGCCGTCTGCTACGCGCTCTACGGTTCCGTGCCCGGCCCCCGCCAGGCCCCCGGCACGAGCCTGCGCAGCGACCACGCCGCCGCCCGCACCCCGACCGAGGTCACCCTCGAACTCACCGCGGGCGGCCGCCGCCTCGAGCTCACCCGGCGGCCCGAACAGGAGCGCCCGAAGAAGCGCGGCACGGGCACCACCAAGGACAAGGCCCAGAGCTGGCTGCGCGAGCACACCGGTGCGGGCTGGGAGCCGCTCAGCCGTTCCCACCAGGAGATCGGCGAGGAGATCGAGCAGCTGCTCGGCATGAGCCGCGAGCAGTTCTGCCAGGTCGTCCTGCTGCCTCAAGGAGAGTTCGCACGCTTCCTGCGCGCCGACGAGGCCGCCCGCGGCCGTCTCCTCGGCCGGCTCTTCGACACCCGCCGCTTCGCCGCCGTCGAGGCCCTGCTCGGGGAGCGCCGCCGGGCCGCCGAGGCCAAGGTCCGGGCCGGCGACGAGAAGGTCCTGCACACCGCCCAGAGGCTCGCCCAGGCCGCCGGCGACAGCGCCGACCTGCGGGCCTGGCCGATGCCCGGACACCAGCCGGGCGACCCCGGGCTCGCCGAGGCCGTCCGGGCCTGGGCGGCCGTCGCCCGGTGCGCGGCCCGCGAGCGCCTCGACGTCGCCGAGTACGCCCTGGCCGCCGTCGAGAGCCGGCACGCCGCCGCCCGGCGGGCCGCCGAGGACGCGCGGGAGCTCGACCGGCTGCAGCGCCGGCACGCGGAGACCCTCCGCCGGGCCGCCCTGCTCGACGGGGCGGCGCCCGAGCGGGACCGCGTGCGCGGCCTGCTGGACCGGGCCCGGCGCGGCGCCCTGGTGGCCCCCGCCCTGGAACTGCGCGGCGCCGCCTCCGCCGCGCACCTTGCCGCCGCCCACGCCGAAACCTCCGCCCGGACGCAGCTCCCGCCAGCACTGAAGGAGGCGGGAACCGAGCAGCTGGCCGCTGTGGAGCAGCGGCTGCGCGAGGCCCTCGGCGCGCTCGGCGCGGCACAGCGGGCCGAACAGCGCAGCGCCGAGATCGGCCGGGAACGGGCCGACTTGGAACGGGAGTCCCGGGCCGCCGAGGAGCAGCACCAGGAGTCCGCCGAGTGGCTGGAGCGCTGGGAGGCAACCCGAACGGCACTGCAGGAGCGGGTGGACGCCGCCCAGCAGGCCGCGACGCTGGCCGAGCAGCTCGCGGGCCGACTGGAACCCGCCCGCATGCAGCTGAACGCCGCCCGCCGGCGGGACGAGCTCGACGCCGACGCGGCGCGCGCCGCGGGCGAACTGCTCACCCTGCGCGAGGAGTCGGCCGCCGCCCGGGAACGCTGGCTGGAGCTCAAGGAGGACCGGCTGCGCGGGATCGCCGCCGAGCTCGCCGAGGCGCTGGTGGCCGGAGAGGCCTGCACCGTGTGCGGGTCCGCGGAACACCCTGCTCCGGCCCGCCCGGCCCCCGGCCACGTGGACCGCGCCGCCGAGGACGCGGCCCACGCCCACTTCGAACGGGCCGAGCAGGCCCGGGCCGCCGTGGAGCGCCGGCACGCCGCCGCGCAGGAGGCCCGTGCCGAAGCCGCGGCCGCCGCCGGGGAGGCATCCACCGCCGAACTCCTGGACCTGACAGCCGACCTGAGCGACCGCCATGCCGCCGCCCACGCCGCGGCCGCCTGCCTCCACGCCGCCCGGGAGCAGCTCGCCCGGGCCGAGCAGGAGCACGCCACGCGCAGCGCCGACCGGCAGGGCGCCGAGACCCGGGCTGCCGCCAGGTCCTCCCGGCGCGAGGCCCTGGACCGCGAACAGGCCGGGCTGGAGGCCGAACTCGCCCTCGTACGGGACGGCGCGCCCACCGTCGCGGCCCGCGCCCGCACCCTGGAGGACCGGGTCCGGATGGTCTCCACCGCGGCCACCTCGCTGCGCCGGGCCGAGACCACCGCGGCCCGGTTGAAGGAGGCCGACGACCAGCTCGCCGACGCCGCGTTCAAGGCCGGCTTCGACACCATCGAGGCCGCCGCCGACGCGGTGCTCCCCGAGTACGAACGCACCGCCCTCCAACACCGGCTGGACGCCTGGCAGGCGGAAGACGCCCTGCTGGCGGAGCGCCGCCGCGAGACCGGCGCCGCTGAAGCGGCAGCCCTGCCCCCGGCCGCACCGGACGCGGCCGACGCGTACGCGGCCACCGCTGCCGCGAAGCTTCGTACGGCGGGGTCGGCGGCCGACGCGGCCCGGGTTCGCTGCACGGAGCTCGACCGGCTCTCCCTCCGGGCCGAGCAGGAACTGCGGGCGCTCGGTCCCCTGCGGGAGGCCTACGACCGGGTCGCCCGATTGGCCGGACTCACCGCCGGCACCTCCGCCGACAACGAGCGCAAGATGCGCCTGGAGGCCTACGTACTGGCCGCCCGCCTGGAGCAGGTGGCCGCCGCCGCTACGGTACGGCTGCTGCGCATGTCCGGCGGCCGCTACACCCTCGTCCATTCCGACGCGCGGGCGAGCGGACGGGGGCGCTCCGGCCTCGGGCTGCACGTGGTCGACGCGTGGACCGGCAGCGAGCGGGACACGGCCACCCTGTCGGGCGGCGAGACCTTCTTCGCCTCGCTGGCCCTGGCGCTGGGCCTCGCGGACGTGGTCACCGAGGAGGCGGGCGGGATGCGCCTGGACACCCTCTTCATCGACGAGGGCTTCGGAAGCCTCGACGACCAGGCGCTGGACGAGGTGCTCGACGTCCTGGATTCGCTGCGCGAACGGGACCGGAGCGTCGGCATCGTCAGCCATGTCGCCGACCTGCGGACCCGGGTCCAGGCACAGCTGGAGATCGTCAAGCAGCGCGGCGGCTCCGTGGTGCGCCACCGTACGGCGGCGCTCACGGACTGAGCGGCCGGCGGGGCAGCGGGGAGGAGTAGACGATGCTCGTCGTCACCGAACCGAGCCCCGAGATCCGGCCCGTGACCTCCTCCAGGTGTGACATCGAGCGGGTCGCGACCTTGAGGACGAAGCAGTCGTCGCCCGTGACGTGGTGGGCCTCCAGGATCTCCGGGGTGGCCTCCAGGAAGTCGTGGAAGGGCTTGTAGTTGCCGTGCGGGTAGCGCAGCCGCACCAGGGCGAGGATCGACTTGCCGAGCCTTTCCGGGTCCACCACCGCCGTGTAGCCGGTGATGATGCCGGTCTCCTCCAGTCGGCGGACCCGCTCGGTGACGGCGCTCGCGGACATGGACACGGAGCGGGCGAGCTCGGTGAAACTGGCGCGGCCGTCCCGCTGGAGGGCTTCGAGGATCCGCCAGTCGGTGGCATCAGGGGAATAGTCGGTCATGGTGCAGGTCTAGCAGGGGATTCCCCGGTCAGACAAGGAAAAGGCCGGGGATACTCGCTTCCGACGGTGATCGACGGATCATAGATTTCTTGCCATGACGACGACGCAGACGCACACGAACCAGCCGGGCTCCGCCGCCCCCGCCACCACCAATCCCGTGCTCCGGGTGCCGCCGGCTTCCCCGGCCGCGGCCGCCGCGTACTTCGCCGCGAGCCTGGCCTTCCACGCGGACGTGTCGGACGTCGCCGCCGCCTTCAAGGCCCACCGCGAGCAGGGCGCGGAGCTCGGCTTCCAGCTCGTCGACTCCCGCTCCACCCCGTCCTGGGACCAGGCCCACGTGCCCGGCGCCGTCCACCTGCCCACCGCCCTGATCCCCGAGCAGGCAGAGGGGCTCCTGGACAAGAACGTCCCCGTGGTGACGTACTGCTGGGGCCCCGGCTGCAACGGAGGCACCCGCTCCGCCCTCGCCCTGGCCGAACTCGGCTTCCAGGTGAAGGAGATGCTCGGCGGCATCGAGTACTGGATCCGGGAGGGCTTCGAGGTCGAGACCTGGCAGGGCAGCCAGCAGCGTGCCGAGGCCGACCCGCTGACCGCGCCGACCGACTCGGACGACTGCGGCTGCTGAGGCACGTGCCGTGCGTGCCGTACGTGCCACGGGGCGGTGCGGGCCCACGGGGCGGTGCGGGCCCACGGGGCGGTGCGGGCCCACGGGGCGGTGCGGGCTCACGGGGCGGTGCGGGATCACGGGAACGGGCCGCTCATCCCCCCGGGAATGAGCGGCCCGTCCGTCAGAGCTTCGACAGCTCGTCCACCAGATCGTCCAGCCCCAGCGAACCCTGCGACAGCGCAGCCATGTGCCAGGCCTTCAGGTCGAAGGAACCGCCGTGCGCGGCACGCGCGTTGTCCCGGCCCAGGAGCCAGGCGCGCTCACCCAGCTTGTAGCCGATCGCCTGTCCCGGCATGGACAGGTAGCGGGTGAGCTCGCTCTCGACGAAGTCCGCCGGCCGGCCGCTGTGCAGGCCGAAGAACTCCTGCGCCAGGTCAACCGTCCACCGTTCGCCCGGGTGGAACGGCGAGTCCGCCGGGATCTCCAGGTCCACGTGCATGCCGATGTCCACGATGACCCGCGCCGCGCGCATCATCTGGCAGTCCAGGTAACCCAGACGCTGCTCGGCGTCCTTGAGGTAGCCCAGTTCGTCCATCAGCCGCTCCGCGTACAGCGCCCAGCCCTCGGCGTTGGCGCTGACCATGCCGACGGTGGCCTGGTAGCGGGAGAGCTGGTCCGCCACGTGCGTCCACTGCGCGAGTTGCAGGTGATGGCCCGGCACGCCCTCGTGGTACCAGGTGGACACCAGGTCGTACACGGGGAAGCGGGTCAGGCCCATGGTGGGCAGCCAGGTGCGGCCCGGGCGGGAGAAGTCCTCGGAAGGGGACGTGTAGTACGGGGCCGCGGGACCGCCCGGCGGGGCGATGCGGGACTCCACCCTGCGGACGCGCTCGGCGAGTTCGAAGTGCGTGCCGTCGAGGTTCTCGATGGCCTCGTCCATCAGGCCCTGCAGCCAGACCTGGACCTCGTCCACGCCCTCGATGTGGGTGCCGTGCTCGTCCAGGTGCTTCAGCGCCTCCCAGGGGCCGGCGCCCGGAAGGATCTTGGCAGCCTCGGACTTCATCTCGGCGAGCAGCCGGTGGTACTCCGACCAGCCGTAGGCGTACGCCTCTTCCAGGTCCAGGTCGGTGCCGTTGAAGAAGCGGGCCCAGCGGGCGTAGCGCTCGCGGCCCACGGTGTCGGGCTTGCCCTCGACGGCCGGGGCGTACACCGAGCTCATCCAGTCGCGCAGTGCGACGACGGCGGCGGTCGCGCCGGCGGCCGCGGCGTCCAGTTCGGCGCGCAGGGCGTCAGGACCGGCGGAGACGAAGCCCTCGAAGAAGGGCGCCTCGGAGCCGTCCTGGCCGACCCAGGTCGTGAGCTGGCCGATCATGGTGGTGGTGGCGCGGGGGCCGCCGTAGAGGCCTCGCTCCAGGCCGAGCCCGAGGCTCTCGCGGTAGCCGGCGAAGGCGGCCGGTACGGCGCGCAGGCGCTCGGCGATCGCCGCCCAGTCCTCGTCGGTGTCGGCGGGCGTCAGGGAGAAGATCTCACGGACGGAGTGCGCGGGGCTGTGGATGTTGCTGACCGCGCACAGGTCCTCGTCGGCCTCCAGTACGGCGAGCTCGGCGCTGAGGCGCTCGCGCAGCAGCCGGGCGCAGCGGCGTTCGGCGTCGCTGTCGGCGCCGGCCTCCGACTCGGCCGCGTCGAGGCGGGTCAGGGTCTCGCGGATGAGCTCGGCTACGGCCGCACGGCCCGCCGGGGAGTAGTCCGGGAGCTTGCTCGAACTCGAGGCGACACCGAGGTAGGTGCCCGTGATCGGGTCGAGGGCGATGAGGTCGTCGACGTAAGCGTCGGCCACCTGGCGGGGCAGCCGCGGTGCACTGCCGTTGTGGAGGGTCTCTGACATGCGGACATCTTCGTATGTGGGACGGGTTCCCGTCATCACCGATTGCCGTCGGACTGCTGACGTGGGCCGGAGCGGGATCGGCCGTGCGTGCGAAGAATCTTCAACCACCGTGCTGGACAAGCCACTTCACGATCCGAGGGCAAAGAACTTCGGGAACGGGGCGCTCGCAGCTTGGCCGGATTCCGCCCGAGCCGGGACCCGGTCGGGGTCCCGGCTCCGGACGGATCGTCAGGCGCGGCGCCGCGGAGCCGACTGCTCGTGCGGGAGTTCCTGCGGGAGCTCGCGGGGAAGTTCGTAGGGCAGCCGGGAGTTGACCGGGGTGGCGTCCAGCCGGGCCGTGATCACCAGGGTGCCCTCCTCGATCTGGTAGTCGAGGGGCAGGCCGAGGCCGCGCATGGCGGCGACCATGCCGGTGTTGGAGGCCTGGGTGACGGCGTACACGCTGTCGCACCCGGCCTCGACGGCCATCGCGAGGAGCCGGCGCAGCAGCTCGGAACCGATGCCGCGGCGCTGCCAGTCGTCTTCGATGAGCAGGGCGACCTCGGTCTCGTCGCCGTCCCACAGCAGGTGGCCGAGGGCGATGAGCTTGCCGGAGGTGGTGGTCGCGGCGAGGGTGCGGCCGAAGCGGGGGCTCAGCAGGTGGCCGAGGTAGCGGTCGGCGTCGTTGACGGGGCCGTGGTAGCGCAGCGACAGCGTGCGCTCGGAGCAGCGGTCGTGCATGGCCCGGGCCGCCGCCCGGTCGGAGCCGTCGGCGCGGCGCACGGTGATCTCGTTGCCCTCGGGCAGGGTCAGCACGTCCTGACTGCGCGGGACGCGGGGGCCGAGCCGGGCGTCGAGCTCGACGAGGGCGCGGGCCCGGGCGAACTCGGTCGGGGTGAAGGGAAGGTAGGGCCGCTCCACGGTGATCGCACCGCCGGACGGGTCGCGCAGCCGCATGACCGTGGCCTCCAGGACCCCCTCGACGGGGGCGTCCGCGCCGGCGTTGGGGCGGCCGGTGAGGGTGGTCGCCGGGATCGAGTGGATCGTGCAGCGGCCGAGCAGCTGGCGCAGGGCGAGGGGCAGCTCGGCGGCGTCCAGGGCGGTGCGGGTGGCGAGGCCGAGGACCCGCGTCGGGGTGTCGACCAGGTCGTGGGCGTCGGCGCGCTCGATCCAGGTGCTGTGGCCGCCGGCCCGGGAGATCGCCCGGGCGAGGTCGGCGGAGGGCAGTTCCTGCGGGGCGCGCAGCAGGAACTCGTCGACCGTGCCGCCCTCGGGGAGCGGGTGCGTCTGGAGGGTCAGGATGTCGACGCCGTTGCGGGCGAGGGCGGTGCAGAGGGCGGCCAGGGAGCCCGGCTCGTCCCGTACGGTCGTGCGCATCCGCCAGAGGGCGGTGCTGCTCGCGACCGCGGGCGCACTCGCTGCCGCGCCGGAGGTCGTCGCGGGGAGCTGCTCCGGATCGCCGAGGTCCGTGTGCCGCGGCGGGGGCGCATGGCTGTGGCGCCGTGCCCACCAGGTGTGGAAGGCCGCCGTCACCAGGAGCACGACGGCCGAGGCCACGAGCAGGACCGGGCCCCTGGGGCCGTGCACGACGAGATTGGCGATGGCGTCGGCGACCGCGACGGCGCAGAACATTGCGGCGAGTTCGACGACGTCGCGGCGCCAGTGGTGACGGTGGGGACGGTGGGCGGAGGCGAGGTTACGGTCAGTCATGCGCACCACTGTGGCGCAGGGGTGTTGCGTGATCACGAACGATCTGTGACCGACTGGTTAAGTGTCCATCTGGCCGATTTCACCCAGTTTTCGGGGCCATTTCCGGATCACAAGGTCGGAGCGGCCGATGCCCCCGCGGGGTACGGGGGCTTCCGATGGCTTCCGGTGGCTTCAGGGCGTCACTGGCCCACGCGTCCGGGCCGGAGCGTCCGGGTGAAGAGTACGTCCCCTCCCTGGCGGCGCAGACGGACGGTGAGGTCCCCGCTGCCGCCGTCGATGTCGACCTCGCCGTAGTACGGAGGGTTCTCGGACGGTGACATGTTGGCGAAGGGAGCCGACTGCACGTAGGCCGCCTCCGGGCCGAAGGTGGCGTCGAGCCGCCCGGCCGGGAAGCCGCCGGCGCCGATCGGGCCCGACACGAACTCCCAGAACGGCGCGAAGTCGGTGAAGGCAGCCCGCTCCGGCGCGTAGTGGTTCGCGGCGGTGTAGTGGACGTCGGCCGTGACCCAGAGGGTGCCCGTGATGCGCTGGTGCTTGATGTGCCGCAGGAGTTCGGCGATCTGGAGCTCGCGACCCAGTGGGGCGCCCGGGTCGCCCTGGGCCACGGCTTCGAAGTTCGCGGTCCCGTCGGGGACGACGATGCCCAGGGGCATGTCGGCGGCGATGACCTTCCAGGTGGCGCGCGAGCGGGACAGCTCGCGCTTGATCCAGGCCAGCTGCTCGGGGCCGAGGATGCCGATGGGGTCCTCGGCCTGGGTGTCGGGGGAGTTGGCGTTCCGGTAGGTGCGCATGTCGAGCACGAAGACGTCGAGCAGCGGGCCGTACCGCATCACCCGGTACATCCGGCCCTCGGCGCGGCCGCCGCGCAGGTCGGTGACGGGGAAGTACTCCCCGAAGGCCTGGCGGGCGCGGGCGGCGAGGGTGTCGGCGTCCTTGACGGTGTAGCGGGGGTCGTCGATGAGCTGGCCGGGGTACCAGTTGTTGCGCACCTCGTGGTCGTCCCACTGGGCGAGGACCGGGACCTGGGCGTTGAAGCCGAGCAGATTGCGATCGAGCAGGTTGTAGCGGAAGTTCCCGCGGAACTCGGCGAGCGTCTCGGCGACCTTCGCCTTCTCCTCGGTCGTGACGTTGCGCCAGAGGCTGCCGTCGCGCAGCGGGGCGGTGGCCTTGATCGGCCCGTCGGCGTAGATCGTGTCACCGCTGAAGAGGAAGAAGTCGGGGTTGCGCAGCCGCATCTCCTCGAAGACGCGGTAGCCGCCGAGGTCGGGGTTGATGCCCCAGCCCTGGCCCGCCAGGTCGCCGGACCACAGGAAGCGCACGTCGTGGCGGCGGGAGACGGGGGTGGTGCGGAAGGTGCCGTGGACCGGCGGGGAGCTGCGGCGGGGGTCGTCGGGGTCGGTCAGGACGACCCGGTAGTGGACTTCCTGGCCGGGCGGCAGATCGCGCAGCACGGTGGTTCCGGTGAAGTCGCTCGACGGGCCGAGCAGCGGGCCGCGGTGGCGGCGTACGGCGTAGCGGAACGCCTCGCTCGGGGAGGTCTCGACGTACATCCGCGCCAGGCGGTCGGACCGGGTCCACACGGTGGCCGAGTGGGCGGTGATCTCGCCGGACTGGACGCCCCACAGCGCGCCCGGCCGGCCGGAGCGGGCGAAGGCCGGCGCGGCGAGTGCCGGGGCGGCGATCAGCGCGGAGGACAGGGCGAGGGAACCGCCGATGAGGGACCGTCGGGTGTGCGGAATCGATGCCATCGGTACGTCTCCTGGGGGCGGCGAGGACGGGTCGGACCAGCGTGCCGTCGCACACCGGCCCGGCCGCGTCGCCCACGCGAACCGCGGATGAACAACCGTCAGCCGCTCATTCGTTCAGCTGTTCAGGTGCGTGGCCGGTTCAGTCGGGTCGGTCGATCCCGCCGACTCGGAAGAGCCGTGAGCCGTGAGCCGCGGTCCCGGCCCGGCCGGGCCGGCCCGGTTGCCCCATCAGGCGGCCACGAGCCGCACGCTGCGCGCCGTGTCGAGCACCACCCGGGACACGAGGGCCGGATCGTCGTTCATCGGGACGTGGCCGCAGCCCGGCAGCCGGACCAGCCGGGCGCCGGGGACGGTGTGCTTGGCGCGGATGCCCTGGCGGCGCAGCAGCAGCCGGTCGCGGGTGCCCCAGGCGATGGTGACCGGCAGGCCGGGCACGTCGTCGGTGAACCGGACCGAGCCGCCCGCGGCCAACGTGTCCTCGAAACCGGTGGCATCGCGCAGGGCGAGCGTCTCGGCGACGACCGCCTCGGCCGGGCGGCGGGACGGGCGGGCGTAGATGGTGCCGGTGAGCGCGGCGCGGCCGGGGGCGCTGCGGGCGAGCCGGCGTACGGCGGGCAGGGGCAGCGCCTTGGCGCCGGCGCGCATCGCGAGGAGGGTGGCGAACGCGTAGCGGCGCTCGGCCTCGGTCCAGAACCCGGCGGGGGAGAGCGCGGTGACGGAGCGGACGAGGTTGCTCCGGCCCATTTCCAGGGCGAGCAGACCGCCGAGCGAATTGCCCGCGACGTGCGGGCGCTCGACCCCGAGGGCCGTGCAGAGCGCCCCGAGGGCCGGAGCCACGGTCCCCAGCGCATAGGGAACGCCCTGGGGAAGGGGCTCCGAGGCGCCGAAGCCGGGTAGGTCGACGGCGATCACGTCGTGTTCGGCGGCCAGGATGTCGATCACCGGATGCCAGGCCTGGAGGTGATGGCCTATGCCGTGCAGCAGGAGAAGTGGTTCACCAGCGCCCTTGCGCTCGTAGGCGAGGGTGGTGGGGCGGGGGCCGAGCGGCGAATCGATCGTGAAGGAGACCGTGGCGGTCATGCTGCTCCTCGTCGGTTGGACGCGTGCGAGACAGGATGTCAGTAGTGCCTACCGCCATGATTACCGTCCGGTAGCCCTTGACTACAAGCCTTCCGTGCCTGCGAGAACATCCCGTGAACGGCTTGATACGTATGCCCGTTCTGCCCGGCAAAGGTATGAGCATTGGTCTTGACCAAGGGGGTGTGCCGTCCTATCGTCGCAGGGATAGTGCAGGAACCTTTAATAAACAAAGGCGCGGAACTGCCGCTGGAACACACGGCGAGTGCAGCGATGGCAGGAGGAGTCAGGGTGGGGACCACGCAGCTCGAAACGGCACCGGAGCCGAAGTACTGGCACCTCAAGACCGTCCTCAGCGAGGCGCTCGACCAGGACTTCGCCGTCGGCGAGGTGCTGCCCAACGAGCGTGAGCTCGCGGCCCGTTTCGGTGTCGCCCGCGCCACCCTGCGTCAGGCGCTCGAGCAGTTGGAGCTCGAAGGCCGACTGCAGCGCCGTCGTGGCGTGGGTACCACCGTCGCCCCGCCGCGCGTCGGTGTCGCCGTGGGCGGCGCGCAGCACAGTTGGCCCGGCGAGAGTGCCGACGGCTGGGAGCCGCTCGACGCGGCCGAGACCCTGCCGACGGCCGCAGTGCTGAAACTCCTCGGTACCGGTGGCGCCTTCGTCGCCGACCAGCCGGTGCACACGGTGCGCCGGACCCGGGTCACCCACGGCCAGGCGGTCGCAGCCGAACTGATCTACGTCCCCGCCGCTTCGGTGCCCGGACTCCCCGCCATCGAGGCCCCGGCCGGCCCGGCCCGTGCCCGTGCCGTCCTGCGCGAACTGCAGCGGCTGGTGCTCGACGGCCAGGACCGCTCGGTGGAGCTCGGCTCCGCCCGCGCCGACGACGCCAAGGAACTGGACCGCCTGCCCGGCGCCCCGGTGCTCCTGGTCACCACGCGCTACTTCACCACCGCGGGAACGGCGGCGGTCTCGGTGGCCACCTACCGCGCGGACACCTGCCGCCTCACCTTCGGCGACTCGGGCAACGTCGAGATCACCCACGAGCCGCGCGTCGCCTCCTGACACCGCCAGGGGGCGCCCCCGGTCCCCGATCCTTCTGGGCGTCCGGATGCAGCTGCGGCTGCGTCTGGACGCAGCTACGGCCCGGCCCCGGCCCCGGCACCTTTTGCCGGGGCCGGGGCCGGGCCGTAGCTGCGCGTACGGGAGGGGCGGGCGGCGGGGTCAGCGGCGGGCCGTGACGGTCTTCTCCACCGCGAAGAGCTCTTCTTCGACGTGGTCCAGCGCGAGCCGGAGGGCGCCGGTCGCCACTGCGGCCTCGCCGAGCATGGACTGGGCCACCCTCGGTGGGCGCAGGCAGTAGCGCGCCAGCTCCTGGCGGAGGGGCTCCAGGACCCCGTCCAGGCCGGCCGCCCAGCCGCCGACGACCACCAGCTCGGGGTCCATCGCCAGGACCAGCGCCGCCACGTCGTGCACCAGCCGTTGCAGGAACCGCTCCACGGCGGCCACCGCCTGCCCGTCGCCCCGCTTGGCCATCGCGAAGACCTCGGCGACGGCGGCCTCGTCCAGCGGATGCAGCGGCTCACCCGTGGTCGACAGCAACCGCTCGGGCGTGACCTCACGGCCCAGCAGGTGCAGGGCGCCGATCTCGCCCGCCGCCCCGCCGAAGCCCCGGTGCAGCCTGCCGCCGATCAGCGAGCCGGCGCCGGGACTGAGCCCGGCCATCACGAACACCATGTCGCCGGTGTCCCGCGCGACGCCCTTCCAGTGCTCGGCGACCGCTGCCGCATTGGCGTCGTTCTCCACCTGGACCGGGCAGCGGAACGAGCGCCGCAGCCGTTCCCCGAGCGGCAGCCCGGTCCAGCCGGGCAGTGCGGTGCCGAGGCGGACCGTGCCGTCGGCCTCGACGATCCCGGGGCTACCGACGCCTACCGCCCGCAGCGAGTCCCGTGGCACCCCGGCGCGGCGCAGCAGATCGGCGACCGCCGCCCGTACCCGCTCCAGCCGCTCATCGGCGGACGCCGTCTCCGCGACGTCCTTGGTGCCGGCACCGATGACGCGGCCGTCCAGGCCGGACAGCAGCACCGCGATCCGGTGCGAGCCGATCTCGATGCCCAGCAGGTGTCCCGCCTCGGTCCGGAAGCGGAACCGCCTGGCCGGGCGGCCCTGCCGCCGCGCCCCCTCCTCCGCATCCGCCTCGACGACGAGCCCGGTCGCGATCAGCCCCTCAACGACACCCTCGACGGTCGGCCGGGAGAGTCCCGTCAGCCGTGTGAGGTCGGTGAGGGTCGGTGATCCGGCCGTCCGCAGTGCACGCAGCACCACGGCGGAATTGATCCGCCGGAGCAGAGAGGGGTCCCCGCCGGTCAGCTGCCCCAACGTGTGTCCTCCCAGGTAGCGAGCTTGTCAGCCGGATCGTACTGCCCGCCCGGTGTGTCGGCGAGAAGCAGCCCCCCATCGGCCGGAAGCAGACCTTCCCTCATGCGGGGGAGACGAACCCCGACTCGTACGCCGTGATCACCGCCTGCGTCCGGTCCCGCGCCCCCAGCTTCGCCAGGATCGCGCTGACGTGGGACTTGACCGTCTCCGTGCCGATGATCAACTCGGCGGCGATCTCCACGTTCGTGAGCCCCCGCGCCAGCAGCCGCAGGACCGCCTCCTCCCGCTCGGTCAGGGCGGCCCGCTCCAGCACCGCCCGGGCCTGCCGGTTCCCGTACTCCGCCGCCAGGGCCCGCACGGCCGCCGGGAAGAGCAGCGTCTCACCCTCCGCCACCAGCCGTACCGCGTGCACGATCTCCGAAGGCCGGGCCCGCTTCAGCAGGAACCCGTCCGCTCCCGCCCGCAGCGCCTGGTAGACATACTCGTCGTTCTCGAACGTGGTCACCACGAGGATCTTCGGCGGGGAGTCCACCGTCCGCAGCACCGCGCGGGTCGCCTCGATCCCGTCGAGGAGCGGCATCCGCACGTCCATCGCCACCACATCCGGCCGCAACTGCCGGACCAGCGGGATCACGGAGGCCCCGTCGGCCGCCTCACCCACCACCTCGATGTCGGGCTGGGAATCCAATACGGCGCGCAGACCCGCACGCACCAGGGGTTCGTCGTCGACGAGCAGTACGGTAACCGGCATCCGGTCAGCGTATTCGCTCCAGCGGCAGCCGGGCGCGCACTCTCCAACCGCCCTCGTGCAGCCCGGTTTCAGCCGCTCCGCCGAGCAGAGCGGCCCGCTCCCGGATCCCGCGCAGGCCGCTGCCGCCACCAACCGTGACACCGGGGCGTTCCGGAAGCGGATTCGTCACCTCCAGGTCCAGTCGGTCCGCGGTCATCTCCACCCGAATGCGCACCGGCACCGGGCCGCAATGGCGCAGTACGTTGGTCAGCGCCTCCTGCAGGATCCGGTAGCCCTCCCGGGTGACCGGCTCCGGCAACTTCTCCAGCGGCCCCGTCAGTTGCGCGTCCACCGTGGAGCCGGAGGCCCGGGCCGACTCCAGGAGCCGGTCGGCCTCCACCAGCGTCGGCCACTGCGACGGCGGCTGCCCCGACTCCCGCAGCACTCCCAATACCCGCTCCAGATCCTCCAGCGCGGCCCGGCCCGTCTCCTCGATCGCGCACAGCGCCCGATCGGTGAAGGCGGGATCACCCGCGGCGCGCGCGGCCCCCGCCTGCACGACGGCCACGGTGAGCGCGTGGCCGATGGAGTCGTGCAGTTCCCGCGCGATGCGGGTGCGCTCGAGCAGCTGCTCCGTGCGTGCTTCCAACGCGGTCAGTCGTTCGGTAGCGGACGGGCTCAGCAGGCGGGTGGCAGCCGCGGTGATCAACTCGCCGAGTAGGACCACGATGACGATGAGCACGACCAACGGCACGGGAACGAGCAGCGCGGCGGCCCAGCGCCCGGGTACGAAGGGCAGGAAGTGGTCCGGACCCGAGGGGTGCCCGATCGCCGTCGCGAAGAGCTCCACGGACATCGCCGACAGCCAGACCGTGGAGCCGAACGCACCGACCGCGATGACCATCCGCGTCTCCAGCCACAGCACGGTTCGCCAGCGGTCCCCCCAGTGGGCCGACGGAGCGAGGCTTATGGCGCTGTCGGAAGGGTCGCGGTCGTACGGGGTGAGCAGGAACTGTGCTTGGAGCCCCTCCGCCAGTCGCACCCAGGGCACCAGGCCGAACGGCAGGACGAGCAGCAGCGGCACCCAGGGCCACCAAGGCATGATGAACATCCATACCGCCAGCAGCAGCAGCGGCACGCAGAGGTGCAACCAGCGTGAATAGGTCACTGGTTGGAACGGGGCGCGCAGCAGTCGGTTCATGACTCCATCGTGGCAGCGCCCTGTTCTCGGCCGTCTCCCCCACGTGGGGGAGACGCCACCCCCGCACGGGGGAGGAGAGGGGGTGGGGCCGGCGGCGAGTCTTGGGCCATGAACAGCATCGAGATCCGAGAACTCACCAAGCGATACGGCACCCACCGTGCGGTGGACGGCCTCACCTTCGATGTCCTGCCCGGGCGGGTGACCGGCTTCCTGGGCCCGAACGGTGCGGGGAAGTCCACCACGATGCGCCTGCTGCTGGGGCTGGACCGGCCCACATCCGGCACGGCCACGATCGGTGGTCGGCGGTACCTGGACCTGACGGACCCGCTGCACCGGGTCGGTGCTCTCCTCGACGCCCAGGCGGCCCACGGCGGGCGCACCGCCCACGACCACCTCCGCCTGCTCGCCGCGGCCGGCCGCATCCCGATGCGCCGGGTGGGCGAGGTCCTGGAACAGACCGGCATAGCCACCGTCGCGAGGCGGCGGATCAAGTCCTTCTCGCTCGGCATGCGCCAGCGCCTCGGCATCGCCGCCGCACTCATCGGCGACCCCGGAGTGCTCCTGCTGGACGAGCCCACCAACGGCCTCGACGCCGAGGGCATCATCTGGATCCGCGAGCTGATGCGCTCCCTCGCCGCCGAAGGACGTGCCGTCCTGGTCTCCAGCCATCTGATGTCGGAAACCTCGGCGCTCGCCGACCACCTGGTCGTGCTCGGCAAGGGCAAACTGCTCGCCAACACTTCGATGGAATCGTTCATCGACGCCCGCAGCGCCCCGAGGGCGCGCCTGCGGACCTCCGACCCGGTCCGGCTCCGGGCCGCGCTGGCCCGGCACGACGTCGAGCTGGTGGCCGCCGCCGACGGGCGATGGACCGTCGAGGGCATACGGGCCGAGCAGCTCGGCACCCTGGCCGCCCGTGAGGGGATTCCCCTGCTGGAACTGTCCGACGAGCGCGCCTCGCTGGAGCAGGCCTACCTCGACCTCACCGCCGATCACGCGCAGTTCAGCGCGGCCCACTGACCGTCCACCCGCTCCCGTACCCTCTGGAGGCTTCGCCATGAGCGCCGCACGGCTCACGACCCCCGCACTGCACTCGGAATGGATCAAGATCAGGTCTCTACGGGGTACCTTCTGGTCGCTGATATCCGTCCTCGTCCTCACCGTGGGCATCCAGACGATGGCGGCTGCGGCCCTGGGTCGGTCCGAGGAGGGCGGCATGGGGGACGACCCGCTCCTCGCGGCCTTCTACGGGGTCAACTTCGGCCAGATAGCGGCCATTGCCTTCGGGGCCACCGCCTTTTCCGCCGAGTTCCACAACGGAGCCCTGCGTACCAGCCTCACCGCTGTGCCCCGTCGCACGCGGTTCTACTGGTCGAAGCTCTCGATGCTGGGCGCGCTCGCCCTCGTGGCCGGCCAGTTCGCGGGATTGCTCACCTTCGTGGCCGGCCAATCGTTCATGGGTCAGGACGCTCTTGTGCTGGGCGCCCCCGGCACCGTGCGGGCCGTTGTCGGCTGCGGCCTCTACCTGACGCTCATGACGCTGTTCGCGGCCGGGCTCACGGCGGTGCTGCGCAGCGGGGTGGCCGTCCTCAGCATCCTCATACCCTTCGTCGTCATGCTGTCCTTCATCGTGGGCGCGGCAGCGACCGGGGTGGGGCAGTTCATGCCGGACCGAGCCGGGCAGGCGATGATGCGCAGCCACCAGTACGGTGACCTCGGTCCATGGGCCGGGCTGGGAGTCCTGGCGCTGTGGGCGCTCACCGCGGCGCTGGGGGGCTGGCTGGCGGTGCACCGCCGGGACGCTTGACGACGGGCCAGTTGTCAGTGGCCCTCGGGATACTGACGGTATGACCACGGCAGACCATCTCGACACGATCGACCGGCTCCGGGCGAAGGAGTTCCCGACCGAGCTGGTCTGGGCCGGAGGGAACAGCAGCGGTCCGGGATTCCACCTGGTCCAGCTCGCCCTGACGCGGGAGTTCTGGGACGACGACGGTTCGGGGCGGATCGAGGCAGCCGACCAGATCGGTGCCGAGTACGGGGCGCTCGCCCAGGCCGCGACCGACCGGTGGGGGGAGCCGCAGGTCTTCAGCCTGGGAACGCTGAGGGACCGCGGATTCGCCGGGGAGGAGATACCGCAGCCGTGGGACGAGCTGGGTAGCAGCACCGACCACGTGCACCTGTGGCGGGTCGGCGCCCACTGGCTGGTGGTCTACGTGGCGCAGTGGGACGGTGAGGACCCCTACCGGTTGATGGCAGCGGTCACCGTCACCGACCCGCCGTAGGGGGTCTTCTCGGTTGGCCCGTGGCGCGACCTCAGCGACCGCCACCAGGGAAGGCGCGGGACGTTCCGTCAGCTGCGGAGGTCGCCCGGCCCGGCGGAGGGGCGGTCATCGGACGCGTCCGGTTGGTCCTCGCCCGCTTCGGCGGCCGCGCGGAGGCGGGCGTACTCCTGGGCCATGGACTTGGCGGTCCAGTGGGCGTTGAGACCGCTCGGGTTCGGGAGGGCCCAGATGCGGGTGGAGCCGATGGTCAGTTCCTGGGGGCCGATCTGTGCCTTCCGGTCGCCGAAGGCGGTGCGGTAGGCCGTGACGCCGACCACCGCCAGCCACTGGGGGCGCAGCAGTTCCACCTTGGCCGTCAGGATGCGGCCCCCCTCGCGGAACTCCTCGGCGCTCAGCTCGTCGGCGCGGGCCGTGGCCCGGGCCACGACGTTGGTGATGCCGAGACGGTAGGCCAGCAGTTCTTCCTGCTCCGCAGGGGCGAAGAGGCGCGGGGTGAAGCCCGAGAGGTGTAGGACGGGCCAGAACCGGTTGCCGGGGCGGGCGAAGTGGTGGCCCGTCGCGGCGGAGAGGAGTCCGGGGTTGATTCCGCAGAAGAGCACACGCAGACCGCCCGCGACCACGTCCGGGAGGACGCGGTCGCGGGCGGCGTTCAGCTCGTCGGGGGTCAGAGGATCGACCCCGGCGCGTACCCGGCGGCCTCCGGGTGCTGCTTGGCGATCGCCTCGATGCGGGAGACCACCACCGCGACCTGGTCGCCCGCGGCACCCGTGAAGGACAGCTTGTCGGCCATCAGGGCGTCGAGCTGGGCCCGGTCGAGCGGCATCCGCTCGTCGGCGGCCAGCTTGTCCAGCAGCTCGTTGCGCTCGGCGCCCTGCTCGCGCATCGCGAGCGCGGAGGCCACTGCGTGCTCCTTGATGACCTCGTGGGCGGCCTCGCGGCCCACCCCGGCCCGTACCGCGCCCATCAGGACCTTGGTGGTCGCGAGGAAGGGCAGGTAGCGGTCCAGCTCGCGGGCGACGACCGCCGGGAAGGCGCCGAACTCGTCGAGGACCGTCAGGAAGGTTTCCAGCAGGCCGTCGAAGGCGAAGAAGGCGTCCGGCAGGGCCACGCGGCGGACCACGGAGCAGGAGACGTCGCCCTCGTTCCACTGGTCGCCGGCCAGCTCGCCGGTCATCGAGGCGTAGCCGCGCAGGATGACCATCAGGCCGTTCACGCGCTCGCAGGAGCGGGTGTTCATCTTGTGCGGCATCGCGGAGGAACCGACCTGGCCGGGCTTGAAGCCCTCGGTCACCAGCTCGTGGCCGGCCATCAGGCGGATGGTCTTGGCGATCGACGACGGGGCGGCGGCCAGCTGCACCAGTGCGGTGACCACGTCGTAGTCGAGCGAGCGCGGGTAGACCTGGCCGACCGAGGTGAAGGCCTGGGCGAAGCCGAGGTGGGCGGCGATCCGCTGCTCCAGGTCGGCCAGCTTGGCGGCGTCGCCGCCCAGCAGGTCGAGCATGTCCTGGGCGGTGCCGACGGGGCCCTTGATGCCGCGCAGCGGGTAGCGGCCCAGCAGGTCCTCGAGGCGGTCGTAGGCCACCAGCAGCTCGTCGGCCGCGGTCGCGAAGCGCTTGCCCAAGGTGGTGGCCTGCGCGGCCACGTTGTGGGAGCGACCGGCCATGACCAGCTCGGCGTGCTCGCCGGCCAGCTTGCCGAGGCGGGCGAGGACGGCGACCGTGCGGTCCCGGGCGAGCTCCAGCGAGAGCCGGATCTGCAGCTGCTCGACGTTCTCGGTCAGGTCGCGGGAGGTCATGCCCTTGTGGACGTGCTCGTGACCGGCGAGGGCGTTGAACTCCTCGATGCGGGCCTTCACGTCGTGCCGGGTGACCTTCTCGCGCTCGGCGATGGAGGCGAGGTCGACGGTCTCGAGGACGCGCTCGTAGTCGGCGAGGGCCTCGTCCGGGACCTCGATACCGAGGTCCTTCTGGGCGCGCAGCACGGCGAGCCACAGCCGCCGCTCCAGCGTCACCTTGTACTCGGGGGACCACAGGACGGCGAGCTCCGCGGAGGCGTAGCGGCCGGCCAGGACATTGGGGATGCGGGGCTTGGCAGTCACGTGGAGGGATTCTACTTGGGCCACCGCTGTGTGTTTACGCAGGTAGGGCCACCACTCGGGATTGTGCCTTGCTACGAGAGCGGAGAGTCCCCGTACGGCAGCAGCTCGGGGCGCTTGGCCGGGCGGCCGTCCCCGGAGGAGCGGCCCGTCAGGCGGCGGCCGATCCAGGGGAGCAGGTGCTGCCGGGCGAAGCTCAGGTCCTGGGCCCGGCGTACGGTCCAGCCCGGGGGAGCGGCGGCGGGCAGTTCGGTGCGCCAGTCCTGTTCGGCGGGCAGGCCCAGTGCCTGCCAGACGGCCTCCGCCACCCGGCGGTGGCCCTCGGCGGTCAGGTGCAGCCGGTCGACGTCCCACATCCGGGGGTCCGCGAGCACGGAGGCCCCGTACAGGTCGACCACCACGGCGCCGTGCCGGGCGGCGAGCTCCTCGATGGTGGCGAAGAGCTCCTCCATGCGCGGCCGGAAGCGTTCCATCACCGGCCCGTTGCGCCCCGGGGAGCGCATCAGGACGAGGCGCTTGCAGGAGGGGGCGAGGAGTTCCACCGCCGACTCCAGGTGATCGCGGACCCGGCCCATGTCCACCTTGGGGCGCAGGGCGTCGTTGAGTCCGCCCACCAGGGTCACCACGTCGGCCCCCATTGCGGCGGCGGCCGGGACCTGGTCCTCGGCGATCTGGCCGATCAGCTTGCCGCGGACCGCGAGGTTCGCGTACCGGAAGCCCGGTTCCCGGGCGGCGAGGCGGGCGGCCAGCAGATCGGCCCAGCCGCGGTAGGAGCCGTCCGGAAGCAGGTCGGACATGCCCTCGGTGAAGGAGTCACCGATCGCGACGAAACTGGTGTACGAGGCATTCATCTCCATGGCGGAGTGATGTTACCGCGCGGTACCCCGGCCTTGCAGGGCCGGGGACCGCGCACCTCGAACGATCACATGGGCGCGGGCCTGCCGAAGAGCTCCCGCAGCACGTCCTCCATCGTCACCAGGCCCGTCATGGCTCCGTCCGCCCCGAGGACCGCCGCCAGGTGCGTACGGCTGCGCCGCATGGCCGTCAGCACGTCGTCCAGCGGGGTCTCCGCCCGCACCTGGGCGATCGGCCGCAGCGCCGTCACCGGGAAGGGCTCGTCCCGCTCCTCGTCGTCCACGTCCAGGACGTCCTTCACGTGCAGGTAGCCCAGGATCTTGTGCTGGGCGTCGACCACCGGGAACCGGGAGTACCCGGACTCGGCCGACAGCAGCTCCAGCCCGGCCGGAGTGATCCCCTCCCGGGCCGGGACCACCTGGTCCTCGGGCAGCACCACATCGGTCACGGGCCGCCGGCCCAGTTCCAGCGCGTCGTGCAGGCGCTCGCTCGCCCGGTCGTCGAGGAGCCCCGCATCACTGGAGTCCTTGACCATCCGCGCCAGCTCGTCGTCGGAGAAGGTCGCCGCGACCTCGTCCTTGACCTCCACCCGCAGCAGCCGCAGCAGGGTGTTGGCGAAGGCGTTGATCGTGAAGATCACCGGTCGCAGTACCTGCGTGAGGGTCACCAGCGGCGGCCCCAGCAGCAGGGCGGTGCGTACGGGCTCGGACAGCGCCACGTTCTTCGGCAGCATCTCGCCGAAGAGCATGTGCAGGTACGTCGCCAGGGCCAGCGCCACCACGAAGGAGATCGCGTGGGTCAGGCCCGCCGGTACCCCGACGAGGTCGAACAACGGGGTCAGCAGATGGGCGATGGCCGGCTCGGCCACCACGCCCAGCACCAGGGTGCACAGCGTGATGCCCAGCTGGGCCGCCGCCATCAGCGCCGACACGTGCTCCAGCCCCCACAGGACGGCGCGGGCCCGCCGGTCGCCCTGCTCGGCGTACGGTTCGATCTGGCTGCGCCGGACCGAGATCAGCGCGAACTCCGCGCCGACGAAGAAGGCGTTGACGACCAGGGTCGCCAGGCCGATCAGCAGCTGGATGACGGTCATCGGGCCTCCTCCGTTCCTGTGGCGGGCTCGATCGGGGCGTGTAGCAGCACCCGCGCGGCTCGGCGCCCGCCGGCGTCCACCACGTCGAGCTGCCAGCCGTTCAGTTCCATGCGGTCGCCGACCGCCGGAATCCGGCCGAGCACGGTCGCTATCAGGCCGGCCAGGGTCTCGTAGGGACCGTCCGGCACGTGCAGGCCGATCCGCCGGAGCTGGTCGGTGCGCGCCGCGCCGTCAGCGGAGTAGAGCAGGCGCCCGGAGTCGTCCGTACCGGCCGGGGCCAGGTCCGGGGTTTCGTGCGGGTCGTGCTCGTCACGGACCTCGCCGACGACCTCCTCGACGATGTCCTCCAGCGTGGCCACCCCGGCCGTGCCGCCGTACTCGTCGATGACCACGGCCATCGTCTGCTTGCCGGACAGCCGGTCCAACAGCCGGTCCACGGTCAGCGACTCCGGTACGAGGAGGGGCTCGCGCAGCAGCTGCGACACGGGACGGCGGCGGCGCTCGGCGGCCGGCAGGGCCAGTACGTCCTTGATGTGGACGATGCCGACGACCGTGTCGAGGCTGCCCCGGTAGACCGGGAAGCGGGACAGGCCGGTGGCCAGCGTCGCGTTGGCCACGTCCTCCGCGGTGGTCTGCACGTCGAGGGCGGTCACCTGCACGCGCGGGGTCATCACGTTCTCCGCGGTCAGGTCGGCGAGGTTCAGGGTCCGGACGAACAGCTCGGCCGTGTCCTTCTCCAGGGCGCCCGCCTTCGCGGAGTGACGCGCGAGCGCGACCAGTTCCTGCGGGGTGCGCGCGGAGGCCAGCTCCTCCGCCGGTTCCATCCCGAAACGGCGCACCAGATGGTTCGCAGTGGTGTTGAGGTGGCCGATCAGGGGCCTGAAGGCCCGGCTGAAGACCCGCTGCGTGGTCGCCACCCGTTTGGCGATCGCCAGCGGGGAGGAGATCGCCCAGTTCTTGGGCACCAGCTCGCCGACGACCATCAGGAAGACGGTCGAGATCGCGGTGCCGAGGATCAGGGCGGTGGAGGATGCGGCGCCGGCCGACAGGCCCATGGCCTCGAAGGGGCCCTGGAGCAGGGCGGAGATCGACGGCTTGGAGATCATGCCGATGACCAGGCCGGTGACGGTGATGCCGAGCTGGGCACCGGAGAGCTGGAACGTCAGGGTGCGGACGGCGGCCAGGGCGCTGTCGGCCCCGCGCTCGCCGCGCTCGACGGCCCGTTCGAGCTCGCTGCGCTCGACGGTGGTGAGCGAGAACTCGGCCGCGACGAAGACTCCGCAGGCAAGGCAGAGCAGCAGTGCCACGATGAGCAGGAGCACCTCGGTCATCGGTCGATCACCTCCGTCCCATGATCGGCCAGGAGGAGGGGTACCGCGCGATGTCGCGAACGCGTATGTCGGGGACTGGGAGGCTCGCCCATGGGCGGACGCTCACACCTTTCACTCAAGAGGGACCTTTCACCACATGGTAAAGGAAGAGCAAAGGGAACGGATCATTCTTTTGGCGGAGCGCGGCCGGATGGTGGGATTCGGCCATGACTGATCTTCATATCGGCTCCGCGTCGGCCGCCGACCTGGGTGCGGTCCTGGCCTTCTGGAAGACCGCCGCAGAGGGAACGAGTATCAGCGACGATCTCGCCGGGGTCGAGCGACTGCACGACCGCGACCCCGAGGCGTTGCTGCTCGCGCACCGTGAGGGCGAACTCGTCGGCACGGTGATCGCCGGTTTCGACGGGTGGCGCTGTCACCTCTACCGGCTCGCCGTGCACCCCGGGTACCGGAGGCAGGGCATCGGGGCCGCCCTGCTGGCCGCCGCCGAGGAGCGGTTCGTGGCGCTCGGCGGGCGGCGCGGGGACGCGATGGTGCTCGATCGCAACGAGCGGGCGCACCGGATGTGGGCCGCGGTGGGCTATGGGCCCCAGGAGCAGTGGACGCGCTGGGCCAAGCCGCTCGGCTAGCCGCCGTTGCCGGTGCCCGTGGCTCCACCGGTGGGCGCGGCCGCCCGTGGGTGGGCGGCCGCGCCTCAAGGATTCGGGGCTCAGCCCCGGACCCCGCGCCTCAAACGCCGGCGGGGCTGGGGTTGGCGCCGGTGGGGGTGAAGGGCGCCGGGGACCAGGTGGACAGGAAGGACTCCGCCGACCAGGTGCCCGATAGGGACGGGGCCAGCCAGGACGGGGCCGATGCGCGGAACCGGTCCGGCGCGAGGGTCCCCGAGCCCTCCGGGACGGCGCCCAGCAGCGGCAGGCCCGAGGACTTCGTGAGGTCCGCCAGGTTGCAGCGCGCCGCGAGGTCCGGGTTCTGCGGCCAGCTGCCGACCACCACGCCCAGCGGGGTCAGCTCCCGCGCCCGCAGGGCCTCCGCCGTGAGGGTGGTGGAGTTGAGCGTGCCGAGACCCGCCGGGGCGACGATCAGCGTCGGCGCGCCGAGCAGGCGGGCCGCGTCGGCCAAGGTGTTCCCCGACTCGTCGAACCGGACGAGCAGTCCGCCCGCACCCTCCACCAGGACCAGGTCGTGGTCCAGCGAGAGCCGTTGCGCGGCCTCCGCGATCTGCGCCGGAGCCAGCGTCGCCAGCCCCGAGCGGCGGGCCGCCGTGTCCGGGGCCAAGGGCTCCGGATAGCGGGCCAGTTCCACCGCCGTGACGGAGGGACCGGCCAGCCGGACCGCCTCCGCCGCGTCCCCGGGCTCCAGCGGGCCGACGCCCGTCTGCGCGGGCTTGAGCACCGCCACCGAGCGGCCGGCGGCCACCGCGGCGGCCGCGATCGCCGACGTGACCACCGTCTTGCCGATCTCGGTGCCCGTCCCGGACACCATCAGTACGGACATCTCAGCCTTCCTGCGCCGCCGCGCACACCGCACGGCAGATCCGGTCCACGTCCTCGTCGCCGGTCACGAACGGCGGCATCACATAGATCAGGTCCCGGAACGGACGCACCCACACGCCCTCGCGCACCGCCGCCCGGGTGGCCGCCACCACGTCGATCTCGTGGTCGAGCTGGACCACGCCGATGGCGCCCAGCACGCGTACGTCCTTCACTCCGGGGATGTCGGTCGCGGCCGACAGGCCCTCGCGCAGCCCCGCTTCGATCCGCTTGACGTCGGTCGCCCAGTCCTGGCCCAGCAACAGCTCGACGGAGGCCAGGGCCACGGCCGTGGCCAGCGGGTTGCCCATGAAGGTCGGCCCGTGCGCCAGCACCGGGACCTCGCCCCGGGAGATGCCGCTCGCCACCCGCTCCGTGCACAGGGTGGCCGCCAGCGTGAGGTAACCACCGGTCAGCGACTTGCCCAGGCACATCACGTCCGGGGTGATCCCCGCATGGTCGGCCGCGAAGAGCGCGCCCGTACGGCCGAAGCCCGTGGCGATCTCGTCCAGGATCAGCAGGACCCCGTACTCGTCGCACAGCTCGCGCAGCACCCGCAGGTAGCCGGGGTGGTGGAAGCGCATGCCGCCGGCGCCCTGCACCACCGGCTCCACGATGACCGCGGCCAGCTCGTCCGCGTGAGCGGAGATCGTGGCGCGCAGGTGGTCGGCGTACGCCGGGTCCACGGGCGTGTCGAAACCGGCGGGCGGCGCGTCCGCGAAGACCTGCCGCGGCAGGTGACCCTGCCACAGCTCGTGCATCCCGCCGTCCGGGTCGCAGACCGCCATCGGCTGCCACGTGTCCCCGTGGTAGCCGCCGCGCCAGGTCAGCAGCCGGGTCTTGCCCGTGTACCCCAGCGAACGCCAGTACTGCAGGCACATCTTGACCGCGACCTCGACGGACACCGAGCCCGAGTCGGAGAGGAAGACGTGCTCCAACCCCGGCGGGGTGATCTCGACGAGCTTGGCGGCGAGCCTGACGGCGGGCTCGTGGGTGAGCCCGCCGAACATCACGTGCGACATCAGGCCCAGCTGCGCCGTGGCGGCCTCGTTGAGCACCGGGTGGTTGTAGCCGTGGATCGCCGACCACCAGGAGGACATTCCGTCGACCAGCTCTTCGTGACCGTGCCCCTGGGACGGGTCGGCGAGCCGCAGCCGCACCCCCGAGGCGGAGGCGATGATCAGCGGCTCCTGCCGCCCGGGCATCGGGCCGTACGGGTGCCAGACGTGCTGCCGGTCCAGCGCGAGCAGTTCCGCGCCGGCCGACAGCGGTCCACGCTGATCAGGCATTGGGCGCGACGTCCGTCCCCGCGCCCCGTCGGCGGACCGCGACCAGTTCCGGGCGGACCTCGCCGGCCTCGGCCTGGACCGGAGCGGGCGTCCGGTCCGCCGGCGCATGGCCGGAGCAACCGCCGCACGCAGAGCCGCAGCCCGCGGCCTCGCCCTCGGCCGGCGCGCTCGAACCGCAGAGCGAGGCGCCGCCGCTCGAACCGCAGCCCCCGCCGGTGGCGGCGGCCGCGACGTCGGAGCGGTGCGCGGGAAGGGTCGACGTACCGGCGCCCTCCACCTCGAAACCGGCGTCCGCGATCATGTCGAGGTCGGCCTGGCCGGCCTGGCCCTCACTGGTCAGGTAGTCGCCGAGGAAGATCGAGTTGACGATGTGCAGGGCCAGCGGCTGCATCGAGCGCAGGTGCACCTCGCGCCCGCCGGCGAGGCGGACCTCGACGTCGGGGCAGACGAACCGCGCCATCGCCAGGATGCGCAGGCAGCGCTGCGGGGTGAGGTTCCATTCCTTCGCTAGCGGCGTTCCCTCGAACGGGATCAGGAAGTTGACCGGCACCGAGTCCGCGTCGAGCTCGCGCAGCGAGAAGACGACGTCGACCAGGTCCTCGTCGCTCTCGCCCATGCCCGCGATCAGACCCGAGCACGCGGACAGACCGGCGCCGTGCGCCTTCTGCACGGTGTCGACGCGGTCCGCGTAGGTGTGGGTTTTGGTGATCTGCCCGTACGTCGCTTCGGAGGTGTTCAGGTTGTGGTTGTAGGCGTCCGCGCCCGCGTCCCGCAGCCGCTCGGCCTGGCCGTCCGAGAGCAGGCCGAGGCACGCGCAGACCTCGACGCCCTCGTTCTGCTCCTTGATCGCCGCGATCGTCTTGCCGACGCGGTCCACGTCCCGGTCCGTCGGCCCGCGGCCGCTCGCGACCAGGCAGACCCGCTTCGCGCCGCCCGCGACACCGGCGGCGGCGGCCTGGGAGGCCTCTTCCGGCTTCAGCCACGTGTACTTGAGGATGCCGGCCGTCGACCCCAGGCGCTGGGAACAGTAGGAGCAGTCCTCCGGGCACAGGCCCGACTTCAGGTTGACCAGGTAGTTCAGCTTCACCCGACGGCCGAACCACTGGCGGCGCACCTTGCCGGCCGCGGCCACCACGTCGAGCAGTTCGTCGTCAGAAGTCGCCAGTACGGCGAGCGCTTCTTCGCGGGTCGGCAGCTCGCGCCGCAGCCCCTTGTCCACCAGGGTGTTCAGCAGGTCCATGGACCCGATCCTGGACCACACCCCCGCTCCCGGCCAAGGAGAGATCGCACAACATGGCCGGATGGGTGTGTGTGTATCACCACACCTGGCGCAGCGGTCACGCGAGCTAGGGTCGGGGCAGGTCTGTGGACTGCCGACAAAACACGAGGACGTGCCGATGCCCGAGCTCACTCCCGAACCGCTGGACGTCTTCGCGTGGATCGACGACGCGGAGCGCGCGCGGGAGGAGGCCGGCCTCGTCCGCACGCTGCGCCCCCGGCCGCAGGTGTCGCCGCTGCTGGACCTCGCGAGCAACGACTACCTCGGCCTGTCCCGACACCCCGAGACCGTCCGGGGAGCGCAGGAGGCGGCCGCGCGCTGGGGCGCCGGAGCCACCGGTTCGCGGCTGGTCACGGGTACGACCGAGCTCCACACCGAGCTGGAGCGGGAGCTCGCGGCCTTCTGCGGTTTCGAGGCCGCGCTCGTGCTGTCCTCCGGCTACGCGGCCAACCTCGCCGCCGTCACCGCGCTCAGCGGCCGGGGCACGCTGGTCGTGTCCGACGCCGGCAACCACGCCTCCATCGTCGATGGCTGCCGGCTCTCGCGCGCCGAGACGGCCGTGGTCCCGCACGCCGACCCGGACACCGCACGCAAGACGCTCGCCGCGCACGACGGCCGCGCGCTGCTGGTCAGCGACTCCGTGTTCTCCGTCGACGGGGACGCCGCCCCTCTGGCCGCGCACGCCGCCGCCTGCCGGGACGAGGGCGCAGCCCTGGTCGTCGACGACGCCCACGGGCTGGGCGTGCTGGGCGAGGGCGGCCGCGGAGCACTGCACGCGGCCGGACTCGCGGGCGCGCCGTACGTGGTCGCCACCCTGACCCTCTCGAAGTCCCTGGGCAGCCAGGGCGGAGCCGTGCTCGGCCCGGCCAAGGTGATCAGGCACCTGGTCAACACCGCGCGCACCTTCATCTTCGACACCGGACTGGCTCCGGCGGCCGCCGGAGCGGCGCTGGCCAGCCTGCGCCTGCTCCAGCGGGAACCGGAGCGCGCGCACCGCGCCCGCGAGGTGGCCGCCCAGTTGTACGGGCGACTCACCGCGTCCGGCCTGACCGCGGCCCGGCCGGACGCGGCCGTGGTGTCGGTACGGGCCCCGTCGGCGTCGACGGCACTGCGCTGGGCCGCCGACTGCCGCGAGGCAGGTCTGTCCGTGGGGTGCTTCCGTCCGCCGTCGGTGCCGGACGGCATCTCCCGGCTGAGGTTGACCGCCCGGGCCGATCTCACGGGGGACGAGATCGATCGGGCGGTCGCGACGATCCTGGCGACCGCCCCCGCGGGAGCCACGGACGGTCAGGGCCGGTAGGGCACATCGGCTGGGGTCCGGGGATTCCCGGGCCTGGGCCTTCCCCGGGCCGGGTGTTCCCGAGTGGTTCCGGGCGGGGCTTATGCGTGCGCGTCAGCCCCTACCGAGGCGAGGAAGCCGGTCCAGGCGGGCCCGGTGAAGAGCACGGCCGGGCCGTCCGTCCGCTTGGAGTCACGGACGGCCAGCAGACCGCCGTCCAGGACGGCCGCTTCCACGCAGTTGTTCATTCCGGTGCTACGGCTGCTCCGCCGCCACCGCGCGCTGATCAGAAGTCCGCTGTTGGATAAGGGGGTTGCGGACACGGGGGTGCCTCCTTACGCGTCGTCAGCGAGTGAGCTGATGAGATCCGACGAGTCCTGGGGCGGGAGGGCGTGCGCCTGGATGGTGCGGAACGCGGCGCCGTACGCCTCAAGGTCTTCCTTCCGCTCCAGATAGAGGCTACTCGTCAAATGGTCGAGTACCACCACATCCAGATCGGCGATGTCCGGAAATGAAAAAATAACGAACGGTCCGGTCAGGCCGAGATGCCCTCCGACGCTGAACGGGAGTACTTGGAGGCGTACTTGAGGCAGCTCCGACACCTCCGCCAGGTGCCGCAATTGCTCGGCCATCACCCCGGGCCCGCCGATCTGCCGGCGCAGCACCGCCTCGTCCAGTACGGCGCTCAGCTCCAGCGGGGGATCGGCCCGCAGCACCGATTGCCGGGCCAGCCGTACGTCGACCAGCGCGTCCACCTTCGGCTCCGGCAGCCCGCCCAGCGCGGCCCGGGTCACGGCCCGCGCGTACCCGGGGGTCTGCAGCAGCCCGGGCACCACGGACAGCTCCACGGTGCGGGCCGACCTGGCCCCCGCCTCCAGGCTGATGAAGTCCCGGTATTCCTGGGGCAACAGCCCCCGGTAGTCGTGCCACCACTGGCGGCCGCGCCCGGTGTCGCCCGCCGAACCGGAGCCGGCGGCCGAGGCCGACAGCGCCTCCAGCAGTGCGCGCTGCTCCGGGCTCACGATCTCCCCGTAGGCGTCGAGGAGGAGCCGGATGTCCTCCGGTTTCACGCCGCTGCGGCCCGTCTCGATGCGGCTGATTTTCGACTGGTGCCATCCCATGATCCGGGCCGCCTCACCACTGGTGAGTCCGGACCGGTCGCGCAGGGCACGCAGTTCCTCGCCGAGCTTGCGTCGGCGCACCGCGGGACCGTGTTGCACACCCGCCTCCTTCCACCGGCACAGCTCGCACCAGTTTGCCGTTCAAATAAGCTCTTCCGTAGCAGAGTTCACCGCATCGAGCGACAGATATATGCATATCTTGGGGAAAAGGCAGATGTGACGGGCCGATCGGTGGCACTCTGGCGTCCAGCACAGATCCGGGGGCTTTTCGCCCCGGTGGGAAAGGGACCGTCGCCATGGCAGATCACCAGGAAGCATCCGTCACTCTGCCGAGCGATCCCGCCTCGGTCGCCACTGCCCGACGCTACGTCGCGGAGGTGCTGAGCGAGTGGGGACTCCCCGATGACGCCGACATCGCCGACAGCGTCCGGCTGATCGTTTCGGAGCTCGCCACCAACGCCGTACAGCACACTTTCGGCCAGTCACCTACCTTCACCGTGGACGTCCGGCTGGAGCGCCAGGAGTGGTTGCGCGTCGGGGTGACGGACAGCCACCCGCGCTGGCCCAAGCGGCTCCCGGCCGCCGTCCAGCAGGACAACGGCCGGGGCATGGTCATCATCCGCTGGCTGACGGCGGAGGCGGGCGGCCGGCTCTCGGTCACCCCGACCGAAGACGGGGGCAAGACGGTGTGGATCGCACTGCCCTGGAGCGTCGGAGCCCCGGCGCGGAGCGCCACCGGCTACTGACCTGCCGGACCCCGGACCCCGGACCCCGGACCCCGGGCCCAAGGCCCAAGGCCCGGGGTCCGGGGTCCGCTCAGGCGGGGCCGCGTTCGCCCGCGCTGCGCTCGATGCACAGCTCGTTGCCTTCCGGGTCGGCGAGCACGACCCAGCCCGCGACGCCGTCCTCGGCGCGACGGTCGTCCACGAGCCTCGCGCCGAGCCCGATCAGGCGCTCGACGGTCTCGTCCCGGGTGCCGGTCGACGGCCGGATGTCCAGGTGGACCCGGTTCTTGACCGACTTGCCGTCCGGGACCCGGATGAACAGCAGCCCCGGTACGCCGGGCTGCCCGGGCTCCAGCAGGGCCTCGTCGCCCCCCTCCACGTCATCGGGATGCATCGTGAATCCGGTCACCGCGGACCAGAACTCGGCGACCCGGTAGGGGTCGAGGGCGTCGAAGGTGATGTGTCGGACGGGGTTGACGAACATCTGTCTCCTCGATGGGGACCGCGTGCGGAGCCGTATACGGAATCGTGGCTTTGGGGTACCGGGGTTGAACCGGGTACCTGCCCGAAACGTGGGTTAACGCAGCGGAAAAGCGCAGCGCTTAGCGTGGCGGCCACGTTCGACCGCCAATGATCACCCATGATCCGGTAAAGCGACGGTGGTCGGCGCGGAAAGCCTTTCCCTGTGTTGGGCAAGAGACGCTTGGTTCGGATATGCGCAGGTCAACAGAGTGTTGAAGGTCGGTAGGGTCGCCCCGCCTCTTGTTGATCTTGTCCCGGAAGCTTGGTGATACGAGTGCAACTGACACCGCACGAGCAGGAGAGACTGCTCATCCACGTGGCCGCCGACGTGGCCGAGAAGCGGAGGGCGCGCGGGGTCCGCCTCAACCATCCCGAGGCGATCGCGCTGATCACGTCGCACCTCCTGGAAGGGGCCCGCGACGGCCGGACCGTCGCCGAGCTGATGGCCTCGGGCCGCACCGTCCTGACCCGCGAGGAGGTCATGGAGGGGATCCCCGAGATGATCCACGACGTCCAGGTCGAAGCGACCTTCCCGGACGGCACCAAACTCGTCACGGTCCACGACCCGATCGTCTGAAACGGAGTACCCCCGCATGATCCCCGGCGAAATCGCCTACGGGGACGGCCCGGTACCCCTCAACGAGGGCCGCCCCGTCACCCGTCTCACCGTGCTCAACTCCGCCGACCGGCCGGTCCAGGTCGGATCCCACTACCACTTCGCCGAGGCCAACCCCGGTCTCGACTTCGACCGCACCGCCGCCCGCGGACTCCGGCTCAACGTCGCCGCCGGGACGGCCGTCCGCTTCGAACCGGGCATCCCGGTCGCGGTGGAACTCGTACCGCTGGGGGGCCTGCGCACCGTACCCGGGCTGCGCGGCGAGACCGGAGGGCCGCTCGATGGCTGAGCTCTCCCGCCAGGTGTACGCCGACCTCTTCGGACCGACCGCCGGTGACCGGATCCGGCTCGCCGACACCGACCTCTTCGTCGAGATCGAGCAGGACCTCAGCGGCGGCCCCGGGCGGGCCGGCGACGAGGCCGTGTTCGGCGGCGGCAAGGTGATCCGCGAGTCCATGGGGCAGGCCCGCACCACCCGGGCCGAGGGCGCCCCCGACACCGTGATCACCGGGGTCGTCGTCCTCGACCACTGGGGCATCGTCAAGGCCGACCTCGGCATCCGCGACGGCCGTATCTGCGGCATCGGCAAGGCCGGCAACCCCGACACCATGGACGGTGTCGACCCCGCACTGGTCATCGGTCCCGAGACCGAGATCATCGCCGGCAACGGGAAGATCGTCACCGCCGGTGCCATCGACGCCCACGTGCACTTCATCTCCCCGACGGTCATCGAGGAGGCGCTCGCCTCCGGGATCACCACCCTCGTCGGCGGCGGCACCGGACCGGCCGAGGGGACCAAGGCCACCACCGTCACCCCCGGGCCCTGGCACCTGGCCAGGATGTTCGCGGCCCTGGAGGCCTACCCGGTCAACATCGGCCTGCTCGGCAAGGGCAACACCATGTCCCGCGAGGGGATGCACTCCCAATTGCGCGGCGGCGCCCTTGGATTCAAGATCCACGAAGACTGGGGGGCCACCCCCGCGGTCATCGACGCCTGCCTCTCGGTGTGCGAGGAGACCGGCGTCCAGGTCGCCATCCACACCGACACGCTCAACGAGGCCGGTTTCGTCGCCGACACCCTCGCCGCGATCGCCGGGCGGACCATCCACTCGTACCACACCGAGGGCGCGGGCGGAGGGCACGCGCCCGACATCATCACGGTGGTCTCCGAGCCGAACATACTGCCCAGTTCCACCAACCCCACCCGGCCGCACACCGTCAACACCGTCGAGGAACACCTCGACATGCTGATGGTCTGCCACCACCTCAACCCTGCCGTCCCCGAGGACCTCGCCTTCGCCGAATCACGGATCCGGCCCTCGACCATCGCCGCCGAGGACGTCCTCCACGACCTCGGAGCCATCTCCATCATCTCCTCCGACTCCCAGGCCATGGGCCGGGTCGGCGAGGTCGTGCTGCGCACCTGGCAGACCGCCCACGTGATGAAGAAGCGGCGCGGCTTCCTTCCCGGCGACGGACCCGCCGACAACCACCGGGCCCGCCGCTACGTCGCCAAGTACACGATCAACCCCGCAGTGGCCCAGGGGCTCGCCCGCGAGATCGGCTCGGTCGAGACCGGCAAACTCGCGGACCTGGTGCTGTGGAACCCGGCCTTCTTCGGGGTCAAGCCCGAACTCGTCATCAAGGGCGGCCAGATCGCCCACGCGCAGATGGGCGACGCCAACGCCTCCATCCCCACCCCGCAGCCCGTCCTGCCCCGGCCCATGTTCGGCGGCCACGGTCGCGCGCCCGGACTCAACTCCCTGAACTTCACCGCCCAGGCCGCGCTCGACGACGGACTGCCCGAACGCCTCGGACTGGGCAAGCAGTTCGTCGCCATCGAGAGCACCCGCAAGGTGACCAAGGCCGACATGCGGGGCAACGACGCCATGCCGAGGGTCGAGGTCGACGCCGACACCTTCACGGTCTCCATCGACGGGGAGGCCGTGGAACCGGCACCCGCGGCGGAACTGCCCATGGCCCAGCGCTACTTCCTGTTCTGAGAAGAGGTCCTTGCCGATGAGCCGCGCCGCGCTGCTCGTCCTCGCCGACGGCCGCTTCCCCGCCGGGGGGCACGCCCACTCCGGCGGGGCCGAGGCCGCCTGCAAGGCGGGCCGGATCCATGACGCCACCACCCTGGAGGAGTTCTGCCGGGGTCGGCTGCACACCGCCGGCCTCACCGCCGCCGCCCTCGCGGCGGCCGCCGCCCTCGGGCTCGACCCGGCCGTGCTCGACGCCGCCGCCGACGCCCGCACCCCGTCGCCGGCGCTGCGCACCGCGGCCCGGCGGCTCGGGCGCCAACTACTGCGCGCCGCCCGGGCCACCTGGCCCTCCGCCGAACTGGAGGCCCTGGCCGCCGCGTTCCCGCGCGGGGCCCACCAACCCGTGGTGCTCGGCGTCACCGCCCGCGCGGCCGGGCTCGGGCCGGGCGACGCGGCGCACGTGGCGGCGTACGAGAGCGTCGGCGGACCCGCCACCGCGACCGTACGGCTGCTCGGCCTGGACCCCTTCGAGGCGAGTGGGGTGCTGGCCCGGCTCGCCCCCGATCTCGACGCCGTCGCGGCCCGGGCGGAGCGGGCCGCGCTGCGGGCCCGCTCACGAGGCACCGACGCACTGCCCGCGGCCTCCTCGCCGCTGCTGGACATCTCGGCGGAGGTACATGCCGACTGGCCGGTCCGGCTCTTCGCTTCCTGACCCCTGAAGGAGACACCCCCCATGCACCTCGACCACGCCGTCACCTATCCCCACCGGCACACCCACAGCGCCGACCCCCTGCGGCCCGACGGCACCCGGCGGGCCCTGCGCATCGGACTCGGCGGCCCCGTCGGCTCCGGCAAGACCGCCACCGTCGCCGCCCTGTGCCGCGCCCTGCGCACCGAACTGTCCATGGCCGTCGTCACCAACGACATCTACACGCGCGAGGACGCCGAGTTCCTGCTCCGCGAGGCCGTCCTGCCGCCCGAGCGGATCACCGCGGTCGAGACCGGGGCCTGTCCGCACACCGCCATCCGCGACGACATCTCCGCCAACCTGGAGGCCGTGGAGGAACTGGAGGACGCCTTCCGGGAGAACGGCCGACTGGACCTGATCCTCGTTGAGTCCGGCGGGGACAACCTCACCGCCACCTTCTCCCGCGGACTCGTCGACGCCCAGATCTTCGTCATCGACGTGGCCGGCGGCGACGACATCCCCCGCAAGGGCGGCCCCGGAGTCACCACCGCGGACCTCCTCGTCGTCAACAAGACCGATCTCGCCCCCCACGTCGGCTCCGACCTCGACCGGATGGCCCGCGACGCCGCCGCACAGCGCGGCGAACTCCCCGTCGCCTTCCAGTCGCTGCGCGGCCCCGAGGGGGTCGGTCCGGTGGCCGCCTGGGTGCGCGAGCGGATCGCCGCCTGGTCCTCGCGGTGAGCGGTACGAGCGCCACCGGCACGGCCCCGGCCCCCTCGACGCCGCCGACGCCCCCGGCGGGCCTGCGGGCCACGGCCCGCATCCACGCCGTGGCCGACGGGCGGGGCGGCACCGCCCTGCCGCTGCTCGCCGGCGAAGGGCCGCTCGCGCTGCGCCGCACGCGCTCCTCGTCGGGCACCGAGGCCGGGGTCATGCTGGTCGGCGCGATGAGCGCCCCGCTCGGCGGGGACCACCTCACCATCGAGGCCACCGCCGGACCCGGAGCACAGCTCGACCTCGCCTCGGCGGCGGCCACCCTGGCCCTGCCCGGCCGGTCCGGCGAGCCCGCACGCTACGACGTGCACCTCGACGTGGGGGAGGGGGCGTCGGTGCGGTGGCTGCCCGAGCCGCTGGTCTCGGTGCGCGGCAGCGACCTGAGGGTGCACACCCGGGTCCGACTCGCCCCCACGGCACGGCTGGTGCTGCGCGAGGAGCAGGTGCTGGGCCGCACCGGGGAGGTTCCGGGCCTGCTGCGCAGCCGCGTCACCGTCGAGCGCGGCGGCCGGCCGCTGCTGGACCAGGAGCTCGCCTGCGGGCCCGGCGCGCCCGGCGGCTGGGACGGCCCGGCGGGCCTGGCCGGGTACCGGGCGCTCGGTCAACTCCTCGTCGTGGACCCCGCCTTCGCCGAGGAACCGCCCGCAGCCGCGGTCCTGGGGGAGTTCGCCGCGGTGACGCCGCTGGCCGGCCCGGCGGTCCTGGTGACGGCCCTGGCCGCCGACGCCCTGCTCGTGCGCGAGCTCCTCGACGAGGCCTGCCGTACGTACGGGTGGTGAAAGCGGGACGCATCAGGCACCGCTCAGCGGTACACGCCTTTCCGGTTATCGGGTTGGCAAAGAAGTCGATCCGGCCCTGTCGCCGGATCCCGATCAGGCGACAGGATCCCCCTACACGCCGACGACCGAAACGACCAACTCGGCCGCCCACGGCCGTACCTGATGCAGGGGGAACAACCACGTGATACGCAACGCGGCGCTGGGGAGCGCCGCCACACTGATCACCGGCGCGCTCGCGGCGAGCCTGCTGCTGGCCCCGCCGGCCGCAGCAGCCTCCACCGGCAGCGACGGCAGGGTGCCGGAGGCGCGGGGCGTCCAGATCGCCGCCGCCCGCGCCGCCCGCGCCGGGATCGACTGGAAGGACTGCCCGGCGGACTGGGGCCTCGAGAAGCCCATCCAGTGCGGATGGGTGAAGGTCCCGCTCGACTACGCGAAGCCGTACGGCAAGACCATCGACATCGCCGTCGACCGCATCGGCAGCACGGGGACGAAGGAGGAGCGCCAGGGCGCGCTCGTCTACAACCCCGGCGGCCCCGGTGGTTCCGGCATGCGCTTCCCGCGCCGTGTCACCACCAAGAGCCCGCTGTGGGTCAACGCCTCCAAGGCCTACGACTTCGTGGGCTTCGACCCCCGCGGCGTCGGCCACTCGGCGCCGATCTCCTGCACCGACCCGCAGGAGTTCGTCAAGGCCCCCAAGGCCGACCCGGTCCCGAGCAGCGAGGCCGACAAGCGCGCCCAGCGCAAGCTCGCCGCCGAGTACGCGGACGGCTGCAAGGAGCGCAGCGGCGAGATGCTGCCGCACATGACCACGCCGAACACCGCGCGCGACCTGGACGTGGTCCGGGCCGGCCTCGGCGAGAAGAAGCTCAACTACCTCGGCGTCTCCTACGGCACCTACCTGGGCGGGGTCTACGCGACCCTCTTCCCGACCCACGTGCGCCGCATGATCGTCGACAGCGTGGTGGACCCGTCGCAGGACAACATCTGGTACGAGGCCAACCTCGGCCAGGACGTCGCCTTCCAGATGCGCTGGAACGACTGGCAGGACTGGGTCGCCAAGAACGACGCCGCCTTCCACCTCGGCGACACCCGTGCCAAGGTCGAGGCCCGTTACCAGAAGCTGCGCGCCAAGGCCAAGGCCAACCCGCTCGGCGGGATCGTCGGCCCGGCCGAGCTCATCGGCTTCTTCCAGGGCGCCCCGTACTACGACTCCTCCTGGGTGCCCGTCGCCAAGACCTGGGCCGCGTACGAGGCCGGTGACGAGCAGGCGCTCGTCGACGCCATCGCCCCGGACATGACGGACACCAAGGGCAACGCGGCGTCGGAGAACAGCAACGCCGTCTACACCGCAGTCGAGTGCGCCGACGCGAAGTGGCCCACCAGCTGGTCCAAGTGGGACCGGGACAACAGCAAGCTGCACCAGAAGTACCCGTTCCTGACCTGGTCCAACGCGTGGATGAACCTCCCCTGCGCGACCTGGAAGGCCAAGCAGAGCACCCCGATCGCGGTCGGCGCCAAGCGCGGGCTGCCGCCCGTGCTGATCGTCCAGTCCGAGCGCGACGCGGCCACGCCGTACAAGGGCGCGGTCGAACTGCACCGTAGCCTCGCCGGTTCGCGGCTGATCACCGAGAAGAGCGCGGGCTCGCACGGTGTCACCAGCCTGGTGAACCCCTGCATCAACACCCGGGTGGACGCCTACCTGCTCACCGGCAAGGTCGACGCCAAGGACGTGACGTGCGCCCCGCACGCCACCCCCGTGGCCCCGGCCCCGGCCGCGGCGAAGTCCCTGTCGTCCGACGCGCCGGCCGAGTCCTCGGTCTTCCCGGCGCCGGAGGAGCTCCCCGCCGTCCGTTAAGGACCGGCGGGAGCGAGCGGGAGAAGGCTCAGCGCGCGGTGCGCCGGGCCTTCTTCCGCTGTTCCTCCTCCTCGGCCTTGACCTCGGCCGCGTACCGGTCGACGTACTCCTGGCCGGACAGCCCGAGGATCGCGTACATGATCTCGTCGGTGACCGCCCGCAGGACCGCCCGCTCGCCCTCCATCCCGGCGTAGCGGGAGAAGTCCAGCGGCTCGCCGAAGCGGATCGTCACCCGCCGGATCTTCGGGATCTTCTTCCCCGGCGGCTGGATCTCGAAGGTGCCGACCATCGCGCAGGGCACCACGGGCACCCGGGCGCCCAGGGCCATCGCCGCCACGCCCACCTTGCCCTTGTAGAGCCGGCCGTCGTGCGAGCGCGTGCCCTCCGGGTAGATGCCCAACAGCTCGTCCTTGGCCAGCACCGCCAGCCCCTCGCGCAGGGCGGCCCGTCCGGCGTCCTTGCCCGAGCGATCCACGGGGATCTGCCCGGCGCTGCGGAAGAAGGCGGCGGTGAGCCGGCCCTTGACCCCGGGACCGGTGAAGTACTCGGCCTTGGCCAGGAAGGTGATCCGCCGCTTGAGGATGGCGGGCATCAGGAAGTGGTCGGAGAAGGACAGGTGATTGCCCGCGACGATGGCGGCACCCTCAGCGGGGATGTTCTCCAGGCCCTCGATCCGGGGTCTGAACAGCAGCCGCAGCAGGGGACCGAGCAACACGTGCTTGAGCAAGTGGTAGAACACCAGGCCGCTCCCGTCGACATCCCGTTGTCACAGCCATTTTACGGACGGTGAGCCCGGGGGAGCAGGGGGCGGACGGGACCTTGCTCAGACATTGCGCGTGGCGGCCATCCCGGCGGTCAGCAGCCCCAGCACCACCCAGCCGAACCACAGCCAGCCGTTGCTGCCGAGGGCCACGGAATACGTGGCGACGGCCACCAGAGCGGCGAAGGTCATGACGGCCATCGCCTTAACGGATCCGGTCATGCCCCATGGTGACGCGAGAAGCCGGTGTCGCGCTACTGGCCACGCGCTCGGAGCGAGGCGAGATACGCGTTGTACGCCGCCAGCTCCTTGTCGCCATTGCGGTCCTCGGCCCGGTCGGACCGCCGCGCGGCCCGCTGTTCGGAGTGGTACCACTGGTAGACGAGGGCGATCAGGACCAGCACCGAGGGGATCTCGCTGAAGGCCCAGGCGATGCCGCCGCCCCACTGCTGGTCGAGCAGGGGGTCGATGCCGAGCGACGCCGGCGGGTTCGCGTACGTCTTGATCATCGGCTGGCTCGCCATCATCAGGGCGATGCCGAAGAACGCGTGGAAGGGCATGCCCGCGAACAGTTCCAGCATCCGCATCACGTAGCCGGGCCGGTGCGGACCCGGGTCGATGCCCATGATCGGCCAGAAGAAGATGAGGCCGACCGCGAGGAAGTGGACCATCATCGCGATGTGTCCGGTCCGGCTCTCCATCAGGAAGTCGAAGAGCGGGGTGAAGTACAGGGCGTAGAGGCTCGCGATGAACATCGGGATCGTGAAGGCCGGGTGGGTGATCACCTTCATGTACCGGCTGTGCAGCAGCATCAGCAGCAGCTCGCGCGGCCCCTTGCTGCCGCGGGCCGCCGGCGGCAGCGCACGCAGCGCCAACGTCACCGGGGCACCCAGTAGCACGAGGATCGGGGTGACCATACTGATCACCATGTGCTGGACCATGTGGACGCTGAACATGACCATGCCGTAGTCGTTCAGCTTGGTGCACATCACGAGGAGCACGGTCAGCACGCCCACGGTGAAGGCGATGGTCCGGCCCAGCGGCCAGGCGTCCCCCCGCCGGCGCAGTCGCAGCACGCCCCACCCGTACAGGGCCAGCCCGGCCAGCGAGCCGATCAGGAAGAAGGAGTCGAAGGAGAACTCCAGCCCGCGCCCGAGAGTGAACGGCGGCAGGTCCATGTCCATGTGCATGTCCATGCCGTGCCCGCTGTGATCCATCTGTTCACTCCCTTGACCGTGATGCCCCACCACAGTAATGCCGCCCCCGTACGCTCTTGCGCGCGGGGGCGGCCCAGGATATGAGGGGCGTACAAAAGGGGCGTCAGAGAACCGTCTGCGCCTCGTCGTACCGGTCGGCCGGAACCGTCTTGAGGGTCGAGGTCGCCTCTGCGAGCGGCACCATCACGATGTCCGTCCCGCGCAGCGCGGTCAGCATGCCGAACTCGCCTCGGTGCGCCGCCTCCACCGCGTGCCAGCCGAAGCGGGTGGCGAGGACCCGGTCGTACGCGGTGGGCGTGCCACCGCGCTGCACGTGGCCCAGGATCACCGGCCGGGCCTCCTTGCCCAGACGGTGCTCCAGCTCCACGGCGAGGCGGTTGCCGATGCCGGCGAACCGCTCGTGCCCGTACATGTCGACGCCGCCCTCCTCCAGGTCCATCGACCCGGGGCGCGGCTTGGCGCCCTCGGCGACCACGACGATCGCGAACCGCTTGCCCGCGGAGAAGCGCTCGCCGACGATCTCCGTCAGCTGCTCGATGTCGAAGGGGCGCTCCGGCACGACGATCGCGTGCGCGCCGGCCGCCATGCCCGAGTGCAGGGCGATCCAGCCCGTGTGGCGGCCCATGACCTCCACGACCATCACCCGCTGGTGGGACTCGGCGGTGGTCTTCAGCCGGTCCAGCGCCTCCGTGGCCACCCCGACGGCGGTGTCGAAGCCGAAGGTGACGTCGGTGGAGGCGATGTCGTTGTCGATGGTCTTCGGGACGCCGACGATGGGCAGACCGGCCTGCGAGAGCAGGTTCGCCGCCTTCAGCGTGCCCTCGCCGCCGATCGGGATGATCGCGTCGAGGCCGAGGTCCGCGACGTGGCCGCGGGCGCGCTCCACGCCGTCGCGCAGGTGCGCGGGCTGGACCCGGGAAGAGCCGAGGATGGTGCCGCCGCGGGCGAGGATGCCACCGACCGCGTCGAGGTCGAGCTTGCGGTAGTCCGCCTCCAGCAGGCCCTTCCAGCCGTCGAGGAAGCCGATCACCTCATCACCGTGGTCGACCACGGCACGGTGCACGACGGAGCGGATGACGGCGTTGAGACCGGGGCAGTCGCCACCGGAAGTGAGCACACCTATGCGCATGGCAGGAACGGACCTTTGCAACGTGGGCCGACGACCGGACCACGTCGTCCGGTTGGAACTAACGCCACCCTACAAGCGCCGGAGCGGTGGGCTGAACCATCCTCCACATGCTGGTCGCACTCGTCGTGCGAAACCACGTCGGCCCGGTTCCCCCTAGGGAAAACCGGGCCGAACAGATGATGGAGGGGCCGCCCCGATGAGCGGTTCTCCGGGTGCTACGCGGGCTGCGTCGCAGCCGCGATGCGCTCCGCGCGCAGCGCCTCGTACCACCGGTCGTCTATGGCCGGCAGCGCGTTCACGTCGAGGGCCAGCTTCAGCAGCAGGTCCGCGATGTGCGGATTGCGGGCCATCACGGGACCGTGCATGTACGTGCCGAACACCGTGTCGTTGTACGCGCCTTCGGTTCCGTCACCGGTGCCGTTGCCGCGGCCCATGGTCACCCGGGCGAACGCCTTGGCCGTCGGGCCGAGGTGGGTCACGCCCTGGTGGTTCTCGAAGCCCGTCAGCTGGGGCAGGCCCAGGCGCGGGTCGATGTCCCCGAGGACGTCGCCGACGCACCGCTCGCCCTCACCGCGCACGGTGACGACGTCCAGCAGGCCGAGGCCCTCCTGGCGCTGGCCCTGGTCGTTGACGAATTCCTTGCCGAGGATCTGGTATCCGGCGCAGACGGAGAAGACGATCGCCCCGTTGGAGACGGCCCGCTCCAGACCGCCGTCGCGCAGCAGGCGCTCCGCGGCCAGGCGCTGCGGCCGGTCCTCGCCACCGCCGATCAGGTAGATGTCGCCCGAAGTGGGGATCGGCTGGTCGCTGCGCACGTCCACGCGCTGCACGTCCAGGCCGCGCTGGCGCGCCCGGCGCTCCACCACGAGGGCGTTGCCCTGGTCTCCGTACGTGCTCAGCAGGTCCGGGTAGACCCACACCAGACGCAGGCTGTTGTCGCTCATGCTCTTGTCCTTTATGGGTACTAGTTGCCGACGCGGCGGCGCACGTCCTGGAAGGCGGTGTAGTTGGCGATCAGCTCGATCTGGCCGGGCGGCGCGAGCTGCACGGCCTCGTCGAGGGTGTCGCACACCCGGAAGTCCAGGCCCGCGACCTCCAGGCGGACCGCGAGGTCCAGCTTGCGGTCACCGATCACGAAGATCGGGTGACCGGCGAGCCGCGGGTAGTCCACGTCCCACAGCCACGAGGTGTCGGTGCCGTCGGCGCCGCGCGCGTTCACCGAGAGGATCACCGGGGTCGGCGGGGGATCGATCAGAGAAAACGTTTCGAGCCAGCCCGCCGGGTTCTTCGCGAGCAGCAGCCGCAGCTCACGGCCCTGGAAGCTGACCACGTCGTAGCGGCCGGCGACGGCCTGCACCTGGTACATCCGCTCCAGCGCCACCTGCGGCGGTACGCCGAAGACGGCGGCCACGGCGGCCGAGGTGGCCGCGTTGGCCTTGTTGGCACGGCCGGGCAGCTGGAGGTGGATCGGCCAGGCCGAGCCGTGCGGGTCCAGCACGTGGTCGCCGGAGAGCACCCACGTCGGGGTCGGGCGCCGGAAGCCGCACTCGCCGCAGAACCAGTCGTCGCCCGGGCGCTGCATGACACCGCCGCAGGAGGGGCAGGACCAGGCGTCGTCCTTCCACTCCTGGCCGGCCGCGACCCACACCACGTTCTGGGAGGAGGAGGCGGACCACACGATCAGCGGGTCGTCGCAGTTGGCGACGATGACCGCCTTGGAGCCCTGGAGCCCCTCGCGCCACTTCTCCGCGAGCATGCGGGTCTCGGCGGCGCGGTCCAGCTGGTCGCGGGAGAGGTTGAGCAGGGCGATCACCTTGGGGGTGACGTCCCGGGCCACTCCGGCCAGGTACTTCTCGTCGACCTCGATGACGCCGTACTTGGCGTCCGAGCCGCCGGCCAGCGCGGAGGTGATGCCCGCCGGCATGTTGGCGCCCAAGGCGTTGGAGACGACCGGACCGCTGGCCCGCAGGGCCTCCGCGATCAGTCGGGTCGTCGTGGTCTTGCCGTTCGTCGCGGACACGAGGACGACATCGAGATGTTGCGCCAGCGCGCCGAGAAGATCGGGGTCGAGCCTGAGTGCGACCTTGCCACCGATTACCGATCCGCTTCCGCGTCCCGCGGCCCGCGACACCGCCGCCGCGGCCTTGCCCGCCGTCACGGCCAGCTTGGCCCGCGGCGAAAGCGGCTCCGTGTTGCCTGCCATCGTCCCTTGTCCTCCTTGCGTCGGTCGGCCCCAGCCTATCCAGTACCGGCCGGAGCCTTGACCGCGGCGCCCCCGCCCCGCCGCGGATCTCCTCATATAGTCGCCCGTCGTAGGGTTGTGGCCATGCGACAGCGCCCCATTCCCGGTACCGCCGGCCTCGTCCGCCCCATGAGCCTGTTGGGTGATCCGGTGCTCCACTCCGCGTGCGCGGAAGTCACCGAGTTCGGCCCGGAACTCGACCGGCTCATCGAGGACATGTTCGCCACGATGTACGCCGCCGAGGGCGTCGGGCTCGCCGCGAACCAGATCGGCGTCGGGCAGCGGGTGTTCGTCTACGACTGCCCCGACGACGAGGACGTCCGCCACGTCGGGCACATCGTCAACCCGCGGTTGGTCACGGCCGACGGGGACGAGTTCCGGGGGCCGGAGGGGTGCCTGTCCCTGCCGGGGCTGGAGGCGGGGACGGTCCGCTTCGACCACGCGGTGGTGGAAGGCGTCACGTCGAACGGGGCGGCCGTTCGGATCGCCGGGACGGGGTTCTTCGCGCGGTGCCTCCAGCACGAGTGCGACCACCTCGACGGGACGGTGTACGCGGACCGCGTGACGGGCCTGCGCGCCCGTCGCCTGCGGCGTGCCATCCGGAAGACCCCCTGGGGAGCCGGGGCGCTGCGCGGCTAGCCCGATCCACCTTCGCCGGGGCATGTCTAGCCCCTCCGGCGTTTGAGGAGCGGGGTCTGGGGCCGGAGCCCCAGGAAACCCGGCTCCGCCGGGCACCGGGCTCCGCCCGGACCTGGGGCGGCAAAACCCGCCGGGGGGGAAAGGGGGGCGACCGCCGGCCGGCCGCGGGGGGGGCGGGCGGGGGGCGGCGGGCCCCCCGGGGGGGGGGGGGGGGGGGGCGGGGGCGCCCCCCCGGCCCGGGGGGGGGGGGGGGGGGCCGCCCGGGGGGGGGGGGGGGGGGGGGGGGGCGGGCCCCCCCCCCCCCCGAAACCCGGCTCCGCCGGGCACCGGGCTCCGCCCGGACCTGCGCCTCAAACGCCGGCGGGGCTGAAACGGGCTAGAAGCCCGGGCCGTCTTCGCGGTTGCCGGCGGTGGCCAGGCGGCCCCAGAGGAGGTCCGTGAGGCCCGCGACCAGGTCCGCGCGCTCGCAGGGGCGTTCGCCCAGCCACCAGTCGCCGGCCGCGTGCATCATGCCGACGATGCCGTGGCCCCAGATCCGGGCGAGGCGTTCGCCCCCCGGACCGAGGTCCACCCGTTCGCCGATCACCTCGGCCAGTTCCTCGCCGAGCCGGCGCAGCAGCGGGGCCGAGTGCAGGCCGACGTCGAAGCCGCGTTCGGCGCTGTGGGAGTCCTCGGCCGGGTGCATGAGGAAGCGGTAGACCTGCGGGCGGGCCTCGATGGCGGCAAGATAGGTGTCGAGGGTCGCCTCCACCCGGCGGCGCCGCTCGGCGGGGGCGTCGAGCGCGGCCCGCAGCGAGTCGAGCAGGGCGTCGGTGTGCCGGACCGCGAGCGCCTGGTAGAGGCCCGCCTTGTCCCCGAAGTGCCGGTAGAGGATGGGCTTGGTGATGCCGGCCTCGGCCGCGATCGCGTTCATGGAGGCTTTGGGGCCGTCCCTGAGCACGACCCGGTCGGCGGCTTCGAGCAGTTCCCGACGGCGGCGTTCGGCCGCTCCCGGCTCACCGGCCTGCTGAGTGGTCTCCATGACGTGTTTCTCTCCCCGCCCTTGCGATGTGCGTGACGCCCACGCAACGTAACACCCCGCACACCCTGTCGATCGAACCGGAGGCCACTCCGTCCGGCGTCGTGGCCGGTGCGGACGGTGCTTGACAGTGCTTACTCGCCGGTAACACACTGTGGTCTTCGCGTAGGTTACCGCTAGTAACTTCCGCAGGGCCGAGGACAGACAGGTGGAGGGGACATGGCGGAGTTCACCATGGAGCTGAACGACGACCAGAAGCAGGTGCGGGACTGGATCCATGGCTTCGCCGCCGATGTGATGCGCCCCGCGGCCGCGGAATGGGACGAGCGCGAAGAGACTCCCTGGCCCGTCATCCAGGAGGCGGCCAAGGTCGGCATCTACTCGCTGGACTTCTACGCCCAGCAGTTCTTCGACCCGACGGGCCTCGGCATTCCGATGGCGATGGAGGAGCTCTTCTGGGGCGACGCGGGCATCGCGCTGTCCATCGTGGGCACCGGACTCGCGGCCATCGGCGTCGTCGCCAACGGCACCGAGGAGCAGATCGGCACCTGGATCCCGCAGATGTACGGAACCCCGGACGACGTGAAGGTCGCCGCCTTCTGCTCCTCCGAGCCGGACGCCGGCTCCGACGTCGGCTCGATGCGCACCCGGGCGGTCTACGACCAGGCCAAGGACGAATGGGTGCTGAACGGCACCAAGACCTGGGCGACGAACGGCGGCATCGCCAACGTCCACATCGTGGTCGCGGTCGTCGACCCCGCGCTGGGGACCAAGGGACACGCCTCCTTCATCATCCCGCCGAACACCCCCGGACTGTCCCAGGGCCAGAAGTTCAAGAAGCACGGCATCCGTGCCTCGCACACCGCCGAGGTGGTGCTGGAAGACGTACGGATCCCCGGCTCCTGCCTGCTCGGCGGCAAGGAGAAGCTGGACGAGCGCCTCGCGCGGGCCCACGAGCGCGCACGCAGCGGCGGCGGCGAGAGGGTGAAGAACGCGGCCATGGCCACCTTCGAGGCCTCCCGGCCGGCGGTCGGTGCGATGGCCGTCGGCACCGCGCGCGCCGCGTACGAGGTGGCCCTCGACTACGCGAAGACCCGCACCCAGTTCGGCCGCCCGATCATCGACAACCAGGGTGTGGCCTTCCAGCTCGCCGACATGCGGACGCAGATCGACGCGGCCCGGCTGCTGGTGTGGCGGGCGTCCTGGATGGCGGTGGCGGGCCGGCCGTTCGAGTCGGCGGAGGGCTCGATGTCGAAGCTCTTCGCGAGCGAGGTCGCCAAGAAGGTCACCGCCCAGGCGGTCCAGATCCTCGGCGGCAACGGCTTTACCCGTGAGTACCCGGTGGAGCGCATGCACCGGGACAGCGCCATCTACACGATCTTCGAGGGAACCAGCGAGATCCAGCGCCTGGTGATCGCCCGCACGATCTCCGGCATGCCGATCCGCTAGCCGGCGGGCCCGCGCACGAGGGCTCCCGGACGCCGCGCGGCGTCCGGGAGCCTTCGCGTCACTTGGGCAGAGGAGTGAGGCAGGCGAGCGTGGAGCCCATCGCTCCGTAGTCCGACCCAGTGATCCGGTCGAGCGGGGCGCAGCCGTCGGCGGATGTCTTCGGTCGCTTGCTGACGCGGTACTCGGCCTTCGGCGAACCGCAGTCCCGCACGCGCAGCCTCAGGTGCTTCCCGTCCCACTCGTCGGCGACGCACTGGCCCACCGACAGCGTCAGCGTGTCGTCACCGACCAACAGGGCGATCCCGATCAGCGCGGGGATCCCCAGGAGGACGAGCAGCACCGGTGTGAGGAACAGCAGGACCGGGCCCCGGCGCCACAGCGGCTTGCCCGGGTCGAGCGCCGGCCGGTAGCCGCCCGTCGGCGGAGCGAGCTTCCGGAAGGACGCCCGCGGGCCGAGGTTCATCAGCAGGGTCACGGGCGTGATGAAGAGGGACAGCGGCCCCCACCAGCCCTGCCAGAGGGAGTCGGAGGACATGCGGCGGTAGCTGGCCAGCCCGCAGTCGCGGCAGAACGGTCCGCGCAGGCTCAGGAACCGCATCAGCACGATCAGGCCCTGGTGCCCGCGTACGGTCGCGTGCGCGGCGGGCCAGGCCCCGCACAGTCGGCAGCCGTACCGGCCCGGCTCGGGGTGCGCGCCGTACGCGCCGTACGTGCCGTACGCGCCGTGTGGCTGCGGTCCGGCGTGCCAGGGGCCGCCCGGGCCGCCCTGCTGCGGGACGGGCGCGCCGTAGGGGTTGTACGGGCCGGCGCCCTGTTGCTGCGGCTGTGGCGGAGTGGCCACGGAGACTCCTCGATCGGTTCATGATCACCGAAACGGTGATCACGGCACCCTACGCCCTGCCGGACGCGGCCTCAGGGCCGCAGCAGTCGCGCGAGGGCCCGGCCGAAGAGGAACCGGCCCGCCGCCGCGACCAGGGGATCCAGGGCGCGGGGGAAGCCGCGCAGGTGCAGTTCCTCCCGCCAATGGACCTCTGCGCCGCCCGTGTGCAAAGGGCGGATCTCGATCTCCGCCCAGCCCGTCACCGTCCGGCCGCGCTTCTCCAGTCGGACCAATCCCGACAGGCCTTCGGCAGGGGGTCGCCATTCGACGACCTCCATGCGATCGTCGAATGTGATCCTGCTCACGCCCGTCCGTGCCGTGAAGATCGTTCCGACGCGGGTCGGGGGCGCCGTCTCGATGATCGTCCGGGTGAGCGGGACCTGCGCGCCGTGGCGCTCCCAGTCCGTGAGCATCGGCCACGCCTCGAGCGGCTGCAAAGACGTGCGGTGAACGATCCGGATAGCGGGCATGAGCGCATGGTAAGCGGGCATACACACCCTGAACTGGACGGCCGATATGGGTTCCGTCCGGGGGCGGCGATCAGTAATACTCACCGCCACCGTGGATCGCGGATTCGACCGGGTGACCACCGGCGCTCCCGCCCCACTTCGCGAGGAGGTGCGCCATGTGCTCCCACCAGCCACCCTGCCCGACTGCCGACAGCGCCGATCACGACGCCGCCCGCATCGTGGCCTCCCACCCTGAACAGGGCTGGAGCCTGCTGTGCAACGGAGTCGTGGTGTTCGACGACACCGGTGAACTGCTCCCCGACAGCCGCACGGTGGAACCCCGCCGCCCGGCCCTGGTCTGAGCGAGGAGGCAGCATGCGCCAGCAGCTGATCCGTAAGCCCGTCCCGAAGCCCGCCCCCCGAGACCTGGACCTGCGCACACCGTCGGGCAGACCCCTCCCGTACTGACGGGAGCCCAGGACTTAGGCCGTATTCCAGGCCCACCGGCCGAGACTCAGCCGGTGGGCGCAGCCGCGCCGCCCAGGAACGCCGTCTCGTAGGCGGCGTCCCCGATCGCCGCGCGGGCCTGCTGCTCGCCCTGGTCCCGCAGGGCCCTCAGTGAAGGTGAGCCCATCTGCGGGCGGCCCACCGTGCGCCACCAGGCGTGCGCGGTGCCGAGCAGTCGAGCCGCGAGTTCACCGTCGCCCAGCCCGGCCACCGCAGCGGCCAGCAGGTCCAGGCCGAGCGCGATGCCGAAGCGGTCGCCGAGCAGCCGTTTTCCGGAGAGCATGGCCCGTACGTGCCGGGCGGCCTCCCCGTGGTCGCCCAGGCCCAGCGCCGCCACCGCCAGGATGTAGTCCGCGTACGCCCGCAGCCAGCGCTCGCCCAGCTCCGCGCAGGCCTCCCGCAGGGCCTGTGCCTCCTCGGTCGCCTCGTCGAAGCGCCGCAAGTCGCACAGGGAGTAGCTGGTGGCCAGCTTGCACAGCAGCCAGCCCGTGCCGCTGGTCCGCCCGCCGTGTCCCGCCCGGGCCCGGGGGCCGGCCAGGCTCAGGGCCCGTACCGGGTCACCGGGCATGAGGACGGACGCCGCCGCAAGGTAGGCCGCGCGCAGCTCCCGCTCGGGGTCCGCGAGTCGCGCCGCGTCGCGCGTGCACTCGTCGCCGAGTCGCCGCGCCGCGTCCATGTCGCCCTGGAGCAGCATGGTGAGTCCGAGGGCCCACACGGCCTGGTTGTACGCGGCCCCCGTGCGCGGACCGGACCGCAGGGCCCGTTCCAGGAAGCCGCGTCCCTCGTGCACGTGCCCGCACGCGAACCAGTAGAACCACAGGGCCCCGGCCATCTCCAGCGCCGCCGTCGGGTCGGCGGCGATCAGGTGCTCCAGGGCGGTGCGCAGCTGCGCGTGCTCGGCGGTGATCCTCCGGTACCAGTCCACCTGCCCCGGGCCCATCCACCCCCGCTCGGCAGCCTGGGAGAGCGCCGCGTACCAGTGGGCGTGTCGGTCGGTGACGATCTCCACCTCGCCCAGCTCGCCCAGCCAGTCCTGTCCGTACTCGCGGATCGTGTCCAGCATCCGGTAGCGGGTCCCGGTCCCGCGTTCCTCGATGCGCAGGACCACGGACTTGGCGGCGAGGCCCGCCAGTACGCGCTCCACCCGGGCGGCGGGCAGCGGTCCGCCCGAGCAGACGGCGCGCGCCGCGGCGATGTCGAAGTCACCGGTGAAGACCGAGAGCCGGGCCCACAGCAGCCGTTCCAGCGGCTCGCACAGTTCGTGGCTCCAGCCGATCGTGGTCCGCATCGTCTGGTGCCGGCGCGGCAGCGCGGCCCGGGCGTCGGACAGCACCTCCAAGCGTTCGCCGATCCGCTCGGCCATGTGCTCCAGCGTCCACAACCGCATCCGGGCGCCCGCGAGTTCCAGCGCGAGCGGGATGCCGTCCAGGCGCCGGCACACCTCGGCGGCCAGGGCGGCGCGCGCGGGGTCGGCGAAGACGGCCGCTGCCCGCGGGGTCGCGGCCAGCGCGCGGGCCCGGAAGAGCGTGAGGGCATCGCTGTCGGGCCCCTCGCAGGGCAGCGGTCGGACCTCCACGACCTCCTCGGTCGGCATGTCGAGCGGCTCGCGGGAGGTGACCAGGATCGTCAACCCGGGCGCAGACTGCAGGAGTTCGCCGACGAGATGGCGGCAGTCGGCCACCAGGTGCTCGCAGGTGTCCAGGACCAGGAGCAGCTCCTTGTCGGCCATCCACGCGCACAGTTCCTCGTCGAGGGGGCGTGGGGAGTGGTCGGCGAGGCCCACGGTGTGGGCGACGGTGGCGGTGAGCAGGCTCGGATCGCGCAGGGGTGACAGTTCCGCCCACCAGACCCCGTCGGGGCGCACCTGGCGGACGGTGGCGACCGCCCGCAGGGCCAGCCGTGACTTGCCGACGCCGCCCACCCCCGTGAGGGTGATCAGTCTTCGCTCGTGCAACAGGTCGTCGAGCAGCTGGAGTTCGCGCTCCCGACCGACGAAGCTCGCAGGTTCCGGGGGCAGGTTGCCGGGCACCGGGCAGGGGTCCGGTCCGGGATCGCCGTCCGCGGATCCTGCCTGACTGTCATTGAACGAGTACTCACCGAACACGGATGTATTGTGCGCGATCTTCCCGTGCGGCCGTGCCGTTCAAGCCGGATCGGTGTCCACTTTCATGCGACGAGTGTGATCCGCCGCTCCGCTGAGAAGGATCCCCAGTTGCCGTCCGGGAGCCTGGCCCGCAGTTTCACGGCCCAGGGCGTGCCGGTCGGCTCGGCCACCGTGAGCCGGTGCTCCGCGCGGCCGGTGGGTACCGCACCCGCTCCGAACTGGATGACGGTCGTGGGCACTCCGTTGACGTACAGCTCGTACTCGGTGGCCGGGTCGCCGGTGTCCGGGGCGGTCCACGTCAGGGTGACGGCGCCCGGGGCGGCGGTCGCAGCGAAGTCGGCGGGTGCCGTGCCGGGGCCGTCACCGGAGGCCGGCGGGGTCGTCACGTCCACCGCCGGACCGTCGGGGGAGGAGTTGTCCGCCCCGTCGCGGGCCCGGACGGTGAAGGTGTAGACGGTGTCCGGCCGGAGGTTGTCCAGGGCCGTGGCGCTCTCGCCGGGGCCGGCCGTGTGGATGCGGACCCCGCCCTGGTAGACGTCGTAGGCCGTGACGCCGGTGTCGTCGGTCGCCGCCGTCCAGGACACCCGGGCCGACCGGGGTCCGGTCGCCCGGGCGGTGGTGGTGGCGGGGGAAGTGGGTGCCGTACGGTCCTCGGCTTTGGCGGCGGGGGTGGTCACCCGGGCGACCGGGCCGGGTTCGGAAAGGTTGCCGGCGGCGTCCTCGGCCCGCACCGTGAAGGCGTAACCGGTCTGCGGGGCGAGGCCGGTGATGTCCACCATGGTCTTTTCTGCGGGGAGCTCGCGGACCATGCGGTCGGCTTGGAAGACCTGGTAGCCGGTCACCCCGTCCCGGTCGGCCGCCGCGTTCCACATGACGTGCACGCTGGTGGCGCTGCCGGCCTGGGCGGTCAGTCCGGCAGGGGCGGGCGGGGGTTCGGTATCGGGCGCGGCGCAGGCGGTGAGGCCGGTGACGGCAGTGAGGCCGGTGATGCCTGCGACGGCCAGGCGGAGGGCGAGCGTGGGGGCGCTGCGTCGCACAGGAGTGCCTTCCTCGGCTTCCTTAATGGTCTAGACATATATGGCACGGCGGGCGGGACCCCGACAAGCCCCCTGCGCCCGGCGGCTCGCGGTGTGCCCGGGTTCGTGCCCTTCTGTTCCCGCAGGGCCCGCCCGCCTCACCCCGGCGGCCGGCGGCCGGCGGCCGGTGCGACCGTACGACCGACTCGGACGGGATCGTCAAGGACCGACCGGCCGTCACGGACGGTCAACACCCGTATGGCGGGCACGTCCTTCGCCCGAAGGCACTCCTTCCTGCGTCACCATGGCGGCGAGTAAGGAGGTTTCGATGGTGATTTCCCTCTCGGCGGTCGTCCTGCTCCTCATCCTGGCCTGGATCTTCCTGCGCAGCGGCGGTCTCAAGTTCTCGCACGCCGTCGTCTGCGCGCTGCTCGGTTTCCACCTCGCGAGCAGCAGCATGGCCGCGACCATCCACGACGGCCTGACGGCCACCGCGCACGTCGTGTCCAGTCTCAATCCTTGATCGACTGTTGCGCCTTCGTGAATCATCCGGCCCGTCCATGGACTCCTCGAGGGGAGGGACCTAGCGTCTGGCGGCGGCGCGACATCAGACGCAACGTCAACAACGCTGAGAGAAACGGAGGAAGTCCGGATGTTCCGAAGATCGCTGAACTGCGCCGTGCTGCCCGTCGTCGCCGCCCTCACGGTGATGTACGGCGGCTCGCCGGCCCAGGCCGAAGAGATACCCAAGGCCCCCGGCCACCGCCTCGTCACCCACTACGACGGCGCGCCCGCGGCCGCCGCCCCCCTGCCCGGCGGGGCGCCGCCGCAGCACCCCTTCCTGGCACCCAACGGCCGCAGCGGCATGCACTCCGACGCGGCGGGCAGCGCCACCTCCCCCTGGTCGGGACCGCTCGGCAAGAACCCGAAGGTGACCAGCGAGAAGATCGCCGCACTCGGCGGCGAGTGCGCGACCGCGACCTTCGACTCGGCCGGCCGGCTCGTCACGGTGTGCGGCACCTTCTCCGGCTTCAAGGTCAAGCTCCTGGAGCCCCGTACGCTCGCCACGCTCGCGGAACACCAGCTCCCGCAGCGCTCTTCGACGGTCGAGGCGATCACCTCGCTCGACTTCGCGAAGATCTTCAAGGACACCTCGGGCGGCGCCTACTTCTACCTGGACGACCAGGACCGCGCCGTGCTGGCCGACTCCCGCCAGCACATCCTGCGCCTGGCCCACTCCCAGAACCCGGACGGGAGTTGGAAGTTCACGGTCGACGACGACTGGGACCTCACCGGGCAGGTTCCGCACGACTGCGTGACCTGGACCAACCTGTGGCCCAGCGGTACCTGTGACCCCGTCACCTCGGTGATGCCCGACTGGAACGGCCGCATCTGGTGGGTCACCCGCCAGGGCCGGGTCGGCACGGTGGATCCGGTGACCTCGCAGATCCGTTCGGTCCAGCTGCCGGGCGAGGAGATCCAGAACTCCTTCTCGGTCGCCGAAGACGGCGTCTCCATCGTCTCCGACCACGCGCTCTACAGCTTCCGTGCCACTGCCGACGGCACTCCCGAGATCCAGTGGCGCCAGACGTACGACCGGGGCACGGCGTCCAAGCCCGGTTCGGTCAACCAGGGGTCGGGCACCACCCCGGACCTCTTCGGCCAGGGCTACGTCGCCATCACCGACAACGCCGACGACCGGATGAACGTACTGGTCTACAAGCGCGGGGCGGACGTACCCGCCGACCGGCGGCTGGTCTGCAAGGTGCCGGTGTTCGGATCCGGCGCCTCGACCACCGACAACTCCCTCATCACCTGGGGCAACAGCATCGTCGTCGAGAACAACTACGGCTACGAGAACCCGACCACCCTGCTGCTGGGCAAGTCCGTCGTGGGCGGAGCGGCCCGCATCGACGTCCGCGCCGACGGCAGCGGCTGCGACACGGTCTGGGCGAGCGCGATCCGCGCTCCCTCCGTGGTCCCGAAGCTCTCCACCGCGAACGGGCTGCTCTACTTCTACGAGAAGGAGCCGAACGCCTGGGGCATCGACGCTTGGTACCTCACGGCGGTGGACTTCCGCACGGGCGAACGCCGCTGGCGACAGCTGACCGGCACCGGTCCGCTCTACGACAACAACTGGGCCCCGATCACCCTCGGCCCCGACGGCACCGCGTACGTCGGCGTCTTCAACGGCATCGTCGCGGTCCGCGACACCTGACGGACGGACGGACCGCCCGCCGCCGGGTACCCCCGGCGGCGGGCGGCTCACCGCGCACGGCGCCCGCTTCGGACGATCGGCCGGAACCAGCACGCCACGGTGCCGGCGGGAACGACGGCGCTGGAGACGAGCGGGAGGTCGATCAGCGACCGGCGCTGTTGGCGGCGGCCTCGTCAGTGCGCTGACCGGCGGTGCCATTCCTCGGCGAGCAGCCGGTAGGAGTTCACGCGGTCCGCGTGCCCGTGCGTGATCGTGGTGATCAGCAGTTCGTCCGCGCCGGTCGCCACCTGGAGCCGCTCCAGGTGATCGGCGACGGTCCGCGCGGAGCCGACGAACCGGGTCTCCACGCGGTCGGCCACCAACTGCCGGTCCGCCTCGGTCCACGGCAGGGCCCGTGCCTCGGCCGGGGTGGGATAGGGGATGGCACCCTCGGCCGTCCGGATGCTGCGCACCCAGGCCGCGTACCCGGTGGCCAGTTCGCGCGCTGTCTCCCCGTCCTCGCCGACCACCACGTCGGCGGACACCGTCAGATACGGCCGGTCCAGTTCGGCCGACGGCTTGAAGGCCGCCCGGTACCCCGCGGCCGCGTCCAGCACCGCCGCCGGACTGACGTGGTAGTTGGCCGCGAACCGCAGCCCGTTGCGACCCGCCGTCTGCGCACTCGCCCCGCCGCTGCTGCCCAGGATCCACACCTCCACGTCGGCCCCCTCGCCGGGGACGGCGTGCGCCTCCACCCCCTCCGGCGAGCGGTACTCGCCCCGCAGCAGCGCGAGCACGTCGTCGACCTGCTCGCCGTACTCCTGGGGCTCGGCCCCCGGCAGGTTCAGCAGCTTCTGCTGGAGGGCCACCCGCGGATGGCCCAGCAGGGGGGCGAAGGAGAACGGGTCGGGGATCCGCAGGCCGTTCGGGGCGTACCCGTCCACGACCGGGGTGACCGGCGGCTGTCTGCCAAGACCGGCGGACGGCGGGCGGGGCCGGCCCGCCGAGCGGCCCAGCCCCAGGTCGATGCGCCCGGGATGCAGCGCGTCGATCAGGCCGAACTCCTCGACGGTCGACAGCGCGGTGCGGTGCCCGAGCTGCACCGCGCCGGAGCCGAGCCGGATGGTGGAGGTCGCGGAGGCGGTCAGCGCGAGTACGACCGCCGGCGAGGTCCCGGCGACCCCGGGATTGAGGTGGTGCTCGGCGAACCAGTAGCGGGCGTAGCCGAACTCCTCGGCCCGCCGGGCGAGATCGATGCTGCGGTGCAGGGCCTCGGCGGCGGTGGAACCGGACGAGACGGGGACGAGGTCGAGGACCCCGAGGGGGATGCCGGGCATGGCCGGACTCCTTGAGAGTCGGGGAGGGAAGGGGCTGCCGATCAGCGCCGAGCTCCGCTCGACGAAGCGCTTCAGGGTCGGGAGGACGGGGTCGGAACCGCGAGGCCGAGGTGGTCGCGCAGGGTGGTGCCCTCGTAGTCGGTGCGGAAGACACCCCGCTCCTGGAGCAGCGGTACGACCGAGTCCGCGAATCCGTCCAGACCGCCCGGGGTGATGTGGGGGACCAGGATGAAACCGTCGGCGGCGTCCGCCTGTACCAGCGTGTTGATCGATTCGGCGATCGTGGCGGCCGACCCGACGAAGGTCTGGTCGGCGGTGGCCCCGATGACCAGCTCGCGGATCGACAGGTTCTTGGCCCGGGCCAGCTCGCGCCACTGCCGGGCGGTGGCGAGCGGATCGCGGAACTGCCGTACGCTCGCCCGCCCGAGGGCGATGGTGTTCTCCCCGGCCAGGGGGTCGACCTCGGGCAGCGGACCGTCCGGATCGTAGGCGGACAGGTCCCGGTTCCAGACGTGCTCCAGGAACTTGATCGCGGTCTGCCCGCTGACCTGGAGGCGGCGCACCTCGTGCGCGAGCTCCCGAGCCTGCGCGTCCGTGTCCCCGAGGACGAAGGTGGCCGCGGGCAGGATCTTCAACTGGTCGTGCGTCCGGCCGTGCCCCGCGAGCCGGCCCTTGACGTCCGCGTAGAACTCCCGCCCCGCGTCGAGGGTTCCGTACCGTCCGAAGATCGCGTCGGCACCGGCGGCGGCGAACTCCCGGCCCTCCTCGGAGTCGCCCGCCTGGAAGATCACCGGCCGGCCCTGCGGGCTGCGCGGCACGTTGAAGTGGCCCTCGATGTCGAAGTGCCGGCCCCGGTGGGCGAAGGCCCCCGCCCGCGCGTCGCGCAGGAAGGCGCCGGACCCCGCGTCGGCGGCGATCTCGGAGCCGTTCCAGGAGTCGAACAGCTCGTTGGCGGTGGCCAGGAACTCCTGGGCGCGGGAGTAGCGGTCCTCGCGCGGCAGGAACCCGCCGCGCCGGAAGTTCTCGCCGGTGAAGGCGTCCCAGGAGGTGACCACGTTCCAGGCGGCCCGGCCCTCGGAGAGGTGGTCGAGCGTGGCGAACTGGCGGGCCACCTCGTAGGGCTCGTTGAAGGTGGAGTTGATGGTGCCGGTCAGGCCCAGGCGATCGGTCACCGCGGCCAGCGCGGCGAGCACCGTGAAGGTGTCGGGCCGGCCCACCACGTCCAAGTCGTATATCTCACCGCCCTGTTCACGCAGTCGTAGCCCCTCCGCGAGGAAGAGGAAGTCGAACTTGGCGCGCTCGGCCGTCTGCGCGAAGTGGATGAACGAGTCGAAGTCGATGTGGCTGCCGGCGGCCGGGTCGCTCCACACCGTGGTGTTGTTGACGCCCGGGAAGTGGGCCGCGAGGTGGATCTGCTTGAGCGGCTTGCTGCTCATGGTGGGTCCTTCCGGAGGTCCGGGTCGGGCGACGGATCGGGCCGCGATCAGGCCGCGATCAGGCCGCGGGCCGCGCGTAGCGGTTGGCCGGGCGGTCCAGCCCGAGCAGACCGCGCAGGGTGTCCGCGGTGTCCGCCCCGTACCCCTGGCGGAAGGCTCCGCGCCGCTGCAGTTCCGGCACCAGCCCCCGGGTGATGGCGGGCAGGTCGTGGGCGATCGCGCCCGGCCGCAGCAGGAAGCCCGACAGGCCCGCCGAACGCCGCTCCAGGAGCAGGTCCGCCAACTGCCCGGGGCTCCCGGTGAAGACCGTGCCGTCACCGGCGTACGCGACACCCGCGAGAGCGTCGAGGCGCTCCAGGCGGGCGGCGGCCGCCGGAGCGTCCGCGTCGAGGAACACCGTGAGCTCCCCGAAGAGGTGCAGCGGGTCCGCCGCGAGCCCGGTCGTCTCCCGGGCCCGCCGGATCGCCGCCACGGCCGCCCGCGTACCGTCGCCGTCGTGCGCGGCCACGTACCCGACCTCCGCTGACCGGGCGATGAGCGCGTACGAGGCCTCGCCGTCCCCGGACGCGCTGACGACGGGTTGACCCTGCGGCGGGCGCGGGGTGATCGAGGGGCCCCTGACGTTGAAGTGACGGCCCTCGAAGTCGATGTGGTGCAGCTTCCCGCGGTCGACGAACCGGCCCGTGGCCACGTCCCGGATCTCCGCGCCGTCCTCCCAGCTGTCCCACAGCCGCCGGATCACCTCGACGTGGTCGGCGGCCTCCGCGTACAGCTCCCCGTCCGCGAACGGAGCGGTCCGCCGCCCGAAGTGCCGTGCCTCGTGGGCGAGCCCGGACACCTGGATCCGCAGGCCGGCCCGTCCCCGGCTCACGTGGTCGAGCGTGGCGATCGCCTTGGAGACGTGGAAGGGCTCGGTGTGGGTCGCCGTCACGGCCGGGACCAGCCCGACGTGCCGGGTCAGGGGTGCGATCCGGGCGGCGGTGAGCACCGCGTCCAGCCGCCCGCGGACCCGGTCCGTGCGCCCGTCGGGTCCGGCGGGTGAGGAGGACTGGAGGGCGAGGCCGTCCTCGAAGGCGATGAAGTCGAGCAGCCCGGTCTCGGCCTCGGCGGCGAGACCGGCCCAGTAGCGGGCGGTGAGGAGCTCGGCGGGCCGGGCACCCGGCTCGCGCCAGGCGGCCGGGTGCCGGCCCGCGCCGTCGAGGGCGACGGCGAGGTGCAGGGGCTCCGGGGACGATGAGGAAACGGACACGGAGGATTGCGCCTTCCTGCTCGGCGTACGAAAATGGGGAAGCCGATGCGAGATCACGTAATTCGGCCCGTCATCAATTCCCTTCGAAAACGCTACGCCCGATAGTGGTGCCATACAATGACCGCAGTATTAAGAGAACTTGGCACCGGTGTTGCCCGAGTCTGCTGTTCGAATGAAACGCCTTCCGGCGCAACAATTCGGGGTGTGCGGGTGTGCCTCACAGCCACGGGATCTGCTCCGCGGCGTACCGGTGGGCGCGGAAGACCGAGTTCTGGGCGCCGGCCGAGGACTCCAGGCCCACGCCCTCCCCGAACGACCGGAACTGCGGGACCACGAACTCCCACACGACCTCCCCGCCCGGGGTCACCTCGAAGAGCCGTCCGAAGGAGCCTTCGGCGATGAAGGTGTTGCCGTTCGGGAGGCGTTGGGCGCTGGACATGTACGGGCTGAAGAAGTTCTGCGACGGGTTGTCCTCGTACGCCCACACCTCCTTGCCGGTGGTCGGGTCGAGCTCCAGCACCCGCGAGTACGGCACCGAAGTGGTGTCGCGGTAGGTGCCGTTGTCGAAGACCAGGAGGGTGCCGCCCGGCAGTTCGTGCGGATGGTGCTGCTGGGCCAGCACGTCCGGGCCGATGCGCCAGCGCACGGACCCGTCGGCGCGGTCCACCGACACGGTGGTGGACGCACTGCGGAAGCCCACCACGATCGAGCCGTCCGCGCTCTCGTTGACGGTGTTGGCCATCGGCCAGTGGTTGCGCGCGAAGTGCGGGTTCAGCGGTACCTCCTGCGGGTCCAGGTGCTCGATGGCGGCCCAGCGCCACACGATCTCCCCGTCCCAGGTCAGTTCGTACACCACGTCCCCGTAGATCACCCCGCCGGGCGCCTCCGACCCGGGGACGCCGCCCCGGATCCGGGCCGCGTCGGCCGGGTCCAGCGGCTCGACGGCCCCGATGATCAGGTTGCCGTTGCGCAGCAGCGAGGCGTCGTGGTGGTGGAAGGGGTGCCGGACCTCGCGGACCACCGTCGAGTCGGGGGCCAGCTCCTGGAAGATGCCGCCGTGGTAGACGTCCCAGATGGGGAAGAGGGTCGGGCCGCTCGTGTCCTTGGCCGCGTAGAAGAGGTTTCCGTTCGGCAGGATCTGCGCCTGACGGCCGGGCGGGTGCGGGGAGTTCCAGGTGTGGACCGGCCGGCCCTCGATGTCGACGAGGTGGATCTCGCCGGCGCTGGTGATCGGCGTGTAGAGGGTGAGGCCGCCGTAGCTGCGCTCGGGGTCGTGGGCGATCAGGCCGACGCCGCGGCGGCGCAGGGTGTTCTGGTCGACGGTCATGGGATTCTCCTGGGTGCGGGTGCGGGTGCGGGTGCGGGTGCGGGTGCGGGTGCGGGTGCGGGTGCGGGTGCGGGTGCGGGTGCCTGGTTCAGCGGACGGTGACGGCGGCCGGGTCGACGGCCGCCAGCGGGCCGGTGTTCAGGTACGTCAGCAGTGCGGCGCGGTCGGCGGCGCCGGGCAGGTTCTGGGCGGCCTTGGCCCAGGCGGCCTCCTCTTCCAGCTGCGCCAACAGCTCGGGGGAGAGGGTGGCGCCGTACGTGTAGCGCGGCTGGAAGGCGTCGACGTAGGCGGCCTGGAGGACGCCCTTGGACTGGGCGAGCACGGCCTTGCGGGCCTCGGCCGGGTTGGCGCCGAGTTCCCGCTGGGCGCGCAGCAGCGTGCGCAGGACCGCGGTGGTGCTCTGCTCGCTCGCCGAGGGTCCGGCGACGAGGAGGGTCCTGGCCGTGTACCCGGTGAAGGGGAGCTCGGCGTAGGCGCCGCCCAGGGCGGTGCGCGCGGCGTCGTAGAAGCTGGGGAAGGTGACGCCGGCGTCGATGTCGCCGCGGGCCAGGGCCGAAGTGACCTGGTTCGGGGCGAGGTTCACCACGGTGACGTCCGCCGCGGTCAGTTGTGCCGAGGCGAGCATCCGCGACAGCGCGTACTCGACGTTCGTGCCCTGGGGGACTCCGACTTTGCGGCCCTTCAGCGCGGCGAAGGCGGTGATCTGCCGGTCGGTCCTGGTGAGCAGGCGCCAGTCGGAGAAGCGGGACAGGTCGGCGACGACCCGCAGCTCCCGCCCGCCCAGCGCGGCCGTCACGGCGGGCAGATCGCCGACGACGCCGAGCTGGGCCTGGCCGCCGAGCACGGCGTTCAACGCGTCCCGGCCGGTGGGCTGGGTGGTGACGGTGGCCTCGATGCCCTCGGCCGACCACAGGTCGCCCTCTTCGGCCACGTACACGGGGGCGCCGCCGAGATGGTCGCTCGCGGCGAGGGCGACGGCCGGACGGTCGTCCGCCGGGTCCGAGGGGGATCCGGCGCAGGCCGTGGCGAACGGGGAGAGCAGGGCGGCCAGCAGTACGGCGGCCACCGCGCGGGGTCCGAGCATGGTGAGCGGTCCTTCCGGGGACGTGAACGGGATCATTCGGAGCCGAGGTGACGGGTGATCAGGGAGCGCAGGTCGGGATCGGGCGGCCCGGCGGGCACGGCGTGGTCGGCGAGCACCCGCCCGGGACTCCCGCCGAGGACGATCACGCGCCCGGCGAGCGCCAGCGCCTCGTCGATGTCGTGCGTGACGAACAGGACGGTGGTGCCGCGGCGCTGCCACAGCTCCCGCAGCAGGGTCTGCATCCGGGTCCGGGTCAGCGCATCCAGCGCACCGAACGGCTCGTCCATCAAAAGCACTTCGGGCTCGGCGGCCAGCGCCCGGGCCAGCGCCACCCGCTGCTGCATCCCGCCCGACAGCTGGGCCGGGTACTTCTCCGCGCCGTCCGCGAGCCCCACCTCGGCCAGCGCCGCGAGGGCGCGCCGGCGGCGCTCCGCACGGGGCAGCCCGAGGCGCCCCAGGGCGAACTCGACGTTGCCGCGGGCCGTGCGCCACGGGAACAGCGCGTAGTGCTGGAACACCACGCCCCGCTCCGGGCCGGGCCCGCGCACCGGCTCCGCGCCCGCGGTGACCCGCCCGGCCGTGGGCCGTACGAAGCCGGCCACCGTGTTGAGGACCGTAGACTTGCCGCATCCGCTGGGCCCGAGCAGCGCCGTGAACGAGCCCGCCGCGAACTCCAGGTCGGTGTGCTCCAGCACCGGCGCGCCGGCCGCGTAGCCCACCGAGAGCCCCTTCAGGCGTACCTCGAGGCTCATGACGCGCTCCAGTGCACGAACCGGCGGCCCACGGCGGCCAGTACGAGGTCGACGGCCACCCCCAGCAGCCCGAGTACGAGCAGCCCCGCGAACATCCGGTCCACCCGCAGGAACTGGCCGTCCACCTGGAGCCGGTACGCCAGTTCGCTGTCCGCGCCGCCCAGTTCGGCCGCGACGAGGGCGAGCAGGGCCACTGAAGCCCCGTAGCGCAGCGCCGCGAGCAGCACGGGAGCGGCGGCGGGCAGCAGCACCTCGGTGAACCGCCGGTGCAGCGGGGCCCCCAGCGACCGGGCCGCCCGCAGGTGGGAGACCGGTACCCGGGACACCCCGTCGTGGACGTACAGCCAGACGGCGAGCAGGACGGCGTACGCGATGAGAAGGTGCTTGGCGCTCTCGCCGATGCCGAACCAGGCGGTCGCGAGCGGTACCAGCGCGATGGCCGGGATCGGCCGCAGGAAGGAGATCACCGGGGTGACGGCGGCGGACACCTTCGGCAGGTAGCCGGTGGTGAAGCCGAGCGCGCTGCCGCCGACGGCACCCAGCGCGAAGCCCTGTGCGGCCCGGGCCAGGCTGGCGCCGAGGTCGGCGGCCAGGGTGCCGCTGCGGGCCATGTCCGCCAGGGCGGTCGCGGTCTCGCCGGGCGTGGGCAGCAGTCCCGGGGCGACCCCGCCGGAGCGGGCGAGGAGGTACCACAGGGCGAGGACGACACCGGCCGCGCCCAGGGCCGGGCCGAGCCCGGAGAGGCCCCGGCCGGGGGGTGAGGGGGTGGCGTGCACGGGGCGGCTCCTCGTTCGTTGCGACGCGTTCGTTGCCACGCGTTCGTTCCGGCGCATTCGTTGCGAGGCGCCTGTTTCAACGCGTTGATAAGTGAGGTCAATAATTGACCACGCTTATGACGGGAGTGTTGCGGCCGTGCGAAACCTCCCGCGGCCCTCCGGCACGCCAGACCCGATGAGGTACGTTCACCTGCGTGTCTCGCCCAGAACCCACGCCCGAAGCGATCGAGGTCGGACGGGTGATCCGCGGCTGCCGCAAGCAGCGCGGCGTCTCCATGGCCGTACTCGCCACCCGATCGGGCCTCTCCCAGCCCTTCCTCAGCCAGCTGGAACGCGGACTCGCCACGCCCAGCCTCAGCTCGATCTACCGGATCGCCGAGGCCCTGGACGTCACCCCGGGCACCTTCCTACGGCCGCCCGATCGGCCCGGCGCCGTCAGCCACGAGAGCGACCCCCAGGTGATTCGCGTGAGCGAGGCCGCAGGACAGATCGCCCAGGTCCTCATCCCCGGCGGGCGCAGCACCCTGATGGAGGCCTACGAGCACCACTTCGAGCCCGGCCGGGGCGAGCGCGGCTGGTTCGAACACCCCGGCGAGGACTTCCTCTACGTCCTGGAGGGCGAGATCGTCCTCGAGGTCGAGGGCGAGGACCCGCTGACCCTGCGCGCGGGCCAGAGCGCCCACCACCGGGGCGAAGTCCCGCACCGCTGCCGCCTGTCGGGCCCGGCAGCGGCACGCACCCTGCTCGTCATCGCGAACGCCTGAGCCCGAGGGCCGGACCCCCGTCCCGCCCCTCGGGCCCGGACGTCCGCAGCCCGTCGACCGCCGCCAGCCGCGTCCCGACGTCCAGGTCCCACAGCCGCACGGTGCCGTCCGTACTGCTGCTGGCCACCGTCCGCCCGTCGGGAGCGAACACGACGCCCCACACCGCGTTCGCGTGGCCGGACAGCGCGGCCACCGTCCGGCGCCCGGCCACGTCCCACAGCCGCACCGTGCGGTCGTTGCCGCTGCTCGCGAGCGTGCGGCCGTCGGGGGAGAAGGCGAGCCCCCGCGCGGAACCGGTGTGTCCGACCAGCGCCGCGCGGAAGCGGTGGCGCCGAGCGTCCCACAGCCGTACGGTCCCGTCGTTGCCGCTGCTCGCCAGCGTCCGCCCGTCCGGGCTGAAGGCCACCCCGCGCACCGCGCCCCGGTGACCGGTGAGGACGCCGAGCGGGCGGCGCTCCGCCACGTCCCACAGACGGACCGTCAGATCGTCCCCGGCACTCGCCAGGGTGCGTCCGTCGGGGCTGAACGCCACGTCGTTGGCGAAGTCCGTGTGACCGGTGAGGACGGCGAGCGGGCGGCGCCCCGCCACGTCCCACAGCCGCACGGAGCCGTCGGAACAGGCCGAGGCCAGGGTCCGCCCGTCCGGAGAGAAGGCCACCGCGAACACCGTCCCGCCCCGGCCGTCCAGCACGGCGGACCGGCCCCGGGCCACGGTGTCCCAGAGCCGGATCGTGCCGTCCGAGCCGGCCGAGGCCAGGGTCCGCCCGTCGGGCGCGAACGCCACCGAGAACACCGTCTCGCCGTGCCCTGCGAACGTGGCCAGGACCCGGCGCCCCGCGACGTCCCACAGCCGCACCGCGTGATCGGCCTCCGCAGTGACCAACCGCTTCCCGTCCGGGCTGTACGCGGCGTGCCAGATCTCCGTGAACGGCCGCGAGGTCAGGACCGCGCCCCGCAGGTCCCAGAGCACCACCGACTGGTCGAACCCGGCGGTGGCCAGCACCGCACCGTCCCGGTCCACGGCCACCCCGAGGACGTAGTCGGTGTGGCCGGCGAGCGTGGCCGTGGCCCGCCCCCCAGCCACGTCCCACAGCCGGGTCGTACCGTCGCCGCCCGCGCTGACGACCGTCGTCCCGTCCGGGGTGTAGACGACGCCGTTGACGTCGTCGCTGTGCCCGGTCAGCGTGGCGGTCGCCCGGCGCCCGGCCACGTCCCACAGCCGTACCGTGCGGTCGACGCCCCCCGTCGCGACCGTACGGCCGTCCGGGGCGAAGGCCACGCCGAGCACCTCGTCGGTGTGCCCGGTGAGGACGGCCTGCGGACCCGCCTCCACCGGATCCCACAGCCGTACGGTCCGATCGGCGCCGGCCGACACCAGCGTCCGGCCGTCGGCGGCGTACGCCAGGGAGTTCACCCGCCCGGTGTGGCCCGTGAGGGACGCGAGGGCGCGGTGGTCACCGGCCGCGTCCCACAGCCCAATCGTCCCGTCGGCGCCGCCGACGGCCAGGCTCCGCCCGTCGGGTGCGAAGGCCACGGCCCGGGCGCCCGTCGTACTCCCCGGGAGCTGCGCTCCCGCGCCGCGGCCAGCCGTGTCCCAGAGCCGCGCCGGCCCGTCCGTCGACGTGGCCGCGAGCATCTTGCCGTCAGGGCTGAAGGCCACCGCACGCACCCGCCCGGGCAGGGTGAAGGTCGCGATCGTCCGGCGGTCGGCCACCCGCCGCAGCAGCACCGTCCCGTCGGAACCGGCCGTCGCCAGCAGGCCGTTGCCCGGACCGAAGGCCACCGCGTTGACCGGCCCGCCGTGCCCGCCCAGACGGGCGGTGAACGGCTGGGACTGGGTGCTCAGGAGCGCCCCGCGGGCCTCGCTCGTCGCCGCGGTCCGGTACGCCTGACCGGCGAGCAGCATCGAGGCCTCGGGCCGGCCCGCGGCCAGCGCCGCGGACTGCAGGGCGAGCGCCCGCGAACGGGCGACGCGCTCCTGGTCGAGCGCGCCCGCGCGCTGCTGGTACGCGAGCCCGCCCGCGCCCACGGCGAGGACCAGCAGGACCACCAGCGTGACCAGCGTCCACTGCCGCAACCGCACCTGCCGCCCGGCCTGCCGCTCACGGCCGTCCTCGGCGTCCTGGCTCGCCCGCAGGAAGGCGGCCTCCAGCGGACCGAGCCGGCTCCTGCCGTCGTGCTCGTCGGCCCAGGCCCGGGCGGTCTCCAGGCGGGTCCCGCGGTGCAGCGCCGACGGATCGCGGCCCTCGCGCTCCCATTCGGCGGCGGCGTGGGCCAGTTGCTGGTGGACCAGGAGCCCGGCCCGGTCGGCGCGGATCCAGCCGCGCAGCCGCGGCCAGGCGTGCAGCAGGGCCTCGTGGGTGATCTCGACGGTGTCGCGGTCCATGGTGATCAGGCGGGCCCGGACGAAGGCGTCGAGCGCGGCCGCGGCGGGACCCGCGTCGGCCAGCTGTTCCATCAGGGCGGTCCGGCTCATCCGGCGGCGCGTGGCGCCCGTACCGTCGGCGACGTGCACCAGTCGCACCAGGACCCGGCGGAGCGTGTTCTGCTCGGCCGGGTACAGGCGGGTGAACACCTCCTCGGCGGTGCGGGCGATCGCCCCCTGGATGCCGCCGGTGCGTTCGTACCCGTCGACGGTCAAGGTGGCGCCCTCGCGCTGGCGCCAGGTGGCCAGCAGGGCGTGCGAGACCAGGGGGAGCACCCCGGAGGGGGTCCGGTCGGGCTGGTCGTCGCGCAGTCCGACATCGCGCATCAGCAGCGGGAACAGGCCCGGTTCGAGGGCGAGTCCGGCGAGCTCCGCCGGGCGGGTGATCGATTCCCGCAGCTCCGCCAGGGACATCGGGGGCAGGGCGAACAGCCCCCGCGTGAAGACCGGGGCCAGTTCCGGCAGGTCCAGGCAGTTCCCGGAGAAGTCGGCCCGTACGCCGAGCACCACGACGGCGGCGCCCGGGCCGTCCGGCACGCGGCCGTCCGGCACGGGGCGCGCGGTCGCCAGCGCGCTCAGCACCCGGACGAACGCGCGCCGCTCGTCCTCGTCGGAACACAGCGTGAACAGCTCCTCGAACTGGTCGACGAGCAGCACCGGACGCGGGGGCGGCGGCGTTCGGCCCGGGCCGTCCACCCGGTCACCGCCCGCGTGCCGCCGGACGGCTTCGAGCAGCGCGTGCGGCCGGTCCCGGAGCTCGCCCACGGTGACGCCGGGATCGCCGTCGAGGGCTCTCGCGGCGCAGTCCAGCAGTTCGTCCAGCGGGTGCGCGGTGGGCGTGAACCGCAGCACCGGCCAGGTGTCCGAGCCCGGCATCGGGAAGCCGCCCCCGCGCAGTGCCGGCACGAAACCGGCGTTCAGCAGGGAGGACTTGCCCGCGCCCGACGGGGCGAGCAGCATCAGCGGTCCGTCGCCGATCCGTTCGAAGACCCGCTCGATCAGCTCGGCCGTCGCGCGGTCCCGTCCGAAGAACCAGCGGGCCTCCTGCGCGGTGAAGGCCGGCAGGCCCCGGTAGGGACATTCGCCGTCGGCCCGCGCACCGGCCTGCGCACCGGTGTCGCCCGTGCCGGCGTTGCCGTCGGCTCCGCGCGGCCCCGTTTCCCCGACCATCCGCACCAGTTCACCCCCGGCCCGCAGTACGTCGTCGCAGCGCCGCGCGACGTCGACGGTGACGCGCTTCGAGCCGGTCTCGATCTTGCTCAGATAGCCCTTGCTGTAATGGGTCTGCCGGGCGAGGTCCGCGAGGGACAGACCGCGTTGCAGCCGCAGACGTCTCAGCTGGGCGGGGAAGGGCATCGCGGCGTCGTCGGACTCGCGCTGGCCATCGGTCTTCCGCCGGTGGTCCGGATCCCCCAAGACATCCCCCATGGCAGTGTGCGCCCAGGCAGCGGTACGGGAGCGGCCAGGCTACCGCGGGGGTGGGGCGGACGGCCGCCCCTTCGAATCGGTATGACCAGCACACGAGCGTACGGAGCCGCCAGGCGCGCGGCTCCGTACACCGCCCCGGATGGGGCGTCGCTACGGGTTGAGACGGACCGAGTTGATGGGCGTGAGGTCGGCGTAGACACCGGTCTTGGCGGCGATGGGGCTGCCGCAGCCCGAGCCCGCGGAACCCGTGCACAGCTGTGCGGTAGCACCGCCGTACTGGTTGTTGAGCACCCAGTGGTTCCCGAACTGGTCGCTCAGCTTGTGCGCCCCGTAGGTGTAGAAGACGTGCGTCGGCTTGACGGCGGGGTTCTGGTTCTGAGGGTAGATGCAGACCGCCCCGTCCGGGCAGCCGGCCCACGCGTCGGCCGGCTTGGCCTCGACCGTACCGCTGAGCGCGATCACGGCGACGACGGCGGTGGCGAGCGCGGCGGCGCCGCGGAACATCTTGCGCATGGTTTCCCCTTGTGGTGCGTGCCTCGTGCGGACGGCTCCAGCCTCCCCCCGGCCCGTACCGAGGTCGACGGGTTGCCCGTCGCCCATCGCGGCGGCGCCCGGGAAACCCCCTGCCACCAGCCCGAACACGGAGCAGGAGGGCAACGCCCGGATGGTGCGGCGTAAGACTTTCGTCATCGGTGCGGGCATGGCGCACGGCGCCCCGACCGCGTTGAATTCGAAAGAGACGGACGAGGCGAGGAAGAGGGAACGGCAGTGACACGGACGAGGCGGCGCGGACGGTTGTGGGGCGGAGCATCGATCGCGGCGGCGGTGGTGGTGGCAGTGGCGCTGTACTGGCTGCAGCCGTGGAAGCTGTGGCAGGACGAGACCGTCCGCGAGGCGCTCCCGGCCGCTGCCGCGCCGTCGGGTCCTGGCGCGCCCGCGGCCGTACCGGGTGCCCCGGCCGCCCCGGTGACCGTCGCCCGCGGGACGCTCATCAGCCACGAGCACGCCACTACCGGCGCGGTGGAACTCATCCGGCTCCCCGATGGGTCCCACACCGTGCGGCTGGCGAACCTCGACACGAGCAACGGCCCGGACCTGCGGGTGTGGCTGGCCGATGCCCCGGTGAAGGAGGGCGTGGCGGGCTGGCGCGTCTTCGACGACGGCAAGCACGTGAGCCTCGGCAAGCTCAAGGGCAACAAGGGGGACCAGAACTACCCGGTGCCCGCCGATGTGAACGTCGCCGAGTTCACCAGCGTCACCATCTGGTGCGACCGCTTCGACGTCTCCTTCGGAGCGGCGGGCCTCACCGCCGTGTGACCCGCCGCCGGGGCCGTCCGGGCCGGGCGACACGCCGTGGGGCCGGAGCTGATCGGGCGTCACCCCCGTTCGGCCGTCTCCCGGAGTACGACTATCCACTCGTCCGGACGGCAAAATGCGGCCGTTTGCCCACGGGATGTATCCATCCGCGCAAGCGGTGTGGAAATAGGTCGTAATCGCCCATAACTTCGGCATCGTGACGAACCGACAAATCAAGTCCCTCACGTGCATCGCAGTCGTCATGGCCGCAGGTCTCGGCGTGCTCGCGCCGTCCGCCGCCGCCGAGGCCGGACGCAGAGTGCACCCGGGCGACTCGATCCAGGACGCGGTGAACTACGCCAGGCCGGGCGACATCATCACCGTGATGCCCGGCACCTACTACGAGAACGTGCTGATCACCAAGCGGCTGACCCTGCGCGGGTTCGGTGCCCGGACGGTGATCAAGCCGCCGGTCACGGCCGTCGCGCCGGTCGCGCCCGTGGCACCGCCGGCCCCCGGCGCATCGACGGCGCCGGTGGCACCCGGAGCGGCCAAGGCGCCGACCGCGGCGACGGCGCCGTCCGGCAGGGCGCTCGCCTGCTCGCAGGCCGACACCGGAATCTGCGTCATGGGGACGGCGGAACAGCCCGTCGTCGGCGTGGACATCCGGTCGCTGACCGTCTCGGGCTTCAAGCGCAACGGCATCTGGGCCTCCTACACCGACCGGCTGAGCGTCCAGCGGGTGATCTCCGAGAAGAACGGCACCTGGGGCATCGCCCAAGAGCGATCCACCCGCGGGCTCTTCCGCGACAACACCGCCCGCGACAACGTCGAGTCGGGCCTCTTCATCGCCAACACCGTCGATCGGGAGGGCGGCGCCACCGACACCCTGGGCGCCGTGATCCGCCGGAACACGCTGACCGGCAACCGGATCGGCGTGACCGTCCGGCGCGTGCGGAACCTCTCCGTCTACGGCAACACCCTCACCGGCAACTGCGGCGGCATCTTCGTCGTCGGCGACGAGGGCGAGCCCGGCGCCGGGGACATGACCATCCGCAACAACCGGATCCACGAGAACAACAAGTTCTGCAAGGGCAACACCCGTCTCCCCGACATCCAGGGCGTCGGCATCGTCCTCACCGGCGCCGAGCAGACGGTCGTGCGTTCGAACGACATCCGCGGCAACGTCGGAGCCTCCCCGCTGTCCGGCGGAATCCTGCTGTTCAAGAGCTTCGTGGGCGCGACGAACACCGACAACGTCATCCGGGACAACGTGGTGCGGGACAACAAGCCGGCGGACCTGGCCAACCAGGGGACCGGAACGGGCAACCAGTTCGTCAACAACCGGTGCGCATCTTCCGTACCGGCCGGGATGTGCTGACGCGTGACCCCCCTGATCAGCGGAATCGAGGCCTCATGACCACGGTAAGTCCCACTCCGACACCGATCCCGTCCCCCCAGCACACCCCCCAGCCGGCCATGCGCCTGCGCGAGCTCGTCTTCGGAGCGGCCTGCGCCGCCGCCGTACGGGCCGCGGCCCGCCTCGCGGTGGCCGACGCCCTCGGGGAGTCGCCCGCCTCCGCCGCCGAACTCGCCACCGCGGTCGGCTCCGAGCCGCTGCCCCTGCAACGCCTGCTCCGCGCCCTGTCCTGCTACGGGATCTTCGCGGAGACAGAGGACGGGCAGTTCGTCCACACCGAGATGTCGCGACTGCTGCGCGAGGACGACCCGCACAGCCTGCGCTACATCGCCCTGTGGTGCACGGAGCCCTGGACCTGGCAGGCCTGGCCGCGGCTCGACGACGCCGTCCGGTCCGGCGACAGCGTCTTCCAGGAGCTGTACGGCAAGGGGTTCTTCGACTACCTGCACCAGGACGCGCACGAGTCGGCCCACGTGTTCAACCGGGCCATGACCACCTCCAGCATGCAGTCGGCGCTGGACGTGGCGGAGCTCCTCGACCTCACCGGGATCTCGGTCGTCGCGGACATCGGCGGCGGTCAGGGACACGTGCTGGCGAGCCTGCTGGAGAAGCACCCGACGGTACGGGGCGTCCTGCTCGACCTGCCGGGCGTGGCGGCGAAGGCGGATCCGCGGCTGCGGGAGGACGGTCCGCTCGCCGCACGGGCCGACATCGTCCCCGGGGACTGCCGTGAGGCCATCCCGGTCGACGCCGACATGTACATCATCAAGAACATCCTGGAGTGGGACGACGACAGCACCCGCAGGACCCTGCGCAACGTCGTCGAGGCGGCCCGTCCCGGATCCCGGGTCGTCATCATCGAGAACCTGGTCGACGACACCCCGTCGATGAAGTTCACCACGGCCATGGACCTGCTGCTGCTGCTCAACGTCGGCGGCGCGAAGCACACCAAGGCCAGCCTCACCGCCCGCATGGAGGACGCCGGACTGGTGATCGGCGAGATCCGGCCGGTCAACGCCTACCTGCACGCCTTCGAGTGCACCGTGCCCGGGTGATGCCGGCCGGCATAGGACCGCACGCCTTCGAGACCGGCACGAAGCCGGTCTCGAAGGCGTCCGCGGTCACCCGGGCGTCGGCGTCAGGCCGCCAGGGCGCTGTTGACGAGGTCGAGGAACTCGCGCGGCGACTTGCAGCGGTCCGCGTCGGCGGGCAGCGGCCGGCTGTGCCGGTTCTCCAGCTCACCGACGATGCCGAGGAGTCCCAGGGAGTCGAGCCCCCACTCGTCGAAGCCCGAGTCGGGGCGGCTCGCCATGTCCGCGGGGTCGACGGTGACGCCGGCACCCTTCTTCATCAGGGCGGCCAGTTCTTCCATGGTCAGTCGAGCGGTCATGACGGACAACTCCTCAGGCTTGGGCCGGCGCACGCCGGTCGGTGATCAGGCGCATTTCAGAGCGCGCGAGGAAGCGTGAGATCTCCTGGTCGGTGGTGGGGACGCCGTCCTTGGCGCTGTCGAGCAGCCGGGCGAGCACGGCCGCCTTGTGGCCGCCCTCGACGCCGAGGGCCAGTGCGGGCCGCGCGTCGAGCGGACCGCGCAGGTCGAGGAGGCGCACGACGATGTCGTCGCGCTGGAAGACGGTGCTGCCCTCGATGGGGCTCGTCGGATCGTCCACGGCGGCCTCGTCCTGCCCGGCGAGCAGCCGGGCCAGCGCCATGCCGCACCCGTCCTTCGCGGGGTAGAAGAGGGCGTGCCGCCTGACGTCCGCGCTCTCGCGGCCGCTGGCCGCCACATGGTGCACCGCCGGCAGCGCCGCACGGGTGAAGAACATCCGGGCCGACCCGGGGTCGCTGAGATCCCGGTCCTGCTCCAGGTACGGGTTGATGGCCTCCTCCAGCGCCCGTACCTCGGGCTGCTGGGACACGTGGCGCAGGGCCGCGAGCAGGTCGCCCTCGACCTCGACCGCCCGGACGACGCGGTTGCCGTGCATGAACAGCGAGGTGCGGCGCAGCCGGGTGCTCTCGTCGACCTGGGCCTGGGGGGACGTGTACCCGGCCAGGAGCTCCGCCACCACCTGCTCGCTGCCGGGCTTCACGGTGAAGGTGAGTGCGTGGCGGACCACGCCGTCACCGCGCCGCGGAGCGACCTGGAGGCTGCCCCGGGCCCGGTCCGCGGTGTCCGGCGAAGGGGCGGGGGCGGAGGGCGGGCCGGTGGGGGAGGGGGAGCCGGCGCCCGGCCCCTTGCCGACCTCCCGCAGCACGCTGAAGCGCAGCGAGCGGGTGTCCCGTACGCAGCCGTGGAGCGGCTGCACCGATGCGACGTGTTCCTCGCTGTTGACCCAGGCCAAGAACCGCGGTGCGCTCTCCCATTCGCTGGTGATGAGCCACTGCGACGGATTCTCGATCGACTGGCACAACTCGTCGCTGATGTGTCCGGGGACGGAGGACACCTGTTCCTGGAGATGTTCGTACACCTCCAGGAACTGATTCTGCGCACCGTCGTACAGATCCAGCAGCAGAACGACCCGAAGTCTCGAGCCGTCGAAGGCGGACTGGGATATCCGTTCCGACAAGGTTGTCATCGTTCACACTCCTTCGAGACCACACGGTCGCCACGGGCGGCGCCACCCGAACCGATCGTTGTCCCGTAATCCCTGCGGCGCGAGAGGAGAGAACCAAGCGGGTGAACGAGCGAGGGAACCGGCCTCGCACAGGGCATGGAAGAGCCATGAAGGAAAACGTCGACCACCACGTCCCGGTCCTCATCGTGGGCGGCTCGCTGGTGGGTCTGTGCACCTCGCTCTTCCTCGGCCGGCATGGCATCAGACACATGGTGGTCGAGAAGCACGCGGGTACCTCGATGCACCCCCGCGGACGCGGTATCAACGTACGGACGATGGAACTGTTCCGGGTCGCCCGCGTCGAGGACCAGATCCGCGAGGCCGCCTCGGTCCTGGCGGACAACCACGGCATCATGCAGGGCGGCTCGCTGACCGGTGACGACCAGGAGTGGCTCTTCGAGGAAATCGATCCGGGCGGCGCGCTCGCGCGCTTCAGTCCGGCGGCATGGTGTCTGTGCAGCCAGAACGACATCGAGCCGGTCCTGATGTCCGTGACCCCCTCACTCGGGGCTGACCTGCGGTTCTCCACCGAACTCCTCTCCTTCGACCAGGACCCGGGCGGGGTCACCGCGATCGTGAAGAACCGGGAGACCGGGGAGCACAGCACGGTGCGCGCGGACTACCTCGTCGCCGCCGACGGGCCGCGCAGCCCCGTGCGGGAGGCGCTCCGGATCGGTCAGAGCGGCTCCGGAGACCTGTTCCACAACGTGAGCATCACCTTCCGGTCGCAGATGCTGGCCCACGTGGTCGGCGACCGGCGCTTCATCGTGTGCTACCTGACCAAGCCCGATGCCGACGGGGCCCTGCTGCCGGTCGACAACGGCGAGCGGTGGGTCTTCCACGCGCCCTGGCACCCGGACCGGGGCGAGACGTTGGAGGACTTCACCGACGAGCGCTGCGTGGAACACATCCGCCGGGCCGTCGGCGCCCCCGACCTGGACGTCGAGGTCACCGGGAAGGCCCCGTGGCACGCCGCCGAGCGGGTCGCCGAGCGGTACGCGGTCGGCCGGGTCTTCCTGGCCGGCGACTCCGCCCACGAGATGTCCCCCACCGGGGCGTTCGGCTCGAACACCGGCATCCAGGACGCCCACAACATCGCCTGGAAGCTCGCCGCGGTGCTGGACGGTTCGGCCGGGCCGGGGCTGCTACAGACCTACGAGGCCGAGCGGTTGCCGGTGGCCCGGGCGACGAGCGAGCGCGCCTCGGCGCGTTCGGCGGAGCACAGCCACCCGGGGTACGAGCCCGACGCCGAGCCCACGTCCACGCCGGCCTCCGGGTCCGCGTCCGTGCCCGGCATCGGCGGCGGCGGTCGACAGGGCGGGGTCCTCTCCGTGGCCATGGGCTACCGCTACAACCGGGGCGCGGTGCTGGGGGCCGACCCGGACCAGTCCGTGGTGCCCGAACGGATGCGGCTCTGCGGCGATCCGGGCAGTCGCGCACCGCACATGTGGCTCTGCGGTCCGGGGGACCCGGAGCCGAAGTCCACCGTGGACCTCTACGAGCGTTCCTTCGTCCTGCTGTGTTCCGAGGACGCGCCGTGGCGTGCCGCGGGGCGGTCCGTCGCCGAACTGCTGGGCGTTCCCCTGGACGTGTACGCGATCGGTACCGGCCCCGAGGCCGATCTGATCCCGGCGAACGGCGCCGACTGGACCGAGGTGCACGGCACGACGGCGCAGGGCGCGATCCTGGTCCGCCCGGACGGCTTCGTGGCCTGGCGTTCGGCGCAGGCGGTGGCGGATCCGGCAGCGGTCCTCCACGAGGTCCTGACCACGCTGCTGGACCGCTCCTGATCCGGCCGCTCCCGTTCCCGCGGGCACCGGGGGCGCCGTCCGGCGGAGTGATCCGCGGGGCGGCGCCCTTCACCTCGTGGTGATGCCGGACCGGGTCATCGCGCCGTCTTCGAGCCGAGGCCCCCGGGGGTCCTCGGAACCCAGTCGGGGGTGGCCGAGGCCTCCTTCGGATCCGGCTCCCGCATGGTCACGCGCCAGCCGTCCTCTCCGGCCCTTCCGGTGAGGCGCACCACGAACGACTTGGTCTGGCCCGTGTCGTGGAAGTACACGACGACGACCTGCCGCACGGACCCCTCGTCGTAGAACTCGGCGGTGACCTTCCCCTTGGCCCCCTCGTGGAAGGACCGGATCCAGTTCCGCGCGGTCCGCTCGACGTCCCCCTTCGCGTCATCGGGGTCGGCCGCGAGCGACTCCACCTCCTCGGCCTTGCCGTCGGCGAGCCGCCAGACCAGACTCTGGGTGATCTTGAGGGACTCGGAGGTGGGGTACCCGACCACGCCCAGCGGTTCGTGGTTCGCGTAGTCGGTCGCGTACCGCAGCTCCTCGTCGGCGGCACAGGCGGTGAGAGCGCCGGATGCCAGCACGGACACCAGGGCGGCACGCACGACGCCGGGTGTCAGGGCGCGGACGCGTGGGGTGCGGGGGACCGGTGTAGCCATACTTCCTCGGTCTTCCGGTGGTCGTCGAGCGATCTCGATGCGGGGAGCTGCAACGTAGCGCCCTTACCGGGCAGTTCGATCCGGTAAACGGACAAGAGGGACACAACTCGCGCCGCAGTGACGCAATTCACTCCATGGCTGGATTTCGCCCCTCAGGAGTCTCACTTCACCATCCGGATGCCGGACAACTCCGCACGCCGGCGGGCAACGCCGTCTACTCTGGCCGGGCAGCTGGTTCGCCCCGTCCGCCAGGCGGGATGCGTCGTAAGAGGGAACCCGGTGGGAATCCGGGACTGCCCCGCAGCGGTGAGCGGGAACGACCGCCGTCATACGCACTGGACCCGGACGGGTCTGGGAAGCGACGGCCAGTAGGAGTCTCGTACGGCATCCGTACGACGGGACGCGCCCGCGAGTCCGAAGACCTGCCCGTTGCCCGTGCGCGACCGATCGCGCACGGAAATCCCGGTGACCTCGTGGGCGGGTCGGCGACACATCAGGCGGACGACCGCGGGCACGTGCAGCCGCACGCACCCGTATCCGGTCGGTATCCGCCCGGTCCGTCATCCCTTCGCGCCCTCGGCCCCACCGGGTCCACAGGAGAACGCTCGCGAAGGAGAGTTCCGTGACCCGCACGACCCCCGCCGCCGGACGGCCCACCGCGGCCACCGTGTACGGCTACCCCCGCCAGGGCCCCAACCGCGAACTGAAGAAGTCCGTCGAGGGCTACTGGAAGGGCCGCAACGACGCCGGAGCCCTCCGGGAAACCGCCCGCGAACTGCGCCGGACGAACTGGCAGCAGCTGGCCGACGCCGGCATCACCGAGGTGCCGACCGGTGACTTCTCGTACTACGACCACGTGCTGGACACCAGCGTGATGGTCGGCGCTGTCCCTGAGCGGCACCGCGCCGCCGTCGCGGCCGACCCCCTCGACGGGTACTTCGCCATGGCGCGCGGCACCCAGGACGTCGCGCCGCTGGAAATGACCAAGTGGTTCGACACCAACTACCACTACCTGGTGCCGGAGCTCGGCCCGGACACGGTCTTCACCGCCGACTCCACCAAGCAGGTCGCCGAGCTGCAGGAAGCGCTCGGGCTGGGCCACACCGCCCGCCCGGTCCTGGTCGGCCCCGTCACCTACCTGCTGCTGGCCAAGCCCGCCCCCGGCGTCGGCGCCCACTTCGACCCGCTCGCCCTGCTCGACCGGCTGCTGCCCGTCTACGCCCAGGTCCTGGCCGACCTGCGCGCCGCCGGAGCCGAGTGGGTGCAACTGGACGAGCCCGCCCTGGTGCAGGACCGCACCCCGGCCGAACTGAACGCCACCGCCCGCGCCTACCGGGAGCTCGGCGGCCGGAGCGACCGGCCCAAGCTGCTCGTCGCCTCCTACTTCGACCGGCTCGGCGAGGCCCTGCCCGTACTGGCCAAGGCCCCCGTCGAAGGTCTCGCCCTGGACTTCACCGAGGCCGCGGCCGGCAACCTCGAGGACCTCGCAGCCGTCGGGGGCCTACCGGGCAAGCGCCTCGTAGCCGGTGTCGTCGGCGGCCGCAACATCTGGATCAACGACTACGAGAAGTCCCTCGGCACCCTCGGCACCCTCCTGGGGCTCGCCGACCGGGTGGACGTGGCCGCCTCCTGCTCCCTGCTCCACGTGCCGCTGGACGCCACCGCCGAACGGGACGTCGACCCGCAGGTGAGGCGCTGGCTCGCCTTCGCACGCCAGAAGACCGCGGAGGTCGCCACGCTCGCCCGCGGTCTGGCCCGCGGCACGGACGCCATCGCCGCCGAACTCGCCGCCAACCGGGCCGACCTGGCCTCCCGCGCCGGCTCCGCCCTCACCCACGATCCGGCCGTCCGGGCCCGCACCGCCGCCGTCACCGACGCGGACGGGCGGCGCGCCCAGCCGTACCCGGAGCGGGCCGCCGCCCAGCGGGCGCACCTGGGTCTCCCGCTGCTTCCGACGACCACGATCGGATCGTTCCCGCAGACCACCGAACTGCGCACGGCCCGCGCCGACCTGCGGGCCGGGCGCATCGACACCGCCGGATACGAGGACCGCATCCGGGCCGAGATCCGGGAGGTCCTGGCCTTCCAGGAGAAGGCCGGCATCGACGTGCTGGTGCACGGCGAGCCCGAACGCAACGACATGGTCCAGTACTTCGCCGAGCAGCTCACCGGCTACCTGGCCACCCAGCACGGCTGGGTACAGTCCTACGGCACCCGCTACGTCCGCCCGCCCGTGCTGGCCGGCGACGTCTCCCGCCCCGACCCGATGACCGTGCGCTGGACCACGTACGCCCAGTCGCAGACGCCCAAGCCGGTCAAGGGCATGCTGACCGGCCCCGTCACCATGCTCGCCTGGTCCTTCGTCCGCGACGACCAGCCACTCGGCGACACCGCCCGCCAGGTGGCGCTCGCCCTGCGCGACGAGGTGGGCGACCTGGAGGCGGCCGGCACCCCGGTCATCCAGGTCGACGAACCCGCCCTGCGCGAGACCCTCCCGCTGCGGGCCGCCGACCACGCCGCCTACCTCGCCTGGGCCACCGAGTCCTTCCGGCTCGCCACGGCCGGGGTGCGCCCGGACACCCAGATCCACACGCACATGTGCTACGCCGAGTTCGGTGACATCGTGGCGGCCATCGAGGACCTCGACGCCGATGTCATCAGCCTGGAGGCCGCCCGTTCCCACATGCAGGTCGCCGGTGAACTCGCGGGCGCCGGCTACCCGCGCGAGGTCGGTCCCGGTGTCTGGGACATCCATTCGCCGCGGATCCCCTCCGTCGCCGAGGCGACGGCCCTGCTGCGCAAGGGGTTGGGGGCCATCCCGGCGGAGCGGCTGTGGGTCAATCCCGACTGCGGCCTGAAGACCCGGGGTTGGCCGGAGACCAAGGCCTCCCTGGAGAACCTGGTCGAGGCGGCCCGGCAGGTGCGCGCCGAGGTCTAGGCCGGGCGCACGTCGGCGGCGGCCCTGTCGTCGCCGACGAGGCCCGCGACGTGGTCGGTGATCACATCGAGGATGTCCGTCGAAATCCTGTCGTCGCCGAGGACGAGGTGGTTCAGCGTCAGTCCGTCGGTCATGGCGGCCAGATAGCGGGCCAACACGTGCACGGGCACGCGGAGTTCGAAGGTCATGTGGTGCCGGAGCTGCTCGATTAGCTCGGTGTAGGTGTCGCAGTACCGCTCGTACTGCCGCCGCGCCAGGTGCTCGAAGTCCGGCCGGCGCAGGGCGTACTGGGTGAGTTCGTAGGTGAGCATGTGTTCGCCCGGGTGGGCGGACACGTGGTCCCAGTACGCCTGGAAGCCCGCCCGGACGGTCTCGCGAAGGGTGGCCTTCGGCTGGATCGCCTCCCTCACCAGGGCGACGCTGTGGTCGGTGATCGCCGCGATGACGGATTCGAGCAGGGCCTGCTTGGAGTCGAAGCAGTAGTGGAAGACGTTCAGGGACACGCCCGCCTCGGCGGCGATCGACCTGGTCGTCGTGGCGGCGACGCCGTCGCGGGTCATCGCGCGGATGGCGGCCTCGGTCAGCTGCCGGCGCCGCTCGGCCGAGGGCATCCGTGCCATGGGCGTTCCTTTCGGTCCGTGCTGCGGTGCGTGGTGCGTGGTGCGCTGTGTGGTGCCACGGCGGCCGGGGCCGGCCGGATCAGTAGATCCGGCCGGCCCCGGCCCCTGGACTTCCGTCGGCTCGATCAGCTGCTGAAAACGCCGACCTCGTGGAGCGAGTACCCCCACTTGGTGCCGCGCTGGAGTCCCTGGATGCGGACGTAGCGGGCCGGCACCCCGGAGAAGCGGGCCGTGTCCAGGCCGCCGTCACCGGCGGTCGTGGACCAGACGGTCTGCCAGTTCGTGTCGTCCGTGGAGACCTCGATGCGGTACGCCTTCCCGTATGCGGTCTCCCAGTCCAGGGTGATGCGCCCCACCCGGTTCGCGGACCCGAGGTCGATGCGCAGCCACTGGTTGTCGTTCCACTCGCTCGCCCAGCGGGTGCCCGAGTCCCCGTCCACGGCCCGGCCCGGGGAGTAGTTCACGAAGGGGTTCCACCACTCCGAGGTCGACGCCGAGGCCGGGGACCCCGTGGCGAGGTTCACCGAGGACTTGTGCTTCTCGGAGTTCCCCCAGGTGGTCAGGTAGGACTCGGCGCCCTTGAACAGGTCGTCCACCACGCCCTGGCCGCCGACGAGGCGGATGTCCTCGATCCAGTCGGGGACCAGACCGTAGTGCGAGGCGCCGTCGGTGTTGAGGTCCCACGTGCGCGAGCCGGTGGTCTGCCGGTCGATGACGGAGCCGCCGTCGGTGCTGCGGAACGGGTAGCGCACCGGGTTCGGGGTGTTGGCTCCGCGCGGTCCGGGCCAGCCGCCGACACCGTTCATGTCGGTGCCGTACCCGTAGCCGACGTTGTACTTGTCGCGCAGCGCGTCCGTCCGCTTCGCCTCGGCGCTGAATCCCTCGGCGCCGCTCATGTACGAGGCGATGAAGCCGCCGAGCTTGTAGACCCGCTCGGTCCAGTCCATGTCCATCCAACTGTGCGAGGAGATCACACCCGGGTACGACTCGGACTCCATGATGTCGAAGGACCGGCTCGCGGCCTTCACGCTCATGTGGTCGACCTCGAGCATCATCTTGCGCTTCATCATGCCGCGCACCGCGTACTCGCCGAGTTCCGTGAGCCCGCGCGTGTTGCACTGGGCGTCGGCGGCGTAGGAGGGGATCGCCACCCCTTCGGGGAGTTTGCTCTGCACCGCGGGCGCGGCCGCCGCCAGTCCGATGGGGTTGTCGTGCTGGGGACCGGTGCACTTCTCCGTCTTCCAGAAGGTTCCGGTCGACAGGAACTGGCCCGCGTTGATGGCCGTACCGAGGGCTCCCTCGTCGAAGCGGACCCCGCACAGGGCGTTGTCGAACTTGTGGCACAGGAACATGCTGCGCACCCCGAGGCGGTACAGCTCGTCCAGGCCGCGGTCGATGTCCGCCTTGCTGCACTGCGCGACGTCCAGGATCTGCTTGCAGCCGAAGGGTTCGGAGGTCTCGACGCCGAGGACCACGGCCAGCTTGCCCTGCTGGACGACGTCACGGGCCTGCGCGGAGTCGGTGACGATCCGGAACCAGCCCTTGCCCGGTCCGCCGTACATCTTGTCGATGTAGGCCTGCATGTCGTAGGTCTTCTGCGCTTCGAGCCGGATGGCGGTCATCTCGTCGCAGCCGCGGTCCTTGAAGAAGTAGACCGAGCAGATGACGCCGTTGGTGACGAGGTCGTTCACGAGCACGCGCTGACCACCGCGCCAGGCCCGCTCGACCCAGGCGTAGTAGTTCTGCTGGTGCGTCAGCGAGTCGTGGGCGGGCCAGTCCTTGAAGGTCGGCCAGCCGTTCGGGTCGTGCTTGCCGTCACCACCCTTGGTGATGAAGTCGAAGATCGCGAGCGTGCCGTCGGGGTAGTGCTCGGGGCAGTCCTTGAGCGCGTCCGCTACCCCCGCCTCGGAGAACGGCTTGCCGCAGATGAGGCGGCCGCCGAAGCCCTCGTTGGACATCAGGTGGTCGTGCGCGTCGACGAAGCCCCGGACCCGTCCCTGGGCGTCGGTCCCCTTGAAGGGTTCGCCCGTGACGTTGATGTCGGAGTCGGGTGCGGGCCGCGCGACCGGGTTCCACCAGCCGGGATCGGCGGCGGAAGCGGGTACGGGGCCGAGCACCATGGCCACCACGGCGAGGAGCAATGACAGGACCGCCAGGGGCCTACGCCTGTGGTGCGTGTGTCGAGAAATGGTCATCACTCACGTCTTAAGGTCAGCCGGATGGCGCGGTCGTGGAGCCGGATCCGTTCGGGGGCACGACGCGCCACGGCCACAGGCGTGCTTTGTCATGGACCCAACAAGCGGTGGGACGAGAATCGCGACTGCCATCGACAGAGTCAATAGTCCGGGACGGTTGACCTGATGATTCATCAGATTCGCCGTTCCTTCACAAGGTCCACCCACCCGGGCGGCCCGGCTCGGCGCGGTACGCGAAAGCGCGCGCGAGCCGGGTCCGCCCCGCCCGGGGCGACGGCGCCGTGACGTCAGCGCGCGCCGTGCTCCAGCAGGTCCATTTCGGCCGGTGCGATCCCGAATCCGCGCTTCGTGGCCTTCGGGGTCGGCTTGCCGCAGAACGCCGCTTCGAGGGTGCCGCCGAGGGCCGTGTTCGCCTCGCCCTTGTTCGAGGTGTTCGCCATCGCGGAGAGGGAGCGGCGCCCGTCGCGGGTGGAGAAGGCGTAGGTGTAGAAGCCCTGCACGGTGCCGGTGTGCCCGTAGACCGAGGTGCCGCACGACAGGTCGTAGCGGCGCAGGCCGAGTCCGTAGAACCGGGTGTTGGTGGCATCGGTCGGCGTCGCGGTGAGCATCGCGTCCAGCATGGCGGCGGGCAGCAGCCGCCCGCCGAGCAGCGCGGACGTGAAGGTGTTCAGATCGGCGGGATTGGAGATCACCGCTCCGGCGGACTGGGCCCACGACACCGTCTGCTCGGTGGAGTCGACCAGCGGCGCCCCGGCCTCGTCGGGGTGGAGGTAGCCGCGCGTGTGCAGCCCCTTGATCTGCGTACTGGGGTGGACGTAGGAGGTGTTGCGCAGCTTCAGCGGCTTGAAGATGCGCCGCTCGTACTCCTTGGCCACTCCGTTGCCGGTGGCCTTCTCGATGAGCATGCCGACGACGACGAAGTTGGTGTTCGAGTACTTGTACGCGACGCCGGGCTCGGTCGTCCGGGGTTCGCGCAGCGAGAGGTCCACCAGCTCCTGGTAGCTGAACACCTTGTTGCGCACTGACTCGAAGCCCGGCACCGTGTGCTCGAACATGGCGTTCGTGTAGTCCGCCAGCCCGCTGCGGTGGCTCAGCAGATGACGCACCGTGATCCGGTCGTCGGGCAGCAGTCCGGGCAGGTACTGGTTGACGGCGGTGTCCAGGCCGATCCGGCCCTCGTTCACCAACTGCAGGAGGACGACGGAGGAGAAGGTCTTGCTGACGCTCCCGATCCGGAAGCGCGCCTGCGGGTCCATCGCCGAGCCCGTGGCCTTGTCGCGCACCCCCTCGGTCCGGACGCTGACCCCGCCGGGCCCGCTGAACCGCGCCAGGGCGCCGGGTGCACCGGCGGCGGTCGTGTTGCGCAACGCCTGGGTCAGCGCTTCGAGATCGGGGGCGGTCGGGGCGGTCGGGATGGTCGGGGCGGCGTGGGCGGTGGTCGCCGGAGCCACGGCGGCCATGACCGCGAGCAGGGCCGCACTGAGGGCCAGACGACGGTTCACGGGCAGGGGCACGATGCTCCTCGGGTGGGGGACGTACGGGTCGGACGACACGAGCCTACGCAAGATCATCGGACCGATCGGCCGCGAGCATGAGCCGGAACGCGCCAATTGTGAACGGCAGTTCAGCCACCCGGGCGAGCCGCTCGTCCGTCCCGATTCCACTGGCGGCGGGGCGCGGCGAGGTGCGGCGGGTCGCGGTGGGGTGCCCGGGTGCACCGCACCCAGGCACCTGCTCGGTGGTGCGCCCTAGTCTGGATCCGTGACCAGCAGCGATCTCGGAGACTTCCTGCGTGCCCGGCGCGCACGCCTGCGGCCGAACGACGTGGGACTCGTTTCCTACGGGCACCGCCGCGTGGCAGGGCTGCGCCGCGAGGAGGTGGCGGTCCTGGCCGGAATGAACAGCGACTACTACGCCCGGTTGGAACAGGGGCGCGAACGCGGCCCTTCCCCGCAGGTCCTCGACGCGATCAGCGGCGCCCTGCGACTGGACGGAGCGGCACGGGAACACCTCTTCCGGTTGGCGGGCACGGCGCCGGACGGTGACCGGCCGCAGCCGAGGGAGTCGATCGGACTTCCCCTGCGCCAACTCCTGGACGGGTACCCGGGCGCCCCGGCGTTCGTCCTCAATCCCGCCACCGACGTGCTGGCGGCCAACGCGATGGCCGACGCGTTGTTCTCCCCGTTCGCGCAGCGGGACAACCTCGCGCGCATGACGTTCCTCGACCCCGCGGCCCGGCCGTTCTTCGTCCGCTGGGACCGTGCGGCCGAGGCGGTGGTGGCCGGCCTGCGCCACGCGGCCGGGCTCGATCCGCACTACCCGCGCCTTAGGGCGCTGATCCGTGAACTCGGCGAGGTCAGCGCGGAGTTCGCGGCACTCGGGGCCGCCCACACCGTCCGCGGCAAGACCCGCGACACCAAGGAGTTCGATCACCCCGACATCGGACCGCTCACGCTCGGTTTTCAGTCCTTCGCCGTGCTCGGAGCGCCGGGTCAGCAACTGGTGATCTACCAGGCCGAACCGGACAGCCCCAGCGCCCGGGGCCTCGCGCTGCTCGGCAGCCTGCACGCCACCCGCCGCACGTCATGACCGCCTGGCGGCGGGGTCGCCGCGGCGTCGGGGAGGCGGCCGGCGCCATCCGCAGCACGCCGCCGTGCTGCCCACGCTCGCGGGTGGTGAGTTCCTGCAGGGGCTACGGGCCCTCGATCGGGCGCCGACCTGCGGTGATGGACCTGAAATATACTGGCGGGGTGACTGAGAACCCGCTGCCTCCCTGCCCCGAATGTGCGGGCGCGTACGCCTACGAGATGGGGGCGCTCCTGGTCTGCCCCGAGTGCGGGCACGAGTGGCCGCTCGCCCCCGGCGAGTCCGGCAGTGCCTCCGAGGAGCGGGTGATCAAGGACGCGGTCGGCAACGTACTGGCCGACGGGGACACCGTGACGGTGGTCAAGGGCCTGAAGGTCAAGGGCAGCCCGTCCGGGATCAAGGCGGGCACGAAGGTGCGCAACATCCGTCTGGTGGACGGCGTCGACGGTCATGACATCGACTGCAAGATCGAGGGGTTCGGCCCGATGCAGCTGAAGTCCAGCGTGGTCAGGAAGGTCTGATCCGACCTGCCGGGTCCGCCCCCCGGGGTCCGGTCCGGCAGGTCGGCGGAGCACGAAGGCGCCTGTTGGGCACGGTCCCGATCAGGCGCCTTCGTCGTTCTTCCGCAGGGGTGGAGCCGATCCGGCGGGCGGCTCATGAGCCGGCGCGCTCATGGGCCGACGGGATCGCCGGAGGTCGCCCCGGCCGGGGCGGGCCGGTCAGCGCGCGGCGTACATGCGGAGCGGGACGGTCGTCGCGGTGGCGATGGTCGCCGTGGCGGCGAAGATCACCTCGCCGTTCTGACGGGCGACGACGCGTACGGGATGGCGGTCCGGCGCGGTCGCTCCTTCGGTGTTCGGGAGCGTCTCGATCCAGCAGGCCGAGGTCAGCTCCGCGTAGCGGAAGAAACGAATCTCCATATCGGTCAGGACTCCCCGCCGGGGGTAGGCGGACCGGTACGCGGCCTGGCGCACGGCTTCTAGGAGCAGCATGCCCGGGGCGTGGTCGACGGGGTGGTCGAAGAGGATCGGGTGGTTGACGTCGGCCCGGAGCTGGGCGCGCCGCGTGGAGCTGGTGGGGGAGAGGACCACGTCGTGGAAGCGGTCGCGGCCCACGCGGCGGGGGGTCAGCGGTGGCGGAAGCGGGATCGTACGGGCGGCCACCTCGTCGAGGTCCGCGTTCTGGCCGCGCAGCCGCTGGTAGACGGCTTCGGGCTGATTGGTGAATCCGGCCTCGGCGGTGCCGAGGAACTCTCCGTCGCGGGTCGCGGTCACGTGCATAGTGAGACCCGCGAGTCTGCGGCCGCGGCGCGAGATGCCGGAGCAGCGGATGTGCAGCGAGATGTCGGCCGGGGTCGAACCGACGGCGAGGGCATCGGCGTTGGTCGAGTAGCTGAACGTGTCCCAGATCTGGCGGTGACCGAAGGGGACGTCGTACGCGACGTGGCTGAGGAGCGGTATGGCCTGGCGGACCGATTCGGCCAGGAGGAGGGGGTCGTGGTGACCGCCGTCCGGAGTGTAGAAGCTGTGGGTGCGGGGCCACTGGGCGGTGACGACGTACTCGTCCGGTGCGACGGTGCGCCATCCGGTGAGCAGGACTTCCGAGTGTGCGCTCTTGTGTACGTACTCCCGAGGTAAGGCGCTGCTGAGCGCGGCGACGGGTGAGGCGGAGTGATCAATGGACACAGTCATGGTTGAGCCCCCCTGGAACGTCGGACATGAGCTGGTGCTTGTTCGGCGCAGGTCCTAAAATAAAGGATGTTCGTTTTTTTTGTCGAGATTAGTTAGGTGCCCATGTCAGAACGAAAGCAGCAACGCGCCCCCCAACTCAGGGCAGTTCAGACCAAAGCGGCCATCCTGCGCGCCGCGGCCGAGGTGTTCGACGAGTTCGGCTTCAGCGGCGCCAGCATCAGCAAGATCATGAAGCGGGCAGACGTCACCCAGGGCGGGATGTACTTCCACTTCAGCTCCAAGGAGGAGCTCGCGTACGCCGTCATGGTCGGCCAGGGCGACGGCCTGGAGTTCCCCGCCGGGGAGGACGGCCTGCAGCACCTGGTGGACATCACGCTCTACCTCGCCGAGCAGCTCCGCCACAATCCGGTGCTCCGCGCCGGCGTCCGACTGGCCGTGGAGCAGGGCGAGTTCGGCCTGCGTGACGACGTCGCCTACCAGGCCTGGGTGCTGGAGTTCCGTCAGCAACTGCGCTTCGCCCGGGCCAAGGGCGAACTCCAGCCGGACGTCGACGACCACGAACTGGCCTGGGTGCTGGTCAGCTCCTTCACCGGGGCGCAGCTCTTCTCCCAGGCGTCCACCGGCCGGGCCGACCTGCCGCGGCGGATCGCTTCCCTGTGGCGCTACCTGCTGCCCGCCGTGGCAGCCGACGACATCCGGGGCGGACTGCGCCTGACGCTGCCGCCGAGCGAACCGAAGTCGGAGTCCGAGGTGGAGTCGGAGTCGGGGCCGGAAGCGAAGCCGGCATCGGGGAAGCGGGCGTGAGTACCCCTCGAGTCGTCGTCACCGGTGCGACGGGCTTCGTGGGGTCGGCGGTGCTGCGCCGACTGACCGGGCGGGACCAGCAGGCCGAGGTCCGCATGGTGTCCCGCACGCAGGCCCGCACGGCCTTATCCGGAGCGCAGTGGGTGGGCGCGGACCTGACGAACGGACCGTCCCTGCGCGGGGTGTGCGACGGCTCGGACGTCCTGTTGTCCCTGGCCTCCTACGTCGGACCGGACGCAGAACGGTGCACTGCGGTCAACTTCGCCGGAACCGCGGCCCTGGTGGCCGAGGCCAGGCGGGCCGGAGTGGGGCGGATCATCCACCTGTCCACCTGCGCGGTCTACGGTCCGGGCCCCCATCGGGGGCGGGAAGCGGGCGAGTTGGTGCCCGCCCCGGTATCGGCGGCGAGCAGCAGCCGGCTGGCGGGGGAGGGGGCGGTGCTCGACGCGGGGGGACTGGTCCTGCGCGCGGGGCTCGTGCTGGGACGGGGCGACCGGTGGGCCGTACCGGCCCTCGTCGACTCCTTCCGGCGGGTACCGGCGCGGTGGGGCGCAGGAGCCGGGCTCGCCTCCTTCGTCGACGTCGACGACCTCGCGCGGCTCATCGTGGCGCTCGCGCTCGGCGCCGGCGCCGCGGCCGACGCAACGGGCGTCCTGCACGCCCACCACCCCGAGCCGGTGCGCAACAGGGACCTCATGGACGTTCTCGCCGAGCACCGCGTGTTGCCGGCGCGGCCCGACGTCGACTGGTCGTGGCGCAGGTGCCTGGACGCCCTGGCCGCGACTCCGGGATGGGTGAGCGAGCGTCAGTTCACGCTGCTGGCCGGTGACCACTGGTACCGCGCCGACGAGGCATGGGAGCGGGCCGGGATCGCACCGGGGCCCGGCCCGCTGAGCCGGATCGGCCCGGCGGCCCAGTGGTACCGGGAGAGGGGCGGGGCCGCCCCGGGGTGATGGCGATCTGCCAAAGCCGCAGTGGGATGGGGCGTGGGCGGGCTGTGCCGAGCAGGGGGGCGGGTAGCGTCCGCAGCACAGCCGTTCACCCCTGAAGGAGTGGAAATGTCCGACCTTTCGAACATCGTCAAGGCGTATGACGTGCGTGGCGTCGTGCCGGACGAGTGGGACGAGTCCCTGGCCGAGCTGTTCGGTGCCGCGTTCGTCGA
>NZ_JBIVTH010000013.1:0-291508 GCF_044756625.1 Streptomyces sp. NPDC091682 | reverse complement strand
CCCCGAACCATTCCCCTTGCACCACGAGAACGAGTCTGGCCCCACCGCTGACGCGGCGGGGCCAGAACCCAACATCTTCATCAGTTTCCTAGAAGGGCGGGCAGTCGCTGTAGCCCGACGGCTCGGGCGGCGGGACGTGGGGGCTGGGGGTCCGCAGGAGCGTCACCGCCTCCGCTACGCGGCCCAGCTCCACCAGGAGCGGGCCGAGGGTCCGCCGGTGATCCAGGCGGTCCGTTTCCAGCAGGGTGACGGCCTCCTCCGGGCGTCCGGCGTCGATCAGCAGGTGGGCCAGGTCCTTCTTCGCGTACGGGCTCGCGCCCTCGGGGTGTGCGAGCGCCAGCGCGTCGTCGAGTCGGCCGGACGCGGCCAGGAGGGGCCCGCGCAGCCGGGACAGCTCCCACTCCTCCCCGCCCGGCCGGGCCTTGAGCGCGTCGAGGTGGGCGAGGGAGACGGCCTCATCGACGCGACCACCGGCCTCCAGCAGCCGCGCCGCTTCGGCGGTCGCCGTCCACCAGCCGGTGTCGACGTAGGGGGCCAGTACCTCCAGGGCCTCGGACGGCGCGCCCCGGTCGGCCAGCAGGCGTGCCCAGGCGCGGGCGCAGAACCAGTCGCCGTCCTCCGCCAAGGCCTGGCCGCGCACCACGTCGTCGTGCCCGAGGGCGAGGAGCCGGTCGACGAGGTCCGGTGGCAGGCACTCGTCGTGCATGGTGGTCCTGCGGTGGAGTACGGCGGCGTCCGTGGCCGCACCCCATGGCGCCCGTTCGCGCGACCGGGCGGGTCCCTTCCGGTGATTGCCGGGCGCCGCGCGAGCCGGGCGGGACCGGTGCGGGTAGGCCCTCTTCGCAACGACGGACGTCGAGCACCGTTGAGGAGATCAACCATGTACGCAGCTGTCCGGCGCTACGAAGGCGTGACCGACCCGGCCGAGGCCGGACGCATCGTCGACGAGGGGTTCGTGCCGATCATGCGTCAGGTCCCCGGATTCGTGGCGTACTTCTGGGTCGACGCCGGGGGCGGGGTGATGGTGTCCACCAGTGTCTTCCGGGACCGTGCGGGCGCCGACGAGTCGGTCGAGCGGGCAGCGCTGTTCGTCCGCGACAACCTGGCCCGGTTCCTGCCCAACCCGCCCCAGGTCACCGCCGGGAAGGTCGTCGCCTCCGCCTAGGTTCCGAAGGCGGCCCAGGACGGGCTGCAGACGCTGAGGGGTGAGGAGCGCGTAGCGATCGGACGCGCCCACTGGCCCGGGGCCGGGTCGGGATGGGCCCGTCTTTCGGTCGTGGCTCTTCGCGCCCGACAGGGATGGGTGTTGCCGACGGCCCGTCCCTGAAGGAGGAGTCCCGGCCCGTTCTTTTGGGGGTTTCTCGGCAGTCTTCGGTTCTCCGTGGCGGGACGGTCGGTCAAGGGTGGCCGTAGGCCATCGCGAAGCGACGCGACGAAGGAGCGCCCTTGAGGGACCGTCCCGACACGGAGACGATCGGACTGACGGGAAAACCCCATACGCAACTCCGATACCGCCCCGGCGGATCCCGCCCCCGAAACCCCCGTCGCGCCTGCCTGATACCGCCCCGCCGCACCGGGACCCCGCACCGGAACCCCGCCCCGGAGCCGCTCCTACAGGTAGTCCTCCAGGCGGCCGATGCGGAAGCCCTGTTCCTGGATGCGCTGGAGCATGCGCGTCGTCATCTGGGTTTCCGTGGTGCCCTTGAGTTCACCGGGGCCGCGAAAGTGGGCCAGGACGATGTCGCCCGGCTTGAGGGCGGAGCCCTCGGCATACTGGAAGTTGTTGATCTGCATCGAGACCCGCCAGAGCACCAGGGACGAGACTCCGCACTCCGAGGCCGCCCGGAGGGTGTCGTCGTTGTAGTTGCCGAAGGGCGGGCGGAAGAACGGCGGGCGCTGGCCGAAGTGCTTCTCAAGGCGTTCCTGCTGGCCGCATATCTCCTTCTTCTGCGCCGCGAAGGAGAGGGTCCGCAGGTTCGGGTGCGTCAGCGTGTGGTTGTTTATCGTGCTCGCCGAGCCGTTGTCGCGGATCTTCTCGAAGTACCCGTAGTCCGACGAAGCCACGCTGTCCGTGAGGAACATGCTGATCGGCAGCTTGAGGTCGGCCGCCATCTTCAGGAATTCGGGGTCCTTCTCCGCGCCGTCGTCGAAGGTCAGGAAGACGACCTTGTCGTCCGCCGGGACGGGTATTCGGTCTATCACCGGGACCTTGCCCGGGCCCGGCTTCGGAACCTGCGGCTTCTGGGCCGGCTTGGGCGCGTACTGGAGGGGGGCCGTCAGGCCCCACTTCTTGTACGCCTCGTCGGAGGCGCCCCCCGGCGCAGGAGACGGCGAGGCCGTCGACGGCGTGGCGCCACCGGCCTCCGGTGTGGGCTGCGCCGTCTTGCCGGCCAGTCGCTCGGTGGGGGCCGCGCTGTCCCCGCACCCCGTCAGGGACAGCGCGAGCGCGCCGGCCGCCAGTGTTCCGGCTACCAACCGGCGCGCGTGCTTCACAGATAGTCCTCCAGGCGGGCCACGGCGTATCCCTTGTCCGTGACGGTCTTCATGACATGACGGATCATGTCAGGCATCGTGCCCTTCCAGTCCTCCTTGCCCCGGAAGTGCGTGAGGATGATGTCACCGGGGTGCAGGTCGCGGTCCCATTCCCGGTAGTCCATCCGGTTGGTGAACGCCTCCGCGTTCCACAGCGGGACCGCCTTGATGCCGCAGGACTTCGCCGCGCGCAGCGTGTCCTGGTTGTAATTGCCGTACGGCGGCCGGAAGAGGGTCGGCCGCTTGCCGAACTGCTTCTGGATCGTGTCCTGCTGCCCGCAGATCTCCTCGCGCTGCTGCTCGTACGAGAGGCCCGGCATGTAGCGGTGGTTGAGCGTGTGGTTGTTCAGGGTGACGCCGGCGGCCTGCATCTGCTTGAAGTACGGGTAGTTGTCCCGTACGACGTAGTCGCTGAGGAAGGCCGTGTAGGGGATCTTGAGCTCCTGCATCATCTTCAGGAACTCGGGGTCCTTCTCCGAGCCGTCGTCGATCGTCAGGAAGACGACCTTGTCCTCGGTCGGGACCGTGGTGAAGACGTTCGGGTACTCCTCCTGGTCCTCCACCTCGAATCCGTCGCGCGTGTGGATCTCGGGCTTCTGCTTCGGCGCCGGCGGGGCCGCGAGCGGGGTCTTGCGCAGCCCCCACTTCTTCGCCGCGGCGACGCGCGCCTGCTGGGCCGCCTTGGCCTTCTCAGCGGCGCTGAGTGCGCCCGCGGCGCCCGCCTCCGCGGCCTTCGCCTTCGCGGCCTTGTCCGGCCCGGAGTCCCCGGAGCCGCACGCCGTCCCGAGGGCGGCGACGAGCAGGGCTGCCACGGCCACCCCGAACCGGCCGCGCGGACCTGCCGCGTACCGGTGACCTTGTTGCGACTTATTTCCTTTTTGTCGGACTAGCTGCATAGCAGCGCATCCTGGCACCCGACACACGGACTCCCCGGAAGACACCGCGAACGCGGTCGGACCTTCCTTCGACTGGCCCACAGCGTCCACCGCAGGACCCGTTCCCCCACCCCCTCCCCATGCTCGTCCCGTCCCGCCCGGACCGCTCCCGGGCCGGCCCATCGCCGGCCCATCGCCGACAACGGACCCGCGACAATGGACCCGTGACCCCCGAAGACTTCGCCGCCCTGCTCACCCCCGAGGGCCGGACCCTCCTCGACTCGCTCCGCGACTACGACCCCTCCCAGGAGCTGGCCGTCGCCACCCGGTTGCGCCGCGAGCACCCCGCCGCCCTGGTCTCCGCCGCGCTCGGGCAGGCCCGGCTGCGGCAGCGCGCCGTGGCGAAGTTCGGCGCCGAGGACGCCTTCCGGATGTACTTCACGCCCGGCGGTGGTGAGATGGCCACCCGCGCGTCCGTGGCCTCGTACCGGGCCGAGCGGCTCGCCGCCCTCGGCGTACGGAGCCTTGCGGACCTGTGCTGCGGCATCGGCGGCGACGCCCTGGCCCTGGCCCGGCTCGGCATCCGGGTGCTCGCGGTGGACCACGACCCGCTCACGGTCGCCGTCGCGCGGGCCAATGCCGAGGCGCTGGGGCTGGCGGACCTGATCGAGGTCCGGGAGGCGGACGTGACGGAGGTGGACACCGCCGGCTACGACGCCGTCTTCATCGACCCGGCCCGGCGCGGGGGGCGCGGCCGGATCTTCGACCCGGAGTCGTACTCGCCGCCGCTGTCGTGGGCGGTGGAGACGGCCCGTGCGGCGAAGTACGCCGCCATCAAGATCGCCCCCGGGATCCCGCACGAGGCCGTGCCCGCGGAGGCCGAGGCCGAGTGGATCTCCGACCAGGGGGACGTCAAGGAGGCCGTGCTCTGGTTCGGAACCGCACCGGGAACCGTGCGCGCGACCCTGCTCCCCGGACCGCGCGAGCTGCACACCGCCGATCCGCTGCCCGATCCGGAGGCCGGGCCGGTCGGCCGCTGGCTCTACGAACCCGATGGCGCCGTCATCCGCGCCCACCTCGTCGCCGAGGTCGCCGGGCAGCTGGGCGGCCGGCTGATCGACCCGACCATCGCGTACATCACCGCCGACGAGCTGCGCGCGACGCCGTACGCGACGGCGTACGAGATCACCGACGTGCTGCCCTTCGGCCTGAAGAAGCTGAAAGCACTGCTGCGCGAGCGCGGGGTCGGCATCCTGACCGTGAAGAAGCGCGGCTCGGCGATCGAGCCCGAGGAGCTGCGCAGGAAGGTCAAGCCGCAGGGGCCGCACTCCGCGACCGTCTTCCTGACCCGGGTGGCGGGGGCTCCCTCGATGCTCATCGGCGCCCCGGCCGTACCGCCTGCCGTACCGCCTGCCGTACCGCCTGCGGCGACGCCCGGCCGGTGAGATGCGGGTCCGGCCCCACGAGCCGGGGCGGGCAGGTCGGGCCGTGACGTGTCGGACCGCGACGTGTCAGACCGCGACAGGCCGCGCGGGCCCAGACGTGTCGGGCCGGGCGGACCGTGACAGGTCGGACGGGGCCGGCGGTGCAGGTCGGGCCCTGTCCGGTCCGGCAGTGCGGGGTGGGCCCGGGCCACTCGGCCGGGCCGGGCCGCCGCCGGTCAGGCTCCGTCGACCTCCACCGACTCGAACCGCCAGCGGTGCACCGCCCGCGTGATCAGGTCGGCCGCGGGTTCGGGCAGCTCGGGGAGGTCGGCGGCCACGCCCTCGGCGGCCTCCCACCAGGTGATCACGAGGACCCGGTCCTGCGGGGCCCGGAACACCTCGCGGCGCACCGGCTCCCGGGCGAGGACCTGGGCGCGGGCCCACTCCAGCAGCTCGTTGCCCCGGCCGTCGGCGGCCCGGGCCTCCCACATCAGCGCGACGGTGCTCACGAGTACAGGTTGTCCTTGCTCAGTTCGTGCACGTGGTCGTGATCGTGCGAGTGGGAGTGGGAGTGCGCGTGCCCGTGCGCCTGCCCGGTACCCGGCACGTGCGGGTCCGTCACCGGCAGCGAGGAGTCCGCCGACAGGTCCCAGTCCGATGCCGGCCGGTTCCGCTTGACCATCTCCGCGCCCAGCGCCGCGACCATCGCGCCGTTGTCCGTGCACAGCTTCGGCCTCGGCACGCGCAGCACGATCCCCGCGGCGTCGCACCGCTCCTGCGCCAGCGAGCGCAGTCGGGAGTTGGCCGCGACGCCGCCGCCGATCATCAGGTGGTCGACGCCCTCGTCCTTGCACGCCCGGATCGCCTTGCGCGTCAGCACGTCCACCACGGCCTCCTGGAAGGACGCCGCCACATCGCGCACCGGTACGTCCTCGCCCGCGTTGCGCTTCGCCTCGATCCAGCGGGCGACGGCCGTCTTGAGCCCGGAGAAGGAGAAGTCGTACGCGGCGTCGCGCGGCCCCGTCAGCCCGCGCGGGAAGTTGATCGCCTTCGGGTCGCCCTCGCGTGCGAGCCGGTCGATGACCGGGCCGCCGGGGAAGCCCAGCTGGAGCACGCGCGCGATCTTGTCGAAGGCCTCGCCCGCCGCGTCGTCGATGGTCGCACCGAGCGGCCGTACATCGGAGGTGATGTCCGGGGCCAGCAGGAGCGAGGAGTGCCCGCCGGACACCAGCAGGGCCATCGTCGGCTCCGGCAGCGGTCCGTGCTCCAGCTGGTCCACGCAGATGTGGGAGGCGAGGTGGTTGACCCCGTACAGCGGCTTGCCGAGCGCGTACGCGTAGGCCTTGGCCGCCGAGACGCCCACGAGCAGTGCGCCGGCGAGTCCGGGACCCGCGGTGACGGCGATGCCGTCGAGGTCGCGGGCGCTGACCCCGGCCTCCTTCAGGGCGCGCTCGATGGTGGGGACCATCGCCTCCAGATGGGCCCGCGAGGCGACCTCGGGCACGACGCCGCCGAAGCGGGCGTGCTCGTCGACGCTCGACGCGATGGCGTCCGCGAGCAGGGTGGTGCCGCGGACGACGCCGACGCCGGTCTCGTCGCAGGAGGTCTCGATGCCGAGGACGAGCGGTTCGTCAGCCATTGCTCTCACTGCTCTCAGTTCGTGCTTGTGCGGGGTCGGTCAGTCGCATGACGAGCGCGTCGACGTTGCCGGGCTGGTAGTAGCCGCGCCGGAAGCCGATGGGCTCGAAGCCGAAGCGCTCGTAGAGCTTCTGGGCGCGGGTGTTGTCCACCCGTACCTCCAGCAGCACCTCGGCACATTCGAACGCGGTGGCGGCGCGCAGCAGGTCGGTCAGGAGCCGGGCACCGAGCCCGGTCCCCCACTGGTCGCGCGCGGCCGCGATGGTCTGTACGTCGGCCAGGTCACCGGCGGCGGCCAGTCCGGCGTAGCCGACGAGGCGGCCGTCCGGCGTCTCGGCGACGACGTAGCGGCGCGTGGCCTGCGGGCCGCGGGCGTGGGCGAGTTCGGACCAGAACATCCCGGCGGACCAGGCGTCCTCGGGGAACAGCTCGTGCTCCAGTTCCAGCACGGGCCCGATGTCCCACCAGCGCATCTCGCGCACGGTATGGGGGGTCGCCGGGGTCACTGCGGGGTGACCACCTTGTAGTTCTTGGGCACCTGGGCGTCGGGCCGGCGCAGGTACAGGGGGGTAGGAGGCAGGAACTCCAGGCCCGCCGCCAGTCGTTCCGCGGCCAACGAGGCCAGCGCGGCGGCCGACTGGTGCTCGGGGCCCCGGGCGTCCTGGAAGACCTCGGGGTACAGGAGCGCGCCCTGGCCGACCGCGGTCAGGCCCGCGACCTGCTCGGCGATGTCGGCCGGGCGGTCCACGGCGGGCTCGCCGACGCGCGTGCGGGGGTCCTCGTACCGGGCCCAGTAGACCTCCTTGCGCCGCGCGTCGGTGGCGACGGTGAAGGGGCCCTCGATGCCGGCGGCCCCGGCGGCGTACGCGAGGCCGTCGAGCGTGCACAGGCCGTGCACGGGCACGCCCAGCACGGCGGCGAAGGTGGAGGCGGTGACGAGGCCGACGCGCAGTCCGGTGTAGGGGCCGGGGCCGACACCGACGACGACGCCGGTGACGGCTTCGAGGGTGACCCCGGCCTCGGCGAGGACCTTGTCCACGGAGGGCAGCAGGAGCTCCCCGTGGCGGCGGGCGTCGACCTGGTTCGACTCGGCGACGACGGACTCACCGTCGTGCAGGGCGACGGTGACGGCGGGCGTGGCGGTATCTACGGCGAGCAAGAGCACGCGAACAGCCTACGACTCCGGCGGCCGCACCCCTCGCGGCCGGTCTCGGAGCAGGGCGGCTGCTACCTTTCGACGGGGTACCTGACGTGGTATCGGTCGGCGCGGAGAGGTGGAGCAAGGTGGCACTCAGCAGCTCGGGAATCGTGGCCGGGCTCACCGCCGCGGCAGTGGCCGTCGTCGGCTTCCTCGGCTACCAGGCTTCCGCCACGGCGCCCGCGCATCCCCCGAAGGCCGCCGTGCAGGAACCGGCCCCCGCCGCGAGCCCGGCCGCCAAGCAGGACCCGGCGAAGCCGGCCGCCGTGCCCGAGGGTTCCGGTGACGGGGTGCGCGTCGTGTACTCGGTGGGCCAGAAGCGGGTGTGGCTGGTGGGCGACCCCGCGCAGCCGCCGAAGTCGTTCGCGGTGATGCCGAGCACGGTGCACCCGAAGCCGGGCAGCTACGCGGTCGGGTCGCGCTCGGGTTCGGTCACCGGCTCGGACGGCGTGCCGATCGAGCACGTCGTGCGGTTCGCCACCGCGGAGGGCGTGGCGGTCGGTTTCAGCGCCCGTACGGACGGCGCGCTGCCGGAGCCCGACCCGAACAAGAAGACCGGCGGCATCCGGATGAGCCGTGCGGACGGCGACGCGATGTGGGCCTTCGCGACGATCGCGTCGAAGGTCGTCGTCGTTCCCTGACGGATCCGACGGATCCCCCGCGCTTCACCCGACCGGGTGACGCCCCTCAGGCCGCTTCGGATTCCGGAGCGGCCTCTTCGCGTGCGGTGTCGACCGGCCCGGCCGGGGCGGTGGCGTACTCCCGCGCGGGCGGTGTGGAGACGGCGGTGGCGGCCACGCCGGCGGCGAGGAGCGTCCACATGGAGACGGTGGACGGGCGGGGTTCGCGATGTGCTCCTGCTGGTGCCGACATGGCTGCCTCCTGGACCCGGGACACCGTACTTAGGCATACCTAAGAAACTCTCGGTACCATGTCACCACGAGGGCGGCCGACAGCGCAATATCTTGCCGACGAGTTGTCGGTACGTTTACTCCGAGAGGGCGCCGGCCAGGGCGTCCAGCCCGGCCCCCGCGCTCCAGCGCGACCCGACCCCGCGCACGTGGACCTCCCGTACGTCGTCCAGGACCTCCTCGTGGCCGACCGCCCGCGCGATCACCACGTGCAGCCGGTCGTCGGAGAGCTCCTCCACCTTGCCGTCGCCCCACTCCACGACGACCACGGACTCGGGCAGTGAGACGTCGAGGTCCAGGTCCTCCATCTCGTCCAGCCCGCCGCCCAGGCGGTACGCGTCCACGTGCACCAGCGCCGGTCCGCCGGTCAGTGAAGGGTGCACCCGGGCGATCACGAAGGTCGGCGAGGTCACGGCCCCGCGCACGCCCAGGCCCTCGCCGAGGCCCCGGGTGAGCGTGGTCTTGCCCGCACCCAGCTCGCCGGTCAGCAGGACGAGGTCGCCGGGGCGCAGCAGGGCGGCGATCCTGCGGCCCAATTCCTGCATCGCGTCCGGGGAGTCGATGGTGATCCGGGTCTCCGCGCCGGCCGCGGCCTCAGGTGCCGGCGCCTGGCTGCGCTGTGCTTCCAGCGGTACTTCTTCCATGCCCGCCAACGTTAGTCGCTGCGGGGAGGGTCGCCGCCCCGGTGCGCGCCAGCAGCTCGGTGAGCAGCCGCGTCACGGTCTCCGGGCGCTCCAGCATCATCAGGTGCCCGGTGGACTCCAGGACCACGAGGTCGGCGCCGGGGAGCGTCTCCTTGATGGCGACGCTGTGCGCGGGCGGGGTGATCATGTCCTTGTCCCCGGCTATGACGGTGACCGGCAGGTCCGCGAACAGCTGGAGCGCGGAGGTCTTGTCGTGGGTCTGGAAGGCCGGATAGAACTCGGCGACCACGTCGATGGGCGTGGCCTCGATCAGCCGCTCCGCGAACCGCGCGACGCCCGGATCCACGTCCCGGGAGCCGAACGAGTACATCTTGATCATTCCGGCGAAGAGGTCCGCGGTGGCCCGCCGGCCCTTCTCCACCAGTTCCACCTGCGAGCCGAGCGCCTTGAGCACGCCCGGCAGGAGCCGGCGCACGGCCCCCATGCCGGCGGCCGGCAGCCCGTACGTCACCTCGTCGAGGCGACCGCTGGAGGTGCCGACCAGGGCCACGCCGACGACGCGGTCGCGGACGATCTCGGGGTACTGCTCGGCGAATCCCATGATGGTCATTCCGCCCATCGAGTGACCCACCAGGATCAGCGGCCCCTCGGGGGCGGTCGCGTCGATGACGGCCTTCAGGTCCCGGCCGAGCTGGTCGATGGTCACCGCCTCGCCGTCCGCCTGGGCGAGGCCGCGGGCGCTGCGGCCGTGGCTGCGCTGGTCCCAGTAGACCGCCCGGACCACGCCGCGCAGGGCGGCGCGCTGGAAGTGCCAGGAGTCCTGGCCGAGGCAGTAGCCGTGGCAGAAGACGACGGTGGCCGGGGGTTCGGCCTTGCGCCGCAGCCGCCGCCGCTTGCCGTCGTCGGGGAGCTCGTCGACCTCGTAGTAGAGCTCGGTGGCGTCCTCGGCCCGGCAGATTCCCTCGGCGCCGCGCAGGGACCCGTAGTCCCCGGCCGCGTCGAGTGCCAGGCGTGCCTTCCTCCGCATACCGCGCCCCACGGTGATCCGTTCGACCGCGACACCGGCCGCCGCGCCCGCGGCTATCACGCCGATGGCGGCGCCGGCCCAGCCGGCCTTGCGCCAGTTCTCGCTCACGCCGCCGCCCTCACTCCGTTCAGCCGCCCAGGTACACCCGGGGCACACGTGCACCGATACGGGTGACGATCTCATACGCGATCGTGTGCGCTGCCCGTGCCCAGTCCTCGGCGGTCGGTTCACCGCGTTCCGCGTCCCCGAAGATGACGGCCTCGTCACCGGCGCGGGCGTGGTCTCCCTCCAAGTCGACCACGAACTGGTCCATCGCGACGCGCCCGGCGACGTGGCGGATCTTGCCGCCGATGAGCACCGGGCCGAGGCCCGAGGCCTGCCGCGGGATGCCGTCGGCGTACCCGGCGGGGACCAGCGCGAGGGTCGTCTCGGCGTCGGTGACGTAGTGGTGGCCGTAGCTCACCCCGTGCCCGGCGGGGACCGTCTTGACCAGCGCCAGGGAGGCCTTGAGGGTCATCGCGGGCCGCAGGCCCAGCTGGGCCGGGGTGCCGAGCTCGGGGGCGGGCGAGACCCCGTAGACGGCCAGTCCGCAGCGCACCAGGTCGAAGTGGGACTCGGGCAGGGTCAAGGTGGCCGGCGAGTTGGCGATGTGCCGGACCTCGGGCTCGACGCCCGCCTTCTCGGCGTAGGCGAGCATGTCGCGGAAGGCGGCCAGCTGGAGCTGGATGGAGGGGTGCCCGGGCTCGTCGGCGCAGGCGAAGTGCGACCAGACGCCGGTGACCTTGACGGTCCCCTCGGCCTGGGCGGCGACGGCCGCGGCGACCAGCGCCTCCCAGTCGGCGGGCTGGCAGCCGTTGCGGCCGAGGCCGGTGTCGGCCTTGAGCTGGATGCGTGCGGTGCGGCCCGCCGCACGGGCGGCCCCGCACACCTCGTCGAGGGCCCACATTCCGCTGACGGAGACGTCGAGATCGGCCTCGACGGCCTCCCGCCAGGGCCCGCCCGGCGTCCAGAGCCAGCACATGAGGCGCCCCTGGATCCCGGCGGCGCGGAGCGCGAGGGCCTCGTCGGGCGTGGCGGCCCCGAGCCAGGTGGCACCGGCCTCCTGGGCGGCCCTGGCGCACTCCAGGGCCCCGTGCCCGTAGGCGTTCGCCTTGACCACGGCCATGAGCTGGGAGCGGGGCGCCCGCTCGCGCAGTGCGCGCACGTTCTCCCGTACGGCGTCAAGATCGATCTCGGCGTACACGCGCGTCGCTGTCTCGTTCATCGCCCCCAGTCTCTCAGAACCCCCGCCGGGCCTTGCGGGGGCTGGCCCAACCGGGCACCGGGCTTCCGCTACGACGGGGTCGCGGGGGGGGTGGTGCGGGGTGCGGGCCGCCGCTGCGCGGAGCTCCGGCGCGGCCGGGAGCCTCCGGCCCCGCCGGTCAGGAGTGGCGGGTGTCCCGCCAGGCGTCCGGGAGGGCCTCGGCCACCTGGTGGGCCAGGAGCGGGCCCCCGACGCGGCGGGCCGCCAGGCCGTGCAGGTACGCGCCCACCGCCCCCGCGTCCGCCCCGGACAGCCCGCCCGCCAGCAGGGAGCCGGCCAGCCCGGACAGCACGTCCCCGCTGCCGGCGGTGGCCAGCCACGGGGTGCCGGTCGGATTCACCCGAACGGCTCCGCCGCCCGAGGCGACCAGCGTCGTCGAACCCTTCAGCAGCACCGCCGCTCCGTACCGCTGCGCCAACGCCCGTACCGCGTCCAGCCGGCCCGCCTCCACCGCTTGGCGCTCCACCCCCAGCAGCGCCGCCGCCTCCCCAGCGTGCGGGGTCAGCAGGGTGGGGGCGCTGCGGGCGCGCAGGGCCGCCGCGTCCAGGCCGCGCAGCCCGTCCGCGTCGACCAGCACCGCCGTGTCCCCCGCCAGCAGTTCCGCGACCTCCCCGACGCGGCCCTCGCCCAGCCCCGGGCCGACCACCCACGCCTGTACCCGGCCGGGCCCGATCAGCGTCTCGGGGTAGCGGGCGAGCACCGCCTCCGCCGCCGGCCCCACGTACCGCACCGCGCCCGCGCCGCCCCGCAGCGCCCCCGCCACGGCCAGCACCGCCGCGCCCGGGTACTGCACGGACCCGGCGACGATCCCGACCACGCCCCGCCGGTACTTGTCGCTCGTCGCCGTCGGCTCCGGCAGCAGCCCCGCCACGTCCGCGTGCTGCAGGGCCTCCACCTCCGGTGACGGCAGTTCCAGCCCGATGTCGACGAGGTGCACCGCGCCCGCCCGCGAGGCCCCGGGGTCGATCAGCAGCCCGGGCTTGTACGCCCCGAAGGTCACCGTCACATCGGCGCTCACGGCCGGACCCGCCACCTCTCCGGTGTCCGCGTCCACCCCGCTCGGCAGGTCCACCGCGACCACCGGGACCCCCGGCGGGATCCGCTCCACCAGCGCCGCGGCCGCCGGCCGCAGCCCGCCCCGCCCGCCGATCCCGAGCAGCCCGTCCAGTACGAGGTCCGCCCGCTGCGGGACGGCTCGGGCGAGGTGTCCCCCGGCGGCCCGCAGCGCGGCCAGCCCGCCCGGGTGCATCCGCTCGGGGTCCATCGGCACGGCCGTCACGGCGGCCCCGCGCCGGGCCAGGCGGGCGCCCGCGTACAGCGCGTCGCCGCCGTTGTCCCCGGGGCCGACGAGCAGGACGGCCCGGGCCCCGTACACCCCGCCGCGGGTCCGCCCGAGCAGCCCGGCGCACGCGGCGGCCAGCCCGGCCGCCGCCCGCTGCATCAGGGCGCCTTCGGGGAGCCGGGCCATCAGCTCCCGCTCGGCGGCCCGTACGGTCTCCACGCTGTAAGCAGTTCGCACGGACTGCCCCCTAACCCTCTGCGATCACCACGGCGGAGGCGACCCCGGCGTCGTGGCTGAGCGAGATGTGCCAGGACTTCACGCCCAGCGCCAGCGCCCGCGCCTCGACCGTCCCGGACACCCGCAGCCGCGGCTGCCCGCTGTCCTCGACGTACACCTCGGCGTCGGTCCACAGCATGCCGGCGGGCGCGCCGAGCGCCTTGGCGAGGGCCTCCTTGGCGGCGAACCGGGCGGCGAGCGAGGCGGTCCCGCGCCGCTCGCCGCTCGGCAGCGTCAACTCGGCGTCGACGAACAGCCGCCCGGCCAGGTTGGGCGTGCGCTCCAGCGCCGCGCCGAACCGCTCGATCTCCGCCACGTCGATCCCGACGCCGATAATCACAACGACAACTCCACTGGCCGACTACTACTCCACGGTCACCGACTTGGCGAGGTTACGCGGCTGGTCCACCTCGTTGCCGCGCGCCGTCGCCAGTTCGCACGCGAACACCTGCAGCGGCACCGTCGCGACCAGCGGCTGGAGCAGCGTCGGCGTCGCGGGGATCCGGATCAGGTGGTCGGCGTACGGGACGACCGCCTCGTCGCCCTCCTCCGCGATCACGATGGTCCGCGCCCCGCGCGCCCGGATCTCCTGGATGTTCGACACGATCTTGTCGTGGAGCACCGACCGGCCGCGCGGCGACGGGACGACCACCACCACCGGCAGGTCCTTCTCGATCAGCGCGATCGGCCCGTGCTTGAGCTCGCCCGCCGCGAAGCCCTCGGCGTGCATGTACGCCAACTCCTTGAGCTTGAGCGCGCCCTCCAGCGCCACCGGGTACCCGACGTGCCGTCCCAGGAAGAGCACGGTGTTCTTGTCGGCGAGCGAGCGCGCGAGCCTCCGTACCGGCTCCATGGTCTCCAGGACGGTGTCCACCGCCGCGGCGATGTCCGACAGCTCCCGGATCACGGCCTCGATCTCGTCGCCCCACTTCGTGCCCCGGACCTGTCCGAGGTAGAGCGCGACCAGGTAGCAGGCCACCAGCTGCGTCAGGAAGGCCTTGGTCGAGGCGACGGCCACCTCGGGACCGGCGTGCGTGTAGAGCACCGCATCCGATTCGCGCGGGATCGTCGACCCGTTCGTATTGCAGATCGCCAGGACCTTGGCCCCCTGCTCGCGCGCGTGCCGCAGCGCCATCAGGGTGTCCATGGTCTCGCCGGACTGCGAGATCGCGACCACCAGCGTCCGCTGGTCCAGGATCGGGTCGCGGTAGCGGAACTCGCTCGCCAGCTCCGTCTCGCACGGGATGCGGGTCCAGTGCTCGATGGCAAGCTTCGCGATCATGCCCGCGTGGTACGCCGTACCGCACGCCACGATCACGACCTTGTCGACCTCCCTGAGCACCGAAACGGGGATGCGAACCTCGTCCAGGCTCAGCGAGCCGCTCGCGTCGATCCTGCCCAGGAGGGTGTCGGCGACGGCCTTCGGCTGCTCGGCGATCTCCTTGAGCATGAAGTAGTCGTAACCCCCCTTCTCGGCCGCCGAGGCGTCCCAGTCCACGTGGTACGCCCGCACGGTCGCGACCGAACCGTCGAAGTTGGTCACCGAGACGCCCTCGCGGCGGAGCTCGACGACCTGGTCCTGCCCCAACTCGATCGCGGACCGCGTGTGGGCGATGAACGCGGCCACATCCGAGGCGAGGAAGTTCTCGCCCTCTCCAACGCCCACCACCAGGGGGGAGTTCCGGCGCGCGCCGACCACCACGTCCGGCTCGTCGGCGTGCACGGCGACCAGGGTGAAGGCGCCCTCCAGGCGCCGGCACACCTGCCGCATGGCTTCCGCGAGATCGCCGGTGGCCGAGAACTGCTCCGCCAGCAGGTGCGCCACGACCTCGGTGTCCGTCTCGGACTCCAGCCGGTGTCCGCGCTCGGCCAGCTCGGCCCGGAGCGCGGCGAAGTTCTCGATGATGCCGTTGTGCACGACGGCCACGCGCCCCGAGTTGTCGAGGTGCGGGTGGGCGTTGGCGTCGGTGGGCCCGCCGTGGGTCGCCCACCGGGTGTGCCCGAGCCCCGTGGAACCGGTCGGCAGCGGGTGCCCGACCAGCTCCTTCTCCAGATTGACGAGCTTCCCGGCCTTCTTGACGGCCGCCAGGCTGCCGTCCGCGAGGACCGCGACCCCGGCCGAGTCGTAGCCGCGGTACTCCAGCCGCTTGAGTCCGGCGATGACCACATCGAGCGCCGACTGCGCTCCCACGTAACCCACAATTCCGCACATACGCCGCAGCGTACGCCGTAGTTGGCCGTCTGCCCCGTAGCGGAACAAGACGAAAAACCCGCCCCGGCGCATGCGCCGGGGCGGGTTTGACGGTCTGTTCGACGGCCCGACTCAGCCGAGCTTCTTGACCTGGGCGTCGATCACGGTCTTGGGCTGCTCCGCCGTCACGCCGAAGGCGTAGAAGGTGGCCAGCGCGTTGCCCTTGCGCACGATGACGAAGTGGTTGGCGGACTTCTCGCCGTCGTCCAGGTCCATGGTCAGGGTGAAGGCCGCGGCCTCGTCCCCGGCGGTGACGGCGGCACCCGGCTTGACGTCGAGGTACTTCACCTTCTCGCCGCCCTCGGTGACCGTGTAGCCGCCGGAGCAGGCCGCGGCAGCCGTCTTGAGGGCGGCGAACGCCTCCTCGGCGCCCTTCGCGTCGTACGAGCTGACGCCGACCAGCGTCTGGGTGGCGCCGAGCGCCTCCAGGCCCGCCTTCAGCTTGTCCTCGGGGGAGGCGTCGGCGGCCGCCGCCTTCGGCTTGGCCTTGGTCGTCGTACGGCCGATGCCGGTCGCGGCGCCCACCTTCTGGCCCGACTGGGCCTGCATCAGCGGCTTGCACTCGGCCTTGTCGACCGTGGCCCCGGCCGATTCGGTGGCGGCCTTCGCCGCGCCCTCGGCGGAGACGATCTGGTCCGGCAGATCGGCCTGGGTGACGACCAGGGCCGTGGCCTCGGCGTCCGTCTTCCCCTTGACCGCAGGCGCGGCCGGAGCCGCCGAGGAGGCGGGGGCCGACGGCTTGGCGTCCGCCTTGGTGTCGGCCTTGTCGGAGCCGCAGGCGGTGGTCAGCAGGGCCAGGGACACCGCGGACGCGGTCAGGACGGTACGACGGACAAGGGCGGTACGCACGAAAGATCTCCCCCATGGAGTACGACGGCTACAGGGCAGGCCGAACCGCGTCCCTCGGAGCGGGACGTGGACATGACTGCGGTGATCAACAATGTACGGGGCAATCGATCACCCCGCCGCCACACAGCGCGCCCGCGGCCGATCGTGACCCGGACGAGACCCCAAGAACTTCCAATCGAAACCACTGCGCGTACAACCGGGGCCGCCGGCGGCCGGGCCCGGCCCGGCAACCGCCCCTCCCGTTGCACACGTGACCGACCACACCACCCACAACCGTCCCGGAGCCCCGACAATGGCGGTGTGATCACTTCGCCGCCACGAAGCAACACGCCGGACAACGCAACGGAGCGCACCGGCCGGGAGGGGCATTCCGCGCGCCCCGCGCACCGCCGGGGCCCCGAGGCCTCGCCCTACGTCGACCTCACCCGCGCCGAGTGGAGCGCCCTGCGGGAGCGGACCCCCCTGCCGCTGACCGCCGACGAGGTGGAGCGACTGCGCGGCCTCGGTGACGTCATCGACCTCGACGAAGTCCGCGACGTCTACCTGCCGCTGTCCCGGCTCCTGAACCTCTACGTCGGCGCCACCAGCAACCTGCGCGGCACCCTCAACACCTTCCTCGGCGACGCGGGCAACGGGCACGGCGCCCAGCAGGGCACCCCCTTCGTCATAGGGGTCGCCGGTTCGGTCGCCGTCGGCAAGTCCACCGTGGCGCGCCTGCTGCAGGCCCTGCTGGCCCGCTGGCCCGAGCACCCGCGCGTGGAACTGGTCACCACCGACGGCTTCCTGTACCCGATGAAGGAGCTCCAGCGGCGCGGCCTCACCTCCCGCAAGGGCTTCCCGGAGTCCTACGACCGCCGCGCGCTCACCCGCTTCGTCGCCGACATCAAGGCCGGCAAGGACGAGGTGCGGGCCCCGGTCTACTCGCACCTGATCTACGACATCGTCCCCGGCGAGGAGCTCGTCGTGCGCCGCCCGGACATCCTCATCGTCGAGGGCCTCAACGTGCTCCAGCCGGCCCTGCCCGGCACCGACGGCCGCACCCGCGTCGCCCTCGCCGACTACTTCGACTTCAGCGTGTACGTGGACGCGCGCCCCGAGGACATCGAGCGCTGGTACCTGAACCGTTTCCGGAAGCTGCGCGCGACCGCGTTCCAGAACCCCTTCTCCTACTTCCGCAAGTACACCCAGGTCTCCGAGGAGGAGGCCATCGAGTACGCGCAGACGATGTGGCGCACGATCAACCGGCCCAACCTGCTGGAGAACGTGGCGCCGACCCGCGGCCGGGCCACCCTCGTCGTCCGCAAGGGACCGGACCACAAGGTGCAGAAGTTGAGCCTCCGCAAGCTCTAGCGCGCAGTCGCTAGGGTGCGGAAATGCTGCATCTGCGGATGATCACCCCACCTCACCTCACGGAGCGGGTGGTGGCGCTGATCGACCAGACGGTCGGGACCACCCATCTGGTCGTACTGACCGGCGCCGCCCGCGACCCCGAGGGCGATCTCGTCCTGTGCGACGTGGCCCGCGAGGCGGCGGACGAGCTGCTGCAGGCGATGCGCCAGCTCGGTATCGACGAGACCGGTTCGATCGCCGTGGAGAACATCGGCCTGTCGATCTCCAGACGCGCCGACGCGGCCGAGGAGGAGGCGCCGGGCGAGGCCGCCGACGCGGTGGTCTGGGAGCAGCTCGCCGAGTCGACGCACGAGGAGTCCACCCTCACGATCACCTACGCCGCCTTCATGATCGTCGCGACGATGATCGCGGCCTGCGGCGTGGTCCTGGACAACGCGATCCTGATCGTGGGGGCCATGGCGGTCGGCCCGGAGTTCGGACCGCTCGCCGGCATCTGCACCGGCCTCGTGCAGCGCCGCCGCACGCTCGCCGCCCGCTCGCTCTTCGCCCTGTTCATCGGGTTCACGGCGGCGATCGTGGCGACGACGGTCTTCAGTCTGGCGATGACCGCGCTCGGTCTGTTCGACGAGGCAATGCTGGAGAACCCCCGGCCGAACACCAGCTTCATCTGGCAGCCCGACCCGTTCTCCTTCGTCGTGGCGCTGCTCGCCGGTGTGGCCGGGATGCTGTCGCTGACCTCGGCGAAGGCCGGTGCGCTGGTGGGCGTGGCGATCTCCGTCACCACCGTCCCGGCGGGCGCGAACGCGGCGGTGGCCCTCAGCTACGGCGACTTCTCCCAGATGTGGGGCTCGGCCGTGCAACTGGCACTGAACCTGGGCGGCATCATCCTCTCCGGGACGCTCACCCTCATCTGCTGGAAACTGCTGTGGCGCACCCAGGAGAGCCGGATGGTCCGGAAACCGGGTGCGCCACGCAGGCCGGGCGGAGCCCTTTAGACGGCCTAGCCCAGCGCGGACTTCACGACGTCCGCGAGGCGGCCGGCGACCGAACGGGCCTGCTCGATGTCGGCGGCCTCGACCATCACGCGTACGAGCGGCTCCGTACCGGAGGGGCGCAGCAGCACCCGCCCGGTGGTGCCCAGCTCGCGCTCGGCGTCGGCGACCGCCGCGGCCAGCTCGGCGGAGGTGGTGACGCGGGACTTGTCCACGTCGGGCACGTTGATGAGCACCTGCGGCAGCCGCTGCATGACGCCCGCCAGTTCGGCGAGGGACCTGCCGGTGGCCACGACGCGCGCCGCCAGCAGCAGGCCGGTCAGGGTGCCGTCACCGGTCGTCGCGTGGTCGAGGATGATCACGTGGCCGGACTGCTCGCCGCCGAGCGCGTAGCCGTGCTCCTTCATCGACTCCAGCACGTAGCGGTCGCCGACCCCGGTCTGCACGACCTGGATGCCCTCGGCCTCCATGGCCAGCTTGAAGCCCAGGTTGGACATCACGGTGCCGACCACGGTGTTCTCGCGGAGCTGGCCGGCCTCGCGCATGGCCAGGGCCAGCACGGCGAGGATCTGGTCCCCGTCGATCTCCTCGCCGGAGCCGTCCACGGCCAGGCAGCGGTCGGCGTCGCCGTCGTGCGCGATGCCGAAGTCGGCGCCGTGCTCGACCACGGCCGCCTTGAGCAGGCCGAGGTGAGTGGAGCCGCAGCCGTCGTTGATGTTGAGGCCGTCGGGCTCGGCGCCGATCGTGACGATCTCCGCGCCGGCCCGGGTGAAGGCCTCGGGCGAGACGTACGCGGCCGCGCCGTGGGCCTCGTCGAGGACGACCTTCAGGCCGTCGAGGCGGTTCGGGAGGACGCCGATGAGGTGGGCGACGTACCGGTCGAAGCCCTCGGTGTAGTCGGAGACGCGGCCGACGCCGGAGCCGGTGGGCCGGTCCCAGGGGGCGCCGGTGCGGTGCTGCTCGTAGGTCGACTCGATGCGGTCCTCCAGCTCGTCGGCGAGCTTGTGGCCGCCGCGCGCGAAGAACTTGATGCCGTTGTCGGGCATGGCGTTGTGGCTGGCGGAGAGCATCACGCCGAGGTCGGCGCCCAGCGCACCGGTGAGATACGCCACCGCCGGGGTGGGCAGCACACCGACGCGCAGGACGTCCACGCCCGCGCTCGCGAGGCCGGCCACGACCGCGGCCTCCAGGAATTCGCCGGAGGCGCGGGGGTCCCGGCCGACCACCGCGGTCGCCCGGTGGCCCTCGAAGGTGCCCGCCTCGGCCAGTACGTGGGCAGCCGCCACGGAGAGGCCGAGCGCGAGCTCCGCCGTCAGATCCGCGTTGGCGACGCCGCGTACACCGTCCGTCCCGAAGAGTCGTCCCACTGTTGTCCTCCCGAGTTTCCGCTTCGCGTTATGACCGCTTGTGACAGATATTTGCCGCTTGTGGCGGTAAACGAACCGCCCCGGCAGCACGGAGAGTGCTGCCGGGGCGGTTTCGTTGCAGAACAGCAGGCGCAGATTAACGCTTGCTGTACTGCGGAGCCTTACGGGCCTTCTTGAGACCGGCCTTCTTGCGCTCGACCGCACGGTCGTCGCGGGAGAGGAAGCCGGCCTTCTTCAGCGCCGGGCGGTTGTTGTCCACGTCCGCCTCGTTCAGCGCACGGGCCACACCGAGGCGCAGGGCGCCGGCCTGGCCGGACACGCCGCCACCCGAGATGCGGGCGATGACGTCGTAGCGGCCGTCAAGCTCGAGGAGCTTGAAGGGCTCGTTGACTTCCTGCTGGTGCACCTTGTTGGGGAAGTAGTCCTCAAGGGTGCGACCGTTGATCTTCCACTTGCCGGTGCCCGGAACGATCCGGACGCGGGCGATGGCGTTCTTGCGACGGCCCAGGCCGGCGGCCGGCTGGGGGTCGCCGAAGCGACCGGCAAGGGACTCGGAGGTGTAGTCGCCCTCGACGACGACCTCAGACTCGCTGGTGTACTCCTCGACGTTGCCCTCGAACTCTTCGACGGTCGTCTCGGCGGTGGTCTCGGCCACGATGCTCCTCAGAATTTTCTACGTCTTAGGGGGTGGCCGGAACTACTGCGCGACCTGGGTGATCTCGAACGGCACCGGCTGCTGGGCAGCGTGGGGGTGCTGGTCGCCCGAGTAGACCTTCAGCTTCGAGAGCATCTGACGGCCCAGGGTGTTCTTGGGGAGCATGCCCTTGACGGCCTTCTCGACGGCCTTTTCCGGGTTGTTCGCCAGGAGGTCGTCGTAGCGCACGGAGCGGAGACCGCCCGGGTAGCCGGAGTGGCGGTACGCCATCTTCTGCGACGCCTTGTTACCGGACAGGTGCACCTTGTCGGCGTTGATGATGACGACGAAGTCACCCATGTCCATGTGGGGGGCGTAGGTCGGCTTGTGCTTGCCCTTCAGGAGGGCAGCGGCCTGGGTCGCCAGACGGCCGAGGACAACGTCCTGGGCGTCGATGACGAGCCACTGGCGCGAGATGTCGCCGGGCTTGGGGCTGAACGTACGCACGCGTATGCCTTCGCTTCTTCAGTGGTGGTATCCCAAGGGCGCAAGCCCCACGGGAAGGTCCTGACAGGGTCACCACGGACGATCACGACAGCCCTCGTTCACAGCGGGGACGCACCCGCGTGAAGCTGCTGGTCATCGGTCCGGTGGACCGGCGCAAGGCCCTTTCACGTGAGAATGAGAAAGCCAATACGCATAACAAACCAGCAGGATACCCAAGCAGACCCGTACGGGTCAAAACGCGGTCCGCGATGCCGATTCTGCTGGCGTCGCGGCGCACTCCGGTTCGGTCCTGGATGGGGACCCCGCAGTTGTTACGGGCTCCAGAGTAACCCGTTCCGGGCGCAGCGCACGACGCGCCAGCACGAACGCAAGCCCGCACAGGGTGGCGCAGTCCTTGAAGGCGCGCCGTTTGGCCTCCAGCTCCGACGGCCACGGAATGCCCGCCACCTGGGGCCCCAGCACCGCCCAGAACCAGGGCGAACGCGCCGCCGCGTCCGACCGCACCACCGAAGCCATCAGCAGCGGCAGGACCACCAGCAGGTAGTGGTCGAAGGACGGCCGCGACACCAAGAACGCGGCGAGCATCACCATGCAGGCCGTTTCCACCAGGCGCAGCTCGCCCCCGTCGGTGTCCTCCCGCCGCCACCGGACCCATGCGGCCCACAGGCCCGCCGCGGCTCCCGCGAAGGCCACCAGCACCGCCAGCGGCGCCGGCACGCCCAGCCGCGGCAGCACGGCGATCGGCGAGGCGTCCCACGGCAGCGCGTACGAGTCCTGCCCCTGGAGCAGGAAGGGCAGGGTCTTGGTGAAGAACAGCGACGGGCTCGGCATCACCAGCGCGCCGGCCAGCGAGAACCCCAGCGGCACCAGCACGGCCGCGGCCAGCGCCCGCCACCGCCGGGCGACCAGGAAGAGCAGTCCGAGGGGCACGAGCATCGGCTTGCACGCGATCGCGAGGCCCACGACCAGCCCGGCCGACCCCCACCTGTGCCGCTGCGCGAGCAGCAGCGCCACCGGCAGGGCGGCCGCCGAGATGGCGGTCCAGTTGCCGATCAGCACGAGGTTGACGTACGGCTTGTAGGCGAGGGCGAACACCGCGAAGCCGCCGACCGCGAACCGCGAGCGCAGCGGCACCGCGAATATCCGCAGCGCGGCCAGCCAGCCGACGCCCAGCAGCCCCGACATCCCGAGCGGCAGCAGCCACCGCAGCACCTCGCGCGGCAACAGCGCCTCGGGGACCGCCATGAGCACGGCACTGGGCAGGTAGAGGAACCGCTTGTCCTCGTACGGGGACCCGCCGTCCAGCAGCGTCTGCGCGGCCTTGACCACGAACGCGTTGTCGGAGCCCCAGTTCGCCCGAAGGCTCGTGGAGACGGCGATCCCGAGGAGCACCGCGAGGGAGACCACCTGCCAGGACCGGCCGGCCGGCCGGAGCAGCCAGCCGATCAGCCTGCTCCCGGCTCCCCCGTACCCCGGGCCCCCGTCCCCGGCACCCCGGTTCCCGGGACCCTGGTTCTCCCACTTCATCAGCCAGTTGCTAGGCCGCAGCCCCACGACGCCTGCCCCTCACTCGACCGAGGGGGCCACGGTCGCCCCCCTAGCGCTTGCGTTCGACTCTACGTTCGTCCCAGACGGGTTCCTGAGTCTCCCGCACAACACCGTCCGAACCGAAGACCAGGTAACGGTCAAATGTGCGCGCGAACCACCGGTCGTGCGTGACGCACAGCACCGTGCCGTCGTAGGCCTCCAGTCCGTCCTGCAGCGCCTCCGCCGACTCCAGGTCCAGGTTGTCCGTCGGCTCGTCCAACAGCAGCGCCGTGGTGCCCGCCAGCTCCAGCAGCAGGATCTGGAAGCGCGCCTGCTGCCCGCCCGAGAGCTTCTCGAACGGCTGGTCCCCCTGGCGCTCCAGCTCGTACCGGCGCAGGGCCCCCATCGCCTGCCCCAGGGGCTTCGCCGCCTCCGTCCAGAGGATGTCGACGAGGGTCCGCCCGAAGAGCTCCGGGTGGGCGTGCGTCTGCGCGAAATGGCCGGGAACCACCCGTGCGCCCAGCTTCCACGTACCCGTGTGCTTGACGTCCTCGCCCGCCATCAGGCGCAGGAAGTGCGACTTGCCCGAGCCGTTCGAGCCGAGGACCGCGACCCGCTCCCCGTAGAAGACCTCCAGGGAGAAGGGCTTCATCAGGCCGGTCAGCTCCAGGTTCTCCACGGTCAGGGCGCGCACGCCCGTGCGGCCGCCCTTGAGCCGCATCTTGATGTCCTGCTCCCGCGGCGGCTCCGGCGGCGGGCCGGCCTCCTCGAACTTCTGGAAGCGGGTCTGCATCGCGCGGTACCGCGAGGCCATGTCGGGGCTGCTCGCGGCCTGGTTGCGCAGCCGCAGCACCAGCGCCTTCAGTCGCGCGTGCTCCTCGTCCCAGCGCCGCTTGAGCTCCTCGAAGCGCGCGAAGCGCTCCTTGCGGGCGTCGTGGTACGTGGCGAAGCCGGCGCCGTGCACCCAGACGTCGGAGCCCGTCGGGCTCGCCTCCAGGCTGATGATCTTCTCGGCGGCCTGGGTCAGCAGCTCCCGGTCGTGGGAGACGAAGAGCACCGTCTTGCGGGTGGCCTTCAGCTGCTCTTCCAGCCAGCGCTTGCCGGGGACGTCCAGGTAGTTGTCCGGCTCGTCGAGCAGCAGCACCTCGTCGGGCCCGCGCAGCAGCGCCTCCAGCACGAGGCGCTTCTGCTCACCGCCCGAGAGCGTCCGCACCTCGCGGAACTGCGCGGAGTCGTACGGAATCGCCAGCGCGGCCATGGTGCAGACGTCCCACAGCGTCTCCGCCTCGTACCCCTGGACGTCCGCCCAGTCGCTCAACGCCTGGGCGTAGGCCATCTGGGCGGCCTCGTCGTCCACCGTCAGGATCAGCTGCTCGGCGCGGTCCACCGCCTTGGCGGCCTCCCGGATGCGCGGCTGGGCCACCGAGACCAGCAGGTCCCGTACGGTCGTCTCGTCCCGCACCGAGCCCACGAACTGCGACATCACGCCGAGGCCGCCGGAGACGGTGATCCCGCCGCCGTGCGGCTGGAGCTCGCCGGAGATCATCTTCAGCAGGGTGGTCTTGCCAGCCCCGTTCGCCCCGACGAGCGCGACGACCGACCCCTCCCCCACGCGGAAGGAGACGTCAGGGAGCAGTACCCGCCCGTCGGGAAGGTAGTACTCCAGGTGGCTGGCTTCGAGATGTCCCATGCCGGGCATTGTCCCGGTCCGGCGGCGATCCGCCCAAACGGATTAGCCGGACGCCCGCGGGGCGGTCAGCAGCAGCCGGCGCCCGGCAGGGTCCGCACGTTGCGCGCTTCCTTGCTGCGGGCGGCCAGCAGCTCGTCCGCCGGGTAGCCGACCTCCTCCAGGGTCAGGCCGTGCGGCTTGACCACGTGCACCGAGGAGTCCCGTACGGCGGCCGCCAGCACCTTGCCGGGCCAGTCGGTGGGCCGGTGGCCGTCGCCGACGTGCAGCAGGGCGCCCACCAGCGAGCGGACCATGTTGTGGCAGAAGGCGTCGGCGCGGACGGTCGCGGTGACGATCCCGTCCTCGGCCCGCTCCCAGCTGAGCTGCTGGAGGGTACGGATGGTCGTGGCGCCCTCGCGCTTCTTGCAGTACGCGGCGAAGTCGTGCTCGCCGAGCAGCGGGGCGGCGGCCTCGTTCATGGCGTCCACGTCGAGCGGCCACTGGTGCCAGAGCACGTGCCCGCGGCGCAGCGGGTCGACGCCGCCCTGGTGGTCGCCGACGCGGTAGGCGTAGCGCCGCCAGATCGCCGAGAAGCGCGCGTTGAAGCCTTCGGGGGCCTCGGCGACCTTCCACACCCGTACGTCGTGCGGCAGCCGGCCGGCGAGGCGCCGCAGCAGCTTGTCGTGGTGCTCGGCCCAGACCTCCTCGGCGAGGTCGAACTGGGCGACCTGTCCGCGGGCGTGCACGCCCGCGTCCGTGCGCCCGGCCACGGTCAGCTCGACCGGCTCGGACAGTCGCATCACGGTCTGCAGGGCCGACTCCAGCTCGCCCTGGACGGTCCGCAGCACGCGCTGCTTCGCCCAGCCGGAGAAGTCCTTGCCGTCGTAGCTCAGGTCCAACCGCACCCGGACGTGCCCGGGCTCCACCTCGTCACTCACGTGACCGATCCTCTCAGAAGCTCACATATGCAGAACGGGCCCGCCCCGAAAGGGGCGGGCCCGTTCAGAGCCTTGTCAGCGTGATCCCGGGAGGGGATCAGGCCTCCTTGGTCTCCTCGGCGGCGGGAGCCTCGGTGGCCTCCGCCTCCTTCACGGCGCGCTTGGTGGCGGCCTCGGCCTCACCAGTGGCCTGCTGGGCGACCGTCAGGGCCTCGACCAGCTCGATGACGGCCATCGGGGCGTTGTCGCCACGACGGTTGCCGATCTTGGTGATGCGCGTGTAACCACCGGGGCGGTTCTCGTAGCGCGGGGCGATCTCGGTGAACAGCGTGTGCACGATGCTCTTGTCCGTGATCGTCTGCAGCACCAGGCGACGGTTGTGGATGTCGCCCTTCTTGGCCTTGGTGACCAGACGCTCGGCGTAGGGACGCAGGCGGCGGGCCTTGGCCTCGGTGGTGGTGATGCGGCCGTGCTCGAAGAGCGCCTTCGCGAGGTTCGCGAGCAGGTGCTTCTCGTGCGCGGCGGAACCGCCCAGGCGGGCACCCTTTGCGGGACGCGGCATGGTGTTACTCCTTCATATCTGCACCGGCCGTGTCAGGTACCGGTGTCAGTTCCCCCGAGGCGGATGCCGCGGGAAAGATTTCGGTCCGAGCCCGGCCGGCGACCCGGGCCGAAGGCCTCGGCCGCCGGCGGCGGGGTGGATCAGTACTGCTCGGTCTCGACGAAACCGGCGTCCGCGTCGTCGTCGGCACCGAAGGCGTCGGCGGCGGCGGTCGGGTCGAATCCGGGCGGGCTGTCCTTGAGGGCCAGGCCCATGCCGGCCAGCTTCGCCTTAACCTCGTCGATCGACTTCGCACCGAAGTTGCGGATGTCGAGCAGGTCGGCCTCGGAGCGGGCGACGAGCTCACCCACGGAGTGGATGCCCTCGCGCTTGAGGCAGTTGTACGAGCGGACCGTGAGCTCGAGCTCCTCGATCGGCAGCGCCAGGTCGGCGGCCAGGGCGGCGTCCGTGGGGGACGGGCCCATGTCGATGCCCTCGGCGTCGATGTTGAGCTCGCGCGCCAGACCGAACAGCTCGACCAGGGTCTTACCGGCGGACGCCATGGCGTCACGCGGGCGCATGGCCTGCTTGGTCTCGACGTCGACGATCAGCTTGTCGAAGTCGGTGCGCTGCTCGACTCGGGTCGCCTCGACCTTGTAGGTGACCTTGAGGACCGGGCTGTAGATGGAGTCGACCGGGATGCGGCCGATCTCCTGGCCCAGCTGCTTGTTCTGGACGGCGGAGACGTAGCCGCGACCGCGCTCGACGGTCAGCTCCATCTCCAGCTTGCCCTTGCCGTTGAGCGTGGCGAGGACCAGGTCCGGGTTGTGCACCTCGACACCGGCCGGGGGCGCGATGTCAGCGGCGGTGACCAGGCCGGGACCCTGCTTGCGCAGGTACATCACGACCGGCTCGTCGTGCTCCGAGGAGACGACCAGCTGCTTGATGTTCAGGATGATGTCGGTGACGTCTTCCTTCACACCCGGCACGGTCGTGAACTCGTGCAGGACGCCGTCCACGCGGATGCTGGTGACGGCGGCACCCGGGATGGAGGACAGGAGGGTGCGGCGCAGGGAGTTGCCGAGGGTGTAACCGAAGCCCGGCTCCAGCGGCTCGATCACGAACCGCGAGCGGTACTCGTCGACGACCTCTTCGGTCAGCGAAGGACGCTGAGCGATAAGCATGTCTGTGTTCCTTCATTCGTGGACGCCCACTATTTGACGCCCGACGGACACGGTCCGGAGGACCGCGGACTTACAAGGGTACGGGCGGCACGTCCCCCGCGAGGGGTACGTACCGCCCGGACACTCAAGAACGCACAGGTGCGTCCGCTGCGTCAGACGCGGCGGCGCTTCGGCGGGCGGCAGCCGTTGTGCGGGGTGGGGGTGACGTCCTGGATCGAGCCGACCTCGAGGCCGGTGGCCTGGAGGGAGCGGATCGCGGTCTCGCGGCCGGAGCCCGGACCCTTCACGAAGACGTCAACCTTGCGCATGCCGTGCTCCTGCGCGCGACGGGCGGCCGACTCGGCGGCCATCTGCGCGGCGAAGGGGGTGGACTTGCGCGAGCCCTTGAAGCCGACGTGGCCGGCGGAGGCCCAGGAGATCACGTTGCCGGACGGGTCCGTGATCGAAACGATGGTGTTGTTGAACGTGCTCTTGATGTGGGCGTGCCCGTGAGCGACGTTCTTCTTTTCCTTGCGGCGCACCTTCTTGGCAGCGCCCTGACGACCCTTGGGGGGCATCTAAATCTCCTACGGGAGGTGGTCGGTCCTACAGCGCAAGACCGCTGAACAGGACTACTTCTTGCCCGGCTTCTTCTTACCGGCGATCGCGCGACGCGGGCCCTTGCGGGTACGCGCGTTGGTGCTGGTGCGCTGACCGTGCACCGGGAGGCCGCGACGGTGGCGGATACCCTGGTAGCACTGGATCTCGATCTTGCGGCGGATGTCGCCCTGGATCTCGCGGCGGAGGTCACCCTCGGTACGGAGGTTGGCGTCCACGTACTCGCGGATCTTGACGAGGTCCTCTTCGGCCAGGTCACGAACGCGGGTGTTCGGGTTCACGCCGGTGGAGGCGAGGATCTCCTTGGACCGGGTGCGCCCGATACCGAAGACGTAGGTGAGTGCGATCTCCACGCGCTTTTCGCGCGGGATGTCAACACCGGAAACGCGTGCCATTCAATGGCTCCTGTGTGTTCGGGGGTCTTCAGCAGAACCGACCCCGACCGCCGACCACCCCGAAATGGGTGATGGTACGCCCGGGTCCCCGGCCCCCGCCGGAGGTGCCGCCGGCCCCGTGAAGGGCTGGGCGGGTTCTGCGTATGTACGTTTTCTTACGTCGCGCGAAGAACTGCGGAAGGCAGGTCGGTCGGCGTGCGTCAGCCCTGGCGCTGCTTGTGGCGCAGGTTGTCGCAGATGACCATGACCCGACCGTGACGGCGGATCACCTTGCACTTGTCGCAGATCTTCTTGACGCTCGGCTTGACCTTCATGTTGGTGAGGTTCTCCGGGTCAGTGCCACCACCCGCACCGGGACGGACGCCCAGGCAGGAGTGAGAGCAAGATCTACTTGTATCGGTAGACGATCCGGCCACGCGTCAGGTCGTACGGAGACAGCTCCACAACGACCCGGTCATCGGGGAGGATGCGGATGTAGTGCATACGCATCTTGCCGCTGATGTGCGCGAGGACCTTGTGACCGTTCTGGAGTTCCACCTTGAACATGGCGTTCGGGAGGGACTCGATCACGGTGCCCTCGATTTCGATGGCACCTTGCTTCTTGGCCACGCTTCGCCTTTCGAATCGGCTACCTTGATCGGCTCTGTGCGCCACGCAGACATGGAAGTGCACGAGAGCCGACGAGTCAGTCTACGTCAGGGCACCCAGAAAGACGAATCCGGAAAGTTTGCCCCAGAGTCTAGATCATTAACCGAGGGGGTCCGGAGCCGTGGTGACCCCGTACTCCGCCAGCTTCGCCTTGCCGCAATCCGGGCTGGTCAGGACGATGGGCCCGGCCTCCGTCAGCGCGATGGAGTGCTCCCAGTGCGAGGACCAGGTGCCGTCCGTCGTGATGACCGTCCAGTCGTCCGAAAGGACCTCCGTCTGGGCGGTGCCGAGGGAAACCATCGGCTCGATCGCCAGGCAGAGACCCGGAACGAGCTTGATCCCCTTGCCCCGCTTGCGCGAGACGTAGTTCAGCAGGTGGGGGTCCATGTGCATCTCGGACCCGATGCCGTGGCCGCCGTAGTCCTCGATGATCCCGAACTTGCCGAGGCTGTGCTCACCGGTGGAAGGACGGGGCTGGCGCTTGATGTACGTCTCGATCGCCTTGGAGATGTCCACGAGGCGGTTGCCGAGCTTCATGGCGGCGATCCCGGCCCACATGGACTCCTCGGTCACCCGGGACAGCTCCACGAGCTCAGGCGCGTGCCCGGTGCCCACGAAGGCGGTGTACGCGGCGTCGCCGTGCCAGCCGTCCACGATCGCGCCGGCGTCGATCGAGATGATGTCGCCGTCCTTGAGGACGGTCTTGTCGTCCGGGATGCCGTGGACGACGACCTCGTTCACCGAGGTGCAGATGGTCGCGGGGAACCCGCCGTAGCCGAGGAAGTTCGACTTGGCCCCGGCGTCCGCGATGACCTTGCGGGCCACCATGTCCAGATCCCGCGTCGTGGCACCCGGTACGGCCGCCTCACGGGTCGCGGCGTGGATCGCCGCGACGACCAGCCCTGCCTCGCGCATCTTCGCGATCTGCTCGGGGGTCTTGATCTGGACCATGGGAAATGCCTTCCACCTTCGGATCTGCGTTGTTCAGGTCTTTTCAACAGTACGGCCGCGATGCCCTGGGGACACCGCGGCCGTACCTGCACACAAAGGGTTACTACTTCTTGAGGGCGTCCATCGCGCGCTTGGTGACGTCCGCGACCTCACCGAGGGCCGGAATGGTCACCAGCAGGCCCTGGGCCTTGTAGTAGTCGATGATCGGCTCGGTCTGCGTGTGGTAGACCTCCAGCCGGTTGCGGACCGTGGCCTCGGAGTCGTCGCCGCGCTGGTACAGCTCGCCTTCGCAGGTGTCGCAGACACCCTCGACCTTCGGACGGGCGTACGCCACGTGGAAGACGTGCGAGGAGTCCTTGCGGCAGATCCGCCGACCGGCGATCCGCTTGACGACCTCGTCCTCCTCGACCTCCAGGTCGAGGACGGCGTCGAGCTTCATGCCCTCCGCCTGGAGCATCACGTCGAGCGCCTCGGCCTGCGAGACGTTGCGCGGGAAACCGTCGAGCAGGAAGCCGTTCACGGCGTCCGGCTGCTCCATACGGTCCTTGGCCATGCCGATGGTCACCTCGTCGGGCACCAGGTCGCCGGCGTCCATGTACGCCTTCGCCTGCTTGCCCAGCTCGGTGCCCTGGCTGATGTTGGCCCGGAACAGGTCACCCGTGGAGATGTGCGGAATCGACAGGTTCTTAGCAAGGAACGCGGCCTGCGTTCCCTTGCCGGCACCGGGCGGTCCAACGAGGACGATTCGCATCAGCGGAGGAACCCTTCGTAATTACGCTGCTGGAGCTGGCTCTCGATCTGCTTCACGGTTTCCAGACCCACACCCACGATGATCAGGATGCTCGTCCCGCCGAACGGGAAGTTCTGGTTCGCTCCGAAGCCGGCCAACGCCATCGTCGGCACAAGAGCGATGAGACCCAGGTACAGCGACCCCGGCCAGGTGATCCGGTTGAGTACGTAGCTGAGGTACTCGGCGGTGGGCCGACCGGCGCGGATGCCCGGGATGAACCCACCATACTTCTTCATGTTGTCTGCAACTTCCTCGGGGTTGAACGAGATCGCCACGTAGAAGAACGCGAAGAAGACGATCAGGAGGAAGTAGGCCGCGATGTAGTACGGGTGGTCGCCCTTGACGAAGTGCTTCTGGATCCAGGTGGCCCAGCCTGCCTGGGATCCGCTGAACTGCACGACCAGCGCCGGGATGTAGAGCAGCGACGAGGCGAAGATGACGGGGATGATGCCCGCCTGGTTCACCTTGAGCGGGATGTAGGTCGAGGTGCCGCCGTACGCACGGCGACCGATCATGCGCTTCGCGTACTGGACCGGGATCCGGCGCTGCGCCTGCTCGACGAAGACCACCAGGCCGACCATCGCGAGGCCGACGAGCATGACCACACCGAACTCGACCCAGCCGTCGGCGATCTTGCCCTGGAGCTTGATCTGCCACAGCGCGCCGATGAAGCCGGCGGCGATCGAGATGAACATGAGGATCGACATGCCGTTGCCGATGCCGCGGTCGGTGATGAGCTCACCGAGCCACATCACGACGCAGGTACCGGCGGTCATGGTGACCACCATGACGACCGTGGTGAAGATCGACCGGTCCGGGACGATCTCGCGGCCGACCTGGCAGGTGCCGAAGAGGGCACCGGTGCGAGCGGTGGCGACGAGGCCGGTGCCCTGCAGGATCGCGAGGGCGACCGTCAAATAGCGCGTGTACTGGGTGATCTTCGCCGTGCCGGACTGTCCCTCCTTCTTGAGGGCCTCCAGCTTCGGGATGACCACGGTCAGCAGCTGCAGGATGATGCTCGCCGTGATGTAGGGCATGATGCCGAGCGCGAAGATCGTGATCTGCAGCAGCGCACCGCCGCTGAACATGTTGACCAGGCCGAACAGCCCATTGCTGCTGCCTGCCTGCTCCACACAGATCTGAACGTTCTTGTAGCTCACCCCGGGGACCGGTACGTGGGACCCGAGCCGGAACAGCACGATGATGCCGAGCGTGAAGAGCAGCTTCTTGCGCAGGTCGGGCGTCTTGAACGCCCGGGCGAACGCGGTGAGCACGGTGCCTCCTGCGACCCCCGCGCTACTGCGTCAGAGGTGACGGTCTGAGGGATCGACGAATACGACAAAGCAAAGGTGCACGCCACCTTACCGGCGAGTGTGCCTTCCGTGGAACGACCGACCGGGGATGCCCCATATGTGAGGCATCCCCGGTCGGGTTTCGAGCTATTCAGCCACTGAAATCGTCTTAGACGAGCTCGGTGACGGTGCCGCCGGCAGCGGCAATCTTCTCCTTGGCGGAGGCGGAGACGGCGTCAACCGAAACCTGCAGCGCCACGGAGATCTCGCCCTGGCCCAGGACCTTGACGAGGCTGTTCTTGCGAACCGCGCCCTTGGCGACCAGGTCGGCCACCGTGACTTCTCCACCCTCGGGGTAGAGCGCGCCGAGCTTGTCCAGGTTCACGACCTGGAACTCGGTGCGGAACGGGTTCTTGAAGCCCTTGAGCTTCGGCAGGCGCATGTGGAGGGGCATCTGCCCACCCTCGAAGCGCTGCGGGATCTGGTAACGGGCCTTCTGGCCCTTCGTACCACGACCGGCCGTCTTACCCTTCGACGCCTCACCACGACCGACACGGGTCTTCGCGGTCTTGGCGCCGGGGGCGGGACGGAGGTTGTGGGCCTTCAGCGGGCTGTTCTCAGCCATGATTAGTCAACCTCCTCAACCGTCACGAGGTGGCGGACGGTGTGCACCATTCCGCGGAACTCGGGGCGGTCCTCCTTGACGACGACGTCGTTCAGGCGCTTGAGCCCGAGCGAACGCAGCGTGTCGCGGTGGTTCTGCTTGCTACCGATGTACGACTTCGTCTGCGTGATCTTGAGGCGAGCCATTACGCACCCGCCCCAGCACGTGCACGAAGCAGAGCCGCGGGGGCGACGTCCTCGAGGGGCAGACCACGGCGAGCCGCGATCTCCTCGGGACGCTGCAGGCCCTTGAGGGCCTCCACGGTCGCGTGCACGATGTTGATCGCGTTGTCGGAGCCCAGGGACTTCGACAGGATGTCGTGAACGCCGGCGCACTCCAGAACGGCGCGCACCGGGCCACCGGCGATAACACCGGTACCGGGGGAAGCAGGCTTCAGCAGGACGACGCCCGCAGCCTTCTCGCCCTGGATCGGGTGAGGGATGGTGCCCTGGATGCGCGGAACCTTGAAGAAGTTCTTCTTGGCTTCCTCGACACCCTTGGCGATGGCCGCGGGAACTTCCTTGGCCTTGCCGTAACCGACACCTACGGTGCCGTCACCGTCGCCCACCACGACCAGCGCGGTGAAGCTGAAGCGGCGACCACCCTTGACAACCTTGGCGACGCGGTTGATCGCGACAACGCGCTCAACGTAAGCGGTCTTCTCGGCGGCAGGGCCACCGTCGCGACCCTTCCGGTCCCGCCGCTCGCCGCCACCGGCACCGCTTCCGCGGCGCTGGGGTCCAGCCATTGGATTACCTCTCTCTGTTACGTCCGTGAGTCCCGGAACCGGGGCTTAGAACTTCAGCCCGGCTTCGCGGGCGGCGTCAGCCAGAGCGGCAATGCGCCCGGCGTATCGGTTGCCACCGCGGTCGAACACGACGGTCTCGACACCCGCGGCCTTGGCACGCTCGGCGACGAGCGCGCCGACAGCCTGGGCCTGCGAGCTCTTGTCGCCTTCGCCACCGCGGATCGAAGCGTCCAGGGTCGACGCCGACGCCAGGGTGTGGCCCTGGAGGTCGTCGATGACCTGAGCAACGATGTTGCGGTTCGAACGCGTCACGACGAGGCGCGGACGCTCCGCCGTACCCGAGACGTTCTTGCGGATGCGGATGTGGCGGCGAGCCTTGGCAGCGCGCTTGTACGCGTCGCCCTTGGCGATCTTCACACCGTATGCCATGGCTACTTACCAGCCTTTCCGACCTTGCGGCGGATGACCTCGCCGGCGTACTTGACACCCTTGGCCTTGTACGGGTCGGGCTTCCGCAGCTTGCGGATGTTGGCGGCGACCTCGCCGACCTTCTGCTTGTCGATGCCCTCGACCGTGAACTTGGTCGGCGACTCGACCTTGAAGGAGATGCCCTCGGGCGCCTCCACCAGGATCGGGTGGCTGTAGCCCAGCTGGAACTCCAGGTTGGAGCCCTTCGCCAGGACACGGTAACCGACACCGCTGATCTCGAGAGCCTTGACGTATCCCGTGGTCACACCGGTGATCATGTTCGCCACCAGCGTGCGGGACAGGCCGTGCAGGGCCTTGTTCTGACGCTCGTCGTTCGGACGGGTGACGTTCAGAACGCCGTCCTCGCCCTTAACAACGGCGATGGGAGCCTTGACGGTGTGGGAAAGGGAACCCTTGGGGCCCTTCACCGCAACCGTGCTGCCATCGATGGTGACGTCCACACCGGCGGGAACCTGGATGGGGAGCTTGCCGATTCGCGACATTGCTTTTCCTCCGTTCCCGACTACCAGACGTAGGCGAGGACTTCCCCACCTACGCCCTTCTTGCCTGCCTGCTGGCCGGTGAGCAGACCGTGCGACGTGGAGATGATCGCCACGCCCAGGCCGCCGAGCACCTTCGGCAGGTTGGTGGACTTCGCGTACACGCGCAGACCGGGCTTCGAGATCCGCTTGATGCCCGCGATGGAGCGCTCACGGTTCGGCCCGAACTTCAGCTCGAGGACGAGGTTCTTGCCGACCTCGGCGTCCTCGACCTTCCAGCCGGTGATGAAACCCTCCTGCTTGAGGATCTCTGCGATGTGCGACTTGATCTTGCTGTGCGGCATCACGACGGTGTCGTGGTACGCCGAGTTAGCGTTACGCAGACGGGTCAGCATGTCTGCGATCGGGTCAGTCATGGTCATGAAGTGGCCTTCGGCCTCTCTCGCCGGGGTTTCCTGTATGCGCCATCCCTCTCCCCACTCAGTGGCGGGACGGGTGCGGTGCGGGGACCTACGGCGTAGTAAGTCGATAGGGCGGCGGACGCCCAACCCCACAAGCCTACGGCATGCGGAGCTGGGCACCCACCGACCAGATGCTTACCGAGAGTCTCTGGAACTTCCCAAGTCCTTACGGACGGAAGGGAATTACCAGGAGCTCTTGGTCACGCCCGGCAGCTCGCCACGGTGAGCCATCTCACGAAGGCAGACGCGGCACAGGCCGAACTTGCGGTACACGGAGTGGGGACGACCGCAGCGCTGGCAGCGGGTGTACGCACGCACACCGAACTTGGGCTTGCGGGCAGCCTTCGCGATGAGAGCCTTCTTCGCCATCTCGCTTACGCCTCCTTGAAGGGGAAGCCGAGGTGACGAAGGAGCGCGCGGCCCTCAGCGTCGTTGGTCGCCGTGGTGACCACGGTGATGTCCATACCCCGGGTACGGTCGATCTTGTCCTGGTCGATCTCGTGGAACATGACCTGCTCCGTGAGACCGAAGGTGTAGTTACCACGGCCGTCGAACTGCTTCGGCGACAGACCACGGAAGTCACGGATACGCGGCAGCGCGAGCGACAGCGTACGGTCCAGGAACTCCCACATGCGGTCACCACGGAGGGTGACGTGGCAGCCGATCGGCTGACCCTCGCGCAGCTTGAACTGCGCGATGGACTTGCGGGCCTTCGTGACGGCCGGCTTCTGACCGGTGATCGTCGTCAGGTCCTTGATGGCGCCGTCGATCAGCTTGGAGTCGCGGGCGGCGTCGCCCACACCCATGTTGACCACGATCTTCACGAGGCCGGGGATCTGCATGACGTTCTCGTAGGAGAACTCCTCACGCAGCTTGCCCGCGATGTCCTCGCGGTACTTCGTCTTGAGACGCGGAGTGGTAGCCATCAGATGTCCTCACCCGTCCGCTTGGCAACGCGGATCTTGTTGCCCTCGTCGTCGAAGCGGTAGCCGACGCGGGTGACGACCTTCTTGCCGTCCTTCTCCACAACCAGCTGAACGTTGCTGACGTGGACCGGGGCCTCGGTGATCACAATGCCACCGGCCTGGTTCTGCGCAGCCTTGGTGTGCTTCTTGACCCGGTTGACACCCTCGACGAGGACACGGTTGTCGGCGGGGAAGGCAACGATGACCTTGCCCTGCTTGCCCTTGTCCTTACCGGTGATGACCTGGACCAGGTCGCCCTTCTTGATCTTCATGCTTACAGCACCTCCGGCGCGAGCGAGATGATCTTCATGAACTTCTTCTCGCGCAGCTCACGGCCCACCGGGCCGAAGATACGGGTGCCGCGAGGGTCGCCGTCGTTCTTCAGAATGACGGCGGCGTTCTCGTCAAAGCGGATGTACGAGCCGTCCTGGCGGCGACGCTCCTTGACGGTGCGAACGATGACCGCCTTGACGACGTCACCCTTCTTCACGTTGCCACCGGGGATCGCGTCCTTGACGGTGGCGACGATGACGTCACCGATGCCCGCGTAGCGGCGACCGGAACCACCGAGAACACGGATGCAAAGGATTTCCTTGGCACCAGTGTTGTCGGCGATACGCAGTCGCGACTCCTGCTGGATCACGTGTATCTCCTGTTTGTCTGCCGGTTCCCGGCGGGGGCTTCACTCCGGAGAGCGTCGCCCCCACCGAGCCTGGCGGAACGAACCTGAGGGAAACCCCTCAGATAATTACTTGGCCTTCTCGAGGATCTCGACGATGCGCCAGCGCTTGCTCGCCGACAGCGGACGCGTCTCCATGATGAGGACGCGGTCGCCGACGCCAGCAGCGTTCTGCTCGTCGTGCGCCTTGAGCTTGTTCGTACGGCGGATGACCTTGCCGTACAGGGCGTGCTTCACGCGGTCCTCGACGGCGACGACGACGGTCTTGTCCATCTTGTCGCTGACGACCAGACCCTCACGGGTCTTGCGGAAACCGCGCTCGGTCTTCTCAGTCACGTTGTTCTCGCTCATCAGGCGCTCTCCACCGTCTCGATACCGAGCTCACGCTCGTGCATCAGGGTGTAGATGCGAGCGATGTCCTTACGGACGGACTTGAGCCGGCCGTTGTTCTCCAGCTGACCCGTGGCCGCCTGGAAGCGGAGCTTGAACAGCTCCTCCTTGGCCTCGCGCAGCTTGCCAACGAGCTCCTCGTTGCCGAGCTCACGCAGCTCGGACGCCTTGGTTCCCGTCGCCATCACGACTCACCTGCCTCGCGCCGAACAATCCGGCACTTCATCGGAAGCTTGTGAGCAGCGCGGGTGAGCGCCTCACGAGCAATCTTCTCGTTCGGGTAGGACAGCTCGAACATGACCCGGCCCGGGTGCACGTTGGCGATCCACCACTCAGGAGAACCCTTACCGGAACCCATGCGGGTCTCGGCAGGCTTCTTCGTCAGCGGGCGGTCCGGGTAGATGTTGATCCAGACCTTGCCGCCACGCTTGATGTGGCGGGTCATCGCAATACGAGCCGCCTCGATCTGGCGGTTCGTCACGTACGCCGGGGTCAGCGCCTGGATGCCGTACTCGCCGAACGTGACCTCAGTACCGCCCTTGGCCATACCGCTGCGCTTCGGGTGGTGCTGCTTGCGGTGCTTGACCCTACGAGGGATCAGCATGTCGGTCAGGCCTCCGTTCCGGTGCTCTCGGCCGGAGCGGCGGCGGGAGCGTCGGCCTTGGGGGCCTCGACACCAGCAGCCTGCTGCGGCTTGCGGCCACCACGGCCGCCGCGCTCGCCACCACGGCCACCACGGCCGGCGGGACGGTCGCCAGCGCCCTGCGCGCCACGGGCCGGGCGGTTACCCGCACGGGCCGCAGCGTTCTCGGCGCGAACCTCGGCGATGTTCTTGACGTCGCCCTTGTAGATCCAGACCTTCACACCGATGCGGCCGAAGGTGGTCTTGGCCTCGAAGAAGCCGTAGTCCACGTTCGCGCGGAGGGTGTGCAGCGGCACACGGCCTTCGCGGTAGAACTCGGAGCGGGACATCTCGGCGCCGCCGAGACGGCCGCCACACTGGATCTTGATGCCCTTGGCGCCGGCCTTCATCGTGCCCTGCATGCTCTTGCGCATGGCACGACGGAAGGAGACGCGGGAGGAGAGCTGCTCGGCCACGGCCTGGGCAACCAGCTGAGCGTCAAGCTCGGGGTTCTTGACCTCGAGGATGTTCAGCTGAACCTGCTTGCCCGTGAGCTTCTCGAGGTCACCGCGGATGCGGTCGGCCTCGGCGCCACGGCGGCCGATGACGATGCCCGGACGAGCGGTGTGGATGTCCACACGCACGCGGTCACGGGTGCGCTCGATCTCAACCTTCGAGATGCCGGCGCGCTCCATGCCGGACGTCATCATCCGACGGATGGCGACGTCTTCCTTGACGTAGTCCTTGTACAGCTTGTCGGCGTACCAACGCGACTTGAAGTCGGTGGTGATGCCGAGCCGGAACCCGTGCGGGTTTACCTTCTGGCCCATTACCGGGAACCTTCCTTGCTGCTGACGACCACGGTGATGTGGCTGGTCCGCTTGCGGATCCGGTAGGCACGGCCCTGGGCACGCGGACGGAACCGCTTCAGGGTCGGGCCCTCGTCCACGTACGCCTCGCTGATGACCAGCGTGGAGGCGTCCGGGTGGTTGTAGTTGTGTGCGGCGTTGGCAATGGCGCTGTCCAGCACCTTGCCGACCGGCACGCTCGCGGCCTGCGGGGCGAAACGCAGGACCGCCTGAGCCTCCGTGGCATCCATGCCACGGATAAGGTCCACCACTCGGCGGGCCTTCATGGGCGTGACGCGGATGTACCGCGCCTGGGCCCTGGCTTCCATGGTTGTCCCTTCGGTGTAAGTCATAGTCATAACCACCCCGCCTTTAGCGGCGCTTCGACTTCCGGTCGTCCTTGACGTGGCCGCGGAAGGTGCGAGTCGGCGAGAACTCGCCGAGCTTGTGGCCGACCATCGACTCGGTGACGAACACCGGGACGTGGGTCTTGCCGTTGTGCACCGCGATGGTGTGGCCCAGCATGCTGGGGATGATCATCGAGCGACGGGACCAGGTCTTGATGACGTTCTTGGTGCCGGCTTCGTTCTGGACGTCCACCTTCTTTACGAGGTGGTCGTCGACGAAGGGCCCCTTCTTGAGACTGCGCGGCATCTAAACCCGCTCCTAGCGCTTCTTGTTCGTCTTGCGGCGGCGGACGATGTACTTGCTCGAAGCCTTCTTCGGCGAGCGAGTACGACCCTCCTTCTGACCCCACGGGGAGACCGGGTGGCGACCACCACTGGTCTTGCCCTCACCACCACCGTGCGGGTGGTCAACCGGGTTCATCGCGACACCGCGGACGGACGGGCGAACGCCCTTCCAGCGCATGCGGCCGGCCTTGCCCCAGTTGATGTTCGACTGCTCGGCGTTGCCGACCTCGCCGACCGTGGCGCGGCAGCGCGCGTCGACGAGACGGATCTCGCCCGACGGCATACGAAGGTGGGCCATCGTGCCCTCCTTCGCCAGCAGCTGCACGGAGGCACCAGCCGAACGCGCGAACTTCGCGCCGCCACCGGGACGGAGCTCGATCGCGTGGATCGTGGTACCGACCGGGATGTTGCGGAGCGCGAGGTTGTTACCGGGCTTGATGTCGGCCGTGGGGCCGTTCTCAATCCGGTCGCCCTGCTTCAGAGCCTTCGGCGCGATGATGTAGCGCTTCTCGCCGTCCGCGTAGTGCAGGAGCGCGATGCGCGCGGTGCGGTTGGGGTCGTACTCGATGTGCGCGACCTTGGCCGGCACGCCGTCCTTGTCGTGACGACGGAAGTCGATCACGCGGTAGGCGCGCTTGTGTCCACCACCCTGGTGGCGAACGGTGATCCGACCGGTGTTGTTACGGCCGCCCTTGCTGTGCAGGGGGCGAACCAGCGACTTCTCCGGCGTGGACCGCGTGATCTCGACAAAGTCGGCGACGCTGGAGCCACGACGGCCCGGGGTCGTCGGCTTGTACTTGCGGATACCCATTTCTCAGTCCTCGTCCGATTCCGGACGACTAGACCTCCGTTAGGAGGCCTGGCCGCCGAAGATGTCGATTCGGTCGCCCTCAGCGAGGGTCACGATGGCGCGCTTGGTGTCAGCGCGCTTGCCGAAACCAGTCTTGGTGCGCTTGCGCTTACCCTGACGGTTGATCGTGTTGACCCCGGTGACCTTGACCGAGAAGACCGCTTCCACAGCCTGCTTGATCTGGGTCTTGTTCGAGCCGGGCGCGACGATGAACGTGTACTTGTTCTCGTCGAGCAGCGCGTAGCTCTTCTCCGAGACAACCGGCTTGATCAGCAGGTCGCGCGGGTCAGTGAAGGTCTTGCTGGTAACGGTCGCGTCAGACATTACGCGTCGCTCCCTTCGGTCTCATCGGCCTTGGGGCCAGACACGAAGGACTCGAAAGCGGTCTGAGTGAAGACCACGTCGTCAGAGACGATCACGTCGTACGTGTTCAGCTGGCCCGGCTCCAGGATGTGAACCTGGGGCAGGTTGCGGGCGGACAGCCACGCGGCCTCTTCGGCGCGGTCGACGACCAGGAGCAGGTTCTTGCGCTCCGAGATCTTGCCGAACAGCGTCTTGGCGGCCTTCGTGGAGGCAGCACCCTCGACCACGCCGGTGACGACGTGAATGCGGGAGTGACGCGCACGGTCCGAGAGGGCACCGCGGAGGGCGGCAGCCTTCATCTTCTTCGGGGTCCGCTGGGAGTAGTCACGCGGCTGCGGGCCGTGGACAACGCCACCGCCGACGAACTGCGGCGCGCGGGTCGAACCCTGGCGCGCACGGCCGGTGCCCTTCTGGCGGTACGGCTTGCGGCCACCACCACGGACTTCGCCGCGACGCTTGGTCTTGTGCGTGCCCTGACGGGCAGCAGCCAGCTGAGCGACAACGACCTGGTGGATCAGCGGAACGCTGGTCTTCGCGTCGAAGATCTCCGCGGGGAGCTCGACGGTACCGGCCTTGTCGCCTGCCGGCGAAAGGATGTCAATGGTGCTCATTACCTCAAGCCCCCTTGGCCGCGGTACGGACCAGGACGAGGCCGCCGTTCGGACCGGGGACCGCGCCCTTGATGAGCAGCAGACCCTTCTCCGCGTCAACCGCGTGGATGGTCAGGTTCTGGGTGGTGACGCGCTCGTTACCCATACGACCGGCCATGCGCATGCCCTTGAAGACACGCCCAGGGGTGGCGCAGCCACCGATCGAACCGGGGGAGCGGTGCTTGCGCTGCACACCGTGACCGGCGCCGAGGCCCCGGAAGTTGTGCCGCTTCATGACACCGGCGAAGCCCTTGCCCTTGCTGTTGCCCGTGACGTCAACCTTGACGCCGGACTCGAACACCTCAGCAGTGATCTCCTGGCCGAGCGTGTACTCGCTGGCGTCGGAGGTGCGGAGCTCCACCAGGTGGCGGCGGGGGGTCACGTCGGCCTTGGCGAAGTGGCCCTTGAGGGGCTTGTTCACCTTGCGCGGGTCGATCTCGCCGAAGGCGATCTGGACCGACTCGTAGCCGTCGATGTCGTTCGTACGGACCTGGGTAACGACGCAGGGTCCGGCCTTGACCACGGTCACCGGGACGACACGGTTGTTCTCGTCCCAGACCTGGGTCATGCCGAGCTTCTCGCCCAGGACGCCCTTGATCTGCTTTGCCATCTTCTCGACGCCTCTCAGAGCTTGATCTCGATGTCAACGCCGGCCGGAAGGTCCAGGCGCATCAGCGAGTCAACGGTCTTGGGAGTCGGGTCGAGGATGTCGATCAGGCGCTTGTGCGTGCGCATCTCGAAGTGCTCGCGCGAGTCCTTGTACTTGTGCGGCGACTTGATGACGCAGTACACGTTCTTCTCAGTGGGCAGCGGCACCGGGCCCGCGACCGACGCACCAGTGCGCGTCACCGTCTCGACGATCTTCTTCGCCGAGGAATCGATGACCTCGTGGTCGTAGGCCTTGAGCCGGATGCGGATCTTCTGTCCCGCCATGGCTACTCCGTAGTCCTGTCTGTATGTGGAAACGCTCTGGCTCCCGGTCGGCTGCGGAATGGAATCCCGCCGCCCCTCCTCCGACCCACGCGGTCGGGCGTGTCGCACTCCCTCTACAGAAAATTCCCATACGGAAATTCCCTCATCCAAGGGGGTGCGGTCCCGATGACCGCGATTCGGGGGAGAAACACCCACCGAGTGCCTGGTGGGCACCGTGCTGACACTTCCCAGAAGATTCCCGTACGTCCGTCCCCATTGCTGCCCCGAGAGGCAGATTAAGGACGACGAGTACTGTGGGACTCGCTTCCGGTCCTCCCGGCGGGAGGCGCGCAGCATCGGCACTCAGCCGAGCAACTTGAGTAGTCTGCCATACGAGGCACGTACCTGGCCAATCGGGCCGAAGAGAATACCCCGCCACGCTGAGTGGTCAAACTGCGCCGCACCCTTGGCCCAGCGGAGCTCCTCCCCGGCCGCGTCAGGTCCGCGAGACCGTCCCGCACCCCTCCTGCTCGGGCTGTTCCAGGGCCTGGCTGCGGTCGTACGGGTCCCTGGGCGTCCCTGTCGGCTCGGGGCTGTCGGTCGGCGCGTCCCGGAACATCGGATGCAGGTACCCGTCGTAGACGAAGCACTCCGAATTCGCGATGTCGTACTGGTAGGGCCCGATCTGCATCATCCCCGCCTCGACCCGCCACTTGCGGGGATCGGCGAAGGTGAACTCCATCTGCCTGCGCACGATGGTGCGGCTGACCTCCTCGGCGCCGCTCTTCGCCTGGACCAGCGGGTAGACGAAGGTGTAGTCGGTCATGACGTCGATCTGGCCCGGGCTCGCGCCGGGCTCGACCGTCGTCCGGCCGCGCACCTTCACCACGTCGCCGGCGAGGCGCACCCGTGCGGGGTCGGCGCGGGTGAACACCTGGAGCGGGTCCGCGTCCCTGCCCGGGCGGGCCAGGGCCCCTTCCAACCGGTCCACCATCTCCCGCTGGCCGGGGTCGATCATCTGCAGCGCCGCGGTGGGGCGCTCGCCGCGCAGCGTTGCCGGGTCCAGGTTGGCGAGCACCAGGAACTGCTTCGTGCGCTCCAGCCCCTGGGCGACCAGCTCGCGGCTGACCCCGTTCACGGCGGTGGCCTCGGGCATCTCGATGCCGGCGGCGCCGTCCGCCCACTGCAGGGCCGGGGAGCCCCGGAAGGGCTCTGCCAGGGTCGGTGAATCCGGGGGCACGGCACCCGGGGCCGCGGTCGGCCGGGCCGTCTCCGCGGGCAGCGGCACCCTCGCCGCCTCCCGGGCGGCGGTCTTGCCCGTGACCCGGTCGATCACCAGCTCGGGCCGTACCGCGACCAGCGCGAGCCCGGCGATGAAGACGACGGCCAGGGTGACCTTGATCCCCCGCTTGGCCCGGCCCCGCCCGCCCCGTGTCCCCCGCCCGGTAGGGCCGGTGCGCCAGCCCGGCGGATCCTGCTGGTGGCGCAGCCGCTCGGTCACCATCCGGGCCCGCGCCGACGGCTCGCGCGGCGCCTCTCCGGTGCCCGCGGCAGCCTGCTCCAAGAACGCCGCCAGCTCCTCGTCGGATATGCCCGAGCCCCGCGCGTCCTCGTGTTTCCCGCCCATGTCCCACCCCGTGTGCATCCGTGTGCGGCCCCTCGGCCACCGATCGGGCGACTGGTCCCGTCGCCAGATCAAGAAATCGTACTTTGGGACGATCAAGGCGTGCCGTGCGGCAGGCCCGGAACGGAAACGACCGTCACGTCACGGGGTCAGACCTCGGTGAGCTGTCCCTCGGGCGCCGGTACGGCAGCACGGCGCGGAACGGCGCCGCGCAGCGTCAGCAGCATCGCGCCGGCCGTGGCCAGCGAACCGACCGCGTACGCGAGCCCCACGCGCAGCGCGATGTCCCCGGGCACCAGCGTGATGCCGAGCAGCATCGCGGTGCCGAACGCCCAGCAGGCCAGCTGCGCACGGTGCTTGTGCAACACCATCTGGGCCTGACCGAGCACCATCGCCAGCATGTAGCAGGTCGTCCCGATGGAGAACCAGACGAAGTCGACGTGACCGAGCTGCCCGGGCGTGGCACGGAAGAGGACCTCGATCAGCCAGGGACCGAGCACCACGGCGGGCACACCGCCGACGGCGCCGAGGCCCAGCACCACCACACAGGCCTTGCGCAGCATCCGGGCGAAGCCCTGGTGGTCCCCGGCGGCCACCACGGTGGACAGCCCGGAGAGCAGCGAGGCCTGCAGCGAGCCGAAGACGAACAGCGGCACCCGGGCCAGCACCAGGGCGCTGAGCAGGGCCGAGATCAAGGCGATGCGGGTCGGCTCCAGCAGCTGGGTGCTCATCACCGCCGCGTTGACCACCACCTGCGCCAGCAGGGTGGAGGCGGTCAGCGGCCCGAGTCCACGGGCCAGCTCCCGGGTGGGGAACACCCCGCCGGGCCGCGCCGCGCGCAGCGTCGGGGCCAGCGTGACCAGCAGGGCGACGAACGGCGCCACGACGAGGATCAGGCTGAAGGCGAGCGCCGAGTGCAGCCCGGCGGCGGCGCAGGCGAAGGCCAGCACGATCCGCAGGCCGCCGTCGACCGCGAGCTGGGAGCCGTACGCGGTGAAGCGGCCGACGCCGGCCAGGATGCCCCGGGTGAGGTAGCACAGGGCCATCCCCGCGAAGGCACCGCCGAGCACGGCGACCATCTGGAGGTCACCGTGGAACAGCCGGTCGGCGATCGGCCGGGCGAAGACGGCGAGCACCCCGAGGACCGCGCCGAGGACGCCCCCGGTCAGCAGTCCCGCCTTCCGGAGCACCGGCGCGGAACCCTCACCGCGCACCACGCGGGCGGCGACGATCCGGGTGAGCTCCTGCTCGATCGGGAAGAACAGACCGATCCCGACGGACATCACCAGGGTCCACAGCACCGAGACGCCGGCCTTGTCGGCCTCGGAGAGGCTGTGTCCGGCCACCGCGAGGTGGATGTAGGAGGCGGCGCCGAGTACGGCGGTGCCCCCCGCGACCATGGCGGTCCCGGGGGGCAGGGCCTTGAGCAGTCTTGCTATCGGGTTCATCCCGTGGCTTTCATCGGCCGCACGCTCAGCGCGTGGCGTGGCGGAGCATGGCGCTGACACCGGGCCGGCCGGCCTTGATGGCGGCGCCGGGCAGCAGGGTGATCGCGTGCAGCCGGGAGGAGAGGTGCAGCCTGGACACCTTGGCGGCGCGCGGCCAGCCGTGCCGGTCCAAGCGGTTGGCGGTCTCCACGAAGAAGCGCTTGGCCTCCTCGAAGCGGTGACCGGTGAAGGCCTTGGCCGAGGACTCGCTCTCGGCGTGCCGGCGGTAGCTGAAGCAGACCTCCGGCGTGGTGGCCAGGGACTCCCCCGCCACCAGCAGGTCCACGACCAGGGCGAGGTCCTGGATCACACCGAGGTCGGTGCGGAAGCCGAAGCGCTTGACCGCCTCGGTGCGCCAGCAGATCGACGGGAAGTACAGCCAGTTCCCGCGCAGCAGGCTGGTGGCCAGCTCCTCGCCGCCGAGCAGGGCCCGGCCGGGGCCCTTGGGTGCGTACAGCTTGCGCTTGGTCCGGTCGCCGAGGGTGTCGTACGGCAGGCCGTCGGTGCCGATCACCTGGACGCCGGGCTGGATCATCGCGGCGGTCGGCTCGCGGTCGGCGGCGGCCCGCACCACCTGCAGGTAGTTCGGGTGCATGAGGTCGTCGCAGCCCATGAGCACCAGGTACGCGTACTCGGCGAGCTCGACGCAGCGGTTGAAGTTGCCGGTCACTCCGAGGTTGCGCTCGTTGCGCAGGTAGCGGACGCGGGGGTCGGCGAGCTGCTCGAACCACTCGGGGACGCCCGGCTCGCGGCCGTCGTCGACGACGGTGAGGCGCCAGTCGTCGCCGTCCTGGGCCAGGACGCTGCGGACGGCGTCCTGCATCAGCGCGACGTCGCCGTAGTACGGCAGGAGGATTTCGAAACGCGACATGCTCTCCGCCTACGCCTTGGTCAGTTCGCGCGCGACCAGCTCGGCGGTGCGCTGCTGGAAGGCGCTGTACGCCGGGGTGCCGGGCGTGAACGTCTTGAGCTCGCCGGGCATCCGGCGGATCATCGCGAGCAGCAGCACGAGGCCGGCCCGGGTGAGGTAGACCATGGCCCTGAACGGCGAGGCGCTCGGCCGGCCGGTGGTCCGCTCGCGCATCGCCACGGGAATCTGGCGCACGGTGAAGCCGGATCGGGCGGCGCCCACCATGGACTCGATGGTGTCCCCGAGGTACTCCACGGGGTACCAGCGGGCGAAGAACTCTATGAGCGGCCGGTTGCAGGCACGGAAGCCCGAGGTGGTGTCGGTGAGCTTGGTCCGGGTGATGCGCGACAGCACCACGGACAGCAGCGACATCGCCCACTTGCGCGGGCCGCGCACCGTGTAGTCGCCGTCGCCGGCGAACCGGGCGCCTATGACCAGGTCGGCGTCACCGACGGCGAGGCGCTCCAGCAGCGCCGGTACGTACGCCGGGTCGTGCTGGCCGTCGGCGTCCACCTGGATCGCCACGTCGTAGCCGTGCTGCTGCGCGTAGCGGTAGCCGAGCCGCATCGCGCCGCCGACACCGAGGTTGAAGGGCAGCTGGGCGACGGCCGAGCCGGCCGCCCGGGCCACCTCGGCGGTGTTGTCCGCCGAGCCGTCGTCGACCACCAGGGTGTCCACGTACGGCAGTTGCTGCTGGATCTCCCGCAGGACGGAGGGCAGTCCGTCCTGCTCGTTCCAGGCGGGAAGAATGATCAGAACGCGACGACCGTCGTTCACGAGTTCACCTGTGCCTCGATGGCGCCGGATTCCTCCGCGCGCGGCGACGTACTGGGGTATCCGCCCTGCTGCACGAGGTGCGCGCGGATCAGCGCGACGTCCTCCGCCAGGGTGCGCGTCTCCGCCTCCAGCCGACTGGTCTCCCAGCTGAGGTGCAGGCTCACCAGCAGGACCAGGACGAACCCGATGAAGAACACCAGGCTCACGCCGGACGCCACGCCGAGGCTCCTGGCCACCGGGTCCAGCAGGTCGGGGACGAACCCGAGCGGGGCGGCCAGCAATCCGATGGCGAGCCATATCGCCGCGTACTTCTCCCGCAGTTGCTGGCGGCGCAGCAGCTCGAGGATGTACCCCAGCACCAGAAGACCGGTAATGGAGGTCAAAACGGAGAGTCGCACAGCGGACGGCGCCTTTCGCGCGAAGGGGCCAACATCTTTATAGGAGAAGCATATGGCACGGCACATGACGCCAACGGGGCCCGAAAGGTTGCGTACCGGGCCCCATTGACGACGTGCGTGTGGGGCGATCAGCCCCGCCGGCTCACCTCGTGGAGGGGAGTCCCAGCAGATCAGCGAAGGCGGGGCGGGTGATCGCCTCGGCGAGCTGAACCCTCCAGTCGGCCAGCGGTTCCAGCCCGGCGGCCGACCAGCCGTCGTGAGCAAGGACACTGAAGGCCGGTCGCACGGCGGGACGGACGAACGCCTCGGAGGTCGTCGGCCGGATCCGTTCGGGGTCGAGCCCGCTCAGTCGGTAGGCCTCGCGCGCCAGCCCCATCCAGGTGGTGCGGCCGCTCGCGGTGCCGTGGTAGATCCCGCCGGAGGCCCTGCCCGCCAGCGCGGCGAGACCGAGGTCGACCAGGTGCCGGGCCAGCGCGTAGGACCAAGTGGGCTGACCGTGCTGGTCGTCGACCACGTCGAGGGTGTCCCGCTGGGCCGCCAACTTCAGCATGGTGGCGACGAAGTTCGCCCCGTGCTCGCCGTACAGCCACGCGGTCCGCACGATGTAGCCGTCCTGCGGGAGCAACTCGGCGACGGCCTGTTCGCCGACCAGCTTGGAGCGCCCGTAGGCGTTGACCGGACCGGTCTCGGCGTCCTCGGGGTACGGCTGCACGGCATTGCCGGGCAGCACGTAGTCGGTGGAGACGTGCAGCAGGCGCGCACCGGTGTCGGCACAGGCCGCGGCGAGGACGCGCACGCCGGTGCCGTTGACGGCGGTGGCGGCTTCCTCGGCGGTCTCGGCACCGTCCACGTCGGTCCAGGCCGCGCAGTTGACGACGACGGCCACGCCCTCGACGGCGGCCCGGACGGCTGCCGGGTCGGTGATGTCGAGGTCGGCTCGACGCAGGCCCGCGGCCTCGATGCCGGCGTCCTTCAGGACGGCCAGGACGTCCTGGCCGAGCATTCCGGCGGCGCCGGTGACGAGCCAGCGGCCGGCTCGCAGGTCGGCGGTCACTTCTGCAGGGCCGCCTTCGCCTTCAGCGGCTCCCACCAGGCACGGTTCTCGCGGTACCAGTCGATGGTGGCCTTGATGCCGTCCTCGAAGGTGACCTGCGGGGTGTAGCCCAGCTCGGCGCCGATCTTGCTGATGTCGATGGAGTAGCGGAGGTCGTGGCCCTTGCGGTCCTCGACCTGCTCGACCATGTCCCAGCCGAGGCCGGCGGCCTCCAGCAGGACACCGGTGAGCTCCTTGTTGGTGAGCTCGGTGCCGCCGCCGATGTTGTAGACCTCGCCGGCCCGGCCCTTGCGCATGGCCAGGTCGATGCCGCGGCAGTGGTCGGAGACGTGCAGCCAGTCGCGGACGTTGCCGCCGTTGCCGTACAGCGGGACCTTCTTGCCGTCCATCAGGTTCGAGACGAACAGCGGGATGACCTTCTCCGGGAACTGGTAGTGCCCGTAGTTGTTGGAGCAGCGGGTGACCACCACGTCCATGCCGTGGGTGCGGTGGTAGGCCAGCGCCAGCAGGTCGGACGACGCCTTCGAGGCGGAGTACGGGGAGTTGGGCACCAGCGGCCACTCCTCCGTCCAGGAGCCCTCGTTGATCGAGCCGTAGACCTCGTCCGTGGAGATGTGGACGAAGCGGCCGACGCCGTGCTTGCGGGCGGAGTCGAGCAGCACCTGGGTGCCCACGACATTGGTCATCACGAACGGGCCCGCGCCGGCGATCGAACGGTCCACGTGGGACTCGGCCGCGAAGTGCACGACGACGTCGTGACCGGGCATGACCTGGTCGACGGCGTCCGCGTCGCAGATGTCGCCCTTGACGAAGGCGTATCCGGGGTGGTCGGCGACCGGGGCGAGGTTGGCCTCGACGCCCGAATACGTCAGCTTGTCGAAGACAGTGATCTGCGCCGTGGCATCTGCAGCGAGCTGCTGGCGGACGAATTCTGAACCGATGAAGCCGGCGCCGCCGGTCACGAGGATGCGCATAATACGAAGAGTCTAGCGGTCCGCCCAACGTCACATGTGCTGAGTCCGCTCCCCCACGCCCTCTCGCATAGGGTTCTCTCCATGCGTGGAATCCTCTTGGCCGGTGGCACCGGATCTCGACTCTGGCCGCTGACCCGGGCCGTCTCGAAGCAGCTGCTGCCCGTCTTCGACAAGCCGATGATCTACTACCCCCTCTCGACCCTCGTGATGGCGGGCATCAGCGAAATCCTGATCATCACCACCCCGGACGACCGCGACCAGTTCGAGCGACTGCTCGGCGACGGCTCGCAGTTCGGCCTGCGGCTGGAGTACGCCGTCCAGGAGCGCCCGGAAGGCATCGCCCAGGCGTTCGTCCTCGGTGCCGACTTCATCGGAGACGAGTCCGTCGCCCTGATCCTCGGCGACAACATCTTCCACGGCAGTGGCCTCGGCACCCGCCTCGCCCGGCACACGGACGCCAAGGGCGGCCGCGTGTTCGCGTACCCGGTCGCGGACCCCACCGCTTACGGCGTGGTCGAGTTCGACGAGAACGGCCAGGCGATCTCCATCGAGGAGAAGCCGGAGAAGCCCAAGTCCCGCTACGCGGTGCCGGGTCTGTACTTCTACGACAACCGGGTCGTCGAGATAGCCCGCGGCCTCGAGCCCAGTGCCCGCGGCGAGCTGGAGATCACCGCCGTCAACGACGCGTACCTCCAGGCCGGCGAGCTCAACGTGACCATCCTCGACCGCGGTACCGCGTGGCTGGACACCGGCACCTTCGTCTCGATGGTGCAGGCCTCCGAGTTCGTCCGCGTGATCGAGGAGCGCCAGGGCTTCAAAATAGGCTGCATCGAGGAGGCGGCCTGGCGGGCCGGCCTGATCGACTCCGCGCAGCTGCGCGCGCTCGCCGAGCCGCTGACCAAGAGCGGCTACGGCGACTACCTGCTGATGCTGCTCGCCGAGGAGGACGCCCGATGAAGTTCCGCGAACTCTCCATAGCCGGCGCCTTCGAGGTCACCCCGCAGCTGCACGGCGACCCGCGCGGCCTGTTCACCGAGTGGTACCGCTTCGACCGCCTCGCCGAGGTCGTCGGTCACCCGCTGAACCTGGCGCAGGCGAACCTCTCGGTCTCCTCCGCGGGCGTGGTCCGCGGCATCCACTTCGCCGACGTACCGCGCGGCCAGGCCAAGTACGTGACCTGCGTGCGCGGCGCCGTGCTCGACGTCATCGTCGACCTGCGGGTCGGCTCCCCCACCTTCGGCCAGTGGGAGGGCGTCCGCCTCGACGACGTGGACCGTCGTGCGGTCTACATCCCCGAGGGCCTCGGCCACGGCTTCTGCGCGCTGAGCGACGACGCGACGCTGTCGTACCTCTGCTCGGAGACGTACAACCCGACCGGCGAGCACTCGGTGCACCCGCTCGACCCCGATCTGGGCATCGAGTGGCCGGCCGACGTGCCGCTGCTGTCCGCCCGCGACGAGGCCGCCCCCTCGCTGGCCGACGCCCTCGCGACCGGTCTGCTGCCCGACCACGCCGCGTGCGTCGAGTTCACCGAGTCCCTGCGCGTGAGCTGACCCGCCGCCGCAACACGACTGAGGGCCGCACCCCGTACGGGGGTGCGGCCCTCAGTCGTACCGTCCGCCCGTGGGCGGACATGCCGAAGGGCCCCGGCCCACCGCCGAGGCGATGGGCCGGGGCCCTTCAGTGCAACTTGGTGCCCGGTGAACGGGCTACCAGGTCAGAGCACGAAATTACTTCGTGATCTTGGTGACCTGGCCGGCGCCCACGGTACGACCACCCTCACGGATGGCGAACTTCAGGCCCTCCTCCATGGCGACCGGCTGGATCAGCGCGACCGTCATCTCGGTGTTGTCGCCCGGCATGACCATCTCCGTGCCGGCCGGCAGGGTGACGACACCCGTGACGTCCGTGGTACGGAAGTAGAACTGCGGACGGTAGTTGTTGAAGAACGGGGTGTGACGGCCACCCTCGTCCTTCGACAGGATGTAGGCCTGGGCCTCGAACTCGGTGTGCGGGGTGACCGAACCGGGCTTGATGATGACCTGGCCGCGCTCGACGTCCTCGCGCTTGATGCCACGGAGGAGCAGACCGACGTTCTCACCGGCCTGGCCCTCGTCGAGGAGCTTGCGGAACATCTCGATACCGGTGACCGTGGTGGTGGTCTTGGTCTCCTTGATACCGATGATGTCGACGGTCTCGTTGACCTTCAGGACACCACGCTCGATACGGCCGGTGACGACGGTACCGCGACCGGTGATCGTGAAGACGTCCTCGACGGGCATGAGGAACGGCTTCTCGGTGTCACGCGGCGGGGTCGGGATGGCCTCGTCGACGGCGGACATGAGGCCGAGGAGCTTCTCGCCCCACTCCTTGTCGCCCTCGAGCGCCTTCAGCGCGGAGACGCGGACGACCGGCAGGTCGTCGCCCGGGAACTCGTACTCGGAGAGGAGCTCACGGACCTCGAGCTCGACGAGCTCCAGGATCTCCTCGTCGTCCACCATGTCGGCCTTGTTCAGGGCGACGACGATGTAGGGGACGCCGACCTGGCGGGCCAGGAGCACGTGCTCCTTGGTCTGCGGCATCGGGCCGTCGGTGGCGGCGACCACGAGGATCGCGCCGTCCATCTGCGCGGCACCGGTGATCATGTTCTTGATGTAGTCAGCGTGACCCGGGCAGTCGACGTGGGCGTAGTGACGCGCCTCGGTCTGGTACTCGACGTGCGCGATCGAGATGGTGATACCGCGCTGGCGCTCCTCAGGAGCCTTGTCGATCTGGTCGAAGGCCGAGGCCTCGTTCAGGTCCGGGTACGCGTCGTGCAGCACCTTGGTAATGGCGGCCGTGAGGGTCGTCTTACCGTGGTCAATGTGACCGATGGTGCCGATGTTGACGTGCGGCTTAGTCCGCTCGAACTTCGCCTTCGCCACGGGGTCCTCCTGGAGAGTGGTTCTGTACGCCTTACAGATCGGCGCCAGGTGATCTTTGCTGGAAAGCCGGCCCTCCGGGGCAATGGAGGGGTACTCCTGTTGCCCCAGAGGCTCCGGTGACAAGCCTAAAGCGTGTACTCGGAAGAGTTACTCGCCCTTGGCCTTCGCGATGATCTCCTCGGCGACGTTCCGGGGAACCTCGGCGTAGGAGTCGAACTGCATCGAGTAGCTGGCGCGACCCGAGGTCTTGCTGCGGAGGTCTCCGACGTAGCCGAACATCTCCGAAAGGGGCACGAGGCCCTTCACGACGCGAGCACCGTGACGCTCCTCCATGGCCTGGATCTGGCCACGGCGGGAGTTGATGTCACCGATGACGTCACCCATGTAGTCCTCGGGCGTGGTGACCTCTACGGCCATCATCGGCTCGAGGAGCACGGGAGAAGCCTTGCGCGCGGCCTCCTTGAAGGCCTGCGAACCGGCGATCTTGAAGGCGAGCTCCGAGGAGTCGACCTCGTGGTAGCCACCGTCGAGAAGCGTGACGCGAACGCCCGTCATCTCGTAGCCGGCCAGGATGCCGAACTGCATGGCTTCCTGCGCACCGGCGTCGACCGAAGGGATGTACTCCTTCGGGACGCGTCCACCGGTGACCTTGTTCACGAACTCGTACGCCGGACCGTCGGTCTCGGTGATGGGCTCGATCGCGATCTGCACCTTGGCGAACTGACCGGTACCACCGGTCTGCTTCTTGTGCGTGTAGTCGTGACGCTCGACGGCCTTGCGGATCGTCTCGCGGTACGCGACCTGCGGCTTGCCGACGTTGGCCTCGACCTTGAACTCGCGCTTCATACGGTCGACCAGCACCTCGAGGTGCAGCTCGCCCATACCGCCGAGGATGGTCTGGCCCGTCTCCTCGTCCGAGTGAACGTGGAAGGAGGGGTCCTCCTCCGCGAGACGCTGGATGGCAACACCCAGCTTCTCCTGGTCACCCTTGGACTTGGGCTCGATGGCGACCTGGATGACCGGAGCCGGGAAGTCCATGGACTCCAGGATCACGGGCTGCTTGTCGTCACACAGCGTCTCACCGGTGGTGGTCTGCTTCAGGCCCATGACGGCGACGATGTCGCCGGCGCCCACCGCGTCGATCTCTTCACGCTTGTTGGCGTGCATGCGGTAGATCTTGCCGATGCGCTCCTTCTTGCCCTTGACGGAGTTCAGCACCGCAGTGCCGGCCTCCAGGCGGCCCGAGTAAACCCGGACGAAGGTGAGCTTGCCGAGGTGCGGGTCGCTCATGATCTTGAACGCGAGCGCGGCGAGGGGCTCCTCGTCGGACGGCTTGCGCTTCACGACGACCTCGGCGTCGCGGACGTCGTGGCCCTCGATGGCCTCGATGTCCAGCGGCGACGGCAGGTAGCGGACGACGGCGTCGAGCAGGGGCTGAACGCCCTTGTTCTTGAACGCCGTGCCACAGAACACCGCGGTGATCGTGGGCTCGCCCTTGCCCTTGCCGGAGTTCAGGATGATCCGACGGACGGCGGCGTGCAGCTGCTCGACGGTGGGCTCGTTGCCCTCCAGGAACAGCTCCATGATCTCGTCGTCGTTCTCGGCGACGGTCTCGACCAGCTTGCCGCGCCACTCTTCAGCAGCCTCGGTGTGCGTGGCCGGGATGTCGACGATGTCGTACATCTCGCCCTTGGTCGCCTCGGCGGACCAGACGAACGCCTTCATCGTGACGAGGTCGACGACACCCTGGAAGTCGGCCTCGGCACCGATGGGGAGCTGCATGACGATCGGAACCGCACCGAGGCGGTCCTTGATCATGTCGACGCAGCGGTGGAACTCTGCGCCGGTGCGGTCGAGCTTGTTGACGAAGCAGATGCGCGGCACGCCGTAGCGGTCCGCCTGACGCCAAACGGTCTCGGACTGCGGCTCGACGCCGGCCACACCGTCGAAGACGGTGACGGCGCCGTCGAGGACGCGGAGCGAACGCTCTACCTCGACGGTGAAGTCGACGTGACCCGGGGTGTCGATGATGTTGATCGTGTGGTCAACGTCTTCGAGGGGCCAGTGGCAGGTCGTCGCGGCAGACGTGATGGTGATACCACGCTCCTGCTCCTGCTCCATCCAGTCCATCGTGGCAGCGCCGTCGTGGACCTCACCGATCTTGTACGACACACCGGTGTAGAACAGGATGCGCTCGGTGGTGGTCGTCTTGCCCGCGTCGATGTGGGCCATGATCCCGATGTTGCGGACCTTGGCCAGGTCAAGCGAAGTGGTAGCCATAAGGCTTCGGTCTTCTCTCGGTCTCGATGTGGGGTGGGACTACCAGCGGTAGTGCGCGAAGGCCTTGTTGGACTCGGCCATCTTGTGCGTGTCCTCGCGCTTCTTGACGGCAGCGCCAAGACCGTTGGAGGCGTCGAGCAGCTCGTTCATGAGGCGCTCGGTCATGGTCTTCTCACGGCGGGCGCGGGAGTAACCCACGAGCCAGCGGAGGGCCAGGGTCGACTGGCGACCCGGCTTGACCTCGACGGGGACCTGGTAGGTCGCGCCACCGACACGGCGGGACTTGACCTCGAGGGACGGCTTGACGTTCTCCAGCGCGCGCTTCAGCGTGATGACCGGGTCGTTGCCGGTCTTCTCGCGGAGGCCTTCCATGGCGCCGTAAACGATGCGCTCGGCGGTGGAGCGCTTGCCGTTCAGGAGGATCTTGTTGATGAGCGACGTCACCAGAGGAGATGCGTAGACCGGGTCGATGATGACCGGGCGCTTCGGGGCGGGGCCCTTACGAGGCATTCTTACTTCTCCTTCTTGGCGCCGTAGCGGCTGCGGGCCTGCTTGCGGTTCTTGACAGCCTGGGTGTCAAGCGCACCGCGGATGATCTTGTAACGAACACCCGGCAGGTCCTTCACACGGCCACCACGCACGAGCACGATCGAGTGCTCCTGCAGGTTGTGTCCCTCACCCGGAATGTAAGCGGTGACCTCGATGCCGGAGGTCAGACGCACACGCGCGACCTTACGGAGCGCCGAGTTCGGCTTCTTCGGGGTGGTCGTGAACACACGCGTGCAGACGCCGCGACGCTGGGGCGAAGCCTCAAGCGCGGGGGTCTTTGTCTTCTCGACCTTGTCCTGCCGGCCCTTACGGACCAGCTGCTGGATCGTAGGCACTACTTCTCCGGTTTCTGTGTGCCGTGTAGTGAAACTAACCTGGAACGTTTGCCGACCCACGCGGTCGGGTGTGTCGGATCCGGCGGACCTCCGCGCAAGCACGGAAACGCATGGATCGCGGTGGCCGACTCGGCTCACGTGCGGTTGATGGACACGCACGTGAGCCTAGGCACACCCCAGGCACAAGGTCAGAGCGTACCTACCTCACAGAGGTAGGTCAAAACAAATGCCCAGCACGAAAACACACCGGGCGCAAGTGGTGGCGGCGACCGGGGCCGCCGCCGGTCGAGTGCGGGAAGGCCGGATCAGTCCTGCACCCGGCGGCGCGGCTCCGCGACGGCCGACGGCTCGGCGGGAACCTCGCCCGGGGCCGCGTCGGGCTCCAGAAACTGACTGACGACCTTGACGAAGACCTCGCGGCGGCCCTCGGGGACACCCAGCCACCGGGCGAAGTCCTCGATGGTGGGCGTACGGCCGCCGGGCGGCAGCTCCTGCGCGGCCAGCGGGAGCTCCTCGGGGGCGACCCGGCCGGAGCGGATCAGCATGTCGCGCACGGAGACACCGAGGAGCGGGGCGATCCGGCGCATGGTCTCCAGGTCGGGCATGCTCTGGCGCTGGAGCAGGCGCGTGACGGCGGCACGGTGCACCCCGGCCTCGTCCGCGATCCTCGACTTGCCGCCGCCTCGCGGGCTGTCGATGTCGTATCCACGCTGCCGCATCAGGGTTTCCACCCAGGCCGCGAACGCGTCAAGTTCCAGAGTGCCCATGTGCCGCTCCTCAGTCCGCCGTTCGCAATCCGCACCATGACAGCACATCTTAGCGTGCTTGCGCGCACGGAATTATGACCTCCATAAATAAAGCACAACCTAAGTCAAGGGCAAGTAATGAGGTTCTTGATTGCGCGCTCGCACGCAACATGCCACAGTGAGGCGGCCTTGAGCCACGGTCGTCCCAGCCTCGCGGAGTCGTCACCATGCCCCTTGCCCCGCCCCCAGCCCCACCCGCCGCCGCGCGCACCGCCGTCCCCTGGCCCTGGCAGGCCTCCGCCGCGTGCGCCGACCTCCCGCCCACCGTCGTCTTCGCCCGCCGGATCAAGGACGCGGCCCCGGCCCTGCGCGCCTGCGCCGCCTGCCCGGTCCGGCACCAGTGCGAACAAGCCGTCGCGCCGGCCGAGAGCTGGTTCGACGGAGTGTGCGCCGGCCGGCTGTGGCGCAACGGCCGCCCCGCCGCCCTCACCTCGCCCACCGGGAGCTCCCGTGCCTGACCTCCGTACCGGCGACACCGCGCTGTGGATCGCCTCGCTGATCCGCAACTTCCCCGAGCTCTGCGAAGAGCTGGCGCCCGGGCGCGCCGCCGCCTTCTCCGCGCACGTCCCGGCCCCGCGCGGCCCGCGTGACGACGAGCTCGTCCGCGTGGAGCGGCGCGAGGCCCTGCTCCTGCAGCAGGAGCACGGCCTGACCGCCTCCGGCCACAGCGCCGCCCCGATCCGGCTGCACGTCTCCGACACCATCCGGGACGTCACCGACGGGGTGGTCGAGCTGGAGGAGGCCGTGTGCGCCCGGCTCGGCATCCCCCGCCCCCGGCGCGCTCCGGTCCCGGAGCGGCTGCGCCGGCTCGCCGCCATGCTGGACGGCATCGGGGCCCACCCGGTGCTCGCCCGCCACGTGCGCGACGAGCTGCGCCGGATGGCCCGCCGCTGCGCCCGCGTACTCGGCGACACCGAGCAGGTCGTACGGGTCTCCGGGCGCTGCCCGTGGTGCGACTCCGTCTCGCTGCGCGCGTTCCCCGACCGGCGGGCGGTGCTGTGCGTGAACCCGGCCTGCCGCTGCACGGTCGGGGACTGCGGCTGCCACGACGATCCCGCCTACCGCCACCTGTGGCCCGAGACGGAGTGGGCCACGCTGGCCGCCGAGTCGGGCTGCCGCACCGAGGAACTCGACTCCGCGATGGAAGGAACCCAGCAGTGATCGCTCCGCTCCCCTCCCTGATCCCCGGCCCGGTGGCCGCCCATGAGGCGGGGGTCGCCCCCGCCACGATCCGCAAGTGGGTCCAGCTCGGCCGGCTCACGGCGGCGGGGAAGGCGGGCCGGGCGCAGCTGTTCCGCCTGGAGGACGTGTTCGCCGCGGAACGGGCCGCCAGCCGCCGCGCGGCCCCGGCCTGACCCCCGTACCGCTCGCCCGAACGCACCGATGCCCGGTCTCCCCCGTGGAGGCCGGGCATCCGGCGTTTCGCGAGAAGCGTGCGGAGTCCGCGGGAAGCGGGCCGGACGGCCGCGGGAGACGGCCCGGACGCGGCCTTGGTGAACTGCCCGCACGAATTTGTTGCGCGCGCGCACGCAACGTGTCACAGTTGGTGCAGCGGCAGAGCTGCGCCCGCAGGACGGGCGGCGGCCGGCCGCTCCCCCCGCCGGGCGGTGCCCGCCCCTCGCCCCCCCTTCGGGCACCGCCCGGCATCCCCGCCACCCACCAGCTGAGGTGATCCGTCGTGACCACTCCCCCGAGTGCCTTCCCCGACGTCGAGGCCCTAGTCGTCGACGTCCTCAAGGCCGATTCCGCCCTGTCCGCGGCCGCCGTCGCCGTCGACCCGCCCGCCGGGTTCGACGGCACGCAGCGGGCCGTCCTGGTCAACCGCCGCGGCGGCGCCTGGACCGGCGACCTGCACGTCGACCGTCCGCTGATCGAGCTGGAGGTGTACGGCCCGACCAAGGCCGCCGCCCACACCCTGGCCAACGCCGCGCGGCGGGCCCTGCTCGCCACGCTCGGCAAGACCATCGGCTCGAACGCCTTCACCGATGTCGAGGAGCAGGACGGTCCTCGCTGGCTGCCCGACTACCTGTACCGCGGCGCGAACCGCTACGTCTGCGTGATCCAGGTGTCCCTCAGCGTCTTCTGACGCTCCCACAGACCAAGGCCCCGCCGCCCGGTGGGGCCTTTGCCGTACCCGGACGCGGACACATCCGCGCTCCGGACCGGCAGACCTCTATACAAGGAGAAGCATCACCATGGCAGGAAACTCGTCCGAGATCCGCGTTGCCGGCAGCGGCCGCATCTTCGTCGCCGCCGCCGGTACGGCCCTTCCGACCGCCTTCACCGGCAAGCCGGACACCGACTGGGGCGCCAACTGGAAGGACCTCGGCTTCTCCACGGCCGACGGCGTCACCTTCTCCAAGAAGGACAAGCTCGAGCCCATCGACTCGTGGCAGGCCGTCAGCCCGGTCCACTTCACCTACTCCGACCGGGACCTGTCCCTGAAGTTCTCGCTGCTCCAGTTCAACGAGCTGACGCTGCCGTTCTTCATGGGCGGCGGCGCGGTGGCCGACGAGGCCACCCCGTCCAACGGCATCTACCGCTACGACATCGCGGACTCGCCGAAGTCGGACGCCCGTGCGCTGGGCCTGGAGTTCACCGACACCAAGGCCAGTGACGGCTCGGTCGTGACCTACCGCTTCTACATCCCGCGCGGCCAGGTCACCGCCTCCGACGACATCAAGCTGGCCCGCAAGGCGGCCTCCACGCTCGGCATCACCTTCACCGCGCTGGCCGCGGGCGACGACAAGCCGCTGGCGAGCTTCGTCATGAAGGACGGCGCGTACGCCGCCGGCTGATCCGGCCCCTGACGGGGCGGGGCTGCCTCCGGGCCGCCCCGCCCCACCCCCACCTCTTCCGATCCACCTTCACCCAGAGGAGACCCATCACCATGGCAGGCTTCGACGTCAACGCGGCCCGCGCCCAGCGCCAGGAAGCCCTCGGCCGTTCCTGGTCCTTCCAGCTGGACGACGAGACGTACACCCTCCCCACCGAGCTCAGCCGGGCAGCGGCCAAGGGGCTGCGCAAGCTCGACGACAACGACGTGGACGGTCTGCTGCGCGTCCTCTTGGGTGACAAGCAGTTCGAGCGCTTCGAGCAGCACGACATCACGATGCAGGACGTCGCCGCGATCCTCGAGGCCTACGGCAAGGAGACCGGGCTCGGCCTGGGGGAAGGCTGAGCCTCGTCGAGTTCGTCGACGAACACGCCGAGGCCCTCGAAGCGGACCTGCTCCGCTATTACGGCAAGGACCTCCTTGACTGGCACCGCGGGGAGCTCTCCTCGCGGCGCCTGATGGTCCTGATCAAGCACCTGCCGCAGGACAGCGCCGTCAACCGGGACCTGTTCGGCGAGGCCGCCGACTGGTCGGTGACCGACCACCTGCTGGCGGCCACCGTGGACCACCTGGCGGCCGGCAACTGGATGTTCGCCTGCGTCAACACGGCGGAGGACGACGATCCGCCGGAGGCACCGAAGCCGGTGCCGAGGCCGGACGGCAAGCCGAGGAGTTCCGAGTCGGATGCGGAGTCCGACCCGGACCCGGACACGGACGCGGCCCAGGCCGAAGCCGTCTCCCCGGACAAGCTCGTCCGCTTCTTCGGCTGACCGTACGGGTCAGTCACCCTGCTCGGGGGGCTCGGGCCTGCCCGGGCCGGCCCGGGTCTCCAGGTCCTGAGCCAGGGCCCGGGCCCGGTCGGCCAGAGTCAGCCGGTCCGGGCCCCCGTCCGCCCCCGGCCCGTCCGCCGGGAGGTCGGCCGGGGTGCCCTGCGGGCGCGGCTGTACGGGTACGGATTCCAGTGGCGGCACGATGGGGCGCCCGTTGCGCCGTACGACCTTCCGGCCGACCGGCGTCGCGCGCTTCTCGCGCGCGTCGCCTCGCGCGCGCGTCGCGCGGGCGGCGCCCGGCGCCGCGGGAGCGGTCATGACCGGCTCCCGGGGCGTTTCGCCGTCCTTGTGACGGCGCGGCGGCGGGATGGGTCCCGGATCCGGCTCGGCGGCCGGTGGGGGGCCGGTGTCGGAACGCCGGTCCAGGATCTCCTGGGCCCGGCGCATCCGCTCCTCGGTCTCCACCATCAGGGGCGAGGGTTCGAGCAGCGTGGCGAACGGCAGCCGGATCACGGTGGCCCCCCGGCCGTCGCCGGGAGTGCGCCGGGCGGCCGCATCGCCTCCGCGTCCGCCACCCGCGGCGTACGCCTCTGCGACCCGTTTCTCGTACTCGCGGCGGATCCGAGGCAGTTCCTCGGACATCGCCTCGGCCCATCCGGCGGTGAAGGCGGCCGTCTCCCGGCGGTCGATCTCCGCCCTCGGTATCACGACGAGATCCTCGGGTGCGAAGCCCGCCGCATGTACGAGTTCTGACAGCCGCGCAAACAAATGGGGCAGGTCAGGGACCATTTCAAGCCAGTCGATGGCATGGTCACGCCTTCTGGCGCCCGCTTCCCTGTCCATGCGTCAGCACTGCCTTCCCGCCCCCAGGCTCCCCTCGCGCCCCGCGTGACACGCGCGTTCCTGGGCGGGGAACAGTGATCAAGCGTACCCGGTCGTCCTGAAACTCCCTGTTCTTGGTACACGCATCCCGAGTAACGGACCTCACGCCGGACCCCGTGACGCGCCGAGGGGGCTTTCCAGCTCGACAAACATCGAACGAATGTTCTTAACTCTGTTCGCACACACATTCGACAACCGGTGCCCCCGCTCCCGACCCGCGGCGCCACCACGCAGCAAGGGCAAGCAACTGGAAGGCAGGCGTCCATGACCCAGCAGGCCGAGGGATCACCGCAGCTCGCGCTCCACGACCGCCTCAGCCAGCTTTTGGACGGACCCGCCCCCCTCGACAAGAGGGCCCTGCTCGGCTCCCTGCACGCCGAGATCACCAGCCGCGAGACCCGCGCGTACACGGCCGGCTGGAACGACGCCCTCTCCGAGTCGCGGCGCCCCGCGCAGTAGCCCCGCAGCCCTTTGTCCGACCGAGCCCTCGCCGATGTTCGACCGGCGGGGGCTTCTTGGCGCTTGGCCCGACCGGCCGGAAGCGGAGGAACACCATGGCAATCGAAGACCCGCAGCCTTCACGGGTGATATCCGAAGAAAAACCGCCGGACCCCCCGAAGGGCGAGAAACCGCTCACCGCCTCCCAACTGCTCGAGTGGTACACCTCGCACCCTCCGGAGCTCGTCGCGCAGCTGGGCGCGGCGAACTTCGTCACGAACGTCAGCCTGGCTGCGCTCCTGGAGCCCATCGCCAAGGACATCAAGGACATCCATCACGAGGTCGTCAACCCCCTGGCGGTCGAGCTGCTGCAGCAACTGCGGCTCGAGTCCGCCGCCGCCGCACTCAAGAAGAGCCCCATCTTCGAGAACCACGAGCAGTGGTGGGCGTACGCCGTCACGGCCGCCGCCGGAATCCTCGTCACCATCCTCGCCGCCCGCTTCGTCAGCAAGCTCCCGGCCCGGCTCACCGGCGCGCCGCCAGGCGCCGCCGCGGACCTGACCCCGGAGCGGGTGGAGGCGCTGCGCAGGGAGCTCACCGACACGAACCCGCTGCTGCAGACCTACGCCGACCAGGTGCGGCGACTCCCCCAGGCGAAGGAGATGACCGCCCGGGCGACGGCCATCGGCAAGCTCAAGAATGCCGTGGCCAACCAGAACAACACCGAGGTCACGGCGGCCGCCGATGCGATCAAGAGCCTCAAGACCGCCCTCAGGAACTTCGACCCCAAGAAGCTCCCGACGAACCACTCGGCGCTGAAGAAGACCGCCGACGCCCTCGACAAGCTGAGGGGGGCGATCGAGCGGCTGAAGGTCGATGACGTGAGGAACGCGACCCAGGCCTTCCTCCGCCTCAAGATCGTCCTCCGGAACCTCAAGCCCTCCGACATCCCCAAGTCGGGCGACATGAGGGCCAGCGCCCGGGCCGCCAGCAGCCTCGAGGGCGCCACCCGCAGACTGACCGGCGCCCTCCAGCCCCTGGCTCCCGCGCTGCGGGGTGTCATCTCGTCGGCCCAGACCACCGCCGGCGCCCTCGGCTGATCCGCAGCCCTCACCACACAAAGGAGGTGTGACCACCATGACTCTCGCCAGTTCCACGAAGCGCGCCTCGGACGCTCTGCGCAACCTCAAGACGCAGGCTTCCGGCGCCGCGGCCCCCGTCAAGCGGGTCGGCGACGCCGGCAACCGTGCTTCGGGCCAGCTCAGAACGCTCCGTACGAACGCCCAGGGCTCCACCGGCCAGCTCAAGAGCCTCAAGACCGCCGCCGACCAGGCCGAACGGGCGATGTCCAAGGCCGGCCAGACCGGTCAGCGGGCCGGCACGCAGCTCGGCCGGTTCAAGACCGGCGCCGACCGGGCCGCCTCGGGCCAGGACAAGCTCAACAAGTCCATGAGGGGCAACTTCCTCGCCCGCCTGATCGAACTGTTCATGCCGCTCATCGAGAAGATCGTCGAAATGGCGATGCGCTCGAAGACGATGCAGACCGTGATCCGGACCGCTTTCAACGCCATCCGGACCGTGATCTCCACGGTCATCAAGGCCATCGGCCCGATCATCCGCGGCGCCGGCAACCTGATCAAGTCGGTGTGGAACAGCGTCAAGAGCGCCGTCCTGCCGATCGTCTCGGCCATCGGCAACGCCGTGAAGTCCGCCTTCAACGGCATCAAGTCGGTCATCACCAGTGTGATGAACGGCGTCCGCTCGGTCATCAGCAGCGTGTGGAACGGCATCAAGGCCGTCATCATGCCGGTGGTCGACTGGATCAAGTCGGCCGTCCCGAACGCCTTCAACGCCGTCAAGGACCGGATGTCCAGCGCCTGGAGCGGGCTCAAGGGCATCGCTTCCGGCGCGTTCGGCGCCATCGTCGGCGCGGTCAAGTCCCCCATCAACTCCGTCATCAGCCTGATCAACTCCATGATCAGCCGGATCAACCGGATCCGCGTCAGCGTCCCCGGCTGGGTCCCCTTCGTCGGCGGCAAGAGCTTCGGCGTCAGCCTGCCCACCATCCCCATGCTCGCCACCGGCGGTGTGGTCATGCCGCGCAGCGGCGGTGTCCCGGCGATCCTCGCCGAGGCGGGCGAGGCCGAAGCCGTGCTGCCGCTGTCGAAGCTCGACCGCCTGCTCGCCCGTACGGCCGCCCGCGCCCGGATGACCTCCGCCGCCCCGGGCTCCGGTGAGGGCTCCGCCCTGCACATCGAGCACTACTACGCCGCGCAGAACACCGACCCGCAGCGCACGGCCGACGCGCTGATGTACCTGGCGAAGGCGCGCGGATGAGTGCGGCCGTCGTCGCGGTGAACCCCTTCGGCGGCCTCACGAGGTCCATGGGCCGTGTCCGTACCCAGGTCGGGGCGGCCACCGGGAACGCCCGCCAGGTCGCCTCGTCGCTGAAGCAGGTCGGCTCCGCGGTCAAGAAGGCCGCCTCCGACACGGCACGGCTCGCGCCGGCGGCCGCCCAGGCCGGCAAGGTGCTGGCCGGGCTGAAGACCCAGGCCGCTGCAGCCGCCACGTCCGCGGCCAAGCTCGGCCAGTCCGCGACCCGGGCGGCCACCGGCACCAAGCGGGTGGATTCCGGGGCCCGCGGGGTCGTGGCCTCGCTGCGGAAACTGGCCGCGAAGACCGGTGGCGTCCTGGCCGTCATCGGCGGCCTGCTGCCGGCCATCGGGATCGTCTCCACGCTCATGAGCACCTTCGGCATCGCCATGACCGTGGGCGCCGTCGTGATGACCGCGGTCAACGTGGCCATGCGGGCCAACCCGATCGGCTTCGTGCTCGGCATCCTCATCCCGCTCGGCGCCTGGCTCATCGAACTCGCCATGAACTCCGAGACCGGCCGGCGCCTGATCGAGCAGACGTTCACCGTGGTCCTCAAGGTGTTCGAGGAGTACGCGAAGTTCCTCACCCCGCTGCTCGCGACCGTCCGCACGATCGTGACCACGTACTTCAAGACGTACTTCGAGGTCATCTCGGCGGTGGTGGGCGGTCTGCGCGGAGCCGTCAACGGCTTCTCCCGGACCGGCAGTGCCGCCGGTTCGGCCAGCAACGCGCTGCGCGGCATCGCCTCCGGCACCTTCAACGCGATCATGGCCCCGATCCGCCCGGTGATCACCTTCCTGACCGGCACCCTGCCCGGGGCGTTCTCCCGGGTGAGCTCGTCGCTGTCCGGTTCCCTCAACGGCATCGGCCGCTTCGTCACCACCGGCCTGCAGGCCGTGCTCGCCGTGGTCACCGGCCCGTTCAACGGCATGATCGCCTTCGCCAACTGGATCATCGACGGCCTGGAGGACCTCAGCTTCGAGCTCCTCGGCAAGAAGTTCGGCGTCGACCTCGACAAGATCCCGATGCTCGCCGAAGGCGGCGTCGTCTGGCCGATGTCCATGGGCTCGGCCCCGCGGATCAACCCCGTATCCGACCTCGACCACCGTCGCGTCGCACCCGCGCCTCCGCCCTCCCCGGGCCAGGGCCCCCACCGCATACGGGAGTACCGGGAGTCCGCGGGCGCGGGCCCCCGCTCGACCGCCGAGGACCTGCTCTTCCTCGCCGCCGCCCACGCATGATCCACCGGACATCCCCGCCCCATCCCCGAGAGCGAGGTGACGGCCCGCCATGGCCGAGACCATCACAGACACCTACACCGCCGACCACGCACCCGGCTCACTCATCACCCAGGACGGGCAGATGCAGTGGGCCGGACTGCTTCTCGGGCCCGGTACCCCCTTCACCGTCGACCGGTCGGGACTGACCGGCTGGGAAGACCTGCCGGAGTACGACAGCTCCGACGCCGAACGCCCCACCGGCCACGGCGCCTGGCCCGGCGCCCGCTACGCCAAGCCCCGCAAGATCGGCGGCACGGTGTGGATGACGCCCGCGCGGGGCGCCTCCCTGAGTACGGTCCGCATCCTGCGCCAGGCGATGGCCCTGGGCGACGCCGAACGCTGGCTGGCCGTACGGATGCACGGCGAGGTCCTCGCCGTGCGCGCCCGGATCAGCCAGCGCGTGCTGCCCGCCGACCGCGTGTACGCCACCCAGGGCGCGGCCAAGGCCTCCCTCCAGTGGACGGCCACCGACCCCCGCCGCTACCTGATCGGCGAGCAGTCCGCGATCGTCCCGGCCCCGGAGCCGGAGAGCGGGCTGACCTGGCCGCTGGTCTGGCCCCTGACCTGGGGTCAGGCCGCCAAGACCGGCGACTCGGCGGCCGAGAACACCGGTTCCGCCGCCACCCACCCGGTGATCACCTTCCGCGGCCCGTGCAGCACCCCGTCGGTGACCGAGCGCACCACCCGCCGCCGCCTGCGGTACGACATCGACCTCACCTCCGGCGACGAGCTGGTCGTCGACACGGCGGCCGGCACGGTCACCCTCAACGGCACCGCCTCGCGCCGCCACACGGCCACCGCGGACAGCAGCCCCGAGGAACTCTTCGCCCTTGAGCCGGGTGTCGCCGAGCTGTCCTTCCGTCCGGACAGCGCCGCGCCGGGCGCCGTGATGACCGTCCGCTGGCGCAGCGCCGAGTGGTAGCGGGCACCACCGCCCACCCGATCCACACCGATGAACGGAGAAACCCATGACCCTGCACTCCAGCTGGGTGGCCCTCACCGGCCAGACCCGCGAGAACACCCGGCTCACCCAGGTCGGCGCGACCACCCCCGCCAATCCGCTCCAGGCCCGCTCCGGCATCCTGCCCGGCTCGTACGACGGCCAGTTCCGGGTCTCCGGCTTCTGGATGGAGGGCACCTCCGCCATGGCCGCCACCCTCAACGAGGGCCGTGCCGTCATCCAGGGGCTGAGCAACCAGGGCGCGTACCCGGTGACCCTGGACGCGGACGTGACGCTCACCTTCGCCGACGGCGACGCGTTGGGGAACCGCATCGACCTGGTAGTCCTGCGCATCTACGACGGCTCCTACGACACCTCGGGCAAGTACGAGGCCGCCGTCGAGATCATCCGCGGCACCCCGTCCGCCACCCCGGTCGCCCCCGCGGCGCCCCCGCTCTCCCTCCCCCTCTACAAGGTCTCCGTCCCCGCCGGCGCCAGCGCCGGCAAGGGCGGCATCAACTGGGGCACGGCCCTGACCGACCTGCGAGTCCCCACCGTGTCCGTCGGCGGCATCCTGCCGGTCCTCGGCGACATCGCCCCCGGCGCGTACCCGGGCCAGTACCAGGACTCCAACGGCTCCCTCCAGCGCTGGGACGGCACTGCGTGGGTCCCGTACCCGTCGGCCATGGGCGGCATCGCCCCCAAGGGCACGGTGACGACCGCCAGCTACGTGGGCCAGTACCGGGACACCCCGCAGCGGGTCCTCCAGCGCTGGAGCGGCACCGCTTGGCTGCCCGCCTTCCCCGGCCCGCAGTTCGCCGAGAGCCTCGACGGCGGCTCCACCACCTCCGTCACCTACACCCGGACCCTGGAGGAGAGCGCCGTCCCCCAGGTGCAGGTCACCTTCGCGGCGCCGGCCTCGGGTTCCGTACTCCTCACCTACGGGGCCCGCATGTCACCGGTCGGCAACAGCCAGGCGGCGGCGTACACGAGCGTACGCGTGACCCAGGGGGGCACCGAGATCTGGGCCCCGGACGACGAGCGGGCCGTGATGACCGCCGGTGACCCGGGCACCTCGGCGTCGACCACCACGCGGCTGTCCGGCCTGAGCGCCGACCTCCCCTACGCGGTCACCCTGATGCACCGCGTCAGCATCCCGGGCGTCGATACCTGGTTCGACAACCTCTTCCTCCGCGTCGAGCCGATGATCTAGGACCCCGCTGATCCAGGGCCCCGCGGCCCTGGGAGCCCGCCGCTCCGAAGGCCGCCCTGGCTGCCCCACCCGCCCTGCCCGTTCCTTATTCCACCCCGAGAACCCCAGGAGAAATCCGTGAACGTCCGCTCCGCCTGGCTCCCGGTCACCGGCCAGACCCGCTCCGACACCCGCGTCGCCTCCTTCGGCGCCCTCACCCCCACCTCACCCGTCGCCACCCGGTCCGGTATCCTGCCCGGCTCCCCCGACGGCAAGTGGCGGATCTCCGGCTTCACCGTGATGGGTACCACCGCGATGGGTGCGACCGTCCACCCGGGCCGGGCGGTCATCCAGGGCACCGACGCCCAGGGCGCCTACCCGGTCGCGCTCACCCAGACGCTGGGCCTGACGTTCGCCGACGGCCACGCCCAGTACCCCCGGATCGACCTGATCGTGCTGCGCGTCCGCGACAACGAGTACGACGCGTCCGGGCGCACCGACGCAGCGGTCGAGATCATCACCGGGGTCCCGGCGGCCACCCCGGTCGCCCCCGCGACCCCGGCGCTCTCCCTCGCCCTCTACACGGTCGCCGTCCCGGCCGGCGCCAGCGCGGGCAACGGCGGGATCAACTGGACCAACGCCCTGGTCGGCCAGCGCACGACCACGGTCGGGCTCGGCGGCATCCTGCCGGTCACCGGCGACACCGCGATCGGTGCCTACCCGGGCCAGTACCGGGACATCGACGGCGGCCTGCAGCGCTGGGACGGCACGGCCTGGATGCCGTACCCGCCGAAGCCCACCTGGCAGAACTGGACACCGGTGTGGACCACCTTCACCGGCAACGCCACGCCCTCCTTCGGCAACGCCGAGGTCATCGCCCGCTACATCCAGCAGGGCCCGACCGTGCACATGAACTTCGCCTTCACCTTTGGCACCACCACCAATTTCGGTGCCGGCGCCAGCGCCGCCGACAACTGGCGGTTCACCCTTCCGGTCAAGGCCGCGTCCGCGATCAAGTGCGTCGGCTTCGCCGACCTGGCGATGGGTACACGGGAGCGCGCTGTGGCCAGGATCCGCTGCACCTCGACCACGTTCTTCGAGCTGGAGCTTTCCTCCGGCATGCCGTCCGGCGATTCCGTCGCGGTCTCCGGCATCGTGGACGGCGTCACCCCGTGGACCTGGGCCGCCGGCCACACCCTCCACGGCAGCGCCACCTACGAAGCGGCGGCCCAGTGAGCACCATCCACACCCCCTACCGCGCGATCTTCTGCGATCTGCGGACCGACCGGACCATCGACATCCTGCCCCTGCGGGACGTCTCCATCGACGACTACATCGGCAAGCCGGGCGCGCTGTCCGGCACCATCCCGATCCCGGACTCCGCCATCGCCGCCCGCGTCGCCCGCATCGAGGAGGGCCGCACCGCGGTCTACCTGGAGCGCGGCGGCGACCTGTGGTGGGGCGGCATCGTCTGGACCAGCACCCTGCAGAGCACCGATCGGGGCGTGGTCAGCCTCTCCCTCCAGGCCGCGACCTTCGACTCGTACGCGGCCCGGCGCCGCATCCGCGAGGACATCACCATCCCGCCGTCCATGGAGCAGGTGCAGGCCGCCGAAGAACTGTGGCGCCGGATGCAGGCCACGCCGGGCGGTGACATCGGCGTCACGTTCGAGCCGCAGGTGATGACCGACCGGTACCGCACGGCGTCCTGGCGGGACGGCGACGAGACCGAGTACTCCGAGGCGATCGAGTTCCTGGCCTCCGGGGAGCACGGTTTCGAGCACTACATCTCCGTCTTCCGCGACCCGGCCACCGGGGCCCGCACCCGCCTGCTGCGGCTCGGCAGCCCGCGCATCCACACGGGCGCCACGGACCTCGTACTGGACCGGCCCGGCGCGATCCTCTCGTACTCCTTCCCACGCGACGCCACCCGCGGCGGCACCACCGCCCGGGCCCGCGGCGCCTCGGCCAACACCAACCAGACCGAGGAGTCACGGCCGGTGGTCTCCGCGGAGCAGGTCGCCCAGGACCTGATCACCGGCGGCTGGCCGCGGATCGACCTGTCCTCGGACCACAACGAGGTCTCGGACAAGAACGTGCTGACCTCGCTCGCCAAAGCCGAACTGGCCCAGGCGCGCGGAGCCGTCGTCATCCCCGCGATCACCATCCGCCTGGGCGAGATGGTCCCCCCGACGCTGCTCGGCCGGACCGCCCGCATCCGGATCACCGACGAGTGGTTCTCGGAAGGCCTCGACGCCCGCTACCGGATCATCGGCGCCAAGGTCACCCCGCCCGAGCGGGGCCGGCCGGACACCGCCGAGCTCTACCTTGAGGAGGCCTGATGCCCCAGCTGCCCGAGGACATCATCGACCGGCTGACCGCCATGGAACGCCGGATCCAGCAGCTGTCCACGGCCGTCAACACCCGCCCCGCGCTCAACACCATCTCCGGCGGCGAGGTCAGGATCAGCGACGGCGGCTCGCTGTCCGTGGTGGAGCCCGTGAAAGGCACCAAGATCCTCGGTGTCGGGGCCTGGTCGCCGACGGAGTACGGCCTGGAGATCAAGCGCAAGAGCGGCAAGACCGCGCTGAGCGTGCGCAACGTCTCCACCGGCGACTACGACCAGGCCTTCCGGGTGTTCGACTCGTTCAACAACGAAATCGTCGCCGACGACGTGGTCACCGGCGGCCTCGCCCGGCCGTGGCTGGGCATGCTGCCGCCGCAGGACACCGGCACCACCCGCTGGCCGCAGACCAGCGCGACCGGCTGGACCACCGTCGCCCGCTCGTTCAACCCGATCTGGCAGCCCAAGATGCGGCTCTACTGCCTCACCGCGGCCGCCGCGGGCGTCACCGGCAAGATCCGGGTCCTCGTCGACGGCGAGCCGTGGGGCCCCGAGGTCACCACGCCGACGGTGTTCGACAACACCGGCAAGGTCGCTCCGGACGTCAACGCCCGCTTCGGCAGCGTGGTCAAGATCGAGATCCAGGCCATGGTCACGGGCGGCACCGGCCTCGTATACGTCCAGCCGATGATGCTCTACGGCACCCAGAGCTAACCCGAATCGAGAACCCATGAACATCGACCCGACCCAGCCCTGGGGCATCGCCATCGACTACGCGGGCCGCGCCACCGTCACCGAGCACGGCCACACCATCCAGGTCCGCGTGTACGACGCCGGCCTCGGCGGCGCCCTCGAACCGGACCCGGTCAGCGGCTACCCGGCGGTCTACGTCACCGCCCACTTCACCGAGAACGGCGACCTCGGCGCCCAGCTCCGCGGCTCCGGCCAAGTGGTCCTCAACCCCCCGCCCACGGGCCCGGTCCTGCCCGACCAGACCGCCGTCTCCACGGCGGTCTCGGCCGCCCTGGCGGACTTCGAAGCCCGCGTCACGGCCTACACCACCCTCTGCGCGAGCTTCACCCCCACCACCCCGTAAACCGGGCCGCCCTCCCGACCCCTGCCCGGCGCATCCAGCCCCACCAGGCACGTCCAGCCCCGCCAGGCACCTCCAAGCCCGGCCGGCCACAGCCAGCCCCGCCGGCGTTTGAGGCGCGGGGTCCGGGGCGGAGCCCCGATCTCCGACCCCCGCCCCGCCACCGGTACCCCCAGCCCCGAGCCGAGCCACCGCCCCGGCCGGGGCTTTCGCATGCCCGAAGGAGATCCAGATGGCCACTCCACTCACCGCCGACACCCTCCTCGCCGCGCTCCGCGCGGAAGGGGTAACCGTCCAGGAACACCCCGGCTGGCGCACCCACAACCGCAACCACAGGGGCGCCTGGGGCCCGGTCAACGGCATCGTGATCCACCACACCGTCAGCGCCGGCTCGGCCTCCAGCGTCGCCCTGTGCCGCGACGGCTACGCCGAACTCCCCGGCCCCCTCTGCCACGGCGTCATCGACAAGGCCGGCACCATCCACCTGATCGGCCACGGCCGCACCAACCACGCCGGCTTCGGCGACGGCGACGTCCTGGACGCCGTCGCCGCCGAAGCCCCGCTCCCCAGCCCCCGCCGCAACGACACCGACGGAAACGCCCACTTCTACGGCTTCGAGTGCGTCAACCTCGGCAACGGCACCGACCCCTGGCCCGAAGCCCAGCTCGACGCCATCGAGCGCGCCTCCGCGGCCCTGTGCCGCGCCCACGGCTGGCAGGCCGCCTCCGTCATCGGCCACAAGGAGTGGACCAACACCAAGGTCGACCCGCGCGGTTTCACCATGGAGGCCCTGCGCTCCCGGATCGCCGCCCGCCTCACCGGCAAGCCCACCCCGCCCGCCCCGGGCACCGGCGGCGACGGCACCGGCACCCGCTACCAGCCCTTCCCCGGCTCCGGCTTCTTCACCGCCTCCCCGAACTCGCCGATCGTGACCGCCATGGGCCGCCGCCTGGTCGCCGAGGGCTGCTCCGCGTACTCCGTCGGCCCCGGCCCCCGCTGGTCGGAGGCCGACCGCCGCTCGTACGCGAGGTGGCAGCACAAGCTCGGCTTCCGCGGCGCCGACGCCGACGGCTGGCCCGGCCGTACCTCCTGGGACGCCCTCAAGGTCCCGTACTCCGGCTGATCCGGCCGGGCCGGCCGAACCGACGCCACCCCTCACCGCACCGCACCGCACGAAAGAAGGCCCCCATGTCCGAAGCCGGAAAGCGCACCCTGCGCACCGTCCTCCAGAGCGCCCTGGCGATAGCCGTCCTGCTGCCCGCCACCGTGGACGCCTCCGGAATCCCCGCGACCCTCCCCTGGGTGGCCACCGCCCTGGCCGCCGCCGGCGTCCTCACCCGGGTGATGGCCGTCCCCGGCGTACAGGCCCTGCTGCCCGGCTGGCTGCGCACCGAGCAGCCGTACGACGCCGACCGCGAGCTGCGCGTCCTGCTCGCCCGCGACCCGCGGGACGAGGAGAACAGCGCGTGATGGAGCCGACCCCGCCCGACCCGCTGTCCGTCGCCGTGGAACTGGAACGGCTCCGCGGCACCATGGAAGCCGGCTTCGCCAGGGTCGACGGCTCGCTGGCCCTGCTCGTGCAGCGCAGTGACCAGACCGACCGGCAGCTCGCCGACCACGAGTCACGGCTCGACGCCCTGGAGCGCTCCCGCTGGCCACTCGCCAGTGTGACCGCGCTCGCGGCCGTTTCCGCGGTCGCCGTCACGGCCTGGCAGATCAGCGCCCAGTAAGCCGTCAACAGCCCGTGGACACCGGGGTTCCGGGGCGGCCCGCCCTGCGGGCCGCCCCATCCCGGCGCCCTAAACTGGCGGCTTGCCCGGCCACGGGCGAAATGTCGACCGGCAGGGAGCAGGCCATTGGAGACCGTGGCACCAGAACCGACCACCGTCGGCTCCCCTCCCCCCGATCGGGACCGGCCGGCGCCCCGCCGGACCGCCCGGTCGTACGGGCCCCTGCTGGCCTTCCTCGTCACCTCGGCCGCGTTATGCGCGGCCTGGGCCGCACGCGGCACCTACCCCTTCGGTGACACCGGCCGCGCCGTCAACGACCAGGCCAACCAGTACGTGCCCTTCCACCGGGCCCTGTGGGACCTCGTCCACGGGCAGGCCGCCGGCGACCTGCTCTTCACCTGGCGCAGCGGCTTCGGACAGCAGTTCCTGTCCGACTTCCACACCTACCTCGGCAATCCCTTCTCCTGGCTGGCCGTCCTCGTCCCGCGCGCCCACGTCGACCTGGCCGTCTTCGCGATCACCCCGATCACGGCGGGCGCCGCCGCCGCGGTGATGACCGTCTACCTCGGCAGGCTGCACCCCGGCCCCTGGTGGCAGCGCGGCGTCCTCGGAGCGGCCTACGGGCTCTGCGGATGGGCGCTCAGCGACGCCTCGTACATCCCGATGTGGCTGTGGGGCCTGGTCGCGCTCCCGATGCTCGGCATCGCCGTGGAGTGGTGCCTTCAGGAGCGCCGCTGGCCCGGGGCGGCCCTGCTGGTGACGCTCGCCTGGTACGGGAACTTCTACACCGCGATGATGGCCACGATCGCCGCCTGCGTGCTGCTGGCCGTCCGGCTGATCACCCTGGACATGACGGGCCGGCAGCGGCTGCGCGCCCTGTGGCGCGCGGCGACGGCCGCCGGGACCGGGATCCTGCTCACCCTCCCGCTCCTGCTGCCGTCATTCCTGTCGAGCGGCGCCGCGCAGCCCACCAGGGCCGCCGCCTTCGACCCCGTCCGGATCGAGGTCTTCCTCTCCGGTCTGATCCCCGCCACCCACCTGTGGGGCGGCCGCCCCCGCCTCTACGTCGCCTCCCTCGGCCTGATCCTCGCGGGCTCGTTCGTCCTGAACACGTCCGTCGCGAAGAAGACCCGACTGGTGTGGGCGGCCGCGGCCCTGCTCGTCGCCCTCTCGTTCCAGTTCCCGCCCACCCAGTACGTGTGGCACGGGCTGGCGGTGCCGAACGGCAACCCGTACCGCGAGACCTTCGTCTTCAGCGCGATGGTGGTCGTCCTGGCCTGGCTGGCGCTGGCCGCCCGGCCGCGCCCGCTCCATCTCGCCCTGGCCGCGGCCCTGTTGGTCACGGCCGCCTTCGTGCTGCGCCGCACCGACGATTTCGGCGGCTGGACCTGGCCCGCCGTACTGGGCGGCGGCGCGCTCTCCCTGCTGGCCCTGGTGCTGCTGGGCCTCGGCGAGAAGCGCCGCCGCCTGATCCCGGTGGCCGCGGTCCTGATGGTGGGAGCGGTCTTCGCCGAGTCCACCGTCGCCGCGGCGAACGCGGACGCCCGCCGCTCCCGCGAACGCTGGGCGAAGCCGATCCCCACCTCGAACCGGTCGATCGCCGGACACCTCGACGCCGTCCGGGGCGTGGCCGGCTGGCCCGCCTACCGGACCGACTCCGGCGCGCCGCAGACCTCGTACAACGACGCCCTGGCGCTGCGCGCCGAGGGGCCGCAGTCCTACAGCAGCTACCTCCCGGCGGCCACGTACAAGGCGCTGGAACCCCTCGGCTACGGCTACAAGAACGACGGCCGGACCTTCTTCGGCGCCGACAGCCCGGTCCTCGACGCGATCTTCTCGATCGGCGCCCGGGTGCGCCCGGGGACCGCTCCGGGCACCTGGACGGCCGCGAAGTTCCCCGCGCCCCCGCTGGTGACGCTCCGCACCGGCCCCTACACCTCGCCCAACCCGCAGGACAGCGTCTACGCCCGCCAGGAGAACGCGCTGGGCGCCACCGTCCACGAGGTCCCCCCGGTCACCCGCGGCGGCAGCGCCTCCGAGCAGACCTACGCCGCCCGCTGCACGCCCGGCTCCCGGGCCTACTGGTACTCCCCCGCCCTGTACGGCACCGTCCTCGCCGGCGGCACGGAGAAGCTGCTGAAGGACCGGATGGCCGGGGTCACCCCGCTGGGCCCGGTCCCCGCCTCCGGCCTGGTCAAGGTGACCGTACGCACCCGCACCCGGGGCGCCGACGCCGGCGCGCACCCGCTGGGCTGTCTGGACCGCGCGGCCCTCGACCGGGCCGTCGCGCACCTGAAGGCAACCGGCGCCACCGCGGTGCGGACCGGCGGCCACGACATCGAGGCCACCCTCCCCGAGGGCGCCCGGGGCACCGCCGTCTTCGCGATGACGGACGTCCCCGGCTGGCGCTGCTCGGCCCCGGTCGAGGACTTCCACGGCCTGGTCTCCGTGGCCCTCCCCGAAGGCACGCGGAAGGTCTCCTGCACCTTCACCCCGAAGGGCCTCGCCCCCGGCCTGGCCGGAGGCGCCCTCGGCCTCCTCGCCCTCGCCTCGGTCACGGTGGCCGGCCTGCGCCGCCGCCGCGCCGAGGGCCCCTGACCGGGTCCCGGCGGGTACGCCCTTCACGGGACCTCGGAAACGAGGAAGCCCCCCACCGCTCCTCACGGAGTGGCGGGGGGCTTCTTCTTACGAGCTCTTAGCCGTTGTACGGGCCGTAGTCGTAGTCCTCCAGCGGGACTGCCTGGCCGGAGCCGGAGCCGAAGGGCGAGTAGTCGATGTCGTCGTAACCGACGGCCGAGTACATCGCGGCCTTGGCCTCTTCGGTGGGCTCGACCCGGATGTTGCGGTAGCGGGCGAGGCCCGTACCGGCCGGGATGAGCTTACCGATGATGACGTTCTCCTTGAGGCCGATCAGGGAGTCGGACTTGGCGTTGATCGCCGCGTCCGTCAGAACCCTGGTCGTCTCCTGGAAGGACGCCGCCGACAGCCACGACTCGGTCGCGAGCGAGGCCTTGGTGATACCCATCAGCTGCGGACGGCCGGAGGCGGGGTGACCGCCCTCGGTGACCACACGACGGTTCTCGGTCTCGAACTTCGACCGCTCGACCAGCTCGCCCGGCAGGAGCTCCGCGTCGCCGGACTCGATGATCGTCACGCGGCGCAGCATCTGCCGGATGATGATCTCGATGTGCTTGTCGTGGATCGACACGCCCTGCGAGTTGTAGACCTTCTGGACTTCGCCGACCAGGTGGACCTGGACGGCACGCTGACCGAGGATGCGCAGCACGTCGTGCGGGTTGGTGGCACCCATGGTGAGCTTCTGGCCCACCTCGACGTGGTCGCCCTCGTGCACGATGACCTTGGCGCGCTTCGAGATCGGGAACGCCGTCTCGTCGCTGCCGTCGTCGGGCGTGATGACGATCTTCTTCGTCTTCTCGGTCTCCTCGATCCGCACGCGGCCGGCGGCCTCGGAGATCGGGGCGACACCCTTCGGGGTACGGGCCTCGAAGAGCTCGACGACACGCGGCAGACCCTGCGTGATGTCGTCACCGGCCACACCACCGGTGTGGAAGGTACGCATCGTCAGCTGGGTACCGGGCTCACCGATGGACTGGGCGGCGATGATGCCGACCGCCTCACCGATGTCGACCAGCTTGCCGGTGGCGAGCGAGCGTCCGTAGCAGAAGGCACAGGTGCCGACCGCGGACTCACAGGTCAGGACCGAGCGGGTCTTGACCTCCTCGACGCCGTTGGCGACCAGGGCGTCGATGAGCACGTCACCGAGGTCGACGTTGGCCGGCGCGATGACCTTGCCGTCGATGACGACGTCCTCGGCCAGCATGCGGGCGTAGATCGAGGTCTCGACGTCGTCGGCCTTGCGCAGCACGCCGTCCTCGCCGCGAACGGCGATCTTCAGCTTCAGACCGCGCTCGGTGCCACAGTCCTCCTCGCGGATGATCACGTCCTGCGAGACGTCCACCAGACGACGGGTCAGGTAACCCGAGTCGGCGGTACGCAGGGCGGTGTCCGCCAGACCCTTACGGGCACCGTGCGTGGAGATGAAGTACTCCAGAACGGTGAGGCCCTCACGGAAGGACGCCTTGATCGGACGCGGGATGGTCTCGTTCTTCGCGTTCGACACCAGACCACGCATACCGGCGATCTGTCGCATCTGCATCATGTTTCCTCGGGCACCCGAGTCAACCATCATGAAGATGGGGTTCGTCTTGGGGAAGTTCGCGTTCATCGCCTCGGCAACCTCGTTGGTCGCCTTGGTCCAGATCGCGATGAGCTCCTGCGTGCGCTCGTCCTTGGTGATCAGACCGCGCTCGTACTGCTTCTGGACCATCTCGTCCTGCGCCTCGTAGCCCGCGACGATGGCCTTCTTGGCCTCGGGCACGACGACGTCGGAGATGGCCACGGTGACGCCCGAACGGGTCGCCCAGTGGAAGCCGGCCGCCTTCAGGTTGTCGAGCGTCGCCGCCACGATGACCTTGGGGTAGCGCTCCGCCAGGTCGTTGACGATCTCGGAGAGCTGCTTCTTGCCCACCGAGTAGTCGACGAACGGGTAGTCCTCGGGCAGCAGCTCGTTGAAGAGCGCGCGACCCAGGGTCGTCTTCAGACGGAAGCTGTCGCCCGGCTGGAACTCCTGCTCGCCCTCTTCGGCGACCGGCGCCACCCAGCCGCGCGGCGGGATGGTGCCCACCGGGAAGCGGATGTCGACGGACGACTGGAGCGCGAGCTCGCCGTTGTCGAACGCCATGGTCGCCTCGGCCGTGGAGCCGAACGCGCGGCCCTCGCCCTTGGTGTCACGGAGCTCACCGTCGGTGGTCAGGAAGAACAGACCGAGGACCATGTCCTGGGTCGGCATCGTGACCGGACGGCCGTCGGCCGGCTTGAGGATGTTGTTCGAGGACAGCATCAGGATGCGGGCCTCGGCCTGCGCCTCCGCGGAGAGCGGCAGGTGCACGGCCATCTGGTCACCGTCGAAGTCCGCGTTGAACGCGGTGCAGACGAGCGGGTGGATCTGGATGGCCTTGCCTTCGACCAGCTGGGGCTCGAAGGCCTGGATGCCGAGGCGGTGCAGCGTGGGCGCACGGTTCAGCAGGACCGGGTGCTCGGCGATGACCTCTTCGAGGACGTCGTAGACGACCGTGCGGCCGCGCTCGACCATCCGCTTCGCCGACTTGATGTTCTGCGCGTGGTTCAGGTCGACCAGGCGCTTCATCACGAACGGCTTGAAGAGCTCCAGCGCCATGGCCTTCGGCAGACCGCACTGGTGCAGCTTCAGCTGCGGACCGACGACGATCACGGAACGCGCGGAGTAGTCCACGCGCTTGCCGAGGAGGTTCTGACGGAATCGACCCTGCTTGCCCTTCAGCATGTCGCTGAGGGACTTCAGGGGACGGTTACCGGGACCGGTCACCGGACGACCACGACGACCGTTGTCGAAGAGGGCGTCCACGGCCTCCTGGAGCATGCGCTTCTCGTTGTTCACGATGATCTCGGGGGCACCGAGGTCGAGAAGGCGCTTCAGACGGTTGTTGCGGTTGATCACGCGGCGGTACAGGTCGTTCAGGTCGGAGGTCGCGAAGCGGCCACCGTCCAGCTGCACCATCGGACGAAGGTCCGGCGGGATGACCGGCACGCAGTCCAGAACCATGCCCTTGGGCTTGTTGCTGGTCTGCAGGAACGCGGAGACGACCTTGAGGCGCTTGAGCGCACGGGTCTTCTTCTGGCCCTTGCCGGTACGGATGATCTCGCGGAGGCGCTCGGCCTCCTCGTCGAGGTCGAAGGACTCCAGCCGCTTCTGCAGCGCGGCGGCGCCCATGCAGCCGTCGAAGTACGTGCCGAAGCGGTCACGCAGCTCGCGGTAGAGCAGTTCGTCGCCCTCGAGGTCCTGGACCTTGAGGTTCTTGAAGCGGGCCCACACCTCGTCGAGGCGGTCGATCTCGCGCTGGGCGCGGTCACGGAGCTGCTTCATCTCGCGCTCGGCACCTTCGCGCACCTTGCGGCGTACGTCGGCCTTCGCGCCCTCGGCCTCGAGCTCGGCCAGGTCGGTCTCGAGCTTCTTGGCACGGCCTTCGAGGTCCGCGTCACGGCGGTTCTCGATCTGCTGGCGCTCGACGGAGACGTGCGCCTCCAGCGACGGGAGGTCGCGGGTGCGACGCTCGTCGTCGACGAACGTGATCATGTACGCGGCGAAGTAGATGACCTTTTCGAGGTCCTTCGGCGCGAGGTCCAGCAGGTATCCGAGGCGCGACGGGACGCCCTTGAAGTACCAGATGTGGGTGACGGGAGCGGCGAGCTCGATGTGGCCCATCCGCTCGCGGCGCACCTTGGCGCGCGTGACCTCGACGCCACAACGCTCACAGATGATGCCCTTGAAGCGGACACGCTTGTACTTGCCGCAGTAGCACTCCCAGTCCCGGGTAGGACCGAAGATCTTCTCGCAGAAGAGTCCGTCCTTCTCGGGCTTGAGGGTGCGGTAGTTGATGGTCTCCGGCTTCTTGACCTCGCCGTGCGACCAGGTTCGGATGTCGTCCGCGGTGGCAAGGCCGATCCGCAGCTCGTCGAAGAAGTTGACGTCGAGCACTGTGCGTCAATCCCTCTTTCGGGGTCGAGTCTCAATCATGGTCTGAACGGTCCCGGGGATGACGGGGGGCTCTTGAGCGAGCCCCCCGTCAGGCCCGTCAGACCTCTTCGACGCTGCTCGGCTCGCGCCGGGACAGGTCGATACCGAGCTCCTCCGCCGCGCGGAAGACGTCCTCGTCGGTGTCGCGCATCTCGATGGACATGCCGTCCGAGGACAGCACCTCCACGTTGAGGCAGAGCGACTGCATTTCCTTGATGAGCACCTTGAAGGACTCGGGAATGCCCGGCTCGGGGATGTTCTCGCCCTTGACGATGGCCTCGTAGACCTTCACGCGGCCGGTGACGTCGTCGGACTTGATGGTCAGCAGCTCCTGGAGGGCGTAAGCGGCGCCATAAGCCTCGAGCGCCCACACCTCCATCTCACCGAAGCGCTGGCCACCGAACTGTGCCTTACCACCCAGCGGCTGCTGCGTGATCATCGAGTACGGACCGGTCGACCGAGCGTGGAGCTTGTCGTCGACCAGGTGGTGGAGCTTGAGGATGTACATGTACCCGATGGAGATCGGGTCCGGGAACGGCTCGCCGGAGCGGCCGTCGAACAGGCGCGCCTTACCGGACGGGAGGACCAGGCGGTCACCGTCGCGGTTCGGGATGGTGTGCTCGAACAGGCCGGCGAGCTCATCCTCGCGGGCACCGTCGAACACGGGGGTGGCGACGTTGGTACCGGGCTCGACGCGGTCGGCCCCGATGACCTTCAGACGCTCGGCCCACTCCTCGCCGAGCCCGGAGACGTCCCAGCCGCGGCTGGCGAGCCAGCCGAGGTGGATCTCCAGGACCTGTCCCGGGTTCATTCGGGACGGGACACCCAGCGGGTTCAGGATGATGTCGACCGGCGTGCCGTCCTCAAGGAAGGGCATGTCCTCGATCGGAAGGATCTTGGAGATGACACCCTTGTTGCCGTGACGGCCGGCGAGCTTGTCACCATCGGTGATCTTGCGCTTCTGGGCGACGTAGACGCGGACCAGCTGGTTCACGCCCGGAGGAAGCTCGTCGCCCTCCTCGCGGTCGAAGACGCGGACACCGATGACCTTGCCGATCTCACCGTGAGGGACCTTGAGCGAGGTGTCACGCACCTCGCGGGCCTTCTCACCGAAGATCGCACGGAGCAGGCGCTCCTCCGGGGTCAGCTCGGTCTCACCCTTGGGCGTGACCTTGCCGACCAGGATGTCGCCGGCGACGACGTCCGCACCGATGCGGATGATGCCGCGCTCGTCGAGGTCGGCGAGGACCTCCTCGGAGACGTTCGGGATGTCCCGGGTGATCTCCTCGGGGCCCAGCTTGGTGTCACGGGCGTCGACCTCGTGCTCCTCGATGTGGATCGAGGAGAGGACGTCGTCCTGCACGAGGCGCTGCGACAGGATGATCGCGTCCTCGTAGTTGTGACCTTCCCACGGCATGAACGCGACGAGCAGGTTCTTGCCGAGGGCCATTTCGCCCTCTTCGGTCGCGGGACCGTCGGCGAGGACCTGGGACTCGATGATCCGGTCGCCCTCGTTGACGATGACCTTCTGGTTGACCGAGGTGCCCTGGTTCGAGCGGGAGAACTTGGCGACGCGGTACGTGGTGTACGTGCCGTCGTCGTTGGCGACGGTGATGTAGTCGGCCGAGACCTCCTGGACGACACCGTCCTTCTCCGCACGGATCGAGTCACCGGCGTCGACCGCACAGCGGTACTCCATGCCGGTGCCCACCAGCGGGGCCTCCGCCTTGATGAGCGGAACGGCCTGGCGCATCATGTTCGCGCCCATGAGGGCACGGTTGGCGTCGTCGTGCTCCAGGAAGGGGATCATCGCGGTCGCGACGGACACCATCTGGCGCGGGGAGACGTCCATGTAGTCGACGTCGTCGCCGGCGATGTAGTCGATCTCGCCGCCACGACGGCGCACCAGCACGCGGTTCTCGGTGAAGCGCATGTCCTCGGACAGGCCGGCGTTGGCCTGGGCGATGACGAAGCGGTCTTCCTCGTCGGCCGTCAGGTAGTCGACCTCGTCGGTGACGACACCGTCGATGACCTTGCGGTACGGGGTCTCGACGAAACCGAACGCGTTGACGCGACCGTAGGAGGCGAGCGAGCCGATCAGACCGATGTTCGGGCCTTCAGGGGTCTCGATCGGGCACATGCGGCCGTAGTGCGACGGGTGGACGTCACGGACCTCGAAGCCGGCCCGCTCACGGGACAGACCGCCGGGGCCCAGCGCCGACAGGCGGCGCTTGTGGGTCAGGCCCGAGAGCGGGTTGTTCTGGTCCATGAACTGCGACAGCTGGCTGGTGCCGAAGAACTCCTTGATGGAGGCGACGACCGGCCGGATGTTGATCAGGGTCTGCGGCGTGATGGCCTCGACGTCCTGGGTCGTCATGCGCTCGCGGACGACGCGCTCCATACGAGCCAGACCCGTGCGGACCTGGTTCTGGATGAGCTCGCCGACGTTGCGCAGACGACGGTTGCCGAAGTGGTCGATGTCATCGGTCTCGACCACGATCGAACGGCCGGACTCGCCGGTCGTCTCGGTCTCGCCGGCGTGCAGCTTGACCAGGTACTTGATCGTCGCGATGACGTCGTCGGTGGTGAGCACACCGGCGTCGAGCGGCTCGTCGGCGCCGAGCTTCTTGTTCACCTTGTAGCGGCCGACCTTGGCGAGGTCGTAGCGCTTCGGGTTGAAGTAGAGGTTCTCGAGCAGCGTCTGAGCGGCCTCGCGGGTCGGCGGTTCGCCCGGACGCAGCTTGCGGTAGATGTCGAGCAGCGCGTCGTCCTGACCCTGGGTGTGGTCCTTCTCCAGGGTGGCGCGCATGGACTCGTACTCGCCGAACTCCTCGAGGATCTGCTCGGTGGTCCAGCCGAGAGCCTTCAGGAGGACGGTGACGGACTGCTTGCGCTTGCGGTCGATGCGGACACCGACCATGTCGCGCTTGTCGATCTCCATCTCCAGCCAGGCACCCCGGGACGGGATGATCTTGGCGGAGAAGATGTCCTTGTCGGACGTCTTGTCGATGGAGGAGTCGAAGTAGACACCAGGGGAGCGGACAAGCTGCGACACGACGACACGCTCGGTGCCGTTGATGACGAAGGTGCCCTTGTTGGTCATGAGCGGGAAGTCGCCCATGAAGACCGTCTGAGACTTGATCTCTCCGGTCTCGTTGTTCGTGAACTCGGCGGTGACGAACAGCGGAGCCGCGTACGTGAAGTCGCGCTCCTTGCACTCGTCGACAGAGTTCTTCGCCGGCTCGAAACGGTGGTCGCGGAAGGTCAGCGACATCGACCCGGAGAAGTCCTCGATCGGCGAGATCTCCTCGAAGATCTCTTCCAGACCGGACTTGGTGGGGACGTCCTGTCCACTCTCAAGCGCCGACTCGACGCGAGACTTCCAGGCGGCATTGCCGAGAAGCCAGTCAAAGCTCTCGGTCTGCAGCGCCAGGAGGTTCGGAACCTCGAGGGGCTCCTTGATCTTTGCAAAGGAGATGCGCAGCGGGGCGGTGCTGGCACCGTTGTTCGTATTGGTCGAGGCGTTGCGCGAGGCGGCCAAGAGGGGGTCCTTCCGAGGGCTCGGACTCACTACGCGCGTACCGGTCCCAGCAGACACAGAAGACAAGCCCCCCGAATCCAACCGAAAAGGCCAGGTCAGGGCGGGTCAATCAAGTGTGCTCAAGCGTGGGCATGTCCCTGGCGACGGGCAGGGGACAGCTAACAGGCAGCGCAAAGGGTCAGTGTAGCCACTCGGCTCACTGATGTCCAGACCAGGTTTCCGGAAACCGGCAACAGGCCTTCCCCATGTCGTTCAACCAACACTGTGTCCAACGCTGCGGCGCCCGTACACGTGCACAGAGCGCGTATCAGTACTGCCCTCTTCGTAGTCGATCCATGCCTCGGATCCCGGATCCAGGTGGTCGACCTCTCGACGGGACTGAGAATTGCGCGCCGCGTCCCGTTCGTCAAGGCCCCCTGCTCCGAGCGGATCATCTTCGGACCCTGCGTCGGAGCAACGATGATCACCCTACTCCCCAACGGGACCAGGGCAAGTCAGGCACTACGGGTACGCCAAAGGGCGACCACCCTTACGGGTGATCGCCCTTGGTTGAGGCCCTGGAGGGCCTCAGAGGTGTTACTTGACCTCGACAGCCGCGCCGGCAGCCTTGAGGGCCTCGGCGGCCTTGTCAGCGGCCTCCTTGGCGACCTTCTCGAGGACCGGCTTCGGGGCGCCGTCCACGAGGTCCTTGGCCTCCTTCAGACCCAGGGAGGTCAGCTCGCGCACGACCTTGATGACCTGGATCTTCTTGTCGCCGGCACCGGTGAGGATGACGTCGAACTCGTCCTGCTCCTCGACGGCGTCGGCAACGGCGCCCGGGCCGGCCGGACCGGCAACGGCGACGGCCGCGGCGGCGGTGACGTCGAACTTCTCCTCGAAGGCCTTAACGAACTCGGAGAGCTCGATGAGGGTCATCTCCTCGAACTGGGCGAGGAGGTCGTCCTGAGAGAGCTTCGCCATGATGGGCGATCCTTCCACTAATTCGGCAGGTGCCGGATGTATATAGAGGCGGGCGTAACGGCCCGCTACGACCCACGCACTAGGCGGCGCGGATCAGTGCGCGAGCCGAATTACTCGGCACCGCCCTGCTCGGCGAGCTTGACGCGAAGCGCTTCCGCGGTGCGGACGAACTTCGACGGCAGCGCCTGGAAGAGCGAGGCAGCCTGAGACTGCTTGCCCTTGAACGCGCCGGCCAGCTTGCTGAGCAGAACCTCGCGGGACTCGAGGTCCGCAAGCTTCTTGATCTCATCGGCGGTGAGCGCCTTACCATCAAGGACACCCGCCTTGATGATGAGGTTCGGGTTGTCCTTGGCGAAGTCACGCAGGCTCTTCGCCGACTCCACCGGGTCACCGGTGATGAAGGCGACCGCGGTCGGACCAGCGAAGTGCTCGTCCAGCGCGGTGATCCCGGCCTGGTTGGCCGCAATCTTGGTCAGCGTGTTCTTCACCACGGCGTACTGGGCGTTCTCACCAAGGGAGCGACGCAGCGTCTTGAGCTGCGCGACGGTGAGACCCCGGTACTCGGTCAGCACGGCGGCGTTCGAGCTCTGGAACGCGTCCTTGAGCTCGGCTACCGATGCAGCCTTGTTGGGCGTCGGCATGGTGCGTTCGCCTCCTTCCGGGTGATGAGGACCGCTCAGAAGGGGCTAAACAAGAAACGCCCCGGCGCAGGCGCCAGGGCGTGGCTCAACCGGAACGAATTCCGGGAACCTTCCACAGTCACCTACGCGGGTCGTCCGCATTCAACGGATCCTTCGGCCACCGAACCCTTGCGGGCACGGCAACGACCAGCGGTCTTTGGCTTCTGGGGAAGACTACGTGAAGGGGTGCAGCCGAGGCAAATCGCCTCAGGAGCTGAGGTCCAGGCCGCCCAGTCCGGCGTCCCGGAGCGTCTTGTCGGCCTCCTTCAGGTCCTCGTCGGCCTGCTTGAGCTTGCGGTCGGTCTCCTTCATCACGTCGTCGAACGAGACCACCTGGTCGGCCGGCGGGGCCTCGACGGCCGCGGCCTTGCCGAATTCGGAGAACGTGGCCGTGGTCTTCGTCGTGTCCTTGCCGTCCGCGCTCACGATCTCCGCGCGCACCGGGTACCCGTCCTTGCCGATCCACAGGTCCACCTCGACGGTGGTGAGGTGCTTCACGGATTCGTGCAGGTACTGGCGGTTCGCCTCCTGCATGACCTTGGTGGACTCGTCCGCCTTGAGTAGGTCCGCGGTGGTGAGGCTGGCCTTGTAGTGCTCGGCGTCGATGCCCTCGGCCGTCTTCTCGGCGCCTACGTGCGCGGCCTTCTCCTGGCCCAGCAGCATGGCGAGGTACTCGGCCGGGTCGTCGTTGAGCCGGACCCCGGCCTTGCCGTCCTTGGCCAGGTCCATGCTCATCCAGGTCTTGCCCATCAGCGGCTCGCCCATGGCGGTGTAGACCATGTCGCCGATCATGACCGAGCGGGTGTCGGGCTTCTCGCTCTTCAGGACCACGTCATGACTGGACGGGTACCAGCCCTTGGTGCCGGACTGGCCGCTGGTCTTGCCGTCGCCCTTGGCGATCGACAGCTCCGCCTTGGCGAACTTCGCGGCCACCGTCTTCAGGTAGGACGCCTTCACCGCCTCCACGGGCGAGTGCGCCTGCTCGGCGGCGGCCTTGCCCCCGTCGGCCTTGCCGGTGCCCCCGTCGGCCTTGTCGCCACCGCAGGCCGTGAGGCCACCCACGAGCAGTGCGGTGCCCGCCACTGCGATACCGGCCCGGGTCCGGACAGCCTTGTTCATCTGGTCTCCCCCATGTGTGGATCTCCGTACGGCCCCATGGCCCTACGCGAAGATCTCGAGTCCCCGCATCCATGACGAAACCGGGCCTCCGGGCTCCCGGAAGGGGAGACGGACGGCCCGGTCTCGGGCGTGCGCGGGGCGTGGTCAGGCGCCGCCCGCTCCGCCCGAGTCCTTCATCATCTCGCCCAGGTCCATGACCTGGTCGGCCGGCGGCGCGGCGATCTCTACCGGCTTGTTGATGTCCTTGAACTTGATGGTGACGTCCATCGAGCCCGAGGTGCCCTGACCCTGGGTGCGGACCTGCTTGGCCTGGTCGGCCTCGTCGATCCAGATGTCCATGGTCAGGCTCTTGATGCCCTGCTCCTCAAGCGTCTTGAGGTTCTTCTCCTGGCGCTCCTTGGCCGCGGGGGTCGAGGAGGCACTGTGGGCCTTCAGCTCGTCGAGCGTGAGGGTGCCGGCGAGGTGCGTCGTCTTCTGCCCGTCGATGGTCTCCTCGCCGACCTTCTTGAGGTCCTTGGCGGCGCTCAGGCTGTCGGCCGCGTCGCCAGGGTTCTGGCCCTGCTGGGAGGAGCCGAGCGAGTCCAGCTCCTTGGCCTGCTCCGGGGCCAGGGCCTTCAGGTCGAACTTCAGCCACTTGCCGTCGCTGCCCATGTACATGGCGCCGTCGATCAGGCGGATCTCCACCTTCTCGCCCGGCTTCTCGGGCGAGTCCATCTTCATCGACATGGCCGTCGTGGGCTTGATCCGCATGGCGGCTTCGGCCACGATGTTCTGCCCCGCGGCCTGGCCGGACATGGTGAAGCTGAGGGAGGTGATCTCCTCGGACTTCTTCTTCGTCTTCTCCAGGTACGCCACCGGGGCGGCCTCCGCAGGCTTCTTCGCTGCCTGGGACGGGGCGGCGGACGCCCCGCTGTCCTTCTTCGCGTCCTTCCCGTCCTCACACGCAGTGGCGCCTCCTGCGAGCAGGAGGGCGGCCAGGACGGCGCCGACGGTCTTCTTGCGGTATACGCTCATGTGTTCCCCACCCCGGGTACGCAAGGCAGCGGTACGCCTCAGGCGGTCTTTCCTGTGGCGCTGCCAGCACTGACTGTACGTCTCACCGCTGACAGTAATCGCACAGGGTTCGCACAGGAAACGAAAAACGGGCCCGCCGCCCCCCGGGAAGGGGGCGACGGGCCCGTTCGGCAGATCAGTGAGCCGTCGGGCTCAGCTCGATCAGACGGCAGCCGGGTCTTCCTCGACGAGGAGGTTCCGGGTGCGGTTCGGGTCCAGCTGGATGCCGGGGCCCATGGTGGTGCTGAGGGCGGCCTTCTTGATGTAGCGGCCCTTCGCGGCGGACGGCTTCAGACGAAGGATCTCGTCCAGGGCCGCGCCGTAGTTCTCGACCAGCTTGTCATCGGAGAAGGAGACCTTGCCGATGATGAAGTGCAGGTTCGAGTGCTTGTCGACGCGGAACTCGATCTTGCCACCCTTGATCTCGGTGACAGCCTTCGCGACGTCCATCGTGACGGTGCCGGTCTTCGGGTTCGGCATCAGGCCACGGGGACCGAGCACGCGGCCGAGGCGGCCGACCTTGCCCATGAGGTCCGGGGTGGCCACAACGGCGTCGAACTCGTTCAGGCGGTTGCCCTTGGCGATCTCGTTGATCAGCTCGTCGTCGCCGACAATGTCGGCGCCGGCGGCTTCCGCGGCCGCAGCACGGTCACCGGTCGCGAAGACCAGGACCCGGGCGGTCTTGCCGGTGCCGTGCGGGAGGTTCACGGTGCCGCGGACCATCTGGTCGGCCTTGCGCGGGTCGACACCCAGGCGGAAGGCGACCTCGACGGTGCCGTCGAACTTGGTCGTGGAGGTCTCCTTGGCGAGACGGACGGCCTCGAGCGGGGCGTACAGCTTCTCCCGGTCGACCTTGGCGTCCGCAGCGCGGAGAGTCTTGCTGCGCTTCACTTCTGCTCCTGTTTTTTGGCTTCAGGCATGGAGTCGTGGTGCGGACCAGCGCTTGGTCCTACCACTGATGGTGCTGGGGTTGGCTGGATCAGCCTTCGACGGTGACGCCCATCGAACGCGCGGTGCCGGCAATGATCTTGACGGCGGCGTCGATGTCGTTGGCGTTCAGGTCGGGCATCTTCAGCTCGGCGATCTCCTTGACCTGGGCAGCCGTGAGCTTGGCGACCTTGGTCTTGTGGGGCTCGCCGGAGCCCTTCTCGATGCCCGCGTGCTTCAGGATGAGGCGCGCGGCCGGCGGAGTCTTGGTGATGAAGGTGAAGGAACGGTCGTCGTAGACCGTGATCTCCACCGGCACGACCATGCCACGCTGCGACTCGGTCGCGGCGTTGTAGGCCTTGCAGAACTCCATGATGTTGACGCCGTGCTGACCGAGCGCGGGGCCGACCGGCGGAGCCGGGTTGGCCGCACCGGCCTTGATCTGGAGCTTGATAAGCCCCGTGACCTTCTTCTTCTTGGGAGGCATTGCTCTCTCCGGGTCCTAGTGAGAGTTTTCAGCCGCCCATCCGGTCATCCGGATGGAGGCATACCGCACCACGATAACGGGTATCGGTGCGGGGCTAAAAACCGAGCAGGTCAGACCGCCCTTCACGGGGCGATCTGACCTGTCCGGAAGCTGTCGCTCAGAAGATCAGTTCTTCTGGATCTGGTCGAAGCTGAGCTCGACCGGGGTCTCGCGGCCGAAGATCTCGACGAGGCCCTTGACCTTCTTCGAGTCGGGGTTGATCTCGTTGATGGTCGCCTGCAGCGTCGCGAACGGGCCGTCGGTGACGGTGACCGAGTCGCCGACCTCGAAGTCCAGGACCTCGATGGTGCGCTTGACGGCGGGCGCGGGCAGACCGGCCTCTTCCGCGGCGGCCTTGGCGGCCTTCTCCTGCGCCTCCGGGGCGAGCATCTTGACGATCTCGTCCAGGGTCAGCGGGTACGGGTCGTACGCGTTGCCGACGAAGCCGGTGACGCCAGGCGTGTTGCGGACGACGCCCCAGGACTCGTTCGTCAGATCCATGCGGACGAGAACGTAACCGGGCAGCTTGTTCTGCCGGACGTTCTTGCGCTCGCCGTTCTTGATCTGGACGATCTCTTCCTCGGGCACCTCGGCCTGGTAGATGAACTCCTCGACGTTCAGCGAGACGGCGCGCTGCTCCAGGTTGGCCTTCACGCGCTTCTCGTAGCCGGCGTAGGTGTGGATCACGTACCACTCGCCGGGGAGCAGGCGCAGCTCCTCGCGCAGGGCCTGGATGGGGTCGACGGGCTCGGCGGGCTCGACCGGAGCGGCCTCTTCGGCCTCTTCCTCGTCGGCCTCGACGTCGTCAGCAGCCTCTTCGGCCTCGACGTCGGCGTCGACCTCAGCGTCGTCCTCGTCCTCGTCCTCGTCGGACTCGACGTGCAGCGCGGCCTCTTCGGCGGCGACACCCGCCTCTGCGTCGGCGAGCTCGGCCTCGTCGGGGTCCACAGCGTCTGCCGCCTCGACGATGTCGAGCTCGTCCTCGACGGACTCGACGGAGTCGTGGCTCGCGTTCAGGTTCGGGTCAGACACGGTGGCTGCTTCTTCCTGGATACAAAAGGTGGTGGAACATGCGAAAACGGGCGACACCATCAAGGCGCCGCCCCCCGCGGGGATCAGCCGAAGACGAACTTGATGGCTTTTTCGAACCCAAAGTCAATCACGGTCACCAGACCGATCATGATGATCACGAAGACAATCACCACGGTGGTGTACGTCGTGAGCTGGTTGCGAGTCGGCCAGACAACCTTGCGGAGTTCCGCGACGATCTGGCGGTAGAAGAGCGCGAGTCGACCCAGAGGACCCTTCTTGCCGCGCTTACCGCCCTTGCGGGCCTTCTTCTCGCGCGTCTCGTCCTCGGCGTCAGGCATGTCGATGGAGCCCAGGGCGTCCGTCACGTCTCTCACCTGAATCCGGGTCGTGGCCGTACCGCGCCCGGTTGCGCCGTACGGCGTTGCATCTAAGTACGTACCTGCGCACACACGTCCGACATGGAGTGTGGAGCAGGGCCGGAGGGACTCGAACCCCCAACCGCTGGTTTTGGAGACCAGTGCTCTACCAATTGAGCTACGACCCTTTGCGTCCCCCAACCTACCGCATCCGAGCGAGTGCACGGAGTGCTCGCGCTCTGCAGCGGCTGGTGAGGTCCAACGACAGGTGAGTGTACGTGAACCGCGCCCTGACGTCGAACAGCGCCCGCCCTGACATGCGTCGGTCCGTTGACTGAAACGGTGTGCGGCGCTTCTTTGCCGTCTGGGACGATTGCTCGTATGACCTCTGCAACGCCTTCCTCCGAGCGCCGGGTGTCCGCCCGTATCGGCGCCATTTCCGAGTCCGCCACCCTCGCCGTGGACGCCAAGGCCAAGGCCCTCAAGGCCGCCGGGCGCCCGGTGATCGGCTTCGGCGCGGGCGAGCCCGACTTCCCGACCCCGGACTACATCGTCGAGGCTGCGGTCGAGGCCTGCCGCAACCCCAAGTACCACCGCTACACGCCGGCCGGCGGCCTGCCCGAGCTGAAGACCGCCATCGCCGCCAAGACGCTGCGCGACTCCGGCTACGAGGTCGACGCCTCGCAGGTCCTGGTGACCAACGGCGGCAAGCAGGCGATCTACGAGGCCTTCGCCGCCGTCCTGGACCCGGGTGACGAGGTCATCGTCCCGGCTCCGTACTGGACCACCTACCCGGAGTCCATCCGTCTCGCCGGCGGCGTCCCGGTCGAGGTCGTCGCCGACGAGACCACCGGCTACCGCGTCTCCGTCGAGCAGCTGGAGGCCGCGCGCACCGAGCGCACCAAGGTCGTCCTGTTCGTCTCCCCGTCCAACCCGACCGGCTCGGTCTACAGCGAGGCCGACGCGAAGGCGATCGGCGAGTGGGCCGCCGAGCACGGCCTGTGGGTGCTCACGGACGAGATCTACGAGCACCTCGTCTACGGCGAGGCGAAGTTCACCTCGCTGCCGGTCCTGGTTCCGGCCCTGCGCGACAAGTGCATCATCGTCAACGGCGTCGCCAAGACGTACGCGATGACCGGCTGGCGCGTGGGCTGGGTCATCGCCCCGCAGGACGTCATCAAGGCGGCGACCAACCTGCAGTCGCACGCCACCTCCAACGTCTCCAACGTGGCCCAGGTCGCCGCGCTGGCCGCCGTCTCGGGCAACCTCGACGCGGTCGCGGAGATGCGCAAGGCCTTCGACCGCCGCCGCCAGACGATGGTGAAGATGCTCAACGAGATCGACGGGGTCTTCTGCCCGACCCCCGAGGGCGCGTTCTACGCGTACCCGTCGGTCAAGGAGCTCATCGGCAAGGAGATCCGCGGCAAGCGCCCGCAGAGCTCCGTCGAGCTCGCCGCCCTGATCCTGGACGAGGTCGAGGTCGCGGTCGTCCCGGGCGAGGCCTTCGGCACCCCCGGCTACCTGCGCCTGTCCTACGCCCTGGGCGACGAGGACCTGGTGGAGGGCGTGTCCCGCATCCAGAAGCTCCTGGCGGAGGCCAAGGCCTAGAGCGGCCCGCAGCCAGAACCTGAGCGGCGTCTCCCCTGTACGGGGCGGCGCCGCTCAGGCATATCCCTCCCGCCCCCACCATCCAGCCCCGCCAGGGGGCACCTCCCAGCGGTAGCTGGGGGAGATTGAGGCGCGTGCCGGGCGGCGCCCGGAAGGCCCCCGCGCAGCGGCTCCGGCCCCCGCTCACGCGTTCGCGCAAGCCCCCGATCGGTAAAACCCCCTCCCGCCGAGCGCAGCAGTACGGCAGGATCACCAGATGGAGCACGCACGCGATCTCACGCTTCTGCCCAAGGCCCACCTCCACCTGCACTTCACCGGGTCGATGCGGCCGTCGACCCTGCTGGAGCTCGCCGACAAGTACGGCGTGCGCCTCCCCGACGCCCTCACGGCCGGGGAGCCGCCCAAGCTCCGCGCCACCGACGAGCGCGGCTGGTTCCGCTTCCAGCGGCTCTACGACGCCGCCCGCTCCTGCCTGCGCGAGCCCGACGACATCCGGCGCCTGGTCCGCGAAGCCGCGGAGGAGGACGTACGGGACGGCAGCGGGTGGCTGGAGATCCAAGTGGATCCCACCTCCTACGCCCCCCTGCTCGGCGGGATGATCCCGGCCGTCGAGATCATCCTCGATGCCGTCGACGCGGCCTCCCGCGAGACCGGCCTCGGCATGCGGGTCCTCATCGCCGCCAACCGCATGAAGCACCCCCTCGACGCCCGCACCCTCGCCCGGCTCGCCGTCCGCTACGCCGACCGCGGCATCGTCGGCTTCGGTCTCTCCAACGACGAGCGCCGCGGCATGGCCCGCGACTTCGACCGGGCCTTCGCCATCGCCCGCGAGGGCGGCCTCCTCGCCGCACCGCACGGCGGCGAACTCACCGGCCCATCCTCCGTCCGCGACTGCCTCGACGACCTGCACGCCTCCCGCATCGGGCACGGGGTCCGGGCCGCCGAGGATCCCCGGCTGCTCAAGCGGCTCGCCGACCGGCAGATCACCTGCGAGGTCTGCCCGGCCTCCAACGTCGCCCTCGGGGTCTACGAGCGGCCCGAGGACGTCCCGCTGCGCACCCTCTTCGAGGCCGGGGTCCCCATGGCGCTGGGCGCCGACGACCCGCTGCTCTTCGGGTCCCGGCTCGCGGCCCAGTACGAGATCGCCCGCCGCCACCACGCCTTCACGGACGCGGAACTGGCCGAGCTGGCACGCCAGTCGGTGCGCGGCAGCGCGGCGCCCGACGACGTGCAGGCGAAGCTGCTGGCGGGAATCGACCACTGGCTCACCGGGTGAGCCGCAAATCCCCCTCGTAGCAGTCGGCGCGCACCCGGCCGCCGTCCAGGAAGCCGATCTCCAGGTGGGTGCGGCCCTGCTCGGGCAGGGCGAACTCGGCGACCGAGGCGACGGTCTCGCCGAGGTGCCGCAGGAAGGGGTGGTCGCCGAGGTCCTCGCCGACCTCGATGCGGCCCCATTCCCCCATGTCGTAGGCCGCGTGGGGGGTGGCGGACTCGACGATGAGGCATTGGTCGGATCCGGTGGTGATCCGGATCGTGTCGCCGATGCTGTCGATCAGCCAGACGTCGAGGGGCGCCTCGGAACGTTCGCCGTCACTGATGTGCCAGGACGCGACGACTCGGCTGAGCGTGCGCCCCACGAGACGGGTGGGGTCCGTACCGGCCCCGTGCAGGGGACAGAGCATGGGCGGCCGGGGCTCCTCAGATGCTGACGCCGACCGTCACCGGCTCGTTGACCAGGGTGACGCCGAAGGCCGCGTGGACGCCCGCGACGACCTCGCGGGCCAGGGCGAGGAGGTCCTCTGTGGTGGCCTCGCCGCGGTTGGTGAGGGCGAGGGTGTGCTTGGTGGAGATGCGCGCCGGGCCGGTGCCGTAGCCCTTGGTGAAACCGGCCTTGTCGATCAGCCAGGCCGCGCTGGTCTTCGTACGGCCGTCGCCGGCGGGGTACGCGGGCGGCGGGGCGGTGTCGGGGCCGAGGCGGTCCTGGACGCGGGTGAGGAAGGCCGCGTAGGCCTCGTCGGTCAGGATCGGGTTGTGGAAGAAGGAGCCGGCCGACCAGGTGTCGTGGTCGGCGGGGTCGAGGACCATGCCCTTGCCGGCGCGCAGGCGCAGCACCGTCTCGCGGGCGGTGGCGGCGGGGACCCGGTCGCCGGCTTCGACGCCGAGGGCGCGGGCGGTCTCGGGGTACTTGATCGGCGCGGACAGGCCGCCGGCGTCCTCCAGGGCGAAGCGCACGCGCAGGACGACGTAGCGGTCGGGCTGGTCCTTGAAGGTGCTGTTGCGGTAACGGAAGGCGCACTCGGCAGCGCCCAGGGTGACCGTTTCTCCGGTGGTGCGGTCGTAGGCGACGACCTCGGTGATGGTGTCGCAGACTTCCTGGCCGTACGCACCGACGTTCTGGATGGGGGTGGCGCCGGCCGAGCCGGGGACCCCCGCGAGGCACTCGATGCCGGCGAGGCCGGCCTCGACGGTGCGGGCGACGGCGTCGCTCCAGTTCTCGCCCGCGGCGAGTTCCAGGGTGGTTCCGTCGAGGGTGAAGCCGGTGGTCGCGATGCGCAGGGCGGTTCCGTCGAAGCCCCGGTCGCCGATGACCAGGTTGCTGCCGCCACCGATGACCAGGAGCGGGGTGCCGCTCTCGTCCGCGGCGCGCACGGTGGCGACGACCTCGGCGTCGGTGGTCGCGGTGACCAGGCGGGCGGCGGGACCACCGAGACGGAAGGTGGTCAGCGGGGCGAGGGGGGCATCGTGGAGTTCCTGCACGTGGACAAGAGTACGGTCCGTGCCCCTCGCATCCCTGCGGGGCCACGGACCGTACTCGTTCGTCCCCCCTGCCGGCGGGCTCAGTAGTCCGTCTTCTGCTCGGCGAGGCGGCGTTCGGCCTCGGCCCAACCGAGGGGGAGCTCGTCGGCCCGCACGGTCCAGTAGGTGAAGGCCGATTCCTTCATGTACGCGCTGGCGGCGCGGGAGCTGGAGCGGTGGGGCTCGCTGCGGGCGAAGCGATAGAGCGCGTCCCGGTCCTCCCACGCGGAGAGGGTGAGGAAGGTGCGGCTGAAGATGCGGGCGCGCAGGGCGACGCCGTGGGCACCGGGGGCCTTGCGGATCTGGAGGATGATGCCGGGCGCCTTGAGGAAGAACTTGACGGCGCCGGCGAGCGTGGCGGTCTCGAAGCGGGAGGCCATGACGTAGACCTCGGAGTCGGGGGCGGCCTGGGTGGGCGTGGACCAGGGCATGTCGGGCATGCGGGCGGCTCTCCTTGGATGTAGGGGCGGTCGGGGCGGTCGGAGTCGGGTGCGGGTGCGGGTGCGGGTGCGGGTGCGGGTGCGGGTGGGGTCAGCCGGCAGCGGGGACCTTGTCCGGGACGGCGGCGGGCCGGACCTCGGGAGCCTGGGCGGCCTTGTCCTTGCCGGGCACCAACAGGGCCAGTGCGGCGGCGAGGGCGACCGCGCCGCCGCCGATCCACAGGGCGGGGATGGTGCCGTCGGTGAAGGCCTGCGGGGACTCGTAGCCGCCCTGGGCGGAGAAGACCGAGGCCAGGACCGCGACGCCGAGGGCTCCGCCGACCTCGCGCAGCGCGTTGTTGGCGCCGGAGGCCTTGCCCTGGTCGGCCGGGGCGACGGTGGACATCAGGACGTTGGCGGCGGGGGCGAAGTAGAGGGCCATGCCGATCCCGCTGAGGATCAGCGGCGGGAGCTGGGCCGCGTACGAGACGTCCGCACTCAGGATCGCCGCGAACCAGCCGAGACCGAGGGCCTGGAAGGCGAGCCCGGCGGCGACGACGGGACGGCCGCCGATGCGGTCGGAGAGGATCCCGGCCAGCGGGGCGACGATCATCGGCATTCCGGTCCAGGGGAGCATGCGCAGTCCGGCTTCGGTGGGCGAGTAACCGGCGACGCCCTGGAGGAACTGGCTGAGCAGGAAGATCGAGCCGAACATGCCGAGGTACATCAGCAGGCTGGCCAGGTTGATCCCGAGGAAGCCGCGGTCACGGAAGAGCCGCATGGGGAGCATGGGGTTGGCGTTGTTGAAGCCGTGGTGGATGAAACCGCCGACGAGCGCGGAGCCGACGATCAGGCCGGTCAGGACGGGGGTGCTGGTCCAGCCCTCGGAGTTGGCGTTGACCAGGGCGTAGACGATGCCGAAGAGGCCGCCGCTGATGAGCAGGGTGCCCGGGACGTCGAGGCGCGCGCCGGGGGCGGTGGACTCGGCGAGGCGCAGGCGGGCGAGCGGGATCAGGGCCAGGCCTATCGGCACGTTGAGCCAGAAGATCCACTGCCAGGAGATGTGCTCGGTGAGGCTGCCGCCGATGAGGGGGCCACTGGCGACGGCGAGGCCGGTGACGGCCCCGTAGATCCCGAGGGCCACGCCGCGGCGGGCGGCCGGAACGGCGGCGGTGAGCAGGGTGAGCGTGAGCGGCATCATGATCGCTGCGCCGACGCCCTGCACGGCGCGGGCGGCGATGAGCGCGTCGATGCCGGTCGAGAGGGCGGCTGCGGCGGAGGCGCCGGTGAAGACCGTGAGGCCGACGATGAACAGCCGTCGGCGGCCGAAGCGGTCCCCGAGGGCGGCGCCGAACATCAGGAGGACGGCGAAGGTGAGCGTGTACGCGTTCACCGTCCACTCCAGGTCCTCCAGCTTGCCGCCGAGGTCCTCGCGGATGGCGGGGAGGGCGGTGGTGACGACCAGGTTGTCGAGCGCGGCCATGAAGCTGGCCACGCCGGTGAGGACGAGGGCCCAGACGGCGGGCCCGCGGAGCTTGGTGTCCTTGGCGTCTTGCGTGTGCACGGTTTCCCCCTGCAGTTTGTTAGTTATCACTGACTAACTTTCGTGGCCACGAAAAGGCGCGCGAGCAGATCCCGCGCGCCGTCACTTCTCCAGACGCCCCTCGGCACCCGCCGACGGATACAGCCCCTCCCAAACCCGGTGCCCGGGCGGGAAGCCCATGGCGGCGAGGGTGTTGATCAGCATTCCGTACGCCATGAAGGCCGTGGCCTCGCGGACGTCCCCACCGAAGGGCACGTGGACCGTGTCCCAGAGCTCCATCCAGCCCTTGCGCACGAGCTCGCCGAGCTCGCGGTCCCCGGCCGCCTCGGCGGCGGCGACGCTGACGTACATCTGGAGCTGCATCTGGAGCTTGTCGGGGTCCTCGGCGATCAGCCGGGTGTAGGCGTTCGCCATCGCCTGCGTGGCCTCCTCCCCTTGCAGCCCTTCGGCGGCGGCGGCGAAGAGGTCGCGCGTCTCCATCAGGCAGCGCTCGGCGGCCGCCAGGAAGATCGCCTGCTTGCTGGGGAAGAGCCGGAAGAGGTACGGCTGCGAAACCCCCACCCGCTTGGCGATCGCCTCGGTCGAGGTCCCGTAGTAACCGCCGCGCGCGAACTCGTGCACCGCAGCACGGATGACGCTCTCACGCCGCTCATCTGCACTCATCCTGACCATGCGGGTAAGTTAGTGCTCAATCACTAACTATGTCAAGGGGTGGGGAGCGGGGTGGGCGGGGGCGGGGACTGCGGGGCGGGGACTGCGGGGCGGGGGTTTGGTAGGCGGAAGCCAACCAGGCGCAACGGGGGCTTCGGTAAGCCGGGGGCCACCCGGCCGGTATCAGAGTTGCGTATGGGGTTTTCCCGTCAGTCCGATCGTCTCCGTGTCGGGCCGGTCCCCCGAAGCCCCCGCCCCGCCACCCGACCCCGGCCAGCCGAGCGGCCCCCACCACCCGACCGCACCACCCGACTCCGCCCCGCCCGACCCCGCCCCGCCCCGCGAAAAGGGCGGAGGCACCGTCCTGGTGCCCCCGCCCCGCTCGCTTCGCGCCGTCGGCTCAGGCCAGTTCGACCACCGCGCGGGACATGCCCAGGACCTTCTGGCCCGCGCTCATGGCCGTCAGGTCGACCCGGACCCGGTTGTCGTCCAGCTTCGCGGCGACCTTCGCGGTGACCTCGATCAGCCCGCCCTGGTCGTCGTTGGGGACCACGACCGGCCTGGTGAAGCGCACGCCGTACTCGACCACCGCGCCCGGGTCGCCGACCCAGTCGGTGACCACGCGGATCGCCTCGGCCATGGTGAACATGCCGTGCGCGATCACGTCCGGCAGTCCGACCTCCTTGGCGAACTTCTCGTTCCAGTGGATCGGGTTGAAGTCGCCCGAGGCGCCCGCGTACTGGACGAGCGTGGCGCGCGTCACGGGGAAGGACGCCGCCGGCAGCTCGGTGCCGACCTCAACCTCGGCGTACTGGATCTGCGCTGCCATGTCAGGCCTCCTTGGGGGCGCGGGAGACGAGCTTCGTCCACGCCGTCACCACGTGCTCGCCGGTCTCGTCGTGGACCTCGCCGCGGATGTCGATGACGTCATTGCCCGCGAGCGACTTCACGGACTCGATGGTGGAGACCACCGACAGCCGGTCACCGGCTCGCACCGGACGGGAGTACGCGAACTTCTGGTCACCGTGCACGACGCGGCTGTAGTCCAGTCCCAGCTGCGGGTCCTCGACGACCTGGCCGGCGGCCTTGAAAGTGATCGCAAACACAAAAGTCGGCGGAGCGATCACATCGGGGTAGCCGTACGACTTCGCGGCTTCGGGGTCGCTGTAGACGGGATTGGTGTCACCCACCGCAGCCGCGAATTCGCGGATCTTCTCCCGGCCGACCTCGTACGGATCGGTGGGCGGGTAGCTCCGCCCCACGAAGGACTGGTCGAGAGCCATGACTCACTACCTCCTGTTGAAGGGACACGAATGACGAAACAACAAAGACAACAACGGGCGCGGAAACGACACGAGGCCGCCCCCAATGAAGGGGACGACCTCATGACGGTGCCTGTTATTCGAGACTTCGCTGGGGTCAGCGGGTCTCGCGGTGCGCGGTGTGCGAGTTGCAGCGCGGGCAGTGCTTCTTCATCTCAAGACGGTCCGGGTTGTTACGCCGGTTCTTCTTGGTGATGTAGTTCCGCTCCTTGCACTCCACGCAGGCCAGCGTGATCTTCGGGCGGACGTCGGTGGCAGCCACGTGAGTGCTCCTTGACGGACTATGGGACGGATGAACGCATAAAAGAGTAGCCGATCGGGAGACCGACCCCGCAATCGGCTACTGTGTGTAGCGGCGACCGGACTTGAACCGGTGACACAGCGATTATGAGCCGCTTGCTCTACCGACTGAGCTACGCCGCTTTGATGTGATCAGCTCCCCACCCGAGGGTGGGGAACCTCTCTCACCAGAGCCCCAATGCGGAATCGAACCGCAGACCTTCTCCTTACCATGGAGACGCTCTACCGACTGAGCTATTGGGGCGAGCGAGGAAGACATTACACGGTTGCCCGCCGATCGCCCAAATCCTTTGCGGGGGCTGGGCTCCGACGGACTTCGCGAGCCGCCCCCGATCAACCCGCCGATCACTTCCACCCCACATTTCGGGCGGATTGTGGGCGGGCTCACACCCGGGTGCCCGCCGATCGGAGCCCCGGAGCCCGTCGGGGCGCACACGCGGGCGCTCCGGCGCGTGGCACCACACCGGTACGACTATTGCGCTCTTCCGCGAAGCGGGGCGCGCCGCACCCTAGGCTCGGAACACGCTGCGTGATCTTGGGCCGCGGGCCACGGCTCCAGGAACCGCCCGAGCCACCGCAGGAGCGCGATGTCCGACAGCCAGCCGCAGCAGCCGTTCCAATCGCCCCGCAGCGGAAACGGCAACGCGGCCGCAGCCGAGGCCACCACCCTGCTGCTCACGGGCGCTCGCCTCACCGACGGCCGCACCGTCGACGTCCGCCTCGGGGGCGGCCGGATCCAGGCCGTCGGCACCACGGGCAGCCTCCCCTCGCCCACGCCGGCCCGGGTGGACCTGACCGGCTACCTGCTGCTCCCCGCCCCCGCCGAGCCGCACGCCCACGGGGACACCGCGCTGACTGCCGACGCCGAGGGGCCCGTCTCCTACGCCCCCGACGAGGTCCAGCGCCGGGCTACCGAATCCGCCCTGCTCCAGCTCGGCCACGGCGCCACCGCGGTCCGCTCGCACGTCCGCATCGGCGACGTGCACGGCCTCGCCCCCATGGAAGCCGTGCTCCAGGCCCGCCGCTCCCTGCGCGGGCTCGCCGACCTCACCGCCGTGGCCGTACCTCGGCTGCTGACCGGGGTGGCCGGTGCGGACGGGCTGGCCATGCTGCGGGACGCGGTCAAGATGGGCGCCTCCGTGATCGGCGGCTGCCCGGATCTGGACCCGGACCCGACGGGCTTCCTCGAAGCCGTCCTGGAACTCGCCGCCGAGCACGGCTGCCCCGTGGATCTGCACACCGACGGTGACGACCCGGGCCGCCTCGCCCGGCTCGCGGCGATGGCCGGCGGGCTGCGCCCCGGAGTGACCGTCGGCCCTTGTGGTGGCTTGTCCAGGCTCCCGCTGGACGCGGCCGCCCGCGCCGCCGACCAGCTGGCCGCGGCCGGTGTGCGGGTCACCTGCCTGCCCCAGGGCGACTGCGCGGCCCTGGAACGACGCGGCCTGCGCACCGCCCCCGTACGGCTCCTGCGGGCCGCCGGTGTGCGCGTGGCGGCCGGCAGTGGGGCGCTACGGGACGCCGGGAACCCGGTCGGGCGCGGCGACCCGCTGGAGGCCGCGTACCTGCTGGCCTCCCAGGGAGGGCTCCGGGCGGGCGAGGCGTACGAGTCCGTCAGCAGCTGCGCCCGCGAGGCCATGGGGCTGCCGGAGGTCCGCGTGGAGGCCGGTTTCCCGGCGGAGCTGCTCGCCGTGCGCGGCGACCGGATCGCGGGCGTGCTGTCCCTCGCCTACAGCCGGATCGTGATCCACCGCGGGCGCGTGGTAGCCCGTACGAGTGCCGTACGGGAGTACTGCGACTCCGCCGTCGCGGTGGCCCTGGACCTGCCCCGGCAGGGCCGTACGGAGACGGGGCCCTGAAGTTCGCCGTCCGCTCGCGGGCGTCGGCGCCCGGCTCGTCGTACGGTCGGGTCATGCGCATCGTCATCGCGGGTGGACACGGTCAGATCGCGCTGCGGCTGGAGCGCCTGCTCGCCGCGCGCGGGTACGAGGTCGCGGGCATCGTCCGTGACCCGGCACAGGGCGACGACCTGAGGCAGGCGGGCGCCGAGCCGGTGCTCTGCGATCTGGAATCGGCGTCGGTGGAGCATGTGGCGGGGATCCTGCAGGGCGCGGACGTGGCGGTGTTCGCGGCCGGTGCGGGCCCCGGCAGCGGGATCGGGCGGAAGGACACCGTGGACCGGGGCGCGGCGGTGCTGTTCGCCGATGCCGCCGAACGGGCGCGCGTACGGCGCTTCCTGATGGTCTCTTCGATGGGTGCGGACGCACACCACGGGGGTGAGGAGGTCTTTGACGCGTACCTGCGGGCCAAGGGCGAGGCCGATGACCACGTACGGACCCGTCTGGGCCTGGAGTGGACGGTACTGCGCCCCGGTTCGCTGATCGACGACGCCGGGACGGGCCTGGTCCGCCTGGAGGCGCAGACGGGCCGCGGGGCCGTCCCGCGCGACGATGTGGCGGCGGTGCTGGCCGAACTGATCGAGACCCCGGCGACGGCGGGCCTGACCCTGGAGCTGGTCTCCGGTTCGACGCCGGTCGACGTGGCCGTGAAGGACGTCGCGGGCAACTGAGGCCCGCGCCCCCGGTAGTCCGGGAGTCCGGTGGTCCGGCGCCGCGACGGTCCGGCGGTTCAGAACCCGGCGCTGACCTTGTCGTCGGACCGGCCGACGGAATCCTGTTGGTACCGGTCCTCGTACGCCTGCCGGATCCGTTCGATGCGCGTGCTGCGCTCGTCGGCTTCCTTCTCCGGGTAGAGCAGGACCACCTCGTACGAGGTCTCGCGGACGGTCTTGCCGTCCTGACCGCGCCACTGGCCGTACCCGTCGTGGAGGGTCAGTCCTTCGGGGAAGGCGGGGGTGATCTCCAGGTCCAGGAACCGCATGAACTCGCGTTCTTCGACCGGGTCGCGTCCGTCGGTCCGTTGGGTGCCGAAGTAGAGCCGGGTCTCCTGGTAGGGCTCCCCCACGTCCGTGTGGAGGGCCGCTCCCACCAGGGCCGGGATCCCAGCGCCGAGCAGGGCCGCGAGCACTCCGCCGCCGACCTTCCCGCGCGTGTCAGATGTCCATTTCACCCTCGGTGAACGAACGGGAGCGGCCGACGTTGCGGCCGTGGTCGGTGCGCCGTCGGGTGACGGCGGGAAGCCCGCCCGTCCGTGGTGGCGGGCGGGACGGGCTTCCGGTCGGTGCTGTGGTGCGGCCGTGCGCAGGTTGCGGCTACCAGTAGATGACTACGTAGCCGTCGCCGCCGTCCTTGCCCCGGGAGCCGGAGTTGCCGATGGCCCGGTTGGTGCCGCCGCCTCGGCCGCCGTCGCCGCCCACGGCCGTGCCGTCGGGGAGCTGGACGATGCCGTCCGCGGTACCGCCGCCGGTGCCGTCGGCGTTGCCCGGGTCACCGTTGTGGTTGACGCCGCCCGAGGAGCACGTTCCGGTGCCGCCCAGGCCGGGCGTGCCGGGCTCACCGGGACCGCGGTCCGCGGCGCCGCCGCCACCGCCACCACCGCCGCCGGTGGCGGTAAGGAGCACGGTGTTGCTCGATGCCACGGTCAGGGACGTGGTGGTGCCCGCAGTACCGGCAGTGCCGTTGGCGCCCGGCGCGCCGCCGAGGCCGTTGGCGCCTCCGGTGCCGACGTCCACGCCGTAGTCCGTCAGGGGGGTGACCGGGATGACGCACCAGGTGAAGCCGCCGCCACCGCCGCCACCGCCGTGGCCACCGGTGTTCCGCGCGGCTGCGGCGGCGTCCGTGTCTGCGGCTCCCTCGGCTCCGCCTGTCGCGTTGTTCGGGTTGTTGGGGTTGCCGCCGCCACCGTTGTTGCGCGCGGACCCACCGCCACCGCCGCCGCCACCGCCGGCGCCCCATGCCTGGACGAACACCGAGGTGACGCCCGGCGGCGGGGTGAAGGTGTTGTCCGAGGTGAACTGCCTCAGGCCGTGGATGATCAGGGGCGCGTGCTTCTTGTGCTTGTCGTGCTCCGAGAGCCCGTGCTTCTTGCCTTCGACGGAGTTCTCGTTGTGGTGACCCGTCGGCTTGGGCCCGTCCGCAGATGCGGCCGGAGCCAGCGCGATCAACTGGCCGGTGAGGGCCGCAGCGGCGGCGATGGAGGCGAGCAGAACCCGGGAGCGCCCCCGGGGCCGTTGAAGCGTCGCCGACTGATGGTTCAGGTTCATGGCTTCCTTACCCGCCGGCGCCGAGGGCTGCCGCGGGATGCGATGGGAGGGTTGCGTGCGTCACGCGCCGCCCATCCGATCCGGCCGCGGCCTCGCCGTGGCGCTGGCAGGGCCGGGGCTGTGGCCCAGTCAGGTGAGTAGTTCATCTGACCGGAGCAATTCGTGAAGGGGCCCCACCCTTCGCTCGCCCCGCATTCATGCCGCGGTTCGCCCGGTACGAAAGAACCCCCGCTCACTGTGATTCCACAGATGAACGGGGGTTCCACTCGCGTGGCGGCGCCAGGGTTCGAACCTGGGTAGGCTGAGCCGGCAGATTTACAGTCTGCTCCCTTTGGCCACTCGGGCACACCGCCAAGATTTGCTGCCATTTTTTCCGCCCTGCGGCGGCGCTCCCTGGCAACGACGTAAACGATACCTGATGACCGGGGGTGCTTCACCACCGGATTGATCAGCGCCGCGGGTGGGCGCGATGGCTAGGCTTTGCCGAGCGGGCCGGGCATGTCCGGCCGCGCCCTCCGGGGTGATCACAACCGACTTCAAGGAGCCACAGCACATGGCCGACTCCAGTTTCGACATCGTCTCGAAGGTCGAGCGGCAGGAGGTCGACAACGCCCTCAACCAGGCCGCCAAGGAGCTCTCGCAGCGTTACGACTTCAAGGGCACCGGCGCCACCATCGCCTGGTCCGGCGAGAAGATCCTGATGGAGGCGAACTCCGAGGAGCGCGTGAAGGCCGTCCTCGACGTCTTCGAGACCAAGCTGGTCAAGCGCGGGATCTCGCTGAAGGCGCTGGACGCCGGGGAGCCGCAGCTGTCCGGCAAGGAGTACAAGATCTTCGCCACGATCGAGGAGGGCATCTCCCAGGAGAACGCCAAGAAGGTCGCGAAGGTCATCCGGGACGAGGGTCCCAAGGGCGTCAAGGCCCAGGTCCAGGGCGAGGAGCTGCGCGTCAGCTCCAAGAGCCGTGACGACCTCCAGGAGGTCCAGGCGCTGCTCAAGGGCAAGGACCTGGACTTCGCGATCCAGTTCGTGAACTACCGCTGATCAACTGATCTGACCTGCACGGACGTGGCTAGGCAGACCTTGCAGGGCACAACGGGGGCACATCGCCGAGCACAGCCTCGACGGCGGCCCTCGTTGTGTCTTCCTCGTCGGGCCACAGGTGCGTGTAGGTGTCGAGCGTGATCGACGGTTTGGCGTGGCCGAGTCGCTTCTGAACCGTCTTGACGTTCTCACGGTGCTTGATGAGCAGCGAGGCATAGAAGTGCCGTAGGTCGTGCAGGCTCGCACCGTCCGGTGCCTCTATGCGGGCAGGCTCGCCCCCCTTGGGCTTGCCTGACCGCAGCCACGCCGCACGCGCCTGCTCGTACGCCTCGACGAGTGCCTCGTTGGCGGACCGCCTCGCCCTCGACCAGACGTGAGCCCAGGCGCCGCGCCGGACAGGCTTGCCATCCTGGTTGGGGAAGATCAGCCGAGCCGTGCGCTGGCGCGGCTTACGCGGGTCCGTGCGGTCCTCGATCTGCACCGCCGGCGCGGGGAACCGTTCGAGGTGCGCGGCCAGGGCGTCCACCGCTGCTTTGGTGAGGGGGACCGTGCGGTAGCTCTCATGGGTCTTGGGCTCACCGATGTACGGCAGGTCGCCGTCCGGGTCGATGAGCTGCTGCCGCACGGTGACCTCACGGCGCAGGAAGTCGACGCCATCGACCTCCAGACCGAACAACTCCCCCTGGCGCAGGCCGGATGAGGCGGCGAGGAGGAGCAAGGCGCGGTACCGATCGGATGCAGCATCTATGAGCGCCCGGACCGCATCCGAATGCAGGGGCACAATCTCGGCCTTGCGCTGCTTGGGCAGACGTACGCCCTCGCACGGATTGCCCGCGATGATCCGGTCTCGGACCGCAGTCTGTAGCGGCGTGATCAGGTACGCGTACGTCACGGCCAGCGTCGAGGGTGCGAGCACCTGCGATCGGTCCTTGATCCACGCCTGTATGTCCGACGGGCGGATGCTGGCTACGGGCCTATCGCCGAACGTCGGATAGACGTGATTCCGCAAACCCCGCTCGACGCGGGAGGCGGTTGTGGACCGGTGTACCGCCGAAGCGCGCCACCGCTCGGCAACTGCCCGAAAGCTCTCCTTACCGGCGGCAGGGTCGACGTACAGCCCTCGATCAAGGTCGGCCTTGACGGTTGCTGCGCGGGTCTCGGCCGCGGCCCGCTTGTCGAAGTTCTCTTTGCGCTGCTTCCCGCTCTCGTCGCGCCAACGAACCTGCCACCGCTTCCCCGTGCCGTGGTCGCCGCTGGCGACGAGCGTGCGGGTCTTGCTGCTGTGCTCGCCACACGGCTTGTCCGTCTTGCCCGGACGGGACTTGTGCCACCGATCGTAGACGTCAGCCATTGGGCTCCCCCTCCTCTTCATCGTCGTCGAGGTGCCACCGTTCCGGCGGGATCTTGAATGCCCTGTCGAACGCCTCTAGGACTTGCTTGTTCAGCTCGGCTGCCTCCCGCTCGCGCCGCTTCTCGGACTTCCACTCGTCCGCCGGGACCTCGCCGCGATAGATCTGCTCATTCGTGAACGTCAGCGGGGCGTTACCCCTGATCCATTCGCGAACCCAGCCAGCGGCCTCGCGTTGCAGCCCGTGCGTCGGCTGGGGCGGCTCGGGGGTGAGTTCGTATCGCGCCTCCTCCTCCATCTGCACGAGCAGGTGGATCGGCGCAACATGTAGGGCCTGCGCCAAGATCAACCACTCTTCAAGGGTGACTTGCCTCCGGCGCCGTCCGCTCAGATCGCGGCGCCCGCTCTCGATGTTGGCGATCACCGAAGCAGTCATGCCCGGCGCACCCATGAGGCGGCAGCGCTCAGCGAGCTCCTTACCCGTCAGCCCCTGCCGCTTCCTTAGCTCCTGGACTCGCTGAGCGACCACATCGCTCGCGGTCGGGGTCTGCCCCACACCAGCTCCTATGTCGTTTCGACAACTTCCAAAGTTACTTTGACATGCATAGCGAATCGACGGCAAGGTGATCACATCACGGAAAGATAACGGCGAATGTCGTTAAGACATCAGATCCAAGGAGACACAGTGCCCGTCGCTCAGATTTCAGCCGCCCCGAGCCCTGCTCGGGGGAAGTTGGCCACCGCCCAGGAACTCGCCGACTACTGCGGCGTCCCGCTCGCCACCGTCTATCAGTGGAGCCATCGGGGAGGTGGTCCACGCATGATCAAAGTGGGTCGCCACCTCCGCGCCCGGTGGGCGGAAATAGACCGATGGCTCGATGCCCAGACGATCAACGCTGTCTGATGAGCACCGCTGAAGCACCCGCCCGCCACGTTGCCCCTGCGGCACCGACCGAGGTGGAAACCGACGCGGTGGCCCTCTGGGCGTCCTCTCAGGTGACCGCGCTCGGCATCGCCGATGCCCCCGATTACGGCAGCCCCGCATGGTCAGCTCTCCACGCCACCGATCCGCGGCGTGCGGTCGCCATCATCACGGCAGCCGAGCAATGGCGCCGCCGCGCAACACGCGAGGCGTGGCTCGATCAGCTTCTCGACGAGGACCCGGAGCGATGGTTCGCGTACGTCACGGCGGACGCCAACGACTACGCACGCAGCATCGTGGGCGGCCTCGCTCGCCGGCCGACTCAAGACGAACTCCGCGCCCGCCGCGCTGTCCGGGCCCGCCCCCACACCGTGACCGCTACGCCCGGCTGGCCACCCATCGCAATCCCCGGACGACCCGGATGGGTCCGCACTCTCCCCCGCAATGGCCGACAGGTCGACCGCCCCCGACTTCTCCAGGAGCCCTCACGTGACCCCGCACGACACCCGCGTCTACCGAACGGCGGATGCATCAACACCGCCGCTTGACCCGGCTGTGCGGATGCTGACCTATCCGCCGACCCCCTACGGCGGTCCCGACGTACCCATGCATTTCGAGCACATCGCTAGTCCTGCGTCCGCGGCTGGCACGATGGCGGAGCGCCACCGCGGGCACCTCCGTATGGCCGAACGATTCGTCGTCGAGCACACCGACCACCTGCGTCATGTGCACGGGATCGGGTGGCACTGCTGGGACGGAGCGCGGTGGTCCGTAGACGAGCAGCGCGCCGACGTCGAGGCCGCCGTCACCACGATCAAGAGCGCGCTTGGTGAACTCGACCGCCTCGACGGCGAAGAGCGCGCCGCGCTGTTCAAGGACGTCCGCCGGTCCGAGTCCGCCACCGGCATTGACGGCATGGTGCGGATCGCGTCCGCACTGCCGCCGATCTCGACCGCCTCGAAAGCCCTCGACGCCGACCCGCATCTGTTCAACACCCCAGCGGGCACCGTGAACCTGCGCTCCGGGACCGTGCACGCCAACGAGCGGGCCGACCTGCTGACCAAGGTGGCCGGCGGACAGCTCGCAGCCGAGCACAACCCTGAGTGGCAAGGGTTCCTCGCCCGCATCCTGCCCGACGAGGAGGTGCGCACCTTCGTGCAGCGCCTGTTCGGGTACGCCATGCTCGGCAAGGTCACAGAGCACGTGATGCCGATCTTCACCGGCACTGGAGCCAACGGGAAAGGCACCCTTCGCGACGCGCTCATGTCCGCGTTCGGTGACTACGCGATCGAGGTCGACCCGTCCATCCTCATGGAGTCCAAGCACGAGCGGCACGGCGCCTTCAAGATGCGCTTGCGCGGTGCCCGTCTCGCATTCTGCTCCGAGACCGACAAAGGGCGCCGGTTTGCCGAGGCCACCATGAAACGACTCGTCGGCGGCGACCCGATCGAGGCGAACCTCATGCACAAGAACCCGATCACTTTCGACCCCTCACACACCCTGGTCATGCTGACCAACTTCCTGCCCCAGGTGTCGGGAGACGACCCGGCGATATGGCGCCGCATCCTCATCGTCCCGTTCGACGTGACGATCCCCGAAGCAGACCGCGACCCGGGCCTACCCGACCGACTCAAGAACGCCGCCCCGGCTGTGCTCGCGTGGGCGTACGAGGGATGGTGCGACTACCAGCGGCAGGGGCTGAACCCGCCCGAGGCCGTACGCGTCCGCACAGCGGCCTACCAGGCTGCAAGTGACGTACTGGCACGCTTCCTTGAGGAACGTGCGCTCGCGTCACCGCACGCCGTCGTCAAGGCCCGCGATCTGTTCACCGCTTGGTCCCGCTGGTGTGGGGAGAACGGCGAGCAGCCTGGCAGCGAGGCCGCATTCGCCGAATCCATGACGAAGCGCGGCCACGGCAAGACCCGTCGCAGCACTGGACAGTTCTACCTCGGCCTGATGCTCGCCGGCACCGACGACGACACTGCCTGACCCGCCCGGATGTAGGGCCCTGTAGGGATTTCCGAAACTCCCTTACGTGGGTGAGTACAGGGATTAGCGGAAAACCCGCCACTCCCCTACACCCGAGCCTTCACCGCCCTGCGGTCCCCCCAATGTCCCGAGCCCATTCCGGGGCCTACCCGCCCAGCCCATGTGTCCATCCGCGTCGTGCCGCGTCTCGCGCGCGTGCGCGAGACGCGTTAAGGAGTTTCGATCTTGAGTACCAAGCACCGCCCCGCCGCAGTCCTCGCCCTGGCCCAGGGACGGACTACCGGGCAGGCCGCCACCGCTGCCGGAGTCTCCGGGCGAACCGTTCTGCGATGGCTCGACGACCCGACGTTCCGCCAGGACGTCACCGACACCCGAACCGAGTTGCTGCACCTCGCCGTCGGACGCCTCGCAGCCGGCGCCACCAAGGCCGTTGACGCACTGGTCGACGCCCTAGACACCGAGAAGGGACAGGCCCGTGTGCAGGCCGCCCGAACGCTGCTCGACGCCTGCCTGTCGCTGCGCGAGTCCCTCGACCTTGAGCAGCGCCTCGCCGCCCTTGAGGCCGACGAGGAGGCTCGCCACCGATGAGCCGTTCAACCCCGCTCTCCCGCCGCCTGGGCGCCGTCGAACAGAAGCGCGACGGCCGACGCCTCATGCACCCCCACAGGCTCACTGATGGCCGCACAGTGCGCCTGTCCACCCTCGACATACTGAGCGCGCTACAGGACGGCCTCGCGCTGCACGGCCAGCACGTCACCGAGCCACCCTCGGACGTGGTCCGCACCCTGGCCATGCTCGACCCCGACGACGACAAGTCGATGATGGGTCGCACGACCCGCGCCGTTGCCATCGAATGGTGCGCCGCCTACGACGAGGGTCGCCCCGTGGCGCTCTACGACGAGGGCGACGAGTGAGCCACGCCGACGCCGAGCACCTCACGCGCGCTGATGGGGCGGTCGTCGTCCCACCCAGCGTCGCGGGAGACGTCCTGCGCGCCCTCGTACGCGACCTCACCGCCCGCGTGCGCGCCGACGGGGGCGAGATCACCCCCGGCGTGCGCCGCCTCCTCTACGCCCTCCACGCGGCTGCTCAGCAAACCGAACTGGAGTGCGATAAGAGCACCGCGCCGCACTCTGCCGCTACCGGAACCGCGCCCCGCACACCGGGCACGGTGGCAGTGGCCGAGGCAGCCGCCCTCATGGGCTGCTCGCCCCGCCACGTCCGGGCACTGATCGGCGCCGGACGACTGCCCGCCCGCCGCGTTGGGGCGCGCGTGTGGGGCATCGACCGGGACGCCCTCGACCACTACCGCCACAGAACAGGAGACACCACACCATGACCACAGCACTGACCACCGACCGGCCTGAGACCGGGGCCGCCATCGAGCAGGCCGAGCAGGAAGCGACCGAGGCCGAGCAGTTGCTCGCCGCACTTGAGGAGCGTGTGCGCGAGGGGGACGAGCAAGTCACAGCCGACCAGCTCGCCGGCGCCCGCGAACTGGGACGGTTCGCCAAGCTGAGGGCCGAGGCCGCCCGCCGCAAGGCCGACCGCGCAGCCGCCGACGCCGCCGAGCGGCAGCGCGCCGACCTCCTCGCCCGCGCCGCCGGCATGTCGATACCCGGCGGCCCGCTAGACACGGCTGCTCTCGCCGCTACCTACGCCACCGCCCGTGACGCCGTACACACGTTCATCGCCGCATCCGAGACGTACAACGCCGCCATCGCCGATGCCGCCCGGCTGCTCACCGCCGCGGGGGTGCCCGACAGCAGCACCGGGCAGTACCCCGAGCCCGGAGCGTTGGCCTACTGGGGGACGCAGACGCTCAGGCTCGCCGACGGGTCGAGCATCTCCGCCACCGGGACGGGGCTACGCCTCGCCGTCCTCTTGGACGACCTCGACACCGAAGCAAGTGGGATACCCACCGGGGACTACCACCCTCCATTCACCCGGACGCCGATCCGCGAGCAGGCCGACCGCACCCGCCACGAGGTCCCGCAACTGCACCTGATCGCCGCCCCGGACGGAGCCAAGAACCTGTGACGACCGCCACCGTAAGCAGCTCCCAATGGGACGACACGACCCCGCTCGATCTCAAGATCTCGTGGTGCAAGGTCACCGCTCCCGATGCCCGATCAGGCCCGCTCAGCACGCACCCCGTGATGGGTGAACGCGGCATCGTGCACACCGCCCCGTGGTGGGTCAACGGCATCCTCTACACCGACAACGCCCGATGGCTTTCCCACATCCGCGACCAGGCCCGCCAGTCCGGTGAGCAGGTCGACGAGGAGGTCACATCCGACGGGCCGCCCGCAGACCATCTCGCCGAGATCGAGGCCATGCGGCGCTATGCCGAGGCGCACGAACTGCGCCCCGCCAGCATCCCCGCCCCGGACGCTCCACGCGTCCGCCCCTACTGAAGTCCCCGCCAAGCGAAGGAACTTGACTGTCCATGCCTGTGATCTCCGGACCCGACTACGTCGACGCCAACACAGCCTTGCACCGGCTCACTCAGACCCGCAAGACCGAGCTTGTCGAACTGCGCCGCCGACTGTCCGATGCGTTCAGCCACGCCCGCACGTTCCGTGACCCGGACCTGACCGAAGAGGCCAACGCCCGCCGCCGCGCCGAGATGGAGCGTGCGGCGCGCGAGCAGGCCGCCGCCGACCTCGACCGCATCGAGCGCGAGACCAGCACCGCCGCGGCTCTGGTGCGCACCGTCGCTGACAAGGCCGCGACGCCGGCGCGCGGCACGACCGAGCAGCTTCTCGCCGAGACCCGCCAGGCCCGCGCATGGGAACGCGCCCGTTCCCTGCTCGACGCCGGCCGCACCGCTCAGGAAGTCATCAACGGTGCCGACCTCGACACCCTGCACGCACTGCGAGCCGAGCTGCCGACCTACCTCGCCGCCCAGCGCACCAAGCCGCAGGGGCTCGCCGGGGCCGACTTCACCGAGCCCGACCCGGCCCGCATCCTGCACACCATCGACCGCGCCCGCCTCGACCACCTGCCCAAGGAACAGGCCGCAGCCCTACGCGCCCGCCTCGACCTCGACGCCATCGAGCCCGGCCTACGCGAAACCCTCGCCGGCCTTCGCCGCGAGGCCGACGGCACCGCAGACGCCAGCAACGGCCTGCGTTCCGCCATCGCTGCCCGCCTCGCCGACCAGGCCGCCGCCCCGCACACCGCATAGCAAGTCGCCAGCGCCGCCCCGCCACCCACGAGCACGGGTGACGGGGCGGCGGCGTCGGGTTCAGACGGACTCGGCCGCACTCAGGAAGTCGTCGGCGGTGGCGTCCATCAGGATCTCGTCGCAGGATCGGCCGAGCCAGTAGCCGGACTGTCGCAGGCGGCCGGCGGGCTGGAATCCGGCCTTCTGGTACGCCGTCACGCCTGCCGCATTGGCCTCCAGGACCTTGAGCCAGACCATGCGCAGGGCGGCGTACTCAAAGGCCCAACGAAGGGTCAGCGCGGTGGCTTCGGTGGCGAGCCCCTTCCCCCGGGATTCGGGGGCGACGAGGATGACGAACTCGGCCGTCCGTACCGCCGAGTCGATCTGCAAGGTGGTGAGCCCCACCGGGGTGTGGTCGTCGGTGGTGATGATCTCGAACTGGGCGTAGTCGCGGTTACGACCCTGGCCCTCCCAACCGCCGGCGCGAACCTCCCAAGACTGGGTCACCTGAGTGCCGTAGCCAAGGATCGTGGCGGGGTCGTTCTCCCACCGGTGGTAGTCGGGCAGGTGGTCGCGATCGGTCATCGCGAGACTGACGCGGTCGCCGGCCAGCAGGATGTGCGGAGTGCTCATCGGGGTTCGGCTCCAAAGGGGTTGGACGTGTTGATCGGGGTGTAGTCGTCAGTGTGCCCGGGTTCGTCTACCGGGCGTCCGTGTTCGTCTGAGATCCAGGCGTGCAGGCGGATCGGGTCAGCAGCGACACCGTGGCGCCACGCATTGCCGCGGCCACCGGCCGCGAGGAGCAGGGAGGCCGCGGTGGACTCTTCAAGGCAGGCGACCCGAGCCGGAATGGCACGCGCGGCCCAGCGGACGGAGCGCACCGCCGCGCGAGCGTGAGCAGTGCCAGCCGGAGGCAACGCGTCGCCGACACCGGCGAGGCGGACCAGACGCCCGAACCTGCGCTCAGAACGGCCGGTCTGGCGGATGGTGAGCGTGAGAGCAACACAGGCCAGCGCAGCGACCCGCCAAGCCCAGGGCGGGGCAACATGGGCTTCGAGTCGGGCCGCCGTTTCGTGCGTGCCCCATGACGCGCCGGGGCTGGTGACGGTAACCGGCTCGGGTGCGTTGGCCTGTCGGACGGCGGACAGCCATTCGTCCAAGGCACCGCCCGTCAGGACGACGGTGGCGCCAGTGCGGTAGTTGACGACGACTCCCGCGCGGTCGGTGATGGCCGTCCGGGTCTCCGCTGTAGGAACGGGAATCACGCGGCCCTCTCCTCCCAGGTGATCCACTGATCGACTTTCTCGGCAGCCCTCAGCCACAGTTCCGCCCCGAGGACTGGTTCGAGCCGACCCCAAGGGATGTCGACTCCGAGGACGGCACGGCGTAGCGTTGCGCGGACCGTCGCCGGCTTGACGAGCCCAAGGGCTGCAAGACGCCCATCTGCCAAATCGAGTGTCCGTTGCAGGTTGGCACGCAAGCCGTGGTGGTGATCGACGGCGAACATTCCCTTGGCGCCCCGGCGGACGACTAGCGGGGGCAGCAGGCCGGCCACGACGTCGGAGAGCAGCGGTTTGTACCGTCGAGCAGACCAGCGCTCGACAGCCGGGGCCGCCAAGGCAGCTTCCACGACGCGTGTGTCGGTGAAGGGGTTGTGCATCTCGATGCCGTGCACGGCAGCGAGCTGATTCTCGGTCGCCGCGGTGCGGCCCACGTACCGGGCTTCGGCCAGCAGGGCACGATCCGCGTGTCCCATGTTCAGCGTGTCCGGATAAGCCGTGGTGACGGGTGCGGCCAGTTCCTTGGCGTAGTCGGTCATCCACGGCATGGGCCCCGATCCACCGGCCAACATCCGAGGTCGTCGTATCGCGCTCGCGAGGAGAGGCCAAGGGCTCTGTCGGTAGAGACGGGCCCAGGTCTGCGCGTCGGCCACCAGCCGCAGCCAGCGGCCCGAGCGGGTGAGGTCTGCCAGATGGACCGGCGGGGGCATGAACAGGTTGTCCCCGCCATCTCCGGTCAGGTGGACCACGGCACCGTGGGCGGCGAGGAACCGCAGTTGCGCGGTGAACTGCGCCACGGTGATGGCGGACGGCGCGGGTTCATCGGTGAGCGGCAAGGCATCAAGATCAGTGAACGGAAGGTGCGAGTCGTCCAGGGCCATGAACTCATGCCGTATCGCGGGGTGCGCATGCGCTACGAGACGCGCGTGGTCGACATCGCCGCCCGCCTTGACCCCTTCGGGGTGATACGTAACCCCGGTCACCGGCCCACAGCGGGCAGCCAGTGCCGCGAGAGTGCTGGAATCCAGGCCACCGGAGAGATCAGAGGAAACCGGGCGCCCGGCGACGCGGATGCGGACCCCCTCCGCCAGGTCATCCCGTAACCGGTCCACCGCTTCCTCACGCGTGAGGGCGGGTGGCGTCCAGTACGGAACGGGGACAGGCTCAGTCCCAAGGCCGGCGGCGACCCTGTGGCCGGGCGCCACCTGTTCGACGTTGGACCAGGCGGAAAACCCCGGCGTCCATCCCGTGGGGTCCACGAGATGGGCAGCCATCCATCCGGCATCCGGCATCGAGCTGCACAGCGCGGCCAAGGCCAGTGAACTTGAGGCCCACACGGTCGAGCCGTTGAAGCTGCACGTGTACAGCGGGCAAGCCCCTGCGGGGTCGGCCCAGACCGTCTGTCGGCCGTGGCCATCGTCGTAGAGCAAGGCGTACGCGCCCGCCCAGGCCGTGGCCGCCGAATCGAGCGAGCGGAGGTCCCCGGCCCACACCAGCCGATCCAGGTCGCCCCCCGTGGCGCCACACGGGCCGAAAACAACCAGCCGTCGCCCGTCATGCCCGTCGACCAGCCGAACCGGCACGCCGTCGGACCACACTGGAGGGTCTTGCAAGAGAATCTGCGCCCCGATGGGGACCGCCGGCCGAGGGGCCGTCGTGAGGTAGCCGCCGAACCAGCCCATGTGATCACCTCCGTGGAAGGGCGCGGCGGCACCCGGGACCGGGTGCCGCCGCTGGGGGTCAGGCGGAGTACGGGGAGCGCTTGTTCTCGACGCTCTCGCTGGTGCTGCCCTTCGTGAGGGCCGCCGCGTCGCCGAGGGTCACGACCTCCTCGCCCTGCTCGGAGTCGCTTGCCGTGATGATCTTGTCCATGCTGGTCACCTTCCTTGCTGGCTGGTGATCGCAACGGGGGGTCCCGTTGCGGCGGTGCAACCTCCCGGGTCCGGTGTCGTCGAGGGAACCGGGAGGGGCTCAGGGGCGCCGGCTGAACTGACCGGCTATGAGGTGGCGTAGATGCCAGCGGCGTACAGGCCGATGGAGCCGACGAGCATTGCCAGGTACAGAGGGCCCGCGAAGCGTCCGAATCGGCGCAGGAGCCATCGACCTAAGCCATGCACTACGCCGCTCCCGGCTCGACCACCGCCGGGCGAAGCGCACGCGCCGACACTGCTCGCGGACCCGCACACCGCGCGCATTCGCAGAGCGGGTACCGGCCCGGGTCGTAGAGGATCGCCACCGGGTCGCCCTCACATACCGCGGATTCCTGTTCCCAGGTCTGCCCTGAGTCACGGGATACCCGGAGCGTCATCAGGACGCGCGGCTCTTCGTCGCCCAGGCCCCGGATCACAGCGGCCACCCGGCAAGTGCACCGAGCGTCGGCGACTTACTACGCATGACTGACCTCTCTCTGGCAGCGGTTCGCTACACGTCTCGGCCCGGAGGAGTCTGTTCACAGGGGGTAAGCCGGGCACATATCGATGCTGCGTCCCACGTCAGAGCGTTACTACCCCGTTTGACGGACGTTTGGGACGCTTCGCCATTACGGTTCGTCCCGTCCCCAACGGCCCAGGGAGGCGAACTGTGAACCACGCTCTCCGCCGCGCGATGGCGAGTGCCAAGATGACCGAGAAGCAACTCGCAGAGGCTTGCGGTGTCGATGCCAAGACGATCGGCCGATGGATCACCGAGCCGAACCGCGTCCCCCACGCCCGCCACAGATGGGCGGCCTGCGAGGCATTAGGCGAGGAGGAGAAAGTGTTGTGGCCCAACGCCATCCGCTCAGCACTCGCAACAGGTCCCGATCGGGAGATCGTTCAGGTCTTTCCGTACCGGTCGGCAGCACCGTCAAGCCTGTGGCGCTCCCTGGTGACCAAGGCACAGAGGGAGTTGGTGTTCGCCGGATACACCAACTACTTCCTTTGGTTGGAGCAGGCGAACTTGGCCGGCGCCCTACGTCGAAAGGCGCAGAGCGGGTGCCGAGTCCGGTTCCTGATCGGTGACCCCACCAGCCCTGTCACTGCGGCGCGCGAAGCCGAGGAAGGCGTACCGCTCACGCTCTCCACTCGAATCGCAGTGACGCTCGCAGAGTTGGAGAAACTCCGGGACGTCACCGGTATCGAGGGCCGTTTCGAGACAGGCCACGTCAACCTCTCGGTCTTCCGATTCGATGACGAGATGATCGTGACACCGATCCTTGCCCGCCGGGTCGGACACGATTCGCCGATGATGCACCTGAGACGTACGCAGGCGGACGGAATGTTCGATCGCTTCTCCGCGCACGTCGAGGAGTTGTGGACCCGAGGGCGCGACATCAGGGAGGCACCGCAAGATGGCAAGGCGTGACTACGAGGACGACCCCAACGCTCCCAAGGCGAACAGCTTGGTCCCTGCCGCTTCTGCCGTCGTTGTGGACGAGGACGGCCGGGTGCTGTTGCAGCGCCGCACCGATAACGGGATGTGGGCCCTGCCCGGCGGGAAGATGGATCTGGGAGAGTCCATCGGCGAGTGCGCCATACGAGAGACGTTCGAGGAGACCGGGGTGACCGTCGAGATCACGGGCATCGTCGGGACGTACACCAACCCTGGCCACGTGTTCGCCTACTCCGACGGGGAGGTACGTCAGGAGTTCTCGATCTGCCTTCTGGCCCGCCCCACCGGCGGCACGCTCCGCACCTCGGACGAGTCATTCGAGGTCGCATGGTTCGCCCAGGATGCGATTGACGATCTCCCGATGGTGCCGAGCATCCGCAAGCGCATCAACGACTGGCGGGCCGGCCAGGGTCCTGTTGTCCGCTGACACCTGCCGACTCTGAAGAAAACAGGACCCCGGTTCCAGGATTCGGAACCGGGGTCGCGTGCTGTTTGAGGGCTTCCGGTTCGAGCTCTAGTCACCCTGCCGGACGAAACTGCCCTTCCCCCATTCGGTGACCACGAGACCGCGCTCCCGAAGGACCTGCACCGCTCGCCGCGCGGTCATCCGCGCGACCCCGTGTGCTTCGCAAAGCTCCGCCTCACTCGGCAGCCGACTGCCCGGCGGAAGCGCGCCCGACTCGATATCGGCAACGAGCGCGTCCAGCACCCGCATATACGGGGCGCGCGGGGCGGTCGGGTCGCTCGGGCTGTCTGGCATGAGGAGAGCGTAGACAACGGGCCAAATCACGACGACTTAGACAGGCAGATGAGTTAGACAGGTAGACGAGTTAGACGTGTTGGCTTAGCGTGATGGGAGAAACGCAAAGCGCCCCGGAAGACCGCTGGTATCGGTCCGCCGGGGCTTCGTCACACAGCTAACGAGGAGCTGCACGACCCATGGATCTTATCGCCCGACTGTTCGCATGGACGCTCGCCGTTTTCATCCCCCGCCGGCCCGGACGGCACTCCGCCGCATACCTCACTGAGCAGCGAGCGCCCGAGTCGACCACTAACCCCTGGTCCCGCCCCTGGACCGGACCGAGTGCCGCGCAGGTTCGCGCCGTCTTCCGCCCCGAGACCTCAGCGGAAAGCACACTGCCCCTCTCCCCTATGCAGCGGGAACGCCGGTGGGCCGTACAGTTCGCCGAGATCGGCGTTGACTACCCGTACAGCTACCCGGGGGCGCCGTTCGACGCTCAGGGCTTCCACGGCGCCGCAGTCGCCGCATGACCGCCCGAGGCCTGAGCAGCCCCACCCCGGACGGCGAGGTCGCGCTGTGCGTCGGGCGCCACAGGCTCACTGCCGCCCCCGTTGCCGTGCGCTGGATCGAAAGCAGTAGCGGCCCGGGTACGACCCTGTGGGCATGCCCCAACTGCGCACCCACGCTCGGTCCGGGAGCCGCTCTCGCGGAAACCGAGCGCACCGCCACTCGCTGAGCAGCCCGCCAAAGCCATACGCCCCGTCCGGTACCCACCGAACGGGGCGCATCGTTTCCAGGGCACAACGAGGGCACATGACCCCAGAAGAACCCGGAAAATGGCGGCAACTACTGAAAGTAGTTTTCGCAGGTCAAGCCCCGTATTGCCGAGTCCGTGCAGGTCAAGGAATCATGGCGGGAAGTTCGTGAACTACCGCTGACCCTGTCGCACGACCTGCCCCACGCCGGCCCGGCGGTCTTCACCGACCGCCGGGCCGCGGCGGTTGCGAAGGGGGTGTGTGCGGGGCGCGTGCGGCGCACGCGCCACCGAGGACTCCTGTGGGCACTTGGGGCACGATGAGTGCGCCCACCACGCTGGACGGCATCACACCACCGCGTGGCAGGGGGTTCTCGCATGCCTGGGGCCGGAACGTTTCGTGATGACTTCGGGGCGTCCGTGGTCGTCGCGCTGGTCGCTCTACCCCTGTGCGTCGGGGTGGCGGTCGCCTCCGGAGTGCCGGCCGAGCTGGGAATCGTCACCGGGGTGGTCGGCGGGCTGGTCACCGGATGGTTCCGCGGGAGCGCCCTCCAAGTGAGCGGGCCCGCGGCCGGTCTGACCGTCCTCGTCTACGAGGCGGTGCAGGCCTATGGTCTTCCCGCGCTCGGGGTGCTGGTGCTGGCCGCCGGGGTGGCGCAGCTGGGCATGGGGATGTTGCGGCTCGGGCGGTGGTTCCGGGCGATCTCCGTCGCCGTCGTGCACGGGATGCTGGCCGGGATCGGCTTGGTACTGATTAGCGGGCAGTTGTACGCCCTGGGTGGTGTGGAGGCTCCGGGGCAGACCCTGGCGAAGCTGGGCGGGGTGCACGAGCTCGGGGCGCAGGCCGACTTGGCTGCCGTGCTGCTCGGGGTCGGGACGATCGCCGTGATGGTCGCCTGGCGCCGGATGCCCGCCCGGCTGCGGATCGTGCCGGGGGCGCTCGTCGGGGTGGCTGCCGCCACCGCCGCGGCCGTCCTGCTGCGGTTGCCCGTCGACAAGGTGCGGGTGACGGGCGTGCTGGCGGCCGTGTCCCCGCCCGGTTGGGGCGACTTCGAGGTCCTGGCCTCGGTCGGCGCGGCCGGGACCGTGGTCGCGCTGGCGTTGATCGCCTCCGCCGAGACGCTGTTCAGTGCCGCGGCCGTGGACCGGATGCACGACGGGCCGAGGACGGAGTACGACAAGGAACTCATCGCCCAGGGCGTGGGCAACAGCGTGTGCGGGCTGCTCGGCGCAATGCCGATGACGGCGGTCATCGTGCGCAGCGCCGCCAATGTGGAGGCCGGGGCGCGGACCCGGGCGGCCAGGGTGCTGCACGGTGGCTGGCTGTTGCTCTTCGCCGTGGCGTTTCCCCAGCTCCTGGAGAGCGTGCCGCTGGCCGCGCTGGCCGGGGTGCTGCTGCACGCGGGCTGGAAGCTGCTGCCGGCCAGGGCGGTGGCCGCGTTGTGGCGGACGCACCGGGGCGAGGCCGTGGTGCTGGTGGTCACGGCCTCGGCCATCGTGGTCACCAATCTCTTCGAGGGCGTGCTGATCGGGCTGGGGCTCGCGGTAGCCAAGGCGGCCTGGGAGACCTCGCACGTGCACATCGAGGAGGTGTGGGAGGACGAGGAGCTGTGCGTGCAGGTCTTGGGGAACGCCAGTTTCCTGCGGCTTCCCAAGCTGCTCGACGCCCTGGACGCGCTGCCGCACGGGCAGCCGGTGCGGCTGGATCTGAGCGGGCTGCGCCACCTGGACCACGCCTGTCTGACCGCTCTGGAGGGCTGGGAGCGCACGCGGGCGCCACTGCCCGGCCGGGAGGGCGTCATCTAGCGGGGTTATCCTCCGCCCGTGCAGAACGAGTTGAAGCGCACCCTCGGGGTCTCAGATGCCGTCGTCGTCGGACTCGGTGCGATGGTGGGCGCCGGCATCTTCGCCGCCCTGGCTCCCGCGGCGCGGGCGGCGGGCGGCGCGCTGCTCGCCGCTCTGGGCGTGGCGTCTCTCGTGGCCTATTGCAACGCGCACTCCTCGGCGCGGCTGGCCGCCCGGTACCCGGCTTCCGGCGGCACGTACGTCTACGGGCGCGAACGGCTCGGGCCCTTCTGGGGGTACCTGGCGGGCTGGGGGTTCGTGATCGGCAAGACCGCGTCCTGCGCGGCGATGGCCCTCACGGTGGGGGCGTACCTGTGGCCGGGGCGGCAGCACGCCGTGGCCGTCGCGGCGGTGGTGGCGCTGACGGCCGCGAGTTACGGCGGCGTGCAGAAGTCGGCCCGCATCGCCCGGCTGATCGTGGCGGTGGTGCTGGCGGTGCTGGCCGGGGTGGTCGTGGTGTGCCTGTCTTCCGGGGCGGCCGACCCGGGGCGGCTGGGTGGGCCCGACGGGGGCGTCTTCGGGGTGTTGCAGGGTGCGGGTCTGCTGTTCTTCGCCTTCGCGGGCTACGCCCGGATCACCACCCTGGGCGAGGAGGTGCGGGATCCGGAACGGACGATCCCGCGGGCGGTGCCGATCGCGCTGGGGATCGCGCTGCTGGTGTACGCCGCGGTCGCGGTGGCGGCGCTGTCGGTGCTCGGCGCTGAGGGGCTGGCGCAGTCGTCGGCGCCGCTCGCCGATGCGGTGCGGGCGGCCGGGCGGCCCGGACTGGCCCCGGTGGTCCGGGTGGGTGCGGCCCTGGCCGCGCTGGGCTCGTTGCTGGCGCTCGTGCTCGGGGTTTCGCGGACGGTCCTGGCGATGGCCCGGGACGGCCATCTGCCGCGCGCGCTGGCGGCCGTACATCCCCGGCACCAGGTGCCGCACCATGCGGAGCTGGCAGTGGGGGCGGTCGTGGCGGTGTTGGCGGCCACCGCCGATCTGCGGGGCGCGATCGGTTTCTCCTCTTTGGGAGTGCTCGCCTACTACGCGATCGCGAACGCCTCCGCGTGGACTCTCGATTCAGCTGTCAAGGGGCGGGCCGTGGCAGTGGTCGGGCTGTCCGGCTGTGTGGTGCTGGCGTGTGCGCTGCCCCTCGCGTCGGCGCTCTGGGGGGTGGCGGTGCTGGCGGTGGGCGTGCTGGTCTACGGGGTCCGGTGGCGGCTCAGATCCGGGATCTGAACGCGTCCCAGTGCGCCAGCTCTCGTTCGCATTCCTCCCCCGGGCCAGGCGGGCTCCGGCTCCCCCGGATTCGGGTCGAACAGCAGGACCTGGGCAGTGTCGGAGCGGTAGTCCACGCAGGCGTCCATGGCGCAGCCGAAGTCGGCCACGGGCAGTACGCCTTCGGGCCAGCACCACTCGGAGGACCGGCGCTCCTCATGCGCGAGCACGGCCTGACGCAGCGGCAGCAGCCCCTGACCGGGTCCGAATCCACCGTCGCCGACACGCGTGTAGAGCGAGGCGGGCAGGGGCGGCGGGCGCGGCAGGGCGAAGCCGAGTATGGCTTCGGCTCTGGCGATCTCCCCCGCGTCCAGCGGCTCCGGCATGGTCCTTCCGCACCGCTCGTACCTGCGTGCGGAGTTGCCCACGCGGTCCGTGACTTGCTCCAGCAACTGCTCCGTCTCGTTCATGCATTCATGGTGACGCACCCCGCCGACAGCCGCCCGGGCCTGTGGACAACTCCGCCCACAGGCCGATCAGGTCGGCCTGCGGGCGGGGTGTGTGTCGGCGTCCAGGGCGCCGGCGGCTGTGTCAGCGCGAGGCGAACGGTGCGTCCGTCGGGACGATCTCGCGGCCGAGCGGGAGCAGGGAGAGCGGGACCATCTTGAAGTTGGCGATGCCGAACGGGATGCCGATGATCGTGATGCAGAGGGCGATGCCCGTGACGATGTGGCCGAGGGCCAGCCACCAGCCCGCCAGCACCAGCCACAGGACGTTGCCGATGCAGGACGGGGCGCCCGCGTCGTGGCGCTCGACCGTGGTGTAGCCGAAGGGCCAGAGGGCGTAGACGGCGATGCGGAAGGCGGCGATGCCGAACGGGATGCCGATGATGGTGATGCAGAGCAGCACACCTGCGAGGAGGTATCCCAGGAACAGCCAGATGCCGCTGAGGATGAGCCAAATGATGTTGAGGATTGTCTTCATTGGCGGCGGCCTGCCATCTGTTCGAGCCGGGCGATGCGCTCGGCCATCGGAGGGTGTGTGGAGAACATCTTAGAAAGACCCGCACCCGGACGGAACGGGTTGGCGATCATCATGTGGCTCGCCGCCTCCAGCCGGGGCTCCGGGGGCAGGGGGAGCTGTTTGGTGCCCGCGTCGAGCTTGCGCAGGGCGCTGGCCAGGGCGAGCGGGTCCCCGGTGAGCTGGGCGCCGGAGGCGTCGGCCTCGTACTCGCGCGAGCGGCTGATGGCCAGCTGGATCACGGAGGCGGCCAGCGGGCCCAGGATCATGATCAGCAGCATGCCGAGGAGACCGGGGCCCTCGTCATCGTTCGACCGGCCGATCGGGATCAGCCAGGCGAAGTTGACCAGGAACATGATCACCGAGGCGAGGGCGCCGGCGACCGAGGAGATCAGGATGTCGCGGTTGTAGACGTGGCTGAGCTCGTGGCCGATGACCCCGCGCAGCTCGCGCTCGTCGAGGATGCGCAGGATGCCCTCGGTGCAGCAGACCGCGGCGTTGCGCGGGTTGCGGCCGGTGGCGAAGGCGTTGGGGGCCTCGGTGGGTGAGATGTACAGGCGTGGCATGGGCTGGCGCGCGGACGTGGAGAGCTCGCGCACCATGCGGTAGAGCTGGGGAGCCTCGAACTCGCTCACGGGGCGGGCGCGCATCGCGCGTAGAGCCAGCTTGTCGCTGTTCCAGTACGCGTATGCGTTCGTCCCGAGGGCGACGAGGACGGCGATGATCAGGCCGCCCCGTCCGAAGAAGCTTCCGATGAGGATGATGAGTGCGGACAGCCCGCCGAGGAGTACGGCGGTCTTCAGCCCGTTGTGCCGGCGGTGCACGGTACGCCCTCCAAGTGGTGCGGCAGGGGAGCCCGTCATGGATTTGAGGGTCTACGGTCCAGTGGACCCTCCCTTCCTGGTCAACGCGAGGTGAGGGCGTCAGGTTCCCAGGGTGTCGCGGGGCGCGCGCCCGCCGCCGCCCCTTGCCGGGGTGCGGCGGGGACGCGGTGGGGACGTGGCGGGCACTACTCCGTACGGGTTACGCGGGCCGGCTACTGAGCGAAGAGGCTGCCCGAGGTGACGCGCAGGACGAGCTCCGGGGCGCCCGAGAGGACGACGGCCGTGATCGCGGTAATGACGATGGCCGCCGCCACCGGCCAGGGGGCGCGCGTAGGGGTCTGCGCGCCCTCGGGGGTACGGAAGAGCAGGGCTGTCCAGCGCAGGTAGTAGTACAGGGCGATGACGACGTTGACCGCCATGACCACGGCCAGCCAGCCCAGGCCCGCGTCGACCGCGGACCGGAAGACGGTGACCTTGGCGAAGAGCCCGATGATGCCCGGCGGCAGGCCCGCCAGGCAGAGCAGGAAGAAGCCCAGGGAGAGGGCGGCCAGCGGGCGCTCGGCGTAGAGCCCTCGGTAGTCGCTGATCCGGTGGAGCGGCTTGGTACGGGCGACCAGGGCGGCCACGGCGAAGGCGCCGAGGTTCACCGCGGCGTACATGAGGGCGTACGCGACGGTGGAGCCGATCTGGTCGCGCCCGGAGTACGCGGCCGCGGCGATCGGGACCAGCAGGTATCCGGCTTGGCCAACCGAGGACCAGGCGAGCAGTCGTACGGCACTGTTCGGGCGGTCCGGGGACTGCCGCAGGGCAGCGGCGTTGCCCAGGGTCATGGTGAGTGCGGCGAGGACGGCCAGGGCCGGGCCCCAGACGTCGGAGTACGCCGGGAAGGCGATCACCGTGACGAGGATGAGGCCGGTGAAGCCGACGGCCTTGCCGATCACCGAGAGGTAGCCGGCGATGGGCAGGGGGGCGCCGACGTAGGTGTCGGGGACCCAGAAGTGGAAGGGGACGGCCGCGGTCTTGAAGGCGAAGCCGACGAGGGTGAGCGCGACACCGGCCATGGCGAGCGTGTCGAGCTGCCCGGGAACGTCTTCGAGGCGGTCGGCGACCTGGGTGAGGTGCAGGGAGCCGGTGGCGGCGTAGACGAAGCTGACGCCCATCAGCGACACGGCGGTGGCAGTGACGGAGGACAGGAAGAACTTCAGGGCGGCCTCGGAGGAGAGCCGGTCGCCGCGGCGCATGCCGACGAGGGCGAAGGCGGGCAGCGAGGCGACTTCGAGGGCGACGATCAGGGTGGCGAGGTCGCGGGAGGCGGGCAGCAGGGCCGCGCCGGCGGCGGAGGAGAGCAGCAGGAACCAGTACTCGCCGGCCGGCATGCGGCTGTCGTGGACGGCGGTGACCGAGATCAGGGCGGTGACCAGGGCGCCGGCCAGCACGAGGAACTGGATGACGAGCGTGAAGTGGTCGGCGACGTAGCTGCAGGCCGCCGGGTCGCCGGTGAGGCAGAAGGTGGCGCGGTCACCGGCGCGCAGGGGGATCAGGGTGGCGGTCGCGACGGCGAGGCCGGCGACCGTGATCCAGCCGAGGACCGGCTTGCGGCGTTCGGCGAGGAACAGGTCGGCGACGAGGACGACCAGGCCGACGGCGGCGGTGATCACCACGGGTGCGATGGCGAGCCAGTCGACGGACTGGACCAGGCTCGGGGCCTCGGCGGAGAGGACCGTCAGGGCCGTCATGGCCGTCATGAGTTGCCTCCTGCGAGGAGCTTCTGGACGGCCGGGTCGGTGAGGCCGAGGAGGACCGCGGGCCACAGGCCGGCGAGGACGGTGAGGGCGACGAGCGGGGTCCAGGCGGCGAACTCGTAGTGCTGGACGTCCGCGACGGCGAGCTCGGGACCGGCTTTCGGGTCTCCCATGCAGACGCGCCGTACGACGATCAGGAGGTAGGCGGCGGTGAGCAGGGTGCCGAACGCGCCGACGGCCACGTACGTGAGGAACGCGGGGCGGGAGAGGCCCTCGGCGGGGTCGAAGGCGCCGAAGAGGGCCAGCATCTCGCCCCAGAAGCCGGCCAGGCCGGGCAGGCCCAGAGAGGCGACGGCGGCGAAGGCGAGGAGCGCGCCGAAGCGGGGGGCGCGGCCGTAGAGGGCGGCGCCGGTGGCTCCGGCGAGGGTGTCGAGGTCGGCGGTGCCGTAGCGGTCCTTGAGGGCTCCGACCAGGAAGAAGAGGAGGCCGGTGATCAGGCCGTGGGCGATGTTGGCGAAGAGCGCGCCGTTGACGCCGGTGGGGGTCATGCTCGCGATGCCGAGGAGGACGAAGCCCATGTGGCCGACGGAGGAGTAGGCGATGAGGCGCTTGAGGTCGCCCTTGTTCCCCTTGCGGGCCAGCGCGAGGCAGGCGAGCGATCCGTAGACGATGCCGACGGCGGCGAAGGCGCCCAGGTAGGGGGCGAAGGTGGCCATGCCGTCGGGGGTGATGGGGAGCAGGATGCGGACGAACCCGTACGTGCCCATCTTGAGCAGGACGCCGGCCAGCAGGACGGATCCGACGGTGGGCGCGGCGGTGTGGGCGTCGGGCAGCCAGCTGTGCAGGGGCCACATCGGGGTCTTCACGGCGAGGCCGATGCCGATGGCGAGAACGGCCAGGAACTGGGTGGTGCGGGACAGTTCGCGGCCGTTGTCAGAGGCCAGTGTCACCATGTCGAAAGTGCCGCTGTTCAGTCCGATCAGGAGCAGACCGAGCAGCATGACGACGGAGCCGAGGAGGGTGTAGAGGATGAACTTCCAGGCGGCGGCCTGCCGCTGAGCACCGCCCCAGCGGGCGATGAGGAAGTACATCGGGATGAGGACCATCTCGAAGGCGAGGAAGAAGAGCAGCAGGTCGAGGACGGCGAAGGTCGCGAGGGTGCCGGACTCCAGGACCAGGAGCAGTGCGACGAAGGCCTTCGGGGAGGGGCCTGCGGGGAGCTTGAAGTAGCTGTAGAGCGCGCAGAGGAAGAACAGCAGCGCGGTCATCAGGAGGAGGGGGAGCGAGATGCCGTCGACGCCGAGGTGGATCCGGACGTTCAGCGCCTGGATCCAACTGATGTCCGTCGTCGCCTGGATGCGGGACGGGGCCTCGTGGTCGAAGCCCAGGGTGAGGGCGATGGCGGCGGCGAGGATCACGCCGGTCACGGTCACGCCGTGGCGGAGCACGGCCTGCTCGGGGCTCTTCCCCTTGAGGCCGGGCGGGGCCGGCAGGAGCGCCGCGGCGGAGCCGAGGAGCGGTGCGGCCACGATGAACGCCAGAAGGAACTGCATCACGGACGGGCTGATATCAATCACGGCTGACTCACGGCTCACGATCCGGCGTTGACGTTGGCGAGGACGGCGGTGGCGATCGCCAGGACCACGGCGCCGGCGAGCAGGGCGCTCAGGTAGCTCTGCACGTTGCCGGTCTGGGCACGGCGTACGAGGCTGCCGAGCAACTGGGTGCCGGTGCCCGCGCCGCGGACGTACGTGTCCACGACCTCGCGGTCGAGGAAGCGGACGAGGCTCGCGGCGGCCCGGACGGGCCGGACGAAGAGCCGGTCGTAGAGGGCGTCGAGGTGGAAGCCGACGGCCGCGTGACGGTGCAGCGGGCCGAGGAACGCCTTGCCGGGGTCGGCGGCGGGGCCGGTCGGGACGGCGGGGTGGTCGTGGGTCACCTCGGCTACCTCGGGGGCTTCCGCGGCGGATTCGGCGGCGGCGACTGCGACGGTGGCGGGCACTCCGGCTGCGGCACCAGCTGCGGCACGGGCGCCCGCTCCGGTACCGGCGGCGGTCGCGAGGAGGGCCTTCGCCGAGGCGCGCTGCCAGAGGGCGTAGGTGAGCATCGCGCCGATGGCCGCGGCGCCCGTGCCGAGGACCGAGGTGACCAGGGTCGGGGTGAGTGCACCGCCGTCGAACCAGTCGGAGATGGGGCCGGCCGCGAGGCCGAAGCCGATCGACGGGATCGCCAGCAGCCACAGCACGCCGGTCATGGCGAGGGGTTCCTTGCCGTGGTCGGGGGCGGCGGCGCCCCGGCCGCGGAAGGCCATCAGCCACAGCCGGGTGGCGTAGGCGGCGGTGAGCAGGGCGGTCAGCAGACCGGCGACGAGCACCAGCCAGCCGGCGGCGCTGGGCACGAACTCCGAGTCGCCGGTCGCGGTGTGCTCGGCGGCGACGAGGACGGCTTCCTTGGAGAAGAAACCGGCGAAAGGCGGGACCGCGGCGAGCGCGAGCAGCGCGATCGTCATCGTCCAGAAGGCGTCGGGGATGCGCTTGGCCAGGCCGTCCATCCGGGACATGACGCCCAGGGAGTTCGTACCGGCGGCGTGGATGATCACGCCGGCGCCGAGGAAGAGGAGCGCCTTGAAGGCGCCGTGGGACAGGAGGTGGAACACGGCGGCGCCGCGGTCACCGACGGCCAGTGCGCCGACCATGTAGCCGAGCTGGCCGATCGTGGAGTAGGCGAGCACCCGCTTGATGTCGTCCTGGGCGATGGCTGCCAGGCCGGAGCCCACCATCGTGACGGCCGCCATCACGGCCATGACCACCAGCGTGGCCCCGGAGGCCGCGAAGACGGGCAGGAGGCGGGCGATGAAGTAGACGCCGGCGGCGACCATCGTCGCGGCGTGGATCAGTGCCGAGACGGGGGTGGGGCCCGCCATGGCGTCGGGGAGCCAGGTGTGCAGGGGGAACTGCGCGGACTTGCCCGCGACGCCGGCGAGCAGGAGCAGCGCGATCAGGGTCGGGTGGTCGAGTCCGCCCGCGGCGACGGTGCCGAGGATCTTCGGGATCTCGAAGGAACCGGCGTCGGTGGCGAGCGCGAACAGGCCGATCAGGAACGGGACGTCGCCGAGCTTGGTGACGAGGAAGGCCTTCAGGGAGGCGGAGCGGGCCGCTTCGGTCTCCCAGTAGTGCCCGACCAGGAAGTACGAGCAGATGCCCATGACCTCCCAGCCGACCAACAGCACCATCAGGTCGCCGGAGTAGACGACGAGCAGCATGGCGGAGGTGAACAGTGAGACGAGAGCGGCATACGACGGGTAGCGCGGGTCCTCACGCAGGTACGCCGTCGAGTAGAGCTGTACGCAGGTGGCGACGACCCCGACCAGGACGGCGACCAGTGCGGCGAAGCCGTCGATGTAGAGCGAGAGGTCGATCGGCACCGAGCCGGTCGGGGTCAGTTCGGTCGCGGCGTTGATCGTCTCGCCGCCGCCCTGGCGGACGGCGACGAGCACGGCCAGTACGGCGGCACCGAGCGTCGGCAGGATGGCGAGCGGCCGAACGAACCCGGGCGCGGTGCGCCCGAGCAGCAGTCCTGCCACCGCGCCCAGGAAGGGGAACAGCGGAACGAGGACGGCGAGGGTCGTGGTGCTCACGCGGTGACCTCGCTCTGGTTGTTCGCGGCGGGCTCGTGGCCTTCGGCGGTGTCGCGCAGCCGGTCGACGTCGGAGGTGCCCCGGTTGCGGTACACCATCAGCACGATCGCGAGGCCGATGCCGATCTCGGCGGCGGCGATGGCGATGGTGAAGAGGGTGAGGGCCTGGCCGGCGTGCAGGGCGTCGCGCAGCCAGACGTCGAAGGCCACCAGGTTGAGGTTGACGGCGTTGAGCATCAACTCGACGGACATCAGGACCAGGATGGCGTTGCGGCGGGCGAGTACGCCGTACAGGCCCGTGCAGAAGAGGAGCGCCGCGAGTACGGCGGGGTAGGCGAGGTGCATCAGCGCTGCCCCTTGTCGCTGGCGTCGGTGGCGTCGGTGGATTCGTTCCTGCGGGACAGCACGATGGCGCCGATCAGGGCTGCGAGGAGGAGGACGGAGAGCGCCTCGAACGGCAGCACCCAGTGCTGGAAGAGGATCTCGCCGGAAACCTTGGTGGAGCCCTGGACCGGTCCGTCGAGGTCGATCCAGGTGGTGCGGAAGGCGTCGACGACCACCCAGACCAGGGACGCGGCCGCGACGACGGCTACGCCGAGCGCGATCCAGCGGTTTCCGGAGTCCGCGTCCGGGGAGCGGCCGATGGGGGCCTTGGTGAGCATCAGCCCGAAGAGGAGGAGGACGACGACGGAACCGAGGTAGATGAGGACCTGGACCCAGGCGATGAACTCTGCGGTCAGCAGCAGGTACTCGACGGCGATGCCGCCGAGCGCGACGACCAGCCACAGGGCGGCGTGCACCAGCTGCTTGGTGGTGACCGTGACGAGGGCCGCGCCGAGGGTGGCGAGTCCGACGAGGACGAAGGCGATCTCGACGCCGGTCGGGGAGAGGAAGCCGGGCCCGGTGGTGACGGCGGCGGCCAGGGTGACGGCGGGGCTCACGCGTCTCCCTCCGGGGTCGGGTCGGTCGGCGGTTGGGTCTCGGCCGCCCGGGCGGCGGCTTCGGCTGCGGCTGCCGCCGCGGCTGCGGCTTCGGCCTTCTCCACCGCCTTGCGGGCGGCGGCGATCTCCTTGGGCTCCTCGGCCGCCGGGTCCAGCGCGGGCGGCGCCGGGACGGTCCACATCCATTCGCGGAGCTTGTCGCGCTCGTGGGTCAGTTCGTGGATGTCGGTCTCCGCGTACTCGAACTCCGGCGACCAGAAGAGGGCGTCGAAGGGGCACACCTCGATGCAGATCCCGCAGTACATGCAGAGGGAGAAGTCGATGGCGAAGCGGTCGAGGACGTTGCGGCTGCGCTCGCGGCCACCGGGGGTGGACGCCGGGACCGTCTCCTTGTGGGAGTCGATGTAGATGCACCAGTCGGGGCATTCACGGGCGCAGAGCATGCAGACGGTGCAGTTCTCCTCGAACAGACCGATGACCCCGCGGGAGCGGGGCGGCAGTTCGGGCTGGACCTCGGGGTATTGGGCGGTGTGCGAGCGCTTCGTCATCGTGCGCAGCGTGACGGCCAGGCCCTTGGCCAGGCCGGATCCGGGGATGGGCATTACTGGATCGCCACCTTCACGATGCCGGTGAGCGCGATCTGGGCGAGCGCGAGCGGGATGAGCGTGGTCCAGGCGAGCTTCTGGAGCTGGTCCTCGCGCAGGCGCGGGTAGCTCACGCGGAGCCAGATCACCACGAAGGCGAGGATCGCGATCTTGAGCAGGGTCCAGACCCAGCCGAGGTCGTCACCGAAGGGGCCGTGCCAGCCGCCGAGGAAGAGGACGGTGGTCAGGGCGCAGAGGACGACGATGCCGGCGTACTCGGCGAGGAGGAACAGTGCGAAGCGCAGGCCGGTGTATTCGGTGTACGCGCCGAAGATGATCTCGGAGTCTGCGACGGGCATGTCGAAGGGGGGCCGCTGTAGTTCGGCGAGGCCGGCGACGAAGAAGACGAGCGCGCCGACGATCTGCCAGGGCAGCCACCACCACTCGAAGGCGTCGACGATCCCGGGGAGGGAGACCGTACCGGCCGCCATGGCCACGGAGGCGGCGGCGAGCAACATCGGGAGCTCGTAGGCGAGCAGCTGGGCGGCGGTGCGCAGGCCGCCGAGCAGGGAGAACTTGTTCGCGGATGCCCAGCCGGCCATCAAGGAGCCGAGGACTCCGACGCCCATGACGGCGAGCGCGAAGAACAGGCCCGCGTCGATGACCTGGCCGACGGCGCCCTCGCCCGGGCCGATGGGGATGGCCAGGAGGACGAGGAGGTAGGGCAGCAGGGCGACGGCGGGGGCGAGCTGGAAGATCCGGCGGTCGGCGCCCGCCGGAACGATGTCTTCCTTCTGTGCGAACTTCACGCCGTCGGCGACGAGCTGGGCCCAGCCGTGGAAGCCGCCGGCGTACATGGGGCCGAGGCGGCCCTGCATGTGGGCCATCACCTTGTGCTCGGTCTGCCCGACGACGAGCGGGAGCACGAGGAAGACGGCGAAGACGACGATCAGCCGCAGGGCGACGTCGAGGACGTCGTTCACGCGTCGCCTCCGTTGTCGGTGGTGGGGTCGGTCTCGGTCTCGGTCTCGGCCGGACGCCGCTCGGGGGCGGGTCCGGCCTTCGGGGTGGGTCCGGGCTCGGTCTTCGGGGCCGGCTCGGGGGTCGGCTCCGGGGCCGGCTCGGGGGTCGGCTCGTCGAAGGCGGGCTTCGGGTCGTGCCAGGGGGCATCGGAGCTGCGGGGGGCGGGTCGGCGCGGGGCGCGGGGCGCGGGCTCGGCTGCCGGAGCGCCGACGTCCGGGGCGGTCGGTTCCGTGCCCGGGCTCTGGCTCGCGGAGCCGTCCGCTGCCGAACGCGTACGACGGGCCGGGCGCGGCGCGGCTTCGGGGGCCCCCGTTCCCGGGGCCTCCGTACCCGGGGTCCCCGTACCCGGGGCCTCCGTACCCGGGGCCTCCGTGCCCGGGGCGGCCTCTGCTGCCTGGCTCGCCGAGCCGTCGGACGCCGAGCGGGTGCGACGGGCCGGGCGGGCCGGGGTTTCGGGGGCCTGCGTGCCCGGAGCAGCCGCGTCCGGAGCGGCCGTCTCGGCTGTCTGGCTCGCCGAGCCTTCCGATACCGAGCGGGTCCGGCGCGGCGGTCGGGGGGCGGACTCCGCGGCCGCCCCGGTGGCCGCTTCCGCCGGGGGCTGGGTGGCCGAGCCCTCGGTGACCGAGCGGGTACGCCGGACCGGGGCGCCCTCGCGCGGGGTGCGCGCCGCGGCGCCAGCCGCGCCGGCCGCACGCGGGGTGCGGGCCGGACGGGACGGGGCCGGCGGGAGCTGGCCCTTCATCGGGCCCCAGTCGTTGGGGTCCGGTACGCCCGGCGGGAGCATCTGGCGGCGCTTGGGCGCGTCCGGGTCGTGCGCCTCGCCGGGCTCCTTGGCGCCGGGCCAGGCCTTGGCGACGCGCGCGGCCAGGACGAAGTCCTTGCGCAGCGGGTGGCCCTCGAAGTTCTCCGGGAGGAGGAGGGGGACGAGGTGCGGGTGGTCGGTGAAGGTCACCCCGAACATCTCGAACGTCTCGCGCTCGTGCCATTCCGCCCCCGCGTAGACGGCGACCGCGGACGGCAGGGCGGCGGCGCTGTGCGGGACGGTCGTGCGCAGCAGCAGCCGGCGCACCCGGTGGTTCTCCAGCGACGCGACGTGCGCGCAGATCCGGAAGCCGGTGCCGGGCTCGTCCACCGCGCTCAGCCAGTCGAAGTACGTGCAGCCCAGTTTGTCCCGGGCGATCTCGAGGGCGGGGATCCAGCTGCCGACGGGCACGTCCACCGTGAGGACGTCGTACGAGAACTCGGCGACCGCCTCGGCCCCGAAGACCGTTGCCGCCGCGTCGGGCAGGGAGTCGTAGAGGTTCACGCGCCGGCCCCCTGCGCGGGTGCCGGCGGGGGCGCGACCAGGCCGCTCGTCAGCTGGGACACGGACGGTCCGGCCGCGTAGCGCTCGGCCAGCGACTCGCGGGCGATCTTCTCCTGGAGCTTGAGGATGCCCTGGAGGAGGGCTTCGGGGCGCGGCGGGCAGCCCGGCACGTAGACGTCGACCGGGATGATCTGGTCGACGCCCTTCGTCACCGAGTACGAGTCCCAGTAGGGGCCGCCGCAGTTGGAGCAGGCACCGAAGGAGATGACGTACTTCGGCTCCGGCATCTGCTCGTAGAGCCGCTTCACCGCCGGAGCCATCTTGTCCGTGACGGTGCCCGAGACGATCATGAGGTCTGCCTGGCGGGGGCCGGGCGCGAAGGGGATCACACCGAGCCGGATGAAGTCGTGCCGGGCCATGGACGCGGCGATGAACTCGATCGCGCAGCAGGCCAGGCCGAAGTTGAACACCCACAGGCTGTACCGGCGGCCCCAGTTCAGGACCACCTTCATCGGTTCCGGGGCCAGGCGGGAGAGGACTCCGAGGCGCTTGGGCTCCGGGAGCAGCACGCCCTCGGTCGGCGTCACAGCCGGTGTCACGTCCATTCGAGGACGCCCTTCTTGTACGCATAGAGCAGGCCGACGGCCAGGAAGCCCAGGAAGATGAACATCTCCACCAGCGTCGTGGCGCCGTAACCGGCGGCGGCGAACACCGTCGCCCACGGGAACAGGAAGATCGAGTCGACGGCGAAGATGACGTAGAGGAACGCGTAGACGTAGTAGCGGACCTGGGTGTGCGCCCAGCCCTCGCCGACCGGGTCCACACCGCATTCGTAGGTCAGCAGCTTCTCGGGGGTCGGGACGACGGGCCGCAGCAGGCGGCCCGCACCGAAGGCGACGGCCACGAAAAGCACACCGAGCACGGCCAGTAGACCGACGACCGAATAACTCCGGAAGTAGTCCGCCGCGAGCACGGTTACGGTCGATACCGTCGGTTCAGGCACGTCCGTTCCTCGCTCCTCGGTCACTGTCGACGATCTGGTACGGACGGGAGTCTAGGGCCTGCCTCACACGGGGTGGGGTTATCCCCCGTTCACAGCACCCCGGCCACCCCATGGCATGAGCGGGTCGTACTTGACAGGGTGTGGCGCATGACCATGAGCCATGCCGTACCCGACAACGATCGACCTCCCCCCGTACGCGCCGTCTTCAGCGCCGTGACGTGGAAGGAGATCGCCTACATGGTGAGCAACCTGCCGTTGGCGATCGTCGGTTTTGTTTACGCGGTTGTCATGGTTTCCACGGCCGGCGGCCTTTCCGTGACCGCGGTCGGAATTCCCCTGCTCGCGTGCGGTCTGTATCTGTCTCGGCAACTGGGACGGCTGGACCGGGAGCGCGCCCGCGGGCTGCTGGGCGTACGGGTGGACGAGCCGACCCCGATCCCCGGTCCGAAGCGGTCCGGCGGATTCTTCCCCTGGCTGTGGACGAGCATCAAGGACCCGGTGGGCTGGCGGACGGTGCTGTACCAGCTGATCCGGTTGCCGTGGGGAGTACTCACCTTCACGGTAGCGCTGACCGGCCTGTTCGTGCTGTGGCCGGTGCTGCCGTACCTGGTGCGGCTGATGGCGAACGTGGACCGGGCGATGGTACGGGGGCTGCTGTCGCCCTCCGAGGACCTGGAGCGGCGGATAGCGGAGCTGGAATCCGACCGGGGAGTCGTGGTCGATACGGCGGCGGCCGACCTGCGGCGCATCGAGCGGGACCTGCACGACGGGGCGCAGGCCCGGCTGGTGGCTCTGGCGATGGGGCTGGGCCTGGCGAAGGAGAAGCTGCTGGAGGACCCGGAGGGCGCGGCGGCGATGGTCGACGAGGCGCACGGGGAGGTGAAGCTGGCCCTTCAGGAGCTACGGGACCTCGCACGGGGGATCCACCCGGCGGTGCTGACGGATCGGGGGCTGGACGCGGCGCTGTCGTCGGTGGCGGCGCGGTGCGTGGTGCCGGTGAAGGTGGCGGTGGATCTGCCGGCGGATCCGCCGGCGGCGCGGCCGGCGGAGGCGATCGAGGGGATCGCGTACTTCGTGGTGTCCGAGCTGTTGCAGAACGTGAGCAAGCACGCGGGGCCGGGAGCGCGGGGCGCGACGGTGGAGGTCTGGCGGGCGGGGGCGAGGCTGATGATCCGGGTGTCGGACGACGGGCGGGGCGGAGCGAGTCCCTCCGGGGGGAGTGGGCTGGCGGGGCTCACGGAGCGGTTGGGCGCGGTGGACGGGGTGCTGGTGGTGGACTCGCCCGTGGGGGCGGGGACCGTGGTCACGGCCGAGCTGCCGTGGCGGGACCGGGGGTAGGCCCCCGGGCCCCTTGGCCCCGGCCCCTGTGGCCCCGGGCCCCCTTGATTCGTACGTGAGCGGGACTCCCGTCCGGGGTGGGTGGGGGTCCCGTCCGCGTCTCCGGCGCGCCGCCGTTTCCCAGGGCTCCGCCCCGGACCCCGCGCCTCAAACGCCGGCGGGGCTGGATTTGGCGGCCGCCTCGGACGCCCGCGGGCTCGGAGGGGTGGGTGATAGCGCGGCCACCGATCCCCGCAGGGACGGGGTGAGTGGGGCGCGTCAACGCCGGCGGGGCAGGGTTTGGCGGCGCCGCTCCGGGTCCCGGCGGATACCGGCGGGGGTGGGGTTAACCCCCCGGTGGAGATGCCGACCCGCCGCATGGTCGGGGGGCGGGCGGGGCCGGCAGGGTGGGGGTGTAGCGGAGGACCGGAAGGGCGGGTCGGAATCATGGACAACGGCAGAACAGCGGGCGGCGGGATCGGCGCGGTACTGCGGGCTCCGGTCGAGGGGCGGACCTGGCGGGAGTTCGGGTACCTGCTGATCGGGCTGCCGCTGAGCACGTTGTACTTCTCGCTCGTCATCACCGGCCTGAGCCTCGGCGCCGGACTGCTCGTCACCTTCCTCGGCGTTCCGGTCCTTGCCGGCGTGCTCGTCATGTGCCGCGGCTTCGGGCACGTGGAGCGGGCCCGGGTGCGCGCGCTGCTCGGGACGGACATCGCCGCCCCCGCGCCGATCCGGGCGAAGAAGGCCGGACCGCTGGCCGCCATGGGTGCGCTGCTCAAGAGCGGGAGCGCCTGGCGCCACGCGCTGTACTCGGTCATCCACTTCCCGTGGGCGGTGTTCTCCTTCTGCCTGTCCCTGGTGCTCTGGGCGAACGGGTGGGCGTACCTGCTGTACCCGCTCTGGTTCTGGGTCTTCCCGACCTTCACCGACCAGCCCGGTCTGCAGCTCTTCCAGAACGACGACTACGCCTTCTACCTCGACTCGCCCGTCAGGATCGCCCTCGCCAGCCTCATCGGGCTGGCCGTCACCCTCGCCACCCCGTGGGTGATCCGTGCCCTGGCCACCGTCGACCGGGTCATGGTCGGCGGGCTGCTCGGGGCGTCCAGCCTGGCCACCCGCGTCAGCGAGCTGGAGTCCGACCGCGGGGTGGTCGTGGACACGGCAGCCGCCGACCTGCGGCGCATCGAGCGGGACCTGCACGACGGCGCGCAGGCCCGGCTGGTGGCGCTGGCGATGGACCTGGGGCTGGCGAAGGAGAAGCTGACCGAGGATCCGCAGGCCGCCGCCCGGATGGTGGACGAGGCGCACGGAGAGGTGAAGATCGCCCTGCAGGAGTTGCGTGACCTGGCCCGCGGGATCCACCCGGCCGTGCTGACCGACCGGGGGCTGGACGCGGCGCTGTCCTCGGTGGCCTCGCGCTGTGCGGTGCCGGTACGGGTGGCCGTGGACCTGCCGGCCCGGCCCGCGCAGGCGATCGAGGGGATCGCGTACTTCACGGTCTCGGAGCTGCTGCAGAACGTCAGCAAGCACGCGCTGGCCCGGTCGGCGTCGGTGGACGTGTGGAAGTCCGGGGAACGGCTGCTCATCCAGGTCGCCGACGACGGCCGGGGCGGGGCCGGGCCGCGGGAGGGGTCGGGGCTGGCGGGGCTGACCGAGCGGCTGGACGCCGTGGACGGGGTGCTGGTCGTCGACTCCCCCGCCGGGGGCGGGACGACGGTCACGGCCGAGCTGCCCTGGCGCCCTTAGGGCTCGACAGAGGGCCGGCCCGGACCCCGCGAGCCCGGTCCGGCCCGGCCCGGACCCCCAAACCCGACCCCTCCCGACCCCTCCCGACCCCTCCCGACCCCGCCACGTCCGGCCCGGCCCGGAAAGGCGCTCCCCCCGACGCGAGGGCCGGGCCCGATGGCCCGGCCCTCGCGCAACTCCCGGCGCGCGCAGCGCCCGTTTGCGGTATGCGACCCTCCAGTACTCGAAAACTCCCCCCGTACGGCGACGTGTTGTCCCGGCTCTGCCTTCAGCGGGACTCAGGGCTGGGATGCTTGGCTGAGTCGGGTAATGCGTGAACGAGTGGACGCGGGAGCTGCTGAGTCGTGGAAGACAGGGTGCGGGTGGTCATCGCCGAGGATTCAGTGCTGCTGCGCGAGGGCCTGACCCGGTTGTTGACCGACCGGGGGCATGACGTCGTGGCGGGCGTCGGGGACGCAGAGGCCCTGATCAAGACGGTGGCGGACCTGGCGGCCGAGGGTGCGCTGCCGGATGTGGTGGTGGCGGACGTGCGGATGCCGCCGACCCATACCGACGAGGGTGTGCGGGCGGCCGTCCGGCTGCGGCGCGACCACCCCGGGATAGGTGTGCTCGTGCTGTCCCAGTACGTGGAGGAGCAGTACGCCACCGAGCTGCTGGCCGGTTCCAGCACCGGGGTGGGGTATCTCCTCAAGGACCGGGTGGCCGAGGTGCGGGAGTTCCTGGACGCGGTGGTGCGGGTGGCCCGGGGCGGTACGGCCCTGGACCCCGAGGTCGTCGCCCAGCTGCTCGGCCGCAGCCGCAAGCAGGACGTACTGGCGGGCCTGACCCCGCGCGAGCGCGAGGTGCTCGGGCTGATGGCCGAGGGCCGGACGAATTCCGCCGTGGCGAAGCAGCTGGTCGTGAGCGACGGAGCGGTGGAAAAGCACGTCAGCAACATCTTCATGAAGTTGGGCCTTTCGCCGAGTGACGGGGATCACCGGCGAGTACTGGCCGTTCTCACCTATCTGAAATCTTGATCGACTGACACTCTGTCAGATATGGCATACCGGCAGGGCCGTCTCAAGGGGCGGCCCTACGGTCCAGAATGTGACCGCTCCTGGGGGCCTTGATCCCTACCGTCGTAGGGTGGGTCCCGGGGGGTCACGCCTCGAAGGAGGTCCAGTTCAGTGACCAGCCAGGTCAGCAGCCCAGCCGAGCAGGCCGACGGGGCCGGGGGTGCGGTTGTCGGTGGACAGCGCACTCCGGAGAGTCCGGGCGGCAAGGAAGTGCGCCGCCTCGATCGTGTGATCATCCGATTCGCAGGTGACTCCGGTGACGGTATGCAGCTCACCGGTGACCGCTTCACCTCGGAAACGGCGTCCTTCGGGAACGACCTGTCGACGCTGCCGAACTTCCCCGCCGAGATCCGCGCCCCCGCCGGCACCCTCCCGGGCGTCTCCTCCTTCCAGCTCCACTTCGCCGACCACGACATCCTCACCCCGGGCGACGCCCCGAACGTGCTGGTGGCGATGAACCCGGCGGCCCTCAAGGCGAACATCGCGGACCTGCCGCGCGGCGCGGAGATCATCATCAACACGGATGAGTTCACCAAGCGCCCCATGGCCAAGGTCGGCTACGCCACCTCGCCGCTGGAGGACGGCTCACTCGACGCCTACAGCCTGCACCCGGTACCGCTGACCACCCTGACGGTCGAGGCGCTGAAGGATTTCGGCCTCTCCCGCAAGGAGGCCGAGCGCAGCAAGAACATGTTCGCGCTGGGCCTGCTGTCGTGGATGTACCACCGCCCCACCGAGGGCACCGAAAACTTCCTGCGGCAGAAGTTCGCGAAGAAGCCCGACATCGCCGAGGCGAACGTCGCCGCCTTCCGGGCCGGCTGGAACTTCGGGGAGACGACCGAGGACTTCGCGGTCTCCTACGAGGTCGCCCCCGCCACCCGCGCCTTCCCGACCGGCACCTACCGCAACATCTCCGGGAACCTGGCGCTCTCCTACGGCCTCGTCGCCGCGAGCCAACAGGCCGACCTGCCCCTCTACCTGGGCTCCTACCCGATCACCCCGGCCTCGGACATCCTGCACGAGCTGTCGAAGCACAAGAACTTCGGCGTGCGGACCTTCCAGGCCGAGGACGAGATCGCCGGCATCGGCGCGGCGCTCGGCGCGGCCTTCGGCGGCGCGCTCGGGGTGACCACCACCTCCGGGCCCGGTGTGGCGCTCAAATCGGAAGCGATCGGCCTCGCGGTGTCCCTGGAGCTTCCGCTGCTGATCGTGGACATCCAGCGCGGCGGCCCGTCCACCGGGCTGCCGACCAAGACGGAGCAGGCAGACCTCCTCCAGGCCATGTTCGGCCGCAACGGCGAGGCCCCCGTCCCGATCGTGGCCCCGCGGACCCCCGCGGACTGCTTCGACGCCGCCCTCGATGCGGCCCGGATCGCGCTCACCTACCGGACTCCGGTCTTCCTGCTCTCCGACGGCTACCTCGCCAACGGGTCCGAGCCCTGGCGGATCCCCGAGGTCGCCGACCTGCCCGACCTGAAGGTCAAGTTCGCCACCGGCGCGAACCACACCCTGTCCGACGGCACCGAGGTGTTCTGGCCGTACAAGCGGGACCCGGAAACCCTCGCCCGCCCCTGGGCCATCCCCGGCACGCCCGGCCTCGAACACCGCATCGGCGGCATCGAGAAGCAGGACGGCAGCGGCAACATCTCCTACGACCCGGCCAACCACGACCTCATGGTCCGCACCCGCCAGGCCAAGGTCGACGGCATCCGGGTGCCCGACATCGAGGTCGACGACCCGGACGGCGCCACCACCCTGGTCCTGGGCTGGGGTTCCACCTACGGCCCCATCACCGCGGCCGTCCGCCGGCTGCGGAACGCCGGACTGCCCATCGCCCAGGCCCACCTGCGCCACCTCAACCCCTTCCCCAGGAATCTCGGCGGGGTCCTGGAGCGTTACGAGAAGGTAGTGGTGCCGGAGATGAACCTCGGGCAGCTCGCCACCCTGATCCGGGCGAAATACCTGGTCGACGCCCGGTCGTACAACCAGGTCAACGGAATGCCGTTCAAGGCCGAGCAGCTCGCCACGGTTCTCAAGGAGGCCATCGATGACTGAGGTGACCGAGGCGACCGACGGGGCGCGGACCCTGCTCTCGCTGGTACCGAAGGCCGAGAGCAAGCAGTCGATGAAGGACTTCAAGTCGGACCAGGAGGTCCGCTGGTGCCCCGGTTGCGGTGACTACGCCGTGCTGGCCGCGGTTCAGGGCTTCATGCCCGAACTGGGCCTGGCGAAGGAGAACATCGTCTTCGTTTCGGGCATCGGCTGCTCCTCCCGCTTCCCGTACTACATGAACACGTACGGGATGCACTCCATCCACGGTCGCGCCCCGGCCATCGCCACCGGCCTCGCCACCTCCCGCCGCGACCTGTCCGTCTGGGTGGTCACGGGCGACGGCGACGCGCTGTCCATCGGCGGCAACCACCTCATCCACGCCCTCCGCCGCAACGTCAACCTCAAGATCCTGCTCTTCAACAACCGGATCTACGGGCTGACCAAGGGCCAGTACTCCCCCACCTCCGAGCTCGGCAAGATCACCAAGTCGACGCCGATGGGCTCGCTCGACGCACCCTTCAACCCGGTGTCGCTGGCGATCGGGGCCGAGGCCTCCTTCGTCGCCCGCACCGTCGACTCCGACCGCAAGCACCTCACCGAGGTGCTGCGGCAGGCGGCCGACCACCAGGGCACGGCGCTCGTGGAGATCTACCAGAACTGCAACATCTTCAACGACGGCGCCTTCGAGGTCCTCAAGGACAAGGACCAGGCCCTGGAAGCCGTGATCCGGTTGGAGGACGGGCAGCCGATCCGCTTCGGCTCGGACGGCGCGAAGGGTGTCGTACGCAACCCGGCCACCGGGGACCTCGAGGTCGTGGACGTCACCGCGGCCAACGAGGCGCGGATCCTGGTGCACGACGCGAAGAACGCCAGCGCCACCACCTCCTTCGCGCTCTCCCGCCTCGCCGACCCCGACACGCTGCACCACACCCCGATCGGGGTGTTCCGCAGCGTGGAGCGGCCCGTCTACGACACCCTCATGGCCGACCAGCTCGACGCGGCCATCGACCGCAGTGGCAAGGGCGACCTCGGGGCGCTGTTGACCGGCAACGACACCTGGACGGTCGTCGGCTAGCGCGCACACCGCCGACGCGTGACAGAGCCCGGATCCTGCGCCAGGATCCGGGCTCCGTCACGTGTCGGCGCGCCCCGGGACCTCACGGGGCTTCGCAGGGGCCCGCGTGGCTTCGCAGGGACTCGCCGGGCCCGGAGCCCCGCGCCCCCGGGGACCTCGCTCGGCGCGCGGGCCCCGAAAGGTGTCAGGAGTATCTCCCGGCTACGGGCATGACATCTCGGCCGTACGGCGATACCGTCGTGAAGTTGGCTGGAAGTCGTACGGGAGGCCCCGTGAAGGCAGAGAACGAGCAGCGCACGGGTTTGCTCTACGGATTCGGCGCATACGGATTGTGGGGGCTCGTTCCCCTCTTCTGGCCGCTCCTCATGCCCTCCGGGGCGATCGAGATCCTCGCCCACCGCATGGTGTGGTCCCTGGCCGCGGTCGGTCTGGCGCTGCTCGCGCTGCGCCGCTGGGGCTGGATACGGGAGCTGCTCCGCCAGCCCCGCAAGCTCGGCCTGACCGCGCTGGCCGCCACGGTGATCAGCGTGAACTGGGGCCTCTACATCTGGGCCGTCAACAGCGGGAACGTCGTCGAGGCCAGCCTCGGCTACTTCATCAATCCCCTGGTCAGCATCGCCATCGGCGTGCTGGTGCTCGGTGAACGGCTGCGCCGGGCGCAGTGGGTGGCGGTCGGCCTCAGCTTCGCCGCCGTGCTGGTGCTCGCCGTCGGCTACGGACGGCCGCCGTGGATCTCGCTGATCCTCGCCTTCTCCTTCGCCACCTACGGGCTGATCAAGAAGAAGCTCAACATGGGCGGCCTGGAGTCGCTGACCGCCGAGACGGCCGTGCTGTTCCTGCCCGCCCTCGGATACGTCCTGTGGCTCGGTGCGCAGGGCCAGTCCACCTTCACCTCGCACGGTGTCGGCCACTCGCTCCTGCTGGCCTCGACCGGGCTGGTCACCGCGGTCCCGCTGGTGTTCTTCGGAATGGCGGCGGTCCGGGTCCCGCTCTCCACCCTCGGGCTGCTCCAGTACCTGGCCCCGCTCTTCCAGTTCGGGCTCGGCGTCCTGTACTTCCACGAGGCCATGCCGCCCGAGCGCTGGGCGGGCTTCTCCCTGGTGTGGGCCGCGCTCGCGATTCTCACCTGGGACGCTCTGCGTACGGCGCGGCAGTCCCGGGTCAGGCTGGCCGCGGCGGCGACCGTCCTGGCGACGCCGGCCCGCGAGCCCGCGTAGCGCCCGCCCGCGAGCCCGCCCGACGCCGCCGTCGGGGCTCGCATCACCGCACCCCGCGGGGCGCGCCCGTCAACCCTCCACACCCTCGATCCCCGGTACGGGCCACCCGTACCGGGGATCGTCCGCTTTCCGAACCGCCCTGACCGAATTGTGGTCTTGACGGACAGTCATACTCTCGCTGAACATCAGGCTCGCACTGACGCACTAACGCTCACCCGCTCTATCCCCACTCGTTCCGTCATGTCCCCGCGGAATCCCGGAGCCCCCACATGAGCCTGTCCGTCTCCCGGCGCCTTGCTGCCGTGACCGCGTTCGCGGTCGCCGGCCTGTTCGCCTCCGCCGCCCCCGCCGCACTCGCCGCACCCTCGGCGGTCGCCGCGGCGCCGACACCGCCCGACATACCGCTGGCCAACGTCAAGGCCCACCTGTCACAGCTCTCGACCATCGCCGCCAACAACGGTGGCAACCGTGCCCACGGCAGGGCCGGGTACAAGGCCTCCATCGACTACGTGAAGGGCAAGCTCGACGCGGCCGGCTTCACGACCACCCTGCAGACCTTCACCTCCAGCGGCGCCACCGGCTACAACTTGATCGCCGACTGGCCGGGCGGCGACCCGAACTCGGTCCTGATGGCCGGGTCGCACCTGGACTCGGTGACCTCGGGCGCCGGCATCAACGACAACGGCTCCGGCAGCGCTGCCGTCCTGGAAACGGCCCTCGCCGTCTCCCGGGCCGGTCTGCAGCCCACCAAGCACCTGCGTTTCGGCTGGTGGGGCGCGGAGGAGCTGGGCCTGATCGGCTCGAAGTACTACGTCAACAACCTGCCGGCGGCCGAGAAGGCAAAGATCTCCGGCTATCTGAACTTCGACATGATCGGCTCGCCGAACCCGGGCTACTTCGTCTACGACGACGACCCGACGATCGAGCAGACCTTCAAGAACTACTACGCCGGCCTCGGCATCCCGACCGAGATCGAGACCGAGGGCGACGGCCGCTCCGACCACGCCCCCTTCAAGAGCGCGGGCATCCCCGTCGGTGGCCTGTTCTCCGGCGCCGACTACACCAAGACGGCGGCGCAGGCCCAGAAGTGGGGCGGCACCTCCGGTCAGGCCTTCGACCGCTGCTACCACTCCTCCTGCGACAGTCTGACGAACATCAACGACACCGCCCTGGACCGCAATTCCGACGCCGTCGCCTACGCGATCTGGACGCTCGGGGCGGCCACTCCGGTCCCGCCGGGCCCGTCCTTCGAGAACACCGCGGACGTGAACATCCCGGATTCCCCCGCGGCAGCGGTGTCCTCGCCGATCACGGTCTCCGGCGTCACGGGCAACGCGCCCGCGACCACCAAGGTCGACGTGAACATCGTCCACACCTACCGCGGTGACCTCGTGGTCGACCTGATCGCCCCCGACGGCACCGTCTACAACCTGCACAACCGCACGGGCGGCAGCGCCGACAACCTCGTCCAGACGTACACCGTCAACGCCTCCAGCGAGGTCGCCAACGGTGTCTGGAACCTCCGGGTCAAGGACACGGCGGCGCAGGACGTCGGCTACATCAACAGCTGGAAGATCACCTTCTAGGCCTTCCGCCCGCCTCAGGCGTCCTCGGCGCGAGACGGCGAGGACGCCTGGAGCGGTCCCTGGATGCGGGCGCGCAGCTCCTCGGCCACGGCCGCGATGTCCACGCGGCCCAGCTTCGCCGCCTCCACCAGATCGCCGAGCTCCTCCGGCGAGGGCAGCTGCTCCGCCCCGGCCACCCGTAGGTACGAGCGGGTGGCGGCGGCCGCGTAGAACTCGTTCATCGGGGATTCCAGCGCCGGACACACCGCGAGGGTGTGCAAAAACGCGGCAGCCCGCCACGCGGTGTCCGGGGCGGGCTGTTCGGGCACCAGGACGAGGTCGTTCTGGTGCCGGGCGACCGCGGCGGCCACCCCGGAGGGATCCCACACGGCGGGATCGGACGGGAGATGGTGGGCCAGAGCCGTCCAGGCCCACTCCATGGTGATCTTCAATTGCCGAACCGTTGCTGGAAGTAACCCCAATGGTCGGCGAACTCCTCTATGCCGGAGAGGAAGTTCTTCCGGTCCTCGTCGAGTTCGCGTTCCGTGACCTCGGTGATCAGCGCGGTGACCGTCGTCCCCAGGGCCGCCGCACGTGCCTTCAGGCGCTCGTGGAACTCTTCGTCCAGGCGGATGGTGACGTGTCTCGACATGTCCAACACCGTACAGCGGGTGTGCTGTACGGGGAGCGGGAATGCCGCAAGGGTGGGCAGGGACACAGTCCCGGCCCACCCTCGCGGCTGCCCGTCCGACTACCGACTACTTGTTGGCGTCGGCCGCCTTGACCAGCGCGTCCTTGGTGACGGCGCCGACGTAGACCTTGCCGTCGTCCGTGATCAGGGCGTTGACCAGGCGGGTCGACAGGACACGGCCCTCACCGAACTTCCCGGTGGCCTTCTCCCCGAGGGAGTCGAGGAACTGCTTGGCCTCCTTCGGGGCGTTCTTGTCGTTCTCCAGGTCCTTCAGGCTCCGGTTCACGCCCGAGTCGATCCGGGCGATGGTCGACCAACCCTCGCCGAGCACCTTCACGTCGCCCTTGCCGCCCGCGCCGCCGGCCAGATCACCGAGGCCGGGGATGGACTCCAGCGCCTTGCGGTGCTCGTCCGCGCCGCCCTTGCCCGCCCCGTCCACGCCCTCGGTCACCTTGGCGCCCTTGGGGGCGGCGAAGGAGAAGGTGTCCGCGGCCGGCTTGGCGAAGTCGACCTTGGTGAAGCCGGCGTCCACGATCGGCTTGCCGCCCTGGGCGGACAGCAGCTGCACGCGCAGCGGCACGCCGTTCTTGGCGTCCACCGCGATCTGGACCGAGCCGACCGTGGAGCCGCTCTGCTTGGGCTTCAGCACCAGCTGGTAGGCGTCCCGGCCGGCCACCTGCGCGGTGTCGCCCACGCTGACGTCCGTGGTGGGGCCGGCGGACTTCAGGATCTCCTCGGCCAGCTTCTGCGGCGAGGCGGCCAGCCGATCGGCGGTCTTGTGCTCCTTGCCGCCGTCCTTGCCCTTGCCCTGGCCGGCCTCGGCGTTCTTCTCGTGGAAGACCTCGTTCGACTTGGAGTCGTAGCCCCACACGTCGTCACCGTTGTGGATGAGGCTGTACTCGTCCTTGCCGTCGAGGAAGGTCAGCCGCTGGCGGTCCGGGCCGTCGGCCGCGACGCGCAGGGTGTGGCTGCCGTTCGCCAGCTGGGCGACCTTGTCCTCCGGGTTGGCGGAGCCGCCCGCGATGCCGCCGCCGCCGAGCAGCCCGCTCGCGATCTTCGGCAGCCCCAGGTCGGTGGTGATCCGGGCGGTGCCGGACAGCTGCTGCACGTCCGAGGCCGCGACCTTCTCGATGAGCTGCTGCGCCGTCACCTTCGGCAGGTCGGGCCCGCCGGCGTTGGCGAAGGCCGGGACCATCGCAACGGTCGCCGCGGCCACGCCCGCCACCGCTACCGGTACGGCGTACCGGGCGGCCTTGCGGGAAGTCTTGGTGTTCGGTGCCATGTCAGTGCCCTGCCCTCTGTGTCGACTGCGGTGACCACCATGTCGCCGCGCTCACCCGATCTGGTGGGGTTTGATGACTCCATCTGACCAAATCTGCGGCCGTGGGGCGTCAGTCCCCGGACGCAACTCCGTGTACGCCCGTGGGATGACATGGAAAGGGCCCTCCTCCCCCGACCCGTAGGGGTCACCGGGGCGGAAGGGCCCGTTCCGCACTCGTGGCCGTTACCCGGCGCGGTGCACCACCGCGTCGCAGAGCTCTTCGAGCGCCGACTTGGCGAAGCACTCCGGCAGCGGCGCCAGCATGGCCCGCGCGTCCTCCGCGTACTGGATGGTGTCGCGGCGGGCCCGCTCCAGGGCGGGGTGCGCCCGCAGCCGGGTGAGCACCTCGGCGTGGCGGGCGTCGTCCGTCAGGTCGCCGTCCAGGAGTCGTACGAGCTCCAGGTCGGCCGGGTCGCCGCCCTGGGCCGCCATCTCGCGCAGCCGCAGCACGGGCAGCGTCGGAATGCCCTCGCGCAGGTCGGTGCCCGGGGTCTTGCCGGACTCGTGCGCGTCGGAGGCAATGTCGAGAACGTCGTCGGCGAGCTGGAAGGCGGTGCCGAGCCGCTCGCCGTACTGGGTCAGGATGTCGACGACCGACTCGTCGGCGCCGGACATGAGCGCGCCGAAGCGGCCGGAGACCGCGATCAGCGAGCCGGTCTTGCCGGCGATGACGTCGAGGTAGTGGGCGACGGGGTCGCGGCCGTCGCGCGGACCGGCCGTCTCCAGGATCTGGCCCGTCACCAGCCGTTCGAAGGCCTCTGCTTGGATGCGCACGGCTTCCGGCCCGAGGTCGGCCAGGATGTGCGAGGCGCGGGCGAACAGGAAGTCACCCGTGAGGACCGCCACCGAGTTGCCCCAGCGGGCGTTGGCGCTCTCCACCCCGCGGCGGACGTCCGCCTCGTCCATGACGTCGTCGTGGTAGAGCGTCGCGAGGTGCGTGAGCTCGACCACGACGGCGGACGGCACGATGCCGGGCGCGTAGGGATCACCGAAACGGGACGCGAGCATCACCAGCAGCGGCCGGAAGCGCTTGCCTCCGGCCCGGACCAGGTGTTGTGCGGCCTCGGTGATGAAGGGGACTTCGCTCTTGGTGGCTTCCAGCAGACCCGCCTCGACGGCGGCCAGTCCGGCCTGGACATCGGTCTCCAGAGCCTGGTCCCGCACGCTCAGTCCGAACGGCCCGACGACGGTCACGAGGGGTACTCCTGTCTGCTGACGATCACGCTGACGATCACATGGATTGTCGATGTGTCGCTGCCATCACTCAAGCCAGCGTATCGGGTCTGTTTTCGATCACCGAGAGCGCCTTCCCGGCCACCACCCGCGCACTATCCAATGAGCACCGGTATGTTCGGAATGAGCCGAAACACCGGAGAAATAGTTTTGCCTAGAACTGCGACCGATGTGGACGGGCCCGCCGGTCCGGAGGCCGACCGGCCGCCACCTCCGTCTCGGCGGTCTACGGGACCATGCTCCACCTCGTCTGCGTCGCCGGCGGACGGCTCGCCGAGCCCCGGCCGAACGGGGCCGGCACGGCGTCCACGGCCAAGTGGCGGAGCCCTCCACCGCGGCCGGGTCCGAGGGTCAGAGGGGCCGGTGGACCGAGGTGAACCTCCGGGGCGAACGTCCGAGGCGATTGGCGGCTGAGACCAGATGATCATCCGTACCGACTTCCCGTACGGCACCACCCACGAGGATGTCCGGATCCCACTGCCCGACGGTGTCGAGCTGTACGCGCGGATCTGGCGCCCGGTGACGGACGAGCCGGTTCCGGCCCTGCTGGAGTACCTCCCGTACCGGCTCACCGACTGGACCGCTCCGCGCGACCGGCAGCGCCACCCCTGGTACGCGGGGCACGGCTACGCCTCCGTACGGGTGGACGTGCGCGGGCACGGCTGTAGCGGGGGCGTGCCGGGAGACGAGTACGACGCCCGTGAGCTGGCCGACGGTGTGGCGGTGGTGGAGTGGCTGGCGGCGCAGCCGTGGTGCACGGGGTCAGTGGGGATGTTCGGGATCTCGTGGGGCGGGTTCAACTCCCTCCAGATCGCGGCACTGGCCCCCGAGCCGCTGAAGGCGGTCGTCACCGTCTGCTCGACGGACGACCGGTACGACAACGACGTGCACTACATGGGCGGCTCGGTGCTCGCCGTGGACATGCACGCGTGGGCGGCGACCATGCTGGCCTTCGCCTCCCGGCCGCCGGACCCGCAGTTCGTCGGCGACGACTGGCGCCGGCAGTGGCTGGAGCGGTTGGAGGCGGTGGAACCGCTCGTCCACACCTGGCTCTCCCACCAGACGCGCGACGCCTACTGGCGCCACGGCAGCGTCTGCGAGGACTACCCGGCCATCGGAGCGGCCGTGCTCGCGGTCGGCGGCTGGCACGACCCGTACCGGGACACCGTGCTGAGGCTGGTCGAACACCTGCCGCCCGCCCGCGTGCGGGGCCTGATCGGCCCCTGGTCGCACCAGTACCCGGACCGCGGCCTGCCGCCGGGACCGGCCATCGGCTTCCTGCAGGAGACCCTGCGCTGGTGGGACCACTGGCTGAAGGGCGCGGACAACGGGGTGATGGAGGAACCGCTGCTGCGCAGCTGGATCAGCGACTCGCACCCGCCGGCGACGGTGTACAAGGAGCTCCCGGGCCGCTGGGTCGGCGAGAGGTCCTGGCCGTCGGCGTCCGTCATCCCCGTCCCGTACGTGTTCCAGGGCGCGCCGGTGGCGGTGGCCTCCCCGCAGCACACCGGGCTGGACGCGGGCCGGTTCTTCCCCTTCGGCAACGACGCCGACCTGCCGCCGGACCAGCGGGAGGAGGACGCGAAGTCGGCCTGCTTCGAGTTCCCGGTGGGGCGCGAGGAGCCGGTGGAGATCCTGGGGCGGCCGTCGGTCACCCTGCGGCTGCGGCTCGACGTGCCGTACGGGCAGGTGGTCGCCCGGCTCTGCGACGTGGCCCCGGACGGCTCCTCGACGCTGGTCACGCGGGGCGCGCTGAACCTCTCGGCCCGCCGGGGCCGCGACCGGGCGCTGCCCTGGCCGGTGGGCGCGTACGAGGACGTCGCCTTCGAGCTGAACGGCATCGGCCACGCCTTCGCGCCGGGGCACCGGATCCGGCTCGCCGTGTCCTCCGCGTACTGGCCGTGGATCTGGCCGCGGGCCGGGTCCGAGGTCGGCTGGACCCTGGACCCGGCGGGCAGCGCGCTGACCCTGCCGGTGCGGGCGGGCTCCGCGGCGGACGGCGGGATCGTCTTCGAGGCCCCGGAGCAGGCGGAGCCGCTGGGCGTGGTCTTCCCGGCGACGCTGGACGAACCGCGCCCGGAACGGCTGGTCGTACGGGACGTCGCGCGCGGGACGTGGCGGCTGGAGGTGGACCCGCGGTACGGGGGCACCCGGGTGTACCCGGACGGCCTGGAGTACGGCGAGGACGCGGAGGAGGTGTACGAGATCCAGGACGCGGACGCGCTGTCGGCGCGGGCGCGGTCGCGGTGGCGGATCCGGCTCCACCGGCCGGAACTGGGCTGGGACGCGAGGGTGGAGACCCGGTCGGAGATCTCCTGTGACGAGGGCGGCTTCGTGACGTCGAACGAGGTGGTGTGCCGGGAGGGGGACGAGGTGGTCTTCCACCGGACGTGGGAGCGCCGGCTACCGCGCGCGGCGGGCTGAGCGGCTGGAGCCGCCCCGACGGGCGGCGCCCCCGGAAGCGGCGGTCAGCCGAAGAGCCGTTCCAGGACCACCGCGATGCCGTCGTCCTCGTTCGAGAGGGTGATCTCGTCGGCGACGGCCACGAGCTCGCGGTGCGCGTTCGCCATCGCCACCCCGTGGGCCGCCCACGCGAACATCGGGATGTCGTTCGGCATGTCCCCGAAGGCGATCGTCCGGGACGGGGAGACGCCGAGGACGTCCGCCGCCCGTGCGAGCCCGCTGGCCTTGTCGATGCCCGGCGGCTGGAGTTCCACCGTGTGCTCGCCCGCCATCGTGACGTTCACCAGGTGGCCGACCACCGACCGCGCCACCCGTGTCAGCTCGTCGTCGTCCAGCTCCGGGTGCTGGAGCAGCACCTTGTTGATCGGCGCCGACCACAGGTCGCAGCGCCGCGGGACGCGGACCGTCGGCAGGTGGGGGTGCCACATCCGGTAGCCCGGCCCTATCAGCATCTCCGCGTCCAGGCCCTCCTGGTTGACCGCCGCGTAGACCTCGCCGACCTCCGCCTCGATCTTGCCGAGGGCCACCTCGGCCAGCTCCCGGTCCATGGACACGGAGCGCAGCAGGCATCCGCGCGCCGCGTCGTACACCTGCGCGCCCTGCCCGCACACCGCGAGCCCCGTGTAGCCGAGCCGGTCCAGGACGTGTCGGACCTGGGGGACGGGGCGTCCGGTGACGATGATGTGTTGGGCGCCGGCCGCGCAAGCCGTCGCGAGCGCCTCGTACGAGCGGGCGGAGACGGTGTCCCCGGCTTGCAGCAGAGTCCCGTCCAGGTCTGTGGCGATCAAGGCATAGGGAAGGGCCGGAGGAAGGGCGGAAGTCACGGCGCCTAGGATACGGACCCCTTTGGACAAGTCCTACAAATAGAGCAGGAATCCGGCCTCCCCCACGTCCCATCCGTCACTTTGATGCGCTCCCGAGTCGAGCGGGGCAGGGGCAGGGCAGGGAAGTACACAACCCCGACCGTAGGGCTCTCGATCGGCCTCACGCACCAAAAGATCAGATATGACCGGAACTGTGGATACCTGACCACAGGCGTCGTCCAGAGGTGTGTTTCATCTCCGCCCGGGCACCCGCGCTTTCCTGCGGGATCCTGAGTAGCGTGTCCCGCACCGTGTCTACCGGGACACCCCCGGACCGCGTCGAAAGCGAGGCAGTACCCCATGCCCCAGCAGAGCCCCCTCGATGTCCCCGAGGGCGACCCGTTCGGGCCGCACAACCTCCCCTACGGCGTCTTCTCGACCGCCGCGGACGACCGGCGACGGGTCGGCGTGCGCATCGGCGGATTCGTCCTCGACGCGGGGGCGGCCGCGACCTCGCTCGGCTCCCCGTTCGCCGACCTGCTCGGACGGACCTCCCTCAACCCGCTGCTCGCCGCCGGCCACACGGCGTGGCGCGACGTGCGCCGCGCGCTGACCGCCTGGGTGACCGACCCCGGCCACCGCCCCACCGTCGAGCCGCACCTGGTGCCGCTCGACGAGGTCACCCTGCACCTTCCGTACGAGGTCGCCGACTACGTCGACTTCTACGCGAGCGAGCACCACGCCACCAACGTCGGGAAGATGTTCCGCCCGGACGGCGACGCGCTGACGCCCAACTGGAAGCACCTGCCCATCGGCTACCACGGCCGCTCCGGCACGATCGTGGTCTCCGGCACCGACGTCGTGCGCCCGAGCGGCCAGCGCAAGGCACCCACCGACCCGGCGCCCGTCTTCGGCCCGTCCGTCAAGCTCGACATCGAGGCCGAGGTCGGCTTCGTCGTCGGTACCCCGTCCGAGATGGGCCGCCCGGTGGCGCTGGGCGACTTCGAGGAGCACGTCTTCGGGCTGTTCCTGCTCAACGACTGGTCGGCGCGCGACATCCAGGCCTGGGAGTACGTGCCGCTCGGCCCGTTCCTCGGCAAGTCCTTCGCCACGTCCGTCTCCGCCTGGGTCACCCCGCTGGAGGCCCTCGACACGGCACGCGTCGCCCCGCCCGCCCGGGACTTCCCGCTCCAGCCCTACCTGGACGACGCCGACCTCGACCGCCCCGGCGGCTTCGACCTGCGCATCACCGTCTCCATCAACGGGCAGGAAGTGGCGCAGCCGCCCTTCGCCACCATGTACTGGACGGCCGCCCAGCAGCTCGCCCACATGACCGTCAACGGCGCCTCCCTGCGCACCGGCGACGTCTTCGGCTCCGGCACCGTCAGCGGCCCCGAGGTCGGCCAGCGCGGCTCGCTGCTGGAGCTCACCTGGAACGGCCGCGACGCCATCGAGCTCACCGACGGCAAGCGCACCTTCCTGGAGGACGGGGACACCGTCACCCTCACCGCCTGGGCCCCCGGCCCGGACGGCACGCGCGTCGGCCTCGGCGAGGTCACCGGCCGCATCGTGGGCGCCCGCTAGTCGGGCGCCCACGGCGCACACGGCCGGCGGGGTGGCGGATCTTCTCGCCGCCCCGCCGAGCCTGCTGGCCCTCACGCGGTGTCAGGCAGCGTTGCCGGCCCCCCGTTTGGGGGTCCGCGGCGTGCAGGGCCCGCGGGGCACCGGGATGGTGGACGAAAGCCCGTCGACGGCAGGAGTCCCCATGTCCCCCCGTGTCCGTGTACGCAAGACCGCCCTCGTGATCACCGCCGCCGTGTCGCTGGGTCTGACCGCCGTGGTCCCGGCGCACGGAGTGGAGGGACCCGCACCCGATCCGCGGAACGAGCAGGCCGTGCGGGACATGGCGACGGCGATCGCGGCGACGGCCAAGTACGCGGACGAGCGGGAAGCCCTCAAGGACGGGTACGTCCCCCACGGCCAGGAGTGCATGACCAACCCGTTCGGGGTGGGTGCCATGAACTACCACTACGTCAAGCAGGCCAACTGGGGTTCGAAGGACCCGGCCAGGCCGACCGCGCTCCTCTACAGCAGGGACAAGGACCGCAACGGCCGTCGCCGGCTGGAGACCGTGGAGTGGATGTCCACCGACCGGGACCAGGACCTGAAGACCGCCGACGACCGGCCGAGCATGTTCGGGCTGCCCTTCGACGGCCCGATGCCGGGCCACTGGAAGGGCATGCCCAAGCACTACGACCTCCACATGTGGGCGTACAAGAAGAACCCGGCGGGCCGCTTCCACAACTGGAACCCGGCGCTGACCTGCCCGTTCAAGGCCCCCGTCCCGGGCAAGCCGGCCGACGCCCACGCGCACGGCCACTAGTCCGGGCCCGTCGATGCTGTCAAGCGCCGTAGGCATATGACTCGCCTGTAAGGACGGCTTCTCCGGGAATCCCGGGCGATACGCTGATCGCACTCGCGAGACTCTGCCCCATGGGAGCACTGATGAGCGTCGAACCCGCAGCGCCGCAGCCTGAGCGGGAGCCGGGACCCCGCTGGCCCGTCCCGCCCGTGGGCGGCTGGACCGCGGACGACCTGGACACGCTGCCGAATCTGCCTCCGCACACGGAGCTGATCGACGGGAGCCTGATCTTCGTGAGTCCGCAGAGCATCTTCCACGAGCGAGCCGTCGACTTGTTCAAGTGGCAGCTGCGGTCGGTGGCCCCGCCGACTTCGAGATCTTTCGCGCGTTCACGATCGACATCGACAAACGCAATCGGCCCGAGCCGGACGTGGTGGTCGTACGCACAGATGTCGTAGACGATCTGGAACAAACCCGGTTCCCCGCCGAGGCAGTGGTGCTGGCCATCGAGGTGGTCTCCCCCGACTCCGTCGGACGTGACCGCGAAACCAAGCCGTTGAAGTACGCCAGGGCCGGGATCGTCCACTTCTGGCGGGTCGAGAACAAGGAGCCTCCGCCAACCTGAAGCCGCAGGTCAAAGGGCTGGTGTGACCGGCTCTCGGGATGCTCACGCTGGTTGTGGGCCACCGCCTGCGAAGTAGATCGTCCCCCCTGATTTTCATCATCTGCGGGCTATTAGGGTTGTCCTATGGGCCTTGAGCTGCGGCAACGGTGGGACAGATAGCCGTTGCGGGCGAGGTGGGGGGCCTTCGGGACACGATCGCGAAGGCAGATGAAAGGGTTCTGGTGCTGGAGAAGTCCTCTCCGCTGTGGTGGCTGTTCGCCGCGGTCAGTGTGGTTCTGTATCTCGCCGTGTTGTTCCCTGGGATGGTCAACCGGCGGCAGATGATCTGGGTGTCGTGCGGTCCGGTGGCAGGGTTCCTGGCGACTGTGGCCTTCAGCGCCAACTACGACTGGTCTCTGAAGGAGCTGCTTCCCGTCTACTGCGGGGGGATCCTGGGCATCGCCCTGGGTGTCGTGGGCCACTGGAAGGCGATGCGTGCCTTCATGACGTGGCGTGCGGAGAACCCCGGCAAGCCTGACGACGAGGGACCAGGTGTTCCCTGGACGCTCCAGATAGCTTTCACGCTGCCGATTTTCCTCGGTGGCGCGTTTTGGTACATGAACGCCTACTGACCTCAGCGGTTGACTTCGAGGTTCGTCAAGACGAGCAGAGCTCGCAGGAGCTGGGTGGCGCGGGCGGGATCGGTTCGGAGCTTGGTGAGGATCCGCCAGTTCTTTAGGTGAGCGAAGCCGTGCTCGACCGGTGCACGTCCGACGGCGAGGACGCGGTTGGCTCCCTTCTGGCCCGGGGTGAGCTTGTGAGTGCGGCTGGCGGCGTAACCAGTGACGATCACGGGGTCGAGGATGTCGTTGTCCAGGCCGCGGAAGCCGAGGTCGGCCAGCGCCCCGAGGCCGGCGGCGCGCAGGTGGGCCAGGATGTGGTCGTGGCGGGCGGCGGTGTTGTCGTGGGTGCGGCCGGGCCGGGCGGCGGATATCCAGATCAGGCGCCCGTTCTCGTCGGTCAGGGCGAGAAAGTGCAGGCCATGGCTGCGGTGCTTGCCGGAATAGTTCCGCCGGTCAGCTCTTCCGGTACGGCGCCTGGTGCGGATGAGGGTGCCGTCGATCAGGACCAGTTCCCCGCCCTGCTTGGCGACCTTCTTCAGGGCGCGGTCCAGGCGCGGGGCTTGGGCGGCGAGCAGTCCGATCAGCTCGTCGCGCCAGCGGCGGACGGTGGACTCGGACACGTCGTTGCCGCCGGCCATGTCGGCCAGGCGCTGGTCGTGACGCAGTACGGCCAGCACGATCACCGCGATCTTCCCAGGCGGCAGGATCCGCCACCTGGAGCGAATCGCCTTCAGATGACGCCGCAGCAGATCGGCGAGGTGGCTGACGGTGCGCGTGGACAGCGGCAGACGGCACTGATAGACAAGCGGGCAGGTGTCCTCGGCATGCTCCTTGGTATTCTTCACACAATTCCAACGGGCGCCGGGGGCACCCTGGTTACGCCCATTATTGATGAGGTGCCTTCGAGCTGGCTTTTGTCAGTTCTGCTGGGGCCGACCTCGAACCGTGCAAAGTAGTCCCGGGGCATGCGAGTGTGCAGTTCCGGCGGGACTGAGCAGGAAGAACGGGACACAAACCGCCCATGTGAGCGACTGACCCACGGGTCGCAACCCCGATACTCCGTTGCTTGATCAAAAACCAGTTCGACAGCATGGCGCCATGCAACGACATGAGCACGCCGGACCCGCAGCACTGCGCGCCATGCAGAGCCTGGCCACCCGAACTTTTCCGGCAACCGGCTACCACCACATCGGCGACCTCGCCTGGAACTGGTGCCTGGCCCTCGACCGCGCCGACCAGTACCCGACAGCCGTCTGGACCCAGGGCGACCAGACGCTGGCCTGGGGCTGGTTAGAACTGCCCGACACCTTGATGCTCCAGGTCGACCCGGAGCACCCGGAACTGGCTCACGAGGTTCTCACCTGGGCCGAACACACGGCATCAGGCCCGCTGAGCATCGACGTCACCGAGACCGAACCGCACCTGATCAAGGCGCTGGAGCAGCGCGGATACACACGGACCGACGGCGGCCCGTTCATGGCGTGCCTTGGCCGCCCCCTCGCCGACCTGCCGGACATCCCGCACCTGCCGGACGGCTACTCGATCCGCCCCCAGCGCGACCATGCCGATGTGGCAGGCCGGGCGGCAGCACACCGCGGCGCCTTCGGATCGACGCGAATCACCACCGAACGACACGCCCGCATGAGGGACACCTGGCCCTACCGGCCCGAGCACGATCTCATCGTGACCTCGCCCACCGGGGAAGTCGTCGCCTACTGCCAAGGCTGGTACGACCCGACCAACGGAATCGGTGAGTTCGAACCCGTCGGCACCCACCCCGATCACCGCCGCCTCGGTCTCGCCCGAGCCGCCTGCATCGCGGTGCTGCACGCCTTCGCCGACGCCGGCGGCCACCGTGCCATCGTCTACTCGCGCGGCGACGCCGCATACCCCATCCCCAAGCGGCTGTACGAGTCCATGGGCTTCACCGCGTACACCCGCACTCACACCTATGTCGGCACACCGACCGACTGAGGACGCTGACCGGATCCCATTAATCAGAACGACCGGGACCCGATCACTTCGCCGATCAGATAGCGGGGGAACCGCTCACTCCCACCAGGAACGGACAGGTGGGGCCAAAACAATCCGTTCCTCACCCGGGGCCAAGAGAACCCGTTACCCCGGGGCCCAAAGAGGCCGTCCTAGACAGGCGGTATTGCTGGTCACAGGCGGGTGGTGAACCGGCCGTCGGGCAGTTTGCGGAGCCAGCCGCGATCGACGAGTCTGACCAGCCTGCTGCGTAGCGGTTCCAGCTTGGCCTTCACGCTGACGTCCACCCCCACTACCTCGCCGACCTCGCGGGCCATGACCGGTCCGGCGGCCTGCCGCACGGCGGTGATGATGCGCTGGTAGTCCCACGGAAGCGAGCCCTCCTCCACGCCCGGCTCGCGGTGCGGGATCAGCATCACTGCTCGTCCGGCCACCTGCCCGGGCATGGGCGCGGCCGGGGCGCGTTCCTCAGCGAGCTGCCCGGTCATCCGTTCAAGAACGCGTTCGGCGACGGCGAGTTCGTCCCGCTCGGCCCGCACTTCCGCAAGCTGTTTGGCCAGCTGTTCTTCGAGTTCGTCCAGTTCCGCGCGCCGCGCGGTGATCCGTTCCAGCAGCTCGGGATCCAGCATGCAACGGATCGTAGAAGGCTGCCGAACCACGGCGAGCAAGAACCGGATAATTCAGCTACCTGCTTCTGCTGACGACCGCTTGCGCAGGGGCTCGATTGCTACGAGAGTCGGTTCTGGCCAGCCCGACCATGCGCCAGACGGTGAGCTTCGGCCGTGACCTCGGCATCGAGCTGGGCCAACGTCCTGTCCCCGTACTCGACGATGTCGTACTCGTCATCGAGCTCAGCAAGGCGCTCGGCCAGGGGTAGCTGGTGACCGAACCGCTGGTGGATACGCAAAGCAAGCTCTCGCGGCGTCAGCCGGCCCGCCAGCATTTGGTGCGCGAGCGCCCACACAGCAGCCTCCTGCCCGGCCTCGCTGCCGCGCGGGTAGAACACAAGGTTCAGCTCATCGAGTACGACGGGAAGCAGGTCGGGAACGTCGTACTCCGCCTCGGCACGCGTATATCCGGCCAGAATGCGCAGTGCCGGGCTGTCTAGTCCGGCAACGAGTGCCGCGCAGGCAGCCTCGACGACATCGTGAGCATGGGCCTCGCCAATACTCCAGAGAACAGCGAGGTCCTGCAGGTCATCGGTTGCGGCTTCGATCGGCGACACCCACACATGATCTCCTGTTCGAGATGATCCCGTCGACCGCCTTTCGGCTCAGGCGCCGACCGCGCTGACGGACGATCTACTGCTCAGACAGTCGCCCGTGACCAGCGCGAGTACCCCGACAGTCGATCACACCAGCCCTTTGACCTGCGAGTTCAAGTTGGCGAAGGCTCAAGGACGGACGCGCCGTGGTCTATGTCTACGAGTTGGATCCCGCCACGGGCGCCTACGTCGCGACGGGGATCTTCCACGACCGTCTAAAGGTCTCCGTGCCGTTCACCATCGATGTCGACCTCACCGCGATCACGCCCCGTCACCGTCCGAAGAAGTAGCCCCGCACAACGGGCGAAGGGCCCGGCTCCCCCAAGGGGAGCCGGGCCCTCCGTCCGGGCCGCACCGGTCAGCGGACGAAGGTGCTCGCCTGCCCCGCCAGGTCCAGGAAGTACTGCGGGGCGAGGCCCAGGACCAGGGTGACCGCGACGCCCACCGCGATGGTGGTCATCGTCAGCGGCGAGGGGACCGCCACCGTGGGACCGTCGGCCTTCGGCTCGCTGAAGAACATCAGGACGATCACCCGGATGTAGAAGAACGCGGCGATCGCGGACGAGATCACACCGATCACGACCAGCACCCCGGCGCCGCTCTCCGCCGCCGCACTGAACACGGCGAACTTGCCCGTGAAGCCGGAGGTGAGCGGGATGCCCGCGAAGGCGAGCAGGAACACCGCGAAGACGGCCGCCGTCAGCGGCGAACGCCGTCCCAGCCCCGCCCACTTGGACAGGTGCGTGGCCTCGCCGCCCGCGTCGCGCACCAGCGTGACCACCGCGAAGGCGCCGATCGTCACGAAGGAGTAGGCACCCAGGTAGAAGAGGACGGACTGGACGCCCTGCGCCGAGGTGGCGATCACACCGGCCAGGATGAAGCCCGCGTGCGCGATCGAGGAGTAGGCGAGCAGCCGCTTGACGTCCGTCTGGGTCACGGCGATCACCGCGCCCGCGAGCATGGTGACGATGGCCACCGCCCACATCACCGGACGCCAGTCCCAGCGCAGCCCCGGCAGGACCACGTAGAGGAGGCGCAGGAGGGCGCCGAAGGCGGCCACCTTGGTCGCCGCCGCCATGAAACCGGTGACCGGGGTCGGGGCGCCCTGGTAGACGTCCGGGGTCCACATGTGGAAGGGGACCGCGCCGACCTTGAAGAGCAGGCCCATCAGGATCAGCGCGCCGCCGATCAGCAGCAGTGCGTCATTGCCCATGGTGGAGGCCAGCGCCGGGTCGATCTTCGCGACCGTGCCGTCGACCACGTCGGCGATCACCGCGTACGAGACCGAGCCCGCGTACCCGTATAGCAGCGCGATGCCGAAGAGGAGGAAGGCGGAGGAGAAGGCACCCAGGAGGAAGTACTTCACCGCGGCCTCCTGCGACATCAGCCGCTGGCGGCGGGCGACGGCGCAGAGCAGGTACAGCGGGAGGGAGAACACCTCGAGGGCGATGAACAGCGTCAGCAGGTCGTTGGCCGCCGGGAAGATCAGCATGCCGGCGATCGCGAACAGGGCCAGCGGGAAGACCTCGGTGGTGGTGAAGCCCGCCTTGACGGCGGCCTTCTCGCTGTCGCTGCCCGGTACGGACGCCGCCTGGGCGGCGAAGGAATCCACCCGGTTGCCGTGCGCCGCGGGGTCCAGGCGCCGCTCGGCGAAGGTGAAGACCGCCACGACCGAGGCCAGCAGGATGGTGCCCTGGAGGAAGAGCGCCGGGCCGTCCACGGCGATGGCACCCATCGCGGCGATGTGGGCCTTGCCCGACGCGTACCCGCCGGCCGCGAGGCCGACGACCGCGGCGAAGGCCGAAGCCAGCGCCGCGACGGCGAGGAACACCTGGACGTAGTAGCGGGACTTGCGGGGCACGAAGGCCTCGACGAGGATCCCGAGGACCGCCGCGCCCACCACGATCAGCGTGGGCGCGAGCTGTGCGTACTCGATGGTCGGTGCCGGGATCCGCTCGGCCGGTACCTCGGCCGCCAGTGTCCACAGGCTGTGGGCGGAAGTCAGCGCGCTCACTTCGCCACCTCCCCGTTCTTCGCTTCGACGTCGACCGCGGGCTGCGGGTCCGTCTGCTTCACGTCCGACATGGTGTGCTCCACCGCCGGGTTGACGATGTCGGTGAGCACCTTCGGGTAGACGCCCAGCCCGATCAGCAGGGCGATCAGCGGGGCGACCACCAGGACCTCCCGCAGGTGCAGGTCCGGCATGGTGCGGACCTCCTCCTTCACGGGGCCGGTCATCGTGCGCTGGTAGAGCACCAGGGTGTAGAGCGCGGCGAGCACGATGCCGGTGGTGGCGATGATGCCGACGACCGGGTACCGGGCGAACGTGCCGACCAGGACCAGGAACTCACTGACGAAGGGCGCGAGGCCCGGCAGCGAGAGGGTGGCGAGGCCGCCGATCAGGAAGGTGCCGGCGAGGACCGGCGCCACCTTCTGGACGCCGCCGTAGTCGGCGATGAGCCGCGAGCCGCGCCGCGAGATCAGGAAGCCGGCCACCAGCATCAGCGCCGCCGTCGACAGGCCGTGGTTGACCATGTAGAGGGTGGCGCCGGACTGGCCCTGGGAGGTCATCGCGAAGATGCCCAGGATGATGAAGCCGAAGTGTGAGATCGAGGCGTAGGCGACCAGCCGCTTGATGTCCCGCTGGCCGACCGCGACCAGCGCGCCGTAGACGATGCTGATCAGGGCCAGGACGAGAATCACCGGCGTGGCCCACTTGCTGGCGTCGGGGAAGAGCCCGAGGCAGAAGCGGAGCATCGCGAAGGTGCCGACCTTGTCGACGACCGCGGTGATCAGCACGGCGACCGGGGCGGTGGACTCGCCCATCGCGTTCGGCAGCCAGGTGTGCAGCGGCCACAGCGGGGCCTTGATCGCGAAGGCGAAGAAGAAGCCGAGGAACAGCAGCCGCTCGGTGTTGGTCGACATGTCGAGCGTGCCCGCGGCGCGGGCGGCGGTGATCTCCTGGAGGGAGAAGTTCCCGGCGACCACGTAGAGGCCGATGACTGCCGCCAGCATGATCAGGCCGCCGACCAGGTTGTAGAGGAGGAACTTGACCGCCGCGTACGAGCGCTGCGCGGCGGCGTTCTCCTCGGAGCCGCCGTGTGCCCGGTCCCCGAAGCCGCCGATGAGGAAGTACATCGGGATGAGCATGGCTTCGAAGAAGATGTAGAAGAGGAAGACGTCGGTGGCCTCGAAGGAGATGATCACCATCGCCTCGACCAGCAGGATCAGGGCGAAGAAGCCCTGGGTCGGCCGCCAGCGCGAGGACTTGCCCGCGGCGGAGCCGCTGTCGGACGCAGCCAGGGGGTCGGCGTCGTGCCAGCCGGCCGCGATCACGAAGGGGATCAGGAGCGCGGTGAGCCCGATGAGCACCACCCCGATCCCGTCCACGCCCAGCTCGTAGCGGACGCCGAAGTCGGCGATCCAGGGCCGGGATTCGGTGAGTTGGTAGCGGTCACCGCTCGGGTCGAAGCGGACCGCGACGAGCACGGCCAGGGCCAGTGTCGCCAGCGAGAAGAGCAGCGCGAGCCACTTGGCGGCGGTCCTTCGGGCGGCAGGTACGGCCGCCGTCAGGATCGCGCCGACCGCGGGGACCGCGGCCGTCACCGTCAGAAGCGGGAAACTCATTTCACACCGCCCTCATCAGCAGGGTCGCGGCGATCAGAACCACCGTGCCCCCGAACATCGAGACCGCGTAGCTGCGGGCGTAGCCGTTCTGCAGCTTGCGCAGGCGGCCCGAGAGCCCGCCGACCGAGGCGGCCGTCCCGTTGACCACCCCGTCGACCACGCTGTGGTCGAGGTAGACGAGCGAGCGGGTCAGGTGCTCCCCGCCGCGCACCAGCACGACGTGGTTGAAGTCGTCCTGGTAGAGGTCCTTGCGGGCCGCCCGGGTGAGGAACGAGCCGCGCGGGGCGACGACCGGGACGGGCCGCTTGCCGTACATCGCCCAGGCGATGCCGACTCCGACGAGGAGCATCACCATGGTGGCCGCGGTGACCGTCATGGCGCTGACCGGTGGGTTGCCGTGCGAGTAACCCGTGACGGGCTCCAGCCACTTCAGGAAGCGCTCGCCGATCTCGAAGAAGGCTCCTGCGAAGACCGAACCGAAGGCCAGGATGACCATGGGGATGGTCATGGACTTCGGTGACTCGTGCGGGTGCGGCGGGTTGCCGTCCGCATCGGGCTGCCAGCGCTTCTCGCCGAAGAAGGTGAGGAGCATGACGCGGGTCATGTAGAACGCGGTGATGCCGGCGCCCAGCAGGGTGACGCCGCCGAGGATCCAGCCCTCGGTGCCGCCCTTCGCGAAGGCCGCCTCGATGATCATGTCCTTGGAGAAGAAGCCGGACAGGCCCGGGAAGCCGATGATCGCCAGGTACCCGAGGCCGAAGGTGACGAAGGTGACCGGCATGTACTTCCTCAAGGCCCCGTACTTGCGCATGTCGACCTCGTCGTTCATCCCGTGCATCACGGAACCCGCGCCGAGGAAGAGGCCCGCCTTGAAGAAGCCGTGCGTCACCAGGTGCATGATCGCGAAGACGTAGCCGATCGGGCCGAGGCCCGCGGCGAGGATCATGTAGCCGATCTGCGACATCGTCGAGCCCGCCAGGGCCTTCTTGATGTCGTCCTTCGCGCAACCGACGATCGCACCGAAGAGGAGCGTGACCGCGCCCACGACGGTGACCACCAGCTGGGCGTCCGGCGCCCCGTTGAAGATCGCGGCCGAGCGGACGATCAGGTACACGCCCGCGGTCACCATGGTGGCCGCGTGGATCAGGGCCGAGACCGGGGTCGGGCCCTCCATCGCGTCCCCGAGCCAGGACTGCAGCGGGACCTGGGCCGACTTGCCGCAGGCGGCCAGCAGCAGCATCAGGCCGATCGCCGTCAACGTGCCCTCGGAGGCCTTGTCCGCCGAGGCGAACACCGGCCCGAAGGCGAAGGTCCCGAAGGTGGTGAACATCAGCATGATCGCGATCGACAGGCCGATGTCACCGACGCGGTTGACCAGGAAGGCCTTCTTCGCGGCGGTGGCCGCACTGGGCTTGTGCTGCCAGAAGCCGATCAGGAGGTACGAGGCGAGGCCCACGCCCTCCCAGCCGAAGTACAGCAGCAGGTAGTTGTCGGCGAGGACCAGCAGCAGCATCGCCGCGACGAACAGGTTGAGGTAGCCGAAGAAGCGGCGGCGGCGCTCGTCGTGCTCCATGTACCCGATCGAGTACACGTGGATGAGCGTGCCCACCCCGGAGATCAGCAGGACGAAGGTCATCGACAACTGGTCCAGCTGGAAGGCCATGTCCGCCTGGAAGCCCTCGACGGGGATCCAGGTGTACAGGTTCTGGGTCAGCGTCCGGTCCTCGGCCGTGCGCCCCAGCATGTCGGCGAACAGTACGACGCCGATCCCGAAGGAGACGGCCGCGAGCAGGGTGCCGATCCAGTGACCGACCTTGTCGAGGCGTCGGCCGCCGCAGAGCAGCACCACCGCTCCGAGCAGGGGCGCCGCGATCAGCAGCGCAATCAGGTTCTCCACAGCGACCCCTTACAGCTTCATCAGGCTGGCGTCGTCGACCGAGGCCGAGTGGCGGGTACGGAACAGCGACACGATGATCGCCAGGCCGACCACGACCTCCGCGGCGGCGACGACCATCGTGAAGAACGCGATGATCTGGCCGTCGAGGTTGCCGTGCATCCGGGAGAACGCGACGAAAGCGAGGTTGCAGGCATTGAGCATCAGCTCGACGCACATGAACAGCACGATCGCGTTCTTGCGGATCAGGACCCCGACGGCACCGATCGTGAACAGCAGGGCCGCCAGGTACAGGTAGTTGACGGGATTCACTTCGAGGCCTCCTCACGGCCGAGGCGCTCCGAGGAGGCCTGCTCCAGTGCCTTGAGGTCGTCGATCGCCTGGCTGGAGACGTCCCGGATCTGACCGCGGGCGCGCAACGTCCGGTTGACGGTCAGCTCGGACGGGGTGCCGTCCGGCAGCAGGCCGGCGACGTCCACCGCGTTGTGCCGGGCGTAGACGCCGGGCGCGGGCAGCGGCGGGAGCTGGACGCCCTCGCGGACCCGCTTCTCGGCGAGTTCGCGCTGGGTGGCGGCCCGTTCGGTGCGCTCGCGGTGGGTGAGCACCATCGCGCCGACGGCCGCGGTGATCAGCAGCGCGCCGGTGATCTCGAAGGCGAAGACGTACTTGGTGAAGATCAGCTGTGCCAGGCCCTCGATGTGCCCGCCCGAGTTCACCCGACCGAGGCCGTTGAAGTGGGTGAGCCCGGCGTTGGCGATGCCGGCGATCAGCAGGATGCCGAAGCCGAGTCCGCACAGGGCGGCCAGCCAGCGCTGCCCCTTGATGGTCTCCTTCAGGGAGTCGGCGGCGGTGACGCCGACGAGCATGACCACGAAGAGGAAGAGCATCATGATCGCGCCGGTGTAGACGATGACCTGGACGACGCCCAGGAAGTACGCCCCGTTGGCGAGGTAGAAGACGGCCAGGATGATCATCGTCCCGGCCAGGCTGAGGGCGCTGTGCACGGCCTTCTTCATCAGGATCGTGGCCAGTGCGCCGATGACGGCGACCGTGCCGAGGATCCAGAACTGGATCGCCTCGCCCGTGGAGGTCATGGAGGTGGCGGCGGCGATGGCGCTCATGCGTCCACCTCCGTGGACTGGCCGTTCTCCGGAACGACTTCGCCGGCGACTTCGCCCTTGGAGACCGCGACCTGCCGGACGGTGCCCGGGGCGGCCCCGGTCACCAGCCCCCGGTAGTAGTCCGTGTCGTCCGTGCCGGGGAAGATCGAGTGCGGTGCCTCGACCATGCCCTCGGTCAGGCCGGCCAGCAGCTGCTCCTTGGTGTAGATGAGCGATTCGCGGCTGGAGTCGGCCAGTTCGAACTCGTTCGTCATGGTCAGCGCCCTCGTCGGGCACGCCTCCACGCACAGCCCGCACAGGATGCAGCGGGCGTAGTTGATCTGGTAGACCCGGCCGTACCGCTCGCCCGGGGAGTAGCGCTCCTCCTCGGTGTTGTCCGCGCCCTCCACGTAGATCGCGTCGGCGGGACAGGCCCAGGCACACAGCTCGCACCCGATGCACTTCTCCAGACCGTCGGGGTGCCGGTTGAGCTGATGCCGTCCGTGGAAGCGCGGTGCGGTCGTCTTCTCCTGCTCCGGGTACTGCTCGGTGAGGCGCTTCTTGAACATGGCCTTGAAGGTCACGCCGAAGCCCGCCACCGGGTTCTGCCACTTCTCGTCGGACATCTCTCAAGCCTCCTCTCGGTCACTGTCAGTATTCGTCCCGCCACTGACAATCAGCTCCCGCTCGGTGCGGGACCGCCTGCGCGGTACGGGTGCCAGGTGCTGGCCGGGCTTCGGCGGTACGGGGAATCCGCCCGCCAGCGGGTCGAAGGGTTCGGCGTCGTGCACCGCCCCGGCGGCCGCCGTCTTCTTCTCGCGCTTGTCGCGGAAGACGTCCGCGACGAAGGAGAGGAGCAGGATCGCCACGACGGCGCCGCCGACGTACAGGACGATCTCGCTGAAGTCGTACGCCTCGTTGCGCAGCGCCCGAACGGTGGCCACCAGCATCAGCCAGACCACCGAGACCGGGATCAGGACCTTCCAGCCGAGCTTCATCAGCTGGTCGTAGCGCACGCGGGGCAGCGTGCCGCGCAGCCAGATGAAGAAGAACAGCAGCAGCTGCACCTTGAGGACGAACCAGAGCATCGGCCACCAGCCGTGGTTCGCGCCCTCCCAGAAGGAGCTGATCGGGTACGGGGCCCGCCAGCCGCCCAGGAAGAGGGTGACCGAGACCGCCGAGACGGTGACCATGTTGACGTACTCGGCCAGCATGAACAGCGCGAACTTGATGGACGAGTACTCGGTGTTGAAGCCGCCGACCAGGTCGCCCTCGGACTCCGGCATGTCGAAGGGGGCGCGGTTCGTCTCGCCGACCATCGTGATGACGTAGATGATGAAGGACACCGGCAGCAGGACGATGAACCAGCGGTCCGCCTGGGCCTCGACGATCGCCGAGGTCGACATCGACCCGGAGTAGAGGAAGACCGAGGCGAAGGCCGCGCCCATCGCGATCTCGTAGGAGATCATCTGCGCGCAGGAGCGCAGGCCGCCGAGGAGCGGGTAGGTGGAGCCGGAGGACCAGCCCGCCAGCACGATGCCGTAGATGCCGACCGAGGCCACCGCGAGGATGTAGAGCATCGCGATGGGCAGGTCGGTCAGCTGCATCGTGGTGCGCTGGCCGAAGATGGAGATCTGGTCGTCCGCGGGGCCGAAGGGGATCACCGCGATGGCCATGAAGGCCGGGATCGCCGCGATGATCGGGGCCAGGACGTAGATGACCTTGTCGGCCCGCTTGACGATCAGGTCTTCCTTGAGCATCAGCTTCACGCCGTCGGCGAGCGACTGGAGCATGCCCCAGGGGCCGTGCCGGTTGGGGCCGATGCGCAGCTGCATCCAGGCGACGACCTTGCGCTCCCACACGATGGAGAAGAGCACCGTCACCATCAGGAAGGCGAAGCAGAACACCGCCTTCAGCAGGACGAGCCACCAGACGTCCTTGCCGAACAGGGACAGGTCCTCGGCAGCGAGTTGAACGGTGTTCACGCGCCCACCTCCGCAGTGGTGTCGCCTGCGCCGACCGGGGTCGCCGGGCCGATGCGTACGAGGGTGCCCGGGCGGGCGCCGGCGTCGGCGAGGACGCCGGAGCCGGTGGAGTTCAGCGGGAGCCAGACCACGCGGTCGGGCATCTCGGTGATCCGGAGCGGGAGTTCCACGGAGCCGGCCGGGCCGGTGACCGCGAGGACGTCGCCGTCCTTGACGCCGGTCTCGGCGGCCGTGGCCGCCGACAGCCGGGCGCTGGCCTCGTGCCGGGTGCCGGCCAGGGCGTCGTCGCCCTCCTGCAGCCGGCCCAGGTCCAGGAGGAGCCGGTGGCCCGCGAGGACCGCCTCGCCGCTGCCCGGGCGGGGCAGCGGCACGGTGTCCGCGCTCTGCCCGGCGGCCCGCTCCCCGGCCCACGGGCCGAGCCGGTCGATCTCCCGGCGTACGGCGTGCACGTCGGGCAGGGCGATCGGCCGGTCGGCGGCGTCGGCCAGCATGTGCAGCACGCGGGCGTCGGCCGGGGCGAGCCGGCGGGTCATCTGGTCGGGCTTGAGCGCGGCCTCGAACGGCCTCACCCGGCCCTCCCAGTTGATGAAGGCGCCCGCCTTCTCGGCCACCGCGGCGACCGGGAGGACCACGTCCGCGTGGTCGGTGACCTCGCTGGGCCGCAGTTCCAGGGAGACCACGAAGGCCTCCTGGAGGGCGGTCCGCGCGCGGGCCGGGTCCGGCAGGTCGGCGACCTCGACGCCCGCGATCAGCAGGGCCGAGAGCTCCCGGGTCGCCGCGGCCTCGACGATCTGGCCGGTGTCGCGGCCGTAGCGGTGCGGGAGCTCGTCCAGGCCCCAGGCGCCTGCGACCTCGTCGCGGGCCCGCGGGTCGGTGGCGGGGCGCCCGCCCGGCAGCAGGGACGGCAGCGCGCCCGCCTCGATGGCGGCCCGCTCACCGGCCCGGCGCGGGATCCACACCAGGGTGGCCCCGGTGACCCCGGCGGCCCGTACGGCGGCGGTCAGCGCGCCCGGCACCCCGGCGAGGCGCTCCCCGACGAGGATGACCGCGCCGGGCTGCCGCAGCGCCTCGGCGGCTTCGGCGCCCCCGGTCTCCAGGCCCGTCCGGGAGGCCAGCGCGTCGAGCCACTCGGGCTCGGTGCCGGGGGCGGCGGCCAGCAGGGTGCCGCCGGCCTTGTCCAGGCCGCGGGTGGCGAAGGGGGCGACGGAGAAGGTCCGCTGCTTCCGCTTGCGGTGGGCCTTGCGCAGCCGCAGGAAGACGCCGGGCGCCTCCTCCTCCGCCTCGATGCCGACGAGCAGCACCGCCGGGGCGGCCTCCAGGGCGGTGTACGAGAGCCACTGCCCGCCGAGGTCGACGCCGTACCCGGCGACCTCCGAGGCCAGGAAGTCGGCCTCCTCCGCGCTGTGCACGCGGGCCCGGAAGTCGATGTCGTTGGTGTCGAGCACCACCCGGGCGAACTTGGCGTACGCGTAGGCGTCCTCGACGGGGAGCCGGCCGCCGGTCAGCACCCCGGCCCGGCCGCGCGCGGCGGCGAGCCCGTTGGCCGCGGCCTCCAGGGCCTCGGGCCAGCTCGCCGGCTCCAGCACCCCGGCGGCGCTGCGCACCAGCGGGGTGGTCAGCCGGTCGGGGCGCTGCGCGTAGCGGAACCCGAAGCGGCCCTTGTCGCAGATCCACTCCTCGTTGACCTCGGGGTCCTCGGCGGCGAGGCGGCGCAGCACCTTGCCGCGCCGGTGGTCGGTACGGGTCGCGCAGCCGCCCGCGCAGTGCTCGCACACGCTCGGGGAGGAGACGAGGTCGAAGGGGCGGGAGCGGAACCGGTAGGCGGCCGAGGTGAGGGCGCCGACCGGGCAGATCTGGATGGTGTTGCCGGAGAAGTACGACTCGAAGGGGTCGCCCTCGCCGGTGCCGACCTGCTGGAGCGCGCCGCGTTCCAGCAGCTCGATCATCGGGTCGCCGGCGATCTCGTTGGAGAAGCGGGTGCAGCGCGCGCACAGCACGCACCGCTCGCGGTCCAGCAGCACCTGGGTGGAGATCGGGACCGGCTTCTCGTAGGTGCGCTTCTTGCCCTCGAACCGCGATTCGGCGTTGCCGTGCGACATCGCCTGGTTCTGCAGCGGGCACTCGCCGCCCTTGTCGCAGACCGGGCAGTCCAGCGGGTGGTTGATGAGCAGCAGCTCCATCACCCCGCGCTGGGACTTGTCGGCGACCTCGGAGGTCAGCTGGGTCTTGACGACCATGCCGTCGGTGCAGGTGATGGTGCAGGAGGCCATCGGCTTGCGCTGGCCCTCCACCTCGACGATGCACTGGCGGCAGGCGCCGGCCGGGGAGAGGAGGGGGTGGTCGCAGAACCGGGGGATCTCGATGCCGAGCTGCTCGGCGGCCCGGATGACGAGGGTGCCCTTGGGCACGGACAGTTCGACCCCGTCGATGGTCAGCGAGACGGTGTTCTCCGGTGGAACCGCCGCTGCGCCCCCGGAGGCCGCTGGAGTGGTGACGGTCATGCGTTCACCTCCGTGTCGGCCCAGAGGGTCGACTTCCTGGGGTCGAAGGGGCAGCCCTTGCCCGTGATGTGCTGCTCGTACTCCTCGCGGAAGTACTTGAGCGAGGAGAAGATCGGGCTGGCCGCGCCGTCGCCGAGCGCGCAGAAGGACTTGCCGTTGATGTTGTCGGCGATGTCGTTCAGCTTGTCGAGGTCGGACATGACGCCCTGGCCGGCCTCGATGTCGCGGAGCAGCTGGACCAGCCAGTAGGTGCCCTCGCGGCACGGGGTGCACTTGCCGCAGGATTCGTGGGCGTAGAACTCGGTCCACCGGGTCACGGCCCGCACCACGCAGGTCGTCTCGTCGAAGCACTGCAGGGCCTTGGTGCCGAGCATCGAGCCGGCGGCGCCCACGCCCTCGTAGTCGAGCGGGACGTCGAGGTGCTCGTCGGTGAACATCGGGGTGGAGGAGCCGCCCGGGGTCCAGAACTTCAGCCGGTGCCCGGGGCGCATTCCGCCGCTCATGTCGAGGAGCTGGCGCAGGGTGATGCCGAGCGGGGCCTCGTACTGGCCGGGGCCGACGACGTGCCCGGAGAGCGAGTACAGCGTGAAGCCGGGGGACTTCTCGGTCCCCATCGACTTGAACCAGTCCTTGCCCTTGTTCAGGATCGCGGGAACCGAGGCGATCGACTCCACGTTGTTGACGACAGTGGGGCACGCGTAGAGCCCCTCGACCGCGGGGAAGGGGGGACGCAGCCGGGGCTGGCCGCGCCGGCCTTCGAGGGAGTCGAGCAGCGCCGTCTCCTCGCCGCAGATGTACGCGCCCGCGCCCGCGTGCACCGTGATGTCGAGGTTGCGCCCGGTGCCGTCGATGTCCTTGCCGAGGTAGCCGGCCGCGTACGCCTCGCGCACGGCCTCGTGCAGACGCCGCAGGACGGGCACCGTCTCCCCGCGCAGGTAGATGAAGGCGTGCTCGGAGCGGATCGCGTAGCAGGCGATGATCATTCCCTCGATGAGGGAGTGCGGGTTGGCGAAGAGGAGGGGGATGTCCTTGCAGGTTCCCGGCTCCGACTCGTCCGCGTTCACGACGAGGTAGTGCGGCTTTCCGTCGCCCTGCGGGATGAACTGCCACTTCATTCCGGTGGGGAAGCCCGCGCCGCCGCGTCCGCGCAGACCCGAGTCCTTCACGTAGGCGATGAGGTCGTCCGGGGTCATCGCGAGCGCCTTGCGCAGGCCCTCGTACCCCTCGTGGCGCCGGTAGGTCTCCAGCGTCCACGACCGCGGCTCGTCCCAGAAGGCGGACAGCACGGGGGCGAGGAGCTTCTCCGGGCTGGTCCCGCCGCCGGCCTGGGGGTGGGAGGTGCCCCCGTTGCCCCCGTTGCTCAGTTCGGAAGACACCGACATCACTCCCCTCCCTCAGTGGTGGCCTCGCCGCGCGGGTGGACGATCGGGGTGTGCGCGGACTCGCCGCGGGCGATGCGCAGCCCGATCAGGGAGGCGGGGCCGGCGCCGCCGGTCGCCTCGACCGCGCCCTCGCGCTCGTCCGGGAAGCCGGCCAGGATCCGGGCGGTCTCCTTGTAGGTGCACAGCGGCGCGCCCCGGGTCGGCGAGACCTCGCGGCCGGCCAGCAGGTCGTCGACCATGGCCTTGGCGGACTGGGGGGTCTGGTTGTCGAAGAACTCCCAGTTGACCATCACCACGGGGGCGTAGTCGCAGGCCGCGTTGCACTCGATGTGTTCGAGGGTGACCTTGCCGTCGGGGGTGGTCCCGTTGTTGCCGACCCCGAGGTGCTCCTTGAGCTCCTCGAAGATGGCGTCGCCGCCCATCACCGCGCACAGGGTGTTCGTACAGACACCGACCTGGTAGTCGCCGGAGGGCCCGCGCCGGTACATCGTGTAGAAGGTCGCCACGGCCGTGACCTCGGCGGTGGTCAGGCCCAGTACCTCGGCGCAGAAGCGGATGCCGGTGCGCGAGACGTAGCCCTCCTCGGACTGGGTCAGGTGCAGCAGCGGCAGCAGCGCGGAGCGGCTGTCGGGGTAGCGGGCGATGACTTCCCGGGCGTCGGCTTCGAGGCGCTCGCGTACCTCCGCCGGAAAGTCGGGGGCCGGCAGCTGGGGCATGCCCAGCGAGACCCCTTGGTTCGAAGGACTGGCGGTCATCGGTCGACGCCTCCCATCACGGGGTCGATGGAGGCGACGGCGACGATGACGTCGGCGACCTGGCCGCCCTCGCACATCGCGGCCATGGCCTGCAGGTTGGTGAAGGACGGGTCGCGGAAGTGGACCCGGTAGGGGCGGGTCCCGCCGTCGGAGACGACGTGCACGCCGAGCTCGCCCTTGGGTGACTCGACGGCCGCGTACGCCTGGCCGGGCGGTACCCGGAAGCCCTCGGTCACCAGCTTGAAGTGGTGGATGAGGGCCTCCATGGAGGTGCCCATGATGTTCCTGATGTGGTCGAGCGAGTTGCCGAGGCCGTCCGGGCCCATCGCGAGCTGCGCCGGCCAGGCGATCTTCTTGTCGGCGACCATCACCGGGCCCGGCTCCAGACGCTCCAGGCACTGCTCGACGATCCGCAGCGACTGGCGCATCTCCTCCAGGCGGATCAGGAACCGCCCGTAGGAGTCGCAGCTCTCGGTGGTCGGCACGTCGAACTCGTAGTTCTCGTAGCCGCAGTACGGGTCCGACTTGCGCAGGTCGTGCGGCAGGCCGGCGGAGCGCAGGATCGGGCCGGTGGCGCCGAGCGCCATGCAGCCGGTGAGGTCGAGGTAGCCGACGTCCTGCATGCGGGCCTTGAAGATGGGGTTGCCGGTGGCGAGCTTGTCGTACTCCGGCAGGTTCTTCTTCATGGTCTTGAGGAACTCGCGGAGCTGGTCGACGGCGCCCGGGGGCAGGTCCTGGGCGAGGCCGCCGGGGCGGACGAACGCGTGGTTCATGCGCAGTCCGGTGATCAGCTCGAAGATGTCGAGGATCAGCTCGCGGTCGCGGAAGCCGTAGATCATGATCGTGGTCGCGCCCAGCTCCATGCCGCCGGTGGCGATGCACACCAGGTGGGAGGAGAGCCGGTTGAGCTCCATCAGCAGGACGCGGATGACGGTGGCGCGGTCCGGGACCTGGTCGGTGATGCCGAGCAGCTTCTCGACGCCGAGGCAGTACGCCGTCTCGTTGAAGAACGGCGTCAGGTAGTCCATGCGCGTCACGAAGGTGGTGCCCTGCGTCCAGTTCCGGAATTCGAGGTTCTTCTCGATGCCGGTGTGCAGGTAGCCGATGCCGCAGCGGGCCTCGGTGACCGTCTCGCCGTCGATCTCCAGGATCAGGCGCAGCACTCCGTGGGTGGAGGGGTGCTGCGGACCCATGTTGACGACGATCCGCTCGTCGTCGGCCTTGGCCGCGGACTGGACGACCTCGTCCCAGTCACCGCCGGTGACGGTGTAGACGGTGCCCTCGGTCGTTTCGCGGGAGGACGCGTGGTTTTCTGCGTCGTTGGAGATGGGGGACATCAGCTGTACGACCTCCGCTGGTCGGGAGCCGGGATCTGGGCGCCCTTGTACTCGACGGGGATGCCGCCGAGCGGGTAGTCCTTGCGCTGCGGGAAGCCCTGCCAGTCGTCCGGCATCATGATCCGGGTGAGGGCCGGGTGCCCGTCGAAGACCAGGCCGAAGAAGTCGTACGTCTCGCGCTCGTGCCAGTCGTTGGTCGGGTAGACGGCGACGAGCGAGGGGACGTGCGGGTCGCCGTCCGGGACGGACACCTCCAGCCGCAGGATCCGGCCGTGCGTGAGCGAGCGCAGGTGGTAGACGGCGTGCAGCTCGCGGCCCTTGTCCCCGGGGAAGTGCACGCCGGAGACGCCGGTGCAGAGCTCGAAGCGCAGGGCGGGGTCGTCGCGCAGGGTGCGCGCGACGCGGACGAGGTGCTCGCGGGCGATGTGGAAGGTGAGCTCGCCCCGGTCGACCACCGTCTTCTCGATGGCGTTCCCGGGGACGAGGTCCTGTTCCTCCAGTGCGCCTTCGAGCTCGTCGGCCACCTCGTCGAAGTAGGAGCCGTACGGCCGGCTCGTCGCGCCGGGCATGGCCACGGTCCGCACGAGGCCGCCGTAGCCGCTGGTGTCCCCGCCGCCCGCGGCACCGAACATTCCCTTGCGGACGCCGATGACCTCGGGGCCCTGGTCGCGCGGCGCAGGGACGTTGCTGCCGTTGCTTCCGTTGCTGCCGTTCTCCGGCTCTTGGGTCTGGCTCACCGGAGCAGCCCCTTCATCTCGATGGTGGGGAGGGCCTTGAGGGCCGCCTCCTCCGCCTCACGGGCCGCTTCTTCCCGGTTCACGCCGAGCTTTCCGCCCTGGATCTTCTGGTGGAGCTTGAGGATCGCGTCCATCAGCATCTCGGGGCGCGGCGGACAGCCGGGCAGGTAGATGTCCACCGGGACGATGTGGTCGACGCCCTGGACGATCGCGTAGTTGTTGAACATTCCGCCTGAAGATGCACAAACCCCCATGGAGATGACCCATTTGGGGGCGGGCATCTGGTCGTACACCTGCCGCAGCACCGGCGCCATCTTCTGGCTGACCCGCCCCGCCACGATCATCAGATCGGCCTGGCGCGGGGAGCCGCGGAAGACCTCCATGCCGAAGCGGGCCAGGTCGTACCGGCCCGCTCCGGTGGTCATCATCTCGATGGCGCAGCAGGCCAGACCGAAGGTCGCCGGGAAGACGGACGACTTGCGCACCCATCCCGCGGCCTGTTCGACGGTGGTCAGCAGGAAGCCGCTCGGCAGCTTCTCTTCCAGTCCCATGGAAAATTCAGCCCCTCAGTCCCATTCCAGGCCGCCGCGGCGCCACACGTAGGCGTAGGCGACGAAGACGGTGAGCACGAAGAGCAGCATCTCGACGAGCCCGAAGATCCCCAGGGAGTCGAAGGTGACGGCCCAGGGGTAGAGGAAGACAACCTCGATGTCGAAGACGATGAAGAGCATCGCCGTCAGGTAGTACTTGATCGGGAAGCGGCCACCGCCGGCCGGCATCGGCGTCGGCTCGATGCCGCACTCGTAGGCTTCAAGCTTTGCCCGGTTGTACCGTTTTGGACCGATCAGCGTGGCCATGACCACGGAGAAGATCGCAAACCCTGCGCCGAGGGCGCCGAGCACGAGGATGGGTGCGTACGCATTCACGCTCCTCGCTCCTTCCAGTCGTCCTTGACCGTTGGACCGCTGCCGGCCGGGGCGCCGCCCAGCGGTAGCTGGGGGCGTGCACCGCCTCGCGAAGATCGCGCTTCCGATCGAGCGCTCGCATGTGAGGCAGTTCACAAGCCGGACTGGTGCGCATCTTATGCCTGCTCGTCTGTGATCTGCGACACGGGTAACAACACCGAGTTTGTGATCTCCACCACCTGACGAACGATCATGAAGCCCGATGAGTGGTGATCTCCATACGCGAAGCATCCACATGGTCACTAAAGGTGACATCCGGGCCCGTTACCGCAGGTAGAAGGCGGGTCGCCCTATCAAACGATGCGCGGTGCAGGCAAATTGGCAAGGGGGGTGCGGGGCTGATAAAGGGATCGCCGTCCCCCGGTCGAGGGAGCCCATGCGTACGGAGGTGGACACGGGGCAGGCGCGGGGGTGGATGCGGGGCGGACGGGAGCGCCGGCGAGGGGTGGAGGACCGCACGAGGGGCGCGCCGATGCCCGCACCCCCGTCGGCGCGGGAAGCCGCGCGAGTGCGTGCATCCGTTCACGAACCTCTCGGCACGCTCACAGGAAGGTCACGGGAGGGGCACAGCGTCCGCATGGTGTGACGCAGCTGTGACCTGCGCCACACCAAATCGAGCCCTCCGAAAGAGGGCTTGGCCATCTGTGCGGAGTGATGGTAGGTCAAGGATCAATTGGGACTTAATACCGAAACCCCATGATCACAGCCTTGTGAAGGCCTGTCCGATTCGCCCGTTACGGCGTCAATAAGAAGTCGGACGCGCCCGGTTCACGCCTTTCTCGCGCAACTGTGGCGCACCCCACGTTTCTTGAAGGGAACCCGGACACCCTGATAGCGGTTGTCCTCATGTCCCACACCGCTCACATACCCAGCCACCGGAAGCCCCGTCGTAGCGCCTCGAAGCTCGCGGTCCGCGCCGGAGTTGCCGGTGGCGTCCTCAGCACCCTGGCCATGGCCGGCACCGCGAGCGCGTCCCCGTCCGCCGAGCCCGTGGCCGAGACGACGCTCGAAATGCCGGTCCTCAACCTGGACCTGGGCTCCGACGTCTCCTCCGCCATCACCGTGGCCGCCGAGAACACCCGCCTCGCCGCCGTTGAGGGCGAACTGACCGCCCAGGAGGAGAGCGCCCGTACCGGCGCCGCCGCCGAGGCGAAGCAGGCCAAGGAAGAGGCCCAGAAGAAGGCCGACGCCGACGCCGCCGCCGAGAAGGCCGAGAAGACGGCGAAGGAAGAGGCCGCCCGCAAGGCCGAGGCCGAGCGCTCCAGCCGCAGCTCCTCCGAGCGCACGACGCTGAAGAGCACCGCCGCCCCGCAGGGCACGGGCACCGTCTCCGCCCCGGCCACCGGCTCCGCCGCGGCCATCGTCAACTTCGCCCGTGCGCAGGTCGGCAAGGCGTACGTGATGGGCGGCACCGGCCCGTCCTCGTTCGACTGCTCCGGTCTCGTCCAGGCCGCCTACCGCCAGGCCGGCATCAGCCTGCCGCGCATGTCCCAGGCGCAGTCCTCGGCCGGCACCTCGGTGTCGCTGGACGCCCTGCAGCCGGGCGACATCCTGTACTGGGGCTCCAAGGGCAGCGCTTACCACGTCGCCATCTACGTCGGCGGCGGCAAGTTCGTCGGCGCGCAGAACCCCAGCACCGGCATCGTCGAGCGCAACCTCAGCTACGACAGGCCGACGGGCGCCGTCCGCGTCCTCTGAGCACCGCTCAGACCGAGGCACCAGACACGGCCGAGGGCCGGTACTCCCCCGCTCGGGGGTGGAGTACCGGCCCTCGGGCCGTTCTTGGTGCGTCCCGGGCCGCTGGGCGTGCCCCCAGGGACGACGGACGCGCCCTCAGGAGCCCCGGGGTCGCGGGGCGCAGGGTCGCAGGGTCGCGGGGTTGCTTCCTCAGACCAGCGAGGCGGCCAGCTTGAAGCGGGCCTCCCGCTGCTCCTTGTAGAGCGCGAGCGTCTCGGCGTGCTCCTCGACGAGCTGCTCCTGGTACGCCTTTTCGACCGCGCCCCAGATGCCGACGAGGTTCACCTCGCGCTTGCACGCGACATCGGCCTTGGCCGCCGTCACGGCCTTCGGACCGCCCTCGTCGTCCTGCAGGCCGAGCTTCTCCACGACTTCGTACGGAGATTCGATCCCGGCGTATCCCGACTTGTCCATGCATGACGCCCACTTCTTGAGGGTGTCGACGACCCGGGAGTCCTGCCGGGAGCGGTCGTGCGCCTCCGAGGCCAGCCCGAACGCGAACAGCAGGTCCACGCTGTTCTTGGTCGGGGCGTACAGCTTGCGGAACGCCTCGCGCCCGCACCCGCCGGCCGGCACCTTCTGCCCGGCCGCCGTCAGGCCGCTGTCCACGAGCGCGGCCTCCTCCTCGGTGTTCGCGTCGGGAGCCGTGCCGCCCTGGGCTCCGGGCCGCTCGCCGTTCATCACGACGTACGCGCTGTCGCTCAGCTGCGGCGGAACGGGCTTCGCCGGGCTCCCCTCCCCCGCGGACTTGTCGTACCCGTGGGCCGCCGCGTACGCCGGATCGGCCAGGCCGAAGAGGTACGCGTGCCGGTCCTCGGGCCCGGCACCGGGGGCCTCGGCCGATCGCACGCCCTCGTAGGTGAACCCGTACCGGGCCATGCACCGGGAGACCAGGGCCTGCTGGACCTGGCCCATCCGGATCCGTTCGGCCTCGGTGTCCGTGTACGCGTCCATCGGAAGGGACAGCGCGGACGTCGCCGGGTTCACCTCGACGGGACCGAGGCCCGGTTCACCGCCCCCGGAGCCACCGGTCCCGGCGCAGCCGGCCAGGAGGACGGCCGCCAGCAGGACGGAGGCCGGGGCGGCGGGCCGGCGGCGCCGGGAATTGATCATCGCGTGGAACTCCTTCTGCTGGATTCCGGATTACGGATTACGGACTACGGGTGGAGGGTGTACTTGGCCGAGCTGATCTTGTTCTTGAAGTTGGCCGAGGCGTTGCCCACGTAGTTCGACGGGATCTCTCCGACGTTGCCGCCCAGGTCCTTGTCGGTGCCGACCTTCCAGGCGTAGGCGTCCCGGTTCCGGTAGGACTCGGTGGTGTCGTTGATCCAGTTCCCGCTGGCCGAGCAGGAGCCCTGGTACTTGTCGTCGCTGAAGTTCACGTCATTCGTCGCCAGGTCGAAGACACAACCGGACTGGTTCTGCCAGTAGAAAAGTCCGAACTCGTGGTTCTCCAGATTTCCGTCGCGCGCCCAGGCGGCCGCCGGACCCGCGGTTCCCAGCAGAATGGCGCCGACCGAAACGGCGGCGACGCAGCCGGCCGCCAGCTTCCGCATTGCGTTGTCCATCACGCTTACCTCACTCTTCGGGTGAAAGTCGGGCTGTTCGGGGCGGACCGGGATGGCGCTTTTCCGCCCGGCGGGGATTCAACATCGAACCCCCTGCCGGTTCAAGCTCCTTCTCAGCTGATGAACAGTCACTTCTGTTGTCTGATAGGTAACTTGTCGCAAGCAGCCACGGTTCTCTACTATCTGGCGCGCGCCCTCCCCCACCCGTCAAACGGATGCACATAATCCACTCCTACCGCCGCAAGGGAAGCTGTCGTGCACGCGAGATATTTGACCCCTCTACTTCTTCTGTGCATTTCACTGACGGGATGCGGTGGCGGCGAAAAAAAGCCTGTGGCAAGCGACAGCCCGCCTCCCACCAGGGAGGAAATCGCGTACTACGACTGCTTGAAGGAGCAGGGCGTGGCGATCGTGTATACGGACTACGGCGCTCCGCGCGAGGACAAGTCGAAGCCCTGGAACGACGAGGCGCACAAGACCTGCGCACCGATGTTGCCGCCCCCGCCGAAGCCCCAGCCGGCCGAGCCCGCCCAGATCGCCGCCGCGCAGAAGGAGTCCGCGTGCCTGCGGGCCGAGGGCATCACCTGGTACCCGGACCCGGACCCGGTCACCGCCCAGATCGACGAGCGCAAGGGCACTCCCGAACAGTGGATCTCGCTCAAGCGCGACCACCTCGACGCATTGAAGAAGTGCCGGCCGGACGAATGAGCGAGCCGGAGCAGGTCGTGGAGCGCACCGGGACCCCGACGACCGCCGAGGACGACCGCGGCGGGCTCGCGCGCGGGCGGCGCGTGGTGCTCGCGGTCGTCGGCGGGGCCGCGCTGATGGCGGTGGGCGGACTGCTGGCGACCACGCTGGTGAAGTCCCCCGCACAGGTGGCCGCGGAGACCGGCCCGCCCGCACAGGGGGCCCTGACCGCGGACGTCGAGCGGCGGGTGCTCGCGCAGACCGTGGTCATGCGCGGGACGGTGGTCGCCGACCAGAGCGTCGCCGTGTCCCCGCAGGGGGTGCGCTCCGGCGAAGGAACGGGCGCGGCCCTGGTGACCAAACTGCCGCTGAAGGCCGGGGACCCGGTCACGGCGGGGCAGCTGATCGCCGAGGTGTCCGGGCGGCCGGTGTTCACCCTGCACGGCGCGCAGCCGATGTACCGCGACCTCAAGCCCGGGGCCAGCGGCGACGACGTCGCGCAGCTGCAGCAGGCGCTGCGCGAGCTCGGGCACGGCACCGGAGGCGACGCGAAGGGCGTCTTCGGTGCCGGTACGAAGGCTGCGCTCGCCGCCCGCTACCGGGCCATCGGGTACGAGCCGCTGCCCGCGGTCGCCGACGGGGGCGCGGCCCTGAAGTCGGCGCGGGAGGCCGTGCGGTCCGCGACGTGGGCCGTGGAGGACGCGAGCGGACCCACCGGCTCCGTGGGCGCGCCCGCGGAGGGCGGATCGAGCAAGGGCGGGGCCGCGGAGGGCCCCGGCGCGACAGCGAGCCCCGGCCCGCGTCCCGGCTCCGGTACCGGCTCCGGCTCCGGCTCCGGCTCCGGCTCCGGCTCCGGCTCCGGCAGGGAACTCGCGCGGGCCCGGCAGGCCCTCGGCGAGGCCCGGGCCGCGCTGGTGGCCGCCGAGGCCGCCGACGGCCCGATGCTGCCCACCGCCGAGACCGTGTTCCTGGGCTCCTTCCCGGCCCGCGTCAGCTCCGTCGGCGCCCGCGCGGGCTCCCCCGTGTCCGGGACGGTGCTCACGCTCTCCGGCGGGGAGCTCGTCGTCGAGGCCTACCTCAAGGACGACAAGCGGCAGCTGCTGCGTGCCGGGATGACCGTGGTGATCTCCTCCGAGCTCTCCGGCACCGATGTCCGCGGCTCGGTGGCGGTCGTCGCCACCGAGCGGTCCGCCGCGCAGCCCGCCGGAGCACAGCCGCAGCAGGACCCCGGCCAGAACCCCAAGGGCGGCGGGAGCGGCGGGAACGGCGGCACGGGCGGCGGCGACCTCGGCTACCGGATGCTGGTCCGCGCCGACCAGCCGCTGCCCGCCGGCTTCGCCGGGCAGGACGTCCGGCTGACCATCGAGTCCGCCGCCACCGACGGCGAGGCGCTCGTCGTCCCGGTCACCGCCGTTTCGGCGGGCGCGGACGGACGTACGGTCGTCACCGCCGTGTCCGCCGACGGCACCCAGCGGCGCGTCGAGGTGCGGACCGGCACCCGCGGCGACGGCTTCGTGGCCGTCACCCCGTCCCGGGCGGGCGCCCTCGCCGCCGGGACCAAAGTGGTGATCGGGGTCGCACCCCGTGAGACCCGGGGGAAGTCCAAATGAGGCTGCTGTCCCGTCAATTCCGTCTGTCCCGTCAATCCCGGCCGCCCTCCGGCGACACGGGCGACACAGGCGGCACACGCGACACGGGCGACACGGGCGGCACGGGCGGCGGCGAAAGCCCCGTGATCGAGCTCCGCGGGGTCGGCCTCACCTACCCCGGGCCGCCGCCCGTCGAGGCCCTGCACCCCTGCGACCTGACCGTCCGGCGCGGCGAGTTCATCACCGTCGTCGGCCCCTCCGGGTCAGGGAAGTCCACCTTCCTCAACGTCGCCGGGCTGCTCGACTCCCCCACCAGCGGCCGGTACCTGCTCGACGGGATCGACACCGCCGCGCTCCCCGACCGGGAGCGCACCGCGTTGCGCGGGCGCCGGATCGGCTTCGTCTTCCAGTCCTTCCACCTCCTCCCCCACCGGTCCGCCCTGGAGAACGTCACCCTCGCCATGCTCTACACCGGAATCCCGCGCGCCGGGCGCCTCGTACGGGCCCGCGAGGCCCTCGACCAGGTCGGTCTCGGGCACCGGGCCGGCGCCGTGCCCGGCCGGCTGTCCGGCGGCGAGCGCCAGCGGGTGGCGATCGCCCGCGCCCTCGTCGGGCGTCCCTCGCTCCTCCTGTGCGACGAGCCGACCGGCAACCTCGACTCCGTGAACGCCGCGTCCGTCCTCGGGCTGCTGGACGAACTGCACGGAGCCGGGATGACCGTCCTCGTCATCACTCACGACCCCGAGGTGGCCCGGCGCGGCGCGCGGACCGTCACCATCCGCGACGGGCGGCTGGATCCTTGAGCGCCGTCGCACCCACCCGGCTGTCCGTGCGCGACGCCCTTGCCGAGGCCGTCGCCGGGATGCTGCGCCGCCCCGGCCGGGCCGTGCTCACCTCCCTCGGCACCGTCCTCGGCGTGGGCAGCTTCGTGGCCGTACTCGGCCTCACCGCCACCATCTCCTCGCAGATCGACGCCAGGTTCAACGTCCTGACCGCCACCGAGGTCAGCATCGAGGACGTCGCCGCCCAGCAGGACGAGTTCGCAGGGACCGCCTTCCCCGCCGACGCCGAGCAGCGGCTGCGCGCCGTCGCGGGCATCGAGCACGCCGGAGTGCTGTGGACGGTGCGGCTCGACTCGCACACCGCGGTCGGCCCCCTGCCGTCCGGCGCCGGCGACCCGACCACCGGCGCAGCCGTCGTGGCGGCCTCCCCCGGCGCCGTCGCCGCCCTCGTACCGACCCTCCAGCAGGGCCGGCTCTACGACGACTTCGCCGAGCGCGGCCACGAGCGCGTCGTCGTCATCGGCAGCGGACTCGCCGCCCGCCTCGGCATCACCACCCTGGCCACCCGGCCCGCCCTCTACATCGGCCAGGAGCCCTTCACCGTGGCGGGCATCGTCGCGGACCTCCGGCGCCGGCCCGAACACCTGATGTCGATCCTCGTCCCGCGCACCACCGCCGAGCAAATGTGGGGGCCGCCCGCACCCGGCGGCGCGACCATGCTGATCTCCACCGAACTCGGCGCCGCCCGCCAGGTCGCCGGCCTCGCCCCGCTCGCGCTGCGCCCCGACCACCCCGAGTACCTCAAGGCCGTCCCGCCGCCCGATCCGCGGATGCTGCGCTCCGGTGTCACCGCCGACCTGAGCGCGCTCTTCCTGCTGCTCGCCGGGATCTGCCTGGTCATCGGCGCGGTCGGGATCGCCAACACCACCCTGGTCGCCGTACTGGAGCGGACCGGCGAGATCGGGCTGCGCCGGGCGCTCGGCGCCCGGGGACGCCACGTCTCGGCCCAGTTCCTGACCGAGTCGGCGGCCCTGGGGGCCCTCGGCGGGCTGGTCGGGACCTCGCTGGGCGAGTTGACCGTGGTCGCCGTCGCCCTGGCCCGGGACTGGACCCCGGTGATCCATCCGGCCACCGTCGCCGCGGCCCCGCTCGCCGGCCTGGTCACCGGGCTGCTGGCCGGGCTCTATCCCGCCTGGCGGGCGGCCCGTGTCGAACCGGCCGAGGCCCTGCGAAGATAGGGGGGCGCGCGCCTGACCGTCAGGGCCGCCCCGACCCGCCCCTGGAGCTGGTGGTCCCGTGAACCCGAAGCCGTACGCGTCCGACGGCGCCGGCGACCCCACCGCGGTCCCGGCGGCGCTCGGGCTCGGCCTGCTCGCGGTGGGCGGCTGGCTGTTGACCACCGCCCGCCCCTGGCACAAGCCCGGTCACCCGCTCACGCTGGGCCTCGGCTGGGCCGCCTCGGTGGCGCTGCTGGTGTGCGGGCTGGTCCTGCTGGCCCGGTGCGTCCGCACCGTCCACGGCCGCCCGGAGCCGGACACGGACGTGCCCGCACCCACCGAAGCGGGCACGGTCACGCCCTCGCCGCCGACCTGCCCCTGATCATCGACGCCGCGGGGCATCCCACTACGCTGCGGCGACCAGTTCCCGGGCGCGCTCGTTGAAGTCGGCGACAAGGCGGTGCGTACCGAACGGCTGCATCCGGCGCTGCAAGTCCTGCACCGCCTCGACACACCGAGAGCTCTTGACCTGGCGCGACAGGGAGAGTGTGCGAAGCCCCGCCGAGTGCGCCGCTTCGAGGTCATTCCGCTGGAGATGCGAGGCGGCAAGGGCGGCCTGCGACATCGCACCGCGGCGGGCCCGCCGCTGCTTGCGGGCGTGGACGATGGACCGCTGTGCGTGTTCCTCGGCGGCGGCTGCGTCCTTGAGGTCACGGAAGGTGTTCGCGTGCTCGCCGTGCAGGTACGCAGGGTCGATGAACGCCGCCCACTCCGGCTCGTTCTTGAGCTGTACGCGGCTGTAGGCCGCCTCGGATTCAGCCACCGCTCGAATTGCGGCGGAACCTTCGCCAAGCTTGGCGAGGGCCCGGGCCTCGAGTGCCCACAGATCAGCCATGCACGCGGGCGACACGTCCTTGCCGAGCCCGGCACGACCAGCCTGCGCGAGCCGCCGGCCTTCCGTGGGGTTGCCGAGCAGGGTGGTCTGATCCGCCATTCCGGCGAGGACGTGTGCACCGAGGGCTGCGTTACCGGATTCCTCGGCAAGCCGAAGCGACTGGATCAAGTAGCGCTGCGCGGTCCCGTGCTCTCCGCTGTCGTAGCTCATCCAGCCGAGCAGGTACGTCTGCTCGGCCGCCGCCTCGCACAAGGCCCGCCGGACGTCCTCGGAGTGGGTTTCGCGCAACAGCGGGTAGACGTGCTGGTTCATGTACTGAGCCAGGATGAGACGTCCCGAGCCTCCGCCTTGCAGTACATCCATCTTCTGGAACTCGCCGAACATGTTCTTGACGGCGGACACGTCTTCAAGGCGGACGCGCCGGCCCGGCTCTGGCTGCTGCTCAAGCATGTTCAACAGCCAGTCTCGTGACGGCCCCACAGCGGCGACGGCGGCAAAGGGTGCCGCTGCCAGGAACTTTCGACGGTCCACGTCGGCCCTCCCCAAATCGGCTACGGCTTCAACCGTAACGGCGAATGAGGAGTTGTAGGCGAGTGAGCGGTCGGCCGTTCCGCCTTCAGGAAAGCCCAAATCGTACGTCGTGACCCGGAACCCAACCTTCGCCGAGATGACATCGGCGATGATCTCGGGTACGGGCGGTCGCGGCCGAAGCCCGTTCAGCCATCGTCGGACCGCCGTTGCGTCGGGCTGGATGTGGGGCTCACCCCACACCTGAGCTGCGACTTTGATCTGGCGAGCCAACTCCTTGTTGCTCATGCCGGATCGTCCCAGCCACTTCGCTAGATCAGTGTTCGGCAACGTCATGCTTGGTACCTACCCCTTCGACAGGCGCGGTTGCTCAAGTGCCACCCCTTGCCACCCCCCACGACGGTAGCCCCGCTGTCCGCCTCGCGGTTGCCTGGTTGCTCGAACCAACGGCACAGGCAAGGGGGTTGAACTCATGCTGAGATCGGCGACGCAGCGGTTTCCGCGAGCAGACGGCGCGGTACCCGAGGCCCGTTCGTTCTTAGGTGACGTGCTTGAGGAGTGGAGGGTTACCGACCGCTCCGACGACGCGGCGCTCTGCCTCTCCGAGCTTGCAGCCAACGCGGTACGGCACGGCGAACACTGCGGCTTCCTCGTCGAGGTCTCACTCGATGACGAGCGCCTGCGTGTCGAGGTGTACGACGCAGGGGCGGGGGCTCCCCGCCTCGCGCAGCCGAGTGACGACGACACCACCGGGCGCGGGCTGCTCATCGTGTCCTCCCTGGCGGACGGATGGGGGGTGACGCCGCACGGCTCGTGCGGCAAGACCGTATGGGCGGAGTTCAAGACGGACGAGAACACGACGTGGGTCGGCGTGATCCGATGCTGATCGCGACCGCACCCGTCCCGACCGCCGGCCTACTGGCATCCCTCGCGGCTTGGTTCTGGGTCGACCCCGCCAAGGTCGGGCACACCGCCTTTCTCCTCCTCGCCCATCCTCCCGCCCGCAGGAAAGGCGGTTCGCCCGAGTCCATCGAGGGACACATGCGCGGCCTCGCGTCGGCGCTGCCTGGCATCTGCCGGACCCTCGGCGCCACGCACCGACGCTTATCCGAGCACCGTAGGCCCCCCACGCCCCCGGCCTACGCGCGCCGCCCCCTCCCCTCCCACCATCACGACCGCCTGCGGCCGATCGACGGCCACGCCTACTTTCTGCGCCCGTATGTGCAGCCATACGCCCCGGTGGTCCACCGTGGATAGGGCCGCCGTGCTTGCGCGGTGCGGTATCTGCGCGGCGCTCGTGCCGCAGGACGAAACCGAGACCGGAACGTTCGTTTGGTTCGATGCTGACGGCCGCGAGCAGACCGCGAGGCGACGCTCGTGCAGTGACGTCGTCGCCTGCTACCTGCGAACCGGCAGTCCGACCACCTGGCAGCGCCTCGGGGGATCACTGCCCGTGGGTGTCGAACCTCCCCCGGGCGCCCCGGTCGTCAAATGCCACTGCTGCGACGTCGCGGCGCGCGTGGAGGACCTCGATATCGCCCGCGAGCTCGATGACGTCGACGATGTTTGGTTCTCCTCCATCGTCTGCACGGACGAAGACGTCTGCTACGACCGACAGATGCTCTACCCGTACCGGCCAGAGCTCCCCGAGTGAACCAAGCCCGGACCGTCGGTCAATCGCGCCCCCGCTGTCCGGGCACCGCTCCACCCCTCACCGCGACAGCGGCGCCCATGGCGACCATCCGGGTCAGGGTCGCACCAAAAACTCCCCCGCCAGGGGCGGCTCGTCGCCCCTCCCCGATGGGGGCACCGCCTCGCCGCGGCATTGTCGCCGAGCCGAGGAGGGCGCACCGTATGGCAACTCAGAGCATGTGATCGATGACCAGAGATCAGGAGAACCTATGACCACCGCAGTAGCGCCTTGGGGCACCAAGCGCTTAGCGCTGTACCCCAGCATCACCGAAGTCCCGTACGCCCGAACGGAGATCGACCCGGACACTCAGACGACGCGCTATCTCGACGCGGACGGCAGGCGTGTCGAGATGGCCGGGGGCCACGGCACCGGGACGAGCACGGCCAACAGCACCGCGACGTCATCCGACGGCGGGGGCAAGAATCCGCCCCCGCCCGCCGACTCCGACCTCACCGAAGACAGCGACTCGGACTGACATGACCGACGCACCGGTTCTCGTCATCACCGCACTCGGTGACGTCACGGCGGATCTGGTGATGGAAGAGCTGTACGGTCGGGGCATCCCGGCCGTACGGCTCGACCCCGCCGCCGACTTCGCGCACACGGCCAACATGAGCGTCCGGATCGAACGGGGTTCCTTCACCGGGGATGTCACCACCTCGACTCGGCATCTGGACCTGTCGGGCGTTCGGTCTGTCTACTGGCGGCGCCCGAGCCCCTTCGCCGCCCCTCAGACAACGGCATCTCCCGAGCAGCGATTCGGGGTTGAGCAATCGCGCCGCGGCTACATGGGGGCGCTGACCGCACTTCCCGGGGCCTTGTACGTCAACCACCCCTCGCGGAACCGCGACGCCGAGAACAAGGCTCTACAGCTCGCCACCGCGGCCCGCCTCGGCTTCACGCTCCCCGACACATTGATCACAAACACGCCGGCAGATGCCCAGAAGTTCGCGGCCGACCACGGACCCGTGATCTACAAGCCCATTCACCGCGTGCACCTCGCCGGCGAGGACGGACGGAACCGAACAGTCTGGGTGCGCACCGTCCAAGCGGACGAGCTCGACGACTCGATCGCCCTGTGCCCCCATCTCTTCCAAGCCTGCGTCCCGAAGATCGCCGACATTCGTCTCGCCGCCATCGGAGATGACGCGTTCGCAGCCCGGATCGACACCGCCGGCGATCACCTCGATTGGCGCCAGGACCAAAGCCTCATCACCTGCTCCCCGATCGCGGTTCCCTGTTCCGTTCGCGAGGCTGTCCGCACGTTCCTTCATGCGTTCGGGCTCAGCTTCGGCGCTTTCGACTTCGCCCTCGACGCCGACGGTCGATGGTGGTTCCTCGAATGCAACCCGAACGGGCAGTGGGCGTTCGTCGACGAGCCGACAACCCGTGCCATCGCGAGCGCACTCGCCGACACCCTCCAGAAGGGCACCCCGCATGACCAGTGACACCGCCGCCGCGCTGCGGCTTCGACTCGTCGAGCAGCTCGTCGCCGAGGGCGTACTGCACGACCCCGAAGTGCGACGGGCGGCCGAGACTGTCCCCCGCGAGGTGTTCCTCGGCCCCGCGATCTACAAGCCGAGCAGTCCCCCGGGCGTCACGGTCTGGACGCCCACCCGCCGCGACGACACCCCCGCCGACGAGTGGCTGCGCCTCACCTATCAGGATCAGACCTGGGTAACCCAGATCGACGGCGTGCTCGCCGAGGACGCCTCCGGTCCCGTGACCGGAGGTAGCCCGACGTCGTCCTCGACCCTGCCGGGCGTCGTTCTCTGGATGATCGAGCAGGCGGGCGTCGCCCCGGGGAAGCGCGTGCTGATCATCGGCGCCGGAACGGGTCTCTCGACGGCCTACGTCTGCGAAGTGGCCGGCGAGGACAACGTGACCGCGATCGAGACCGACGCCGCCGCGGCAGAGCGCGCTCGAAAGGCTCTCGCTGAGGCCGGCTACGCCCCGACGCTCATCACGGCCGACGGCCTGCGCGGCTACCCCGACCGAGCCCCGTACGACATCGTGATCGCGTTCTGCTCGATGCGACACGTCCCCTACGGCCTTCTGCAGCAGATCAGGACCGGGGGAACCCTGCTCGTCACCCTCTCCGGGTGGGGAGTCGCACACGGCCTCGTTCACCTCAAGACTGAGGCGGCCGGCTTCGCGGAAGGCCGCTTCCTTCCCGGATACACCTCGTTCATGATCGCCCGCCCCCACGATCGGCCGACACACGGACCGTTCGAGCTGCTGTCTGGCGGTGAACGCCCGAGCCGGATCGACCCCACTTTGCTCGACGACTGGACCGGTCGATTCGTCGCACAGCTCGCCGCGCCCTCGGCCGAGCGCCTCGGCGCAGGAGTCGAGCAGGTCCTGCTCGACGTAGCCACAGGTTCGCAGGCACGGACTCGCGTGGCGGACGACGGGGAGGGCTGGACCGTTGTCCAGCGTGGACCGCTCAACCTGTGGACCGCGATCGAGGACTCGCTCATGGCGTGGCAGAGCTACGGCTCACCGCACCTGTCCGGCTTCGGAATGACGATCACGCCGGACACCCAAAGGGTCTGGCTCGACGTGCCGCACGGGCCGAGCTGGACGCTCCCCATCTAGTACGCAGGTAGACAGGGCTCCACCCGCCGGCGCAGCACGCGCTCGGCGGGCGGAGTCATGTCTACGGCGCAGGAGTCATTGCGCCGTAGACATAGACCGGACACGGGCGACTGACCGGTCGGCTCAGGCCTTCGGGGTCACCTTCGAGAGGCCGTTGATGATGCGGTCCATCGCGTCGCCGCCCGTCGGGTCGGTCAGGTTGGCGAGCATCTTCAGGGTGAAGCGCATCAGCACCGGGTGGGTCAGACCGCGCTGGGCGGCGATCTTCATGACCTTCGGGTTGCCGATCAGCTTCACGAAGGCGCGGCCCAGGGTGTAGTAGCCGCCGTAGGTCTCCTTGAGCACCTTCGGGTAGTTGTGCAGCGCCAGTTCGCGCTGGGCCGGGGTGGCACGGGCCTGGGCCTGCACGATGACGTCGGCCGCGATCTGGCCCGACTCCATGGCGTACGCGATGCCCTCGCCGTTGAACGGGTTGACGAGGCCGCCCGCGTCGCCGACCAGCAGCAGGCCCTTGGTGTAGTGCGGCTGCCGGTTGAAGGCCATCGGCAGGGCCGCGCCGCGGATCGGCTGCGTCATGTTCTCGGGGGTGTAGCCCCAGTCCTCCGGCATGGAGGCGCACCAGGCCTTGAGGACCTCGCGCCAGTCCAGCTCCTTGAAGGCGGAGGAGGAATTGAGGATGCCGAGGCCGACGTTGGAGGTGCCGTCGCCCATGCCGAAGATCCAGCCGTAGCCGGGCAGCAGCCGGTCCTGCGCGCCGCGCCGGTCCCACAGCTCCAGCCAGGACTCCAGGTAGTCGTCGTCGTGCCGCGGCGAGGTGAAGTACGTCCGCACGGCCACGCCCATCGGGCGGTCCTCGCGCCGATGCAGGCCCATCGCGAGAGACAGCCGGGAGGAGTTGCCGTCGGCCGCGACGACCAGCGGGGCGTGGAAGGTGACCGGGGTCTTCTCCTCGCCCAGCTTCGCGTGCACGCCCGTGATGTGACCGGTGCGCGCGTCGCGCACCGGCTCGCCGACCGTGCAGCGCTCGTACAGTCGGGCGCCGGCCTTCTGCGCCTGGCGGGCCAGGGTCTCGTCGAAGTCGTCACGCTTGCGGACGAGTCCGTAGTCCGGGTAGGAGGCGAGTTCCGGCCAATCCAGCTGGAGCCGCTGCCCGCCGCCGATGATCCGAAGACCCTTGTTCCGCAGCCAGCCGGCCTCTTCGGAGATGTCGATGCCCATCGCCACCAGCTGCTTGGTGGCGCGCGGGGTCAGTCCGTCGCCGCAGACCTTCTCGCGCGGGAACGCCGTCTTCTCCAGCAGCAGGACGTCCAATCCGGCCTTGGCGAGGTAGTAGGCGGTGGTCGAGCCGGCGGGCCCGGCCCCGACGACGATCACGTCCGCGGAGTGTTCGGAGAGGAGCTCGGTCACTGCGGGATCTCCCGAAGGCTCGATAAAGGGTGCCAGGCGGCACCGGACATGTGCAGTCTATGCAGCAAGAGAGATCACGATCCGAAGGGTGCCTCCGATGACCACCTCGCCGACCCGGCCGCTTCCGGCCGTACAGCTCCGCGTGCCCACCGACGAGGACGCGCACGCCTGGCACACGGCCTTCGCCGACCCCGACGTCATGGAGTTCCTCGGAGGTCCCGCGGAACTGTCCGCGTACGAGGAGATCACCGCGCGCCAGCGCATGCACGACGCCCAGCTCGGCTACTGCCTGTGGACCCTGCTGGACGGACAGGGTGCGGTGATCGGCTTCACCGGCGCGCAGCCGTGGCCCCGGGAGAAGGGGTGGGGGCCGGTCGGCGAGATCGAGATCGGCTGGCGGCTAGGCCGCTCCGCGTGGGGCCGGGGCTACGCGTACGCCGCCGCGCTCGCCACGGTGGAGCGGGTCCGCGCGGCCGGTGTCCCGCACGTGGTGGCGATGATCGACGCCCGGAACGCACGTTCGGTGGCGGTGGCGGAGCGTCTGGGCATGACCCTGGCCGAGGAGTTCACCACGCCGGCGGGGAATCCGGGGCGCCGTTACGTGCTGGACCTGCAGAGCGGGGTGCACTAGCCGATGTCCGACGACGGCAACGCTCCGCTGCGCGAACCGGCCGGCGGCCCCTCCACCACCGTCAGGCGACTGATCACCGGCCTTTCCCTGTGGTGGACGGCCGTGCCGGTGGTGTTCGTGGCGCAGGCGTACATCTGGTCCGCGGGGGTCCGCGGCCCGCTGGGGGAGGGTGTCGTCTTCGTGCTGCTGTGGGCGTGCATCGGCGGGGTCGTGCTCGCGCCCGTCCTCGGCTTCGCGGTGGCACAGGTCGCCGGGCACACCGAGGCGCGAAGGCGGTTCGTCACCATGGGCGCACTGTCCCTGGGCTTCTGCGTCCTCGTCGCCCTCTTCTTCCAGTTCGCCATGGAATGCGCTCCGGGGGACGGCGCCTGCCGTTAGAACACCGAAAGCCCCGTCAGGGTCGTGAACCGGTCGAGGGCGGCCACGCCCGCCACCGAGTTGCCGCGGGCGTCCAGGCCCGGGCTCCACACCGCGAGGGTGCACTGGCCCGGGACGACCGCGACGATGCCGCCGCCCACCCCGCTCTTGCCGGGCAGCCCGACGCGGTAGGCGAACTCGCCCGCCGCGTCGTACGTCCCGCAGGTCATCATCACCGCGTTGATCTGCTTGGCCTCGCTGCGCGTCAGCAGCCGCGTGCCGTCCGCGCGGAGCCCGTGCCGGGCCAGGAAGCGTCCGGCGCGGGCCAGGTCGGCGCAGCTCATCTCGATGGAGCACTGCCAGAAGTAGTGCTCCAGCAGCGCGGGCACCGGGTTGTCGATGTTCCCGTACGAGGCCATGAAGTGGGCGACGGCCGCGTTGCGGTCGCCGTGCTCCTGCTCGGAGGCCGCGACGTCGGCATCGAACCCTATGTCCGGGTTCTGGCTCTCCTGCCGCAGAAACTCCAGCAGCTCGCTGCTCGCGTCGCCCGTCAGGGTCTGGAGCCGGTCGGTGACCACGAGGGCGCCCGCGTTGATGAACGGGTTGCGCGGGATGCCGTTTTCGTACTCCAGCTGGACGAGCGAGTTGAACGGGTTGCCGGAGGGCTCCCGGCCCACCCGCTCCCACAGGCTGTCGCCGCCCTCCGCCAGGGCCAGGGCGAGCGCGAAGACCTTGGTGATGGACTGGGCGGAGAAGGGGACCCGCCAGTCGCCCACCCCGAAGACGTTGCCGTCGAGGTCGGCGATGGCCATCCCGAACTGCCGCCGGTCCACGGCGGCGAGCGCCGGGATGTACTCGGCCGGAGTACCGCTGCCGATCAGCGGAGCGATGTCGGCGGCGATCCGCTCCAGCAGGGGTCCGTAGTCCGTGGGCGCGACGTCTGGCACGGCCGTCAGTCCTTGATGCCCCGGTGCAGCGCGACGATGCCGCCGCTGAGGTTGCGCCAGGCGACCTTGGACCAACCGGCCTTCTGCAGCAGGGCGGCCAGCGCCGGCTGGTCGGGCCATGCGCGGATGGACTCGGCGAGGTACACGTACGGGTCGGGGTCGGACACCACCGTACGGGCCACCGGCGGCAGCGCCCGCATCAGGTACTCCGTGTAGACCGTGCGCAGCGGCGCCCAGGTGGGCTGCGAGAACTCGCAGATGACGACCTGCCCGCCGGGCTTCGTCACCCGGTACAGCTCGCGCAGCGCAGCGTCGGTGTCCTGGACGTTGCGCAGCCCGAAGGAGATCGTGACGGTGTCGAAGACGTCGTCCTTGAACGGCAGCTTCGTCGCGTCACCGGCGGTCAGGGGCAGCCAGGAGTGCTTCTTCTTGCCCTCCATGAGCATGCCCAGGGAGAAGTCGCAGGGGACGACGTACGCGCCGGTGGCGGCGAAGGGCAGCGAGGAGGTGGCGGTTCCGGCGGCCAGGTCGAGGACCACGTGCCCGGGGCGCGCGCCGACCGCCTTGGCGACCTCCTTGCGCCACAGCCGGGCCTGGCCCAGCGAGATGACGTCGTTGGTGAGGTCGTATTTCGCCGCGATGCCGTCGAACATGGAGGCGACTTCGTGCGGCTGCTTGTCCAGGGAAGCCCTTGTCACTGGCGTTCGCCCCTCGGTGTGCGATGCGGATCGGCGGGTACGCGCCCCATCCTCTCAGGCCCCGCCCCCCGCGAGCCGCGCGGGCTCCGCCACCCCCGGCCCCCCTTCCCATCGGACAGGTGTCGGAAACTGTTCCGAAGGACAGTTACGCCGCGCCCCGGCGGACACGTTGACTGACACGGTGCGGCCCGGTGAGGGTCACCCCCCGGATCGGTGACCGAATCGTGGCCGATCCGGTAGTGGCCGCCGCGAACAGGAAGCTTCACGATGCCGCCAGGCCATTCCACCGGTCGCTCCAGCCGCACCAGCCCGCGCGCCCAGCGCCGGGCCGAGCGGCGCAAGCGGCTGCGGCGCACGGTCCTCCTCGGCTCGGCGGCACTGGCCGTGGTCTCGGCCACCGCGTACACGCTGCTGCCCCAGGACGACGACGCGAAGGCCGCCGCGGGCCGGGCGGCGGCCAAACCGGACCCGACGACCGGGGAATCCGGCGACGGTTCCGCGAACGCGCTCCCCCAGGGCGGCCAGAAGTCCACCGCCCCCGAGCCGTCCACCTCACCCGCGGCGTCTCCCCCGGCCTCGCCCACGCCGTCGACCGACGCCGCGACACCCACCCAGCCGGGTGCCTTCAAGGCTTCCACCACCGCCGGCAAGGCGCAGGGCAAGGGGGCCGCGCGCCGCTGGCGGGTCGAGGTCGAGGAGGGCAGCGGGGTCGACCCGGAGTCGGCCGCCCGCTCGGTCGAGGCGATCCTCGGGGACCGGCGCGGCTGGACCCAGGACCCGAAGTACGGCTTCCAGCTCGTCGGGGCGGGCCAGCCGGTCGATTTCACCATCAAGATCGCTACGCCCAAGACCACCGACCGCCTGTGCAACGTGGAGACGCCCGAGCTCATCGGCGAGACCAACTGCAGCACGGCGGGGCACACCGTCGTGGTCAACCTCAAGCGCTGGAACGAGGGTTCGCCGCAGTTCGACGGCACGCCCGAGGAGTACCGGGCACTGATCGTCAACCACGAGGTCGGACACGAGCTCGGCCGCGGTCACGAGAGCTGCCCGGGCCCCGGAAAGCCCGCTCCCGCGATGATGCAGCAGATCAAGGGGCTCCTCGGCTGCAAGTCCAACGCCTGGCCGTACGACGCGAAGGGAACCTACCTGTCCGGTCCGTCCGTCCTATAGGGCGAGAGCCGACCACCAGGGCATGTCGGCCGGGGGCTAGGAGAAAACACGTGCGCGTCGTCAGCTTCAGCGTCCCGGCGTGGTTCCCCTCCTACGAGGAGCCGGGCGCGGGGGAACGGGCGCCGCACGAGGAGGCACCCGACTGCTCCGTGCCAAGCAGCTCCGTACCGGACGGCTCCGTCCCGGACGGGGACCGGCCCGCCGACGCCCAGCTCACCGAGCAGGAATCGGCGGTGTTCCTCTGCCTGGCCACCGGCGCCTCCAACCGGGAACTGGCCGGCGAGCTCCAACTCTCCGTCAGCACGGTGAAGTTCCACGTGGTCAACATACGGGCCAAGCTGGGCGGCATCAGCCGCCTGCAGGCCTGTCTGCTGGCCGCCCTCGCCCGGGAGGACACCCGGCGCGCCGAGGACACCGCCCGCGGCGGACGGAGCGGGCTCAGCGACGACGGTGGAGCAGCCGCCCGCCGATGACCGTGGCCACGCACGTGGTCGCACCCTGCGCCAACAACTCGGCCTCGTCCGCCACCGCGAAGACCGCGAAGCGCGCCGGAACCCCCGCTTCCAGGATTCCGTGGAAAGCCTCCGCCGCAGCGCCCCGCCCGGCGAACGGGTCCAGCGCGGGCAGCCCCTCGTAGGCGGTGGGCGGCAGGATCGTAAGCCCGGACCGGGACACCGCCGTGCGCACCGCCGGGCTCGTGAAGCGGCCGCAGACCGCCACCACTCCACGGGCCAGCAACCGCTGCGTGCCGCGCCGGGCGCTGTGGCCCCACCGCGGCTCGGTCATCTTCAGCGCCTCCAGCGCGGCCGCCCCCCGGATCGGGTCGGCGCCGAGCTCGGCGACCTCGTACGGGTCGTCCGGGTAGTACGTGCGCTCCAGCAGCTCGTCCACCCCGCGCACCACCAGCCCCGGGGTGATCGTCCCGGGCCAGCGGCGGGTCCGGGCGTGCGGGTGGGCCGCGGCGACCTCCTCGTACGGTCCCGTGCGGGCGATCCGGTCGCCGTCGACGAGGACCGCGCCGCCCGGCAGCGGCGCGGATCCCGGCCCGGGTACCAGGAGTTCGGCGGTGTGCAGCGTCAGCATCGGTCGGCGGGCGTCGTCAGTTCGTGGAGATGAGCTTCAGTTCGGGGTGCGCCGTTCCGCCCTCGATGGCGGTGGAGGAGATGTGCGAGACCACGCGCTCGTCGACCGGGTCGTTCGCCGGGTCGTCGTGCACGAGCAGGTGTTCGTAGGTCGTCGCGCGCTGCGCCGGGGTGCGGCCCGCCTTGCGGATCAGGTCGATGATCTCCTGGCGGTTGGAGCGGTGCTTGGCACCGGCCGAGGAGACGACGTTCTCCTCCAGCATGATCGACCCGAGGTCGTCGGCGCCGTAGTGCAGCGAGAGCTGGCCCGCTTCCTTGCCGACGGTCAGCCAGGAGCCCTGGATGTGGGCGATGTTGTCGAGGAAGAGGCGCGCGATCGCGATCATGCGCAGGTACTCGAAGATCGTCGCCTGGGTGCGGCCCTTGAGGCGGTTGTTCTCGGGCTGGTAGGTGTACGGGATGAAGGCGCGGAAGCCGCCCGTACGGTCCTGCGTGTCGCGGATCATCGCGATGTGCTCGATGCGCTCGGCGTTGGTCTCGCCGGTGCCCATCAGCATGGTGGAGGTGGACTCCACGCCCAGCTTGTGGGCGATCTCCATGATCTCCAGCCAGCGCTCGCCGGACTCCTTCAGCGGCGCGATCGCCGTGCGCGGCCGCTCCGGCAGCAGCTCGGCGCCGGCGCCCGCGAACGAGTCGAGGCCGGCCGCGTGGATGCGCTGGATGGCCTCCTCCGCCGAGACGCCCGAGATGCGGGCCATGTGCTCGACCTCGGACGCGCCGAGGGAGTGGATGACCAGCTGCGGGAAGGCCTGCTTGATGGCCGAGAAGTGGTGCTCGTAGTACTCGACGCCGTAGTCCGGGTGGTGTCCGCCCTGGAACATGATCTGGGTGCCGCCGAGCTCGACGGTCTCCGCGCAGCGGCGCAGGATGTCGTCGAGGTCGCGGGACCAGCCCTTCTTCGCGTCCTTGGGGGCCGCGTAGAAGGCGCAGAACTTGCACGCTGTGACGCACACGTTGGTGTAGTTGATGTTCCGCTCGATGATGTACGTCGCGATGTGCTCGGTACCGGCGTAGCGGCGGCGGCGCACGGCGTCGGCCGCCTGGCCCAGCGCGTGCAGCGGCGCGTGGCGGTAGAGGTCGAGCGCCTCTTCCTTGGTGATCCGGCCCCCCGCGGCGGCGCGGTCGAGGACAGACTGGAGAACGGCCTGGTCGGTCACCGGTGAGTCACCTTTCGGCGGTGTGTCTGTGTCAAGGTCCGGACCGATCCAGCCTACGCCAGGGTGTCGCGACGGGATTCAGGGGCTTCGGGTGAGATCGCCTTCGGGGTTTCCGGCCGGGGCGTCGGCCGACTTGTAGTGCAGTGTTCCGTTCTCGTTGAGGGTGAAGCGCTCGTCGGCGGAGCCGTTGGAACACATGCCGGGGGCAGGGTTGGGTCCGGCGGAGGTGTCCAGGACGAGGGACCGGTCGGTCGCCGCGGCGAGCCTCCAGTCACCGCTGCAATCGGTGCCGAGGACGGGGACGACCGACTTGTCGCGGGCGACGACGTCACCGACCTTGCCGGCCTTGATGGTGATCTCGAACTCGGTGGCCAGGCGCGTGTGCGCGGTGGTGACGGTGCCCTTCCACGTGCCGATGAGCTCCTTGGGAACGTCGGTGCGGGTCCCCTTGGGGGCGGCGCTCCCGCTCCCGGTCGGGGCCGAGGAGGGCGTGGCCGCCGGGGCCGGCGCGGACGCCGAGACGGAGGGGTGCGCTCCGGCGTCGGCCAGGTCCCGCTGGTCGCCACCCTGGCCCGGCAGCAGGTCCAGGAAGTAGATCCCGCCGGACAGCACCGCGAGGACGGCCGCCGCGGCCAGTACGACGGTGCAGCTGAACCGGCGCCCGGCGGCCCTGACGGTGACCTGCCGCCCGTCGGAGGGGGTCCGCTGCCCGGGCAGCCCGCTGCCGGCGGTCTCGGTCGGCGAACCGTAGGGGCCGGCCGCCGGGCCGGAGCCGCCCGTGGGAGTGCTCGCGTAGGGACCAGCCGCCTGGCCGGAACCGCCGGTGGGCGCGGTCCCGTAGGGGCCGGCCGTCCCGGGCCGGGCGCCGGGCGAGCCGGGCGGGGCGTACGGGGCGTACGGGCCGGCGGCGCCACCGTAGGAGGGGTCCGGCGCCCCGAAGCCCGCACCGACGGGGGTGTAGGACCCGGCGGTGAAGGGGACCGGGCCCGAAGCGGCCTCCGGTGCGGCCGCGCCCCCGGCTCCGGCCGGGGCCGGCCCGCCCCCTCCCGCACCGCCCTCGGCGGAATCGGCGGAATCGGCGTCCAGGTCCAACAGGGCCACGGCGGCCCGACTGGCCTCCTCCACCAGCGGCCCGGGCAGCCAGCCGGGGGCGCCCAACGCCCCGCCGAGGGCCGCCGCGACCGCCTCGGGAGCCGGCCGCTCTGCAGCCGTCTTGGCCAGGCAGGCCTCGATCAGCCCGCGCAGTTCCCCGACCGGGATCGCGCTCAGCTCGGGCGGCTCGTGGACCACCTTGTAGAGGAGGGTGGCCGAGTTGTCCCCGGTGAAGGGCGGCTGCCCGGTCGCCGCGAAGGCCAGGACCGCGCCGAGCGAGAACACGTCGGCCGCCCCGGTGATCCCCTTGCCGAGGATCTGCTCGGGCGACATGTAGCCGGGCGAGCCGACGGACACTCCGGTGGAGGTCAGCGAGGCGGTGCCGTCCGTGGCCCGCGCGATCCCGAAGTCGATGAGCCGCGGCCCGTCGAGGGTGAGCATCACGTTCGACGGCTTCACGTCCCGGTGGACCAGGCCCAGGCCGTGCACGGCCACCAGGGCGCGGGCCAGCCCCGCGCCGATGGCCCGTACCGACGCCTCGGGAAGCGGGCCGTGCGCGGCCAGCGCACGGTCCAGGGAGGGCCCCGCCACGTATCCGGTGGCCACCCACGGAACCGGGGCCCCGGGGTCCGCGTCCAGCACCGGCGCGGTCCACTCGCCGCCCACCCGGCGGGCCGCCTCCACCTCGCGGCGGAACCGGGCCCGGAACTCCTCGTCGGTGGCGAAATGCGGGTGCACGATCTTGACGGCGACGGTCCGGCCGCCCGCGCTGCGCCCCAGGTAGACGCGGCCCATGCCACCCGCGCCGAGCCGGCCGAGCAGCCGGTAGGCGCCGATGGTCCGCGGCTCACCGGCTTCGAGCGGCTGCATCGCGTCCCCCAATTCCCCGTGATCCCGGGCGCCTTGTGCCGCCCGACCGAGCAGCAGCCTAGGCGGTGCCGGGGCGGGGCGGGGGAAGGAGCGCAGTCACCCTTTTGCATTTCCACCTCAAGGCGAGAAATGCAAAAAGGGCGAGAATTCCCGGTAAACCTCACATTCGCCCGTCCACCCTTTGGACTACCGCGGGGTAAACGCGGTCAGCACTCCTGGACCACCGTGCTCAGCAGCTCCACGTCGACATCCGCGGCATACCCGGTCGTCGATCCCGTACGACGCGCGAATTCACGTACGCCGGCCAACTGTTCGGGACCGAAGCGGAAGTCGAGCGTCGTGAAGTACCGCTCCAGCAGCTCCGCGTCGAAGGCCTCCCAGCGGGCCGCCTGTTCGGCCACCTTGGTGACCTCTTCCAGGGAGACGTCCCGGGAGGAGAGGAAGGCCTCGTGGACCTCCCGCACGACGGCGGGCTCGCGGGCGAGGTAGTCCTTCCGGGCGGCCCAGACGGCGAAGACGAACGGCAGCCCGGTCCACTCCTTCCACATGTGCCCCAGGTCGTGCACGGTCAGCCCGAGGCGGGGCGCGTCGTGCAGGGAGGCCCGCAGCGCGGCGTCCCCGATCAGTACGGCCGCGTCCGCTTCCTGCATCATCACGCTCAGGTCGGGCGGGCAGGTGTAGTAGTCGGGGCGTACGCCGTACTGCTCGGAAAGCAGCAGCTGAGCGAGGCGTACGGACGTACGGGAGGTGGAGCCGAGTGCGACGCGGGCTCCGTCGAGCTGCTCCAGGGGGACCTGCGAGACGATCACGCAGGACATCACCGGACCGTCGCAACCGACGGCGATGTCGGGGAAGGCGACGAGCTGGTCGGCGTTGCGGAGGAACTCCACGAGGGTGATCGGGGCGATGTCCAGGTCCCCCTGGACGAGGCGCTCACTGAGTTTCTCGGGGGAGTCCTTGGTCAGCTCCAGGTCCAGCAGAGTGCCGGTTCTGGCCAGCCCCCAGTAGAGGGGCAGGCAGTTCAGGAACTGAATGTGGCCGACGCGGGGCCGGCTGCGATAGACGTCCACATCGCGAGACTAGCTGCCGGGTCTGCGTCAGCCTTGCGGCGGGTCTCAAACGTCCGGGTGACGTGATCTTTCCCTCTGGTCTCGGCCGCAGGGTGCGTGCTAGGCTCGACGCAAGTTGCAGTTTGGTTTCCCTTGCAGTACGAGGCCTGCGGAGAATGTGACCCGCAGGCTTTTGTAGTTTTCAGACTTCTTAGCAGGTTCTGGAGCAGGGCGACCCTTTGGCCCATAGGAGGGCTCATGGCTACCGGAACCGTGAAGTGGTTCAACGCTGAAAAGGGCTTCGGCTTCATCGCCCAGGACGGCGGCGGCCCGGATGTCTTCGTCCACTACTCCGCGATCAACGCCTCTGGCTTCCGCTCCCTCGAGGAGAACCAGACGGTGAACTTCGACGTCACGCAGGGTCCGAAGGGCCCGCAGGCGGAGAACGTCACCCCGGCCTAGTCGCCTGGGCCAACTCTCGCGGGTTGGAAAAGCAGTAACCAAGGAGCCCTGTCCCCTCTGCGCGAGCAGATCCGGCAGGGCTCCTGCCTTTGCGCCCCGGCCGCCCAGCGGCCAGGAGGGGCGACGCAGTGGCCCCCGGCACCGTTCGCACGGTGCCGGGGGCCACTGGCGTACGGCCTCAGGGGCGGGCCGGCCCCTTCGCGGGAACCGGGACCGGGTCCGGGGTCGGGTCCGGGGTCTGAGTCGGGGCGGGGGTCGTCGCCGGAGCCGTGACCTTGAGCTCCAGGACCAGGGTCACGTTCTCCTTGGTGGTCAGGCGCACGAAGTACGTGCCCGGGGCCGCGTCCGTGGTGAACAGCTCCGGCAGGACGATCTTGCCGTCGGCGCCCGCCTTGGGCAGCAGCCGGCCGAAGACCGGCTTCCCGGTCTCGTCCTTGAAGAACGGGCCCTTCGCGGTCTTCGGGTCCACCGGGACCCACTTGCCGTCCGCGTCCTTCACGACCAGGTCGGCGACGGCCTCCGTACCCGCGACGGCCTTGCCGCCGGCGGTGGCGAAGACCTCCACGCCGGTGAAGCTCTTGCCGGCGACGGCCTCCAGCGGCTTCGCGTCACCCGCACGGGCCAGCTTGTCCGCGACCGTCACCGTCACCTTGCCCTCGAACTTCACGGTGATCCTGCCCTGCGGGTCGTAGGCAGAGGCCCGCAGCGTGAAGGTGCCGGCCTTGGGGCCTGCCTTGAGTCCGGGCGCGGCGGCGATGCCGTCGGCGCCGGCCTTGACCACCAGGGAGTCCGCCGTCCCGAAGAGGGTGCCACCGGTGGTGTCGCCTTCGACCGCGAAGACCACCTCCTGGTTGACGGCGGGCTTGCCGTCGCTGAGGAGCACCTTGACCCGCGGGACCTCCGCGAAGGCCGCACCGGCCTCGGCCGTGAGCCCGGGGCCGCCGAGGACCGTCAGCTCCGCCAGGCGCGGGGTGGCCGGCTTCGGCTGCTCCGGGGTGGGGGTCGGCTTCGGCTGCTCCGGCGTCGGGGTGGGGGTGGGAGTCGGCTTGGGGGTGGGGGTCGGCGTGGGCGTGGGCGTGACCGGGTTCGACGGCGTGACCGGCACGCGCGGGGTGGGTAGGGTGCCCGGCGGCTGCGTCGGGTAGTCCCCGACGGGCGGGTTCGGCACCTCGCCGGCGCCACCGGCCTGGTACTGGCGCATGTACCCGAGCACGGTGTTGACGTACTCGCGGGAATTGTTGTAGCTGAGGATCGCCTCGTCGAGCTTGGCCGCGTTCGACAGGTCGCGGTCACCCGCGCACAGGTAGAGACCCGCGCCCAGGGCCGCGTCGTAGATGTTGTTCGGGTCCCGCTTGGAGTCACCGTTGCCGTCGGCACCCCAGGTGGCCCAGGTGGACGGAATGAACTGCATCGGGCCGACGGCACGGTCGTACACCGCGTCCGCGTCCCATTCGCCCTTGTCCGTGTCACGGATCTCGGCGAAGCCGTTGCCGTCGAGTCGGGGGCCGCGGATGGCCTTCTCGGTGTAGCCGTCCGCCTTCAACCCGTAGCCCGAGGCGTGGACGGACTCCACCCGGCCGATGCCCGCGAGCAGCTGCCAGGGCAGCTTGCAGCCGGGGAGGGCGGCGGCCACCGACAGCTCGGCGCGGTGATAGGCGTCGAGGGCGGTCGCGGGTATCCCGCTGGCCCCTTCCGGAGCGCCCACCCCGGTGGGCGGCGGGTCGGCGATGATGTCGGGCAGATCCAGCCGGGCGTCACCGCGGTCGGCGGCCTGCGGACTGTCCGGAGTGGGCTCGGACTCTCCCGCGTCGGCGGTCGACGGACTGGTCACGACCGCGGCGGTGGTCAGGCTGGCCGCGAGCGCGGCCGTGCACAGGACCTTGCGCGAGGTGTTGACGAGGTGGCGGTGAAGCGGCTTCACAGTGCGGCGATCCCCCCAAGGAGCCGTCGAACGTACATGGCTGGTCGAGCCGTGAATATCCACTGTCTATCAGGTATTCGCCCCCGACTCGCCGTCGCTCCGCGAGATGTGACGCACCATTCGTCTCGGCTTCACCCGGGTCTCATGACCGAATGGACAGGCGCCCCGAACCCCCGCCCGAATCACCCCGAAGACAGATCATTTCTACCACCTCTCGTTGATGATGTGACCCAGCTCACTCAACAAGGTTCGGCCGGGTGCGATGAATTGTGGGGAGCGTGGCGGTCTCCCTTGCGTACACACCGGCCCGAGGCAGAGGAACAGACCCATGCGCATCGTCATCACCGAGTTCATCAGCCTGGACGGCGTCGTACAGGCTCCGGGCGGTCAGGGCGAGGACAACGACGGCGACTTCGCCCACGGCGGCTGGTCGCACCCGTTCTTCGACCCGGAGGTGGTCGGCGGCTCCTTCACCGAGGCGATGGAGAACGCCGAGGCCCTGCTGTTCGGGCGCCGTACGTGGCAGACGATGGCCGCTGCCTGGCCGGAGCGGGCGGGCGACCCGTTCGCCGACCGGATGAACTCCGTACCGAAGTACGTGGTGTCCCAGACCCTGGGCGAGGCCGATCTCACGTGGAACAACACCACGCTCATCACCGGCGACAAGGCCGTCGACCACATCCGGGAGCTGCGCGGGGCCGAGGGCGGCGACCTGGTGGTCATGGGCAGCCCCACCCTCGTACGCACCCTGCTGGGCGAGGGCCTGGTCGACGAACTCCGGCTGATGGTCATGCCGGTGCTGCTCGGCGGCGGCAAGTCGATCTTCCCCAGCGACGGCGGGCTGCGCACGCTCGAACTGGTCTCCACGGCGATCAGCCCGGCCGGCGTGCACGTGTGCACCTACCGCCCGGCCGCCCGGGCCTAGTGCTGTGGCCGGAAAGGTTTGCCGGTTCGCGGCGTTCGGTGCGGTGCATCGCAAGGCGGAAGACCGCGGCTCGTACTGGACGTACTTGCGCGGTCCGACAACGCGGCGAGGTGCCGTACCGGGCGTCGTGAGCCGGTGAACCTTTCCGGTCACAGCACTAGTCAGAAGATCAGCATGCCGATCTCGACCAGGACTCCGGCGACGGCGGCCGGCACGATGGCGATCACCAGGCCGGCGAGGGCCACGAAGACGTAGCCCTCGCCGTCCGCCACCCGGCCCTGGCGCGCGCAGGCGAACAGCCAGGCCGCCAGGACCAGGAACGGCACGAGCAGCAGGCCGATGACGCTGCCGAAGCGGAACACGGCGCCGCCCGACAGTTCGTACGCCCGCCCCCGCGCCGTCCTGACCTCCACCCGGGTACCGGGCCGGTAGTCGTCGGCGGCCGTGTCCAGGACGATGTCGCGGGGCGGCCCGGCCGACCGCCGGGGGGTGTACCGGCCGGTGCAGTCGGTACCCGTCGCATAGCCCTCGGCGTCGCTCGCCTCGTAGCACTCCTGGATGGAGACGACCCCGTCGACGGGCCCGAACCCGAGCACGGCGGCCATCTGTGGCCCGGGCAGCAGCCACGTCAACCACCCGGCGAGGGCAAGGGTCACCACGACCCCGACCCCGGCGGCCCCCCGCCCCACCACCCGCACACCCCGTCGCACCACGCCCCGCCCCCTCGGTCCGTCGAATGGCGCATACCCACGCACGCGCGAGCCGACGCGGGGGGGGGCTCCACCGGGCAGGACCCGGCCGGTCGGGGGCAACGGGCCCCGCGGACAGCGGCTCGGCAACGCTCGCAGAAAGAGAAGGAGTTGCTGCGCTGCGCGTTGGTGAGCGAGTCCTGCGGAAGGGCCCGCTGCTGCTACCGTCATCCGTTCGCCGAGGAGGTCATGATGGCTTTTCCCCTGCCTTTCGCTACCCGAGTGGACCTGCGCCGTCAACCGGCCGACGACGTGCTGGCCCGTGTGGAGGAGGCGCTGCACACGCGGTTGGACCGGGAGACCCTGGTGCGCAAGCGCCGCTCCTTGGGAGGCCGTACGGAGCGGGGTACGTGGGTGCGTATCGAGCGGCGGGGATTCGAGCGGATCGGCCCGCAGGGCTGGAACGGAACCGAGGCCGCTGCCGTGCTGCAAGGGGTCGCGATGCCCGAGTGGTACCAGGGTGTGGCGTGGCGTGAGCCTGGGCAACCGGTGATGTGGCGTGCGGATGAGCTGGAGCTGCTTGCGTCGCCGTCTGTGGCCAAGGGCGCCTTGGTGCTCGACGACCCGGGCCTGCCCGATGCGTGGTGGTCGGCCCTGAACTCCTCTTTGGACGCCCTCGCTGGACAGCAGACGCCGCGAATCGCGACGCCGGACACGGTGACGATCACCCAGGAGCAGGTGACGCAGACACTCGGCGAGGTCTTTCCCGGCATCACTGATACGCGGATCGAGCGGTGGGTTCCCGCTCATGCCGATCTGACCTGGGCCAACGTGATGGGGCCGGAGTTCTCCATCATCGACTGGGAGGACTGGGGCATGGCACCCCGGGGCCTGGACGCCGCCACCCTGTGGGGTAACGCGCTGGCCGTCCCGGCGCTCGCGGACCGCGTCCGCCATGAGCGACGTGCGGACTTGGACAGCCGGGACGGCAAGCTGATGTCGCTGTTCTTCCTGTCGAAGATCGTCGGGCCTCACGCGTACGAGGAGGATCCGCTGCTGGCGCCGGCCCGGAAGGACGCCGAGCGCTTGGTGGCCGACCTTCAGGTCTGACGGTGTCCTTGGTACCTGTCGTGGCTGGCATCGGCGTACCTGGACGCGGGAGAGGTCGAGCACTCGACCGCGATCACGGCGCGGGTGTTCGACCTCTCCGAGGGACTGGCGTCGATCGGACCGATGGCGCGGGCCCGTCTGATGGCCGAGCGGTTGGAGCCGCACCGGTCCCTCACCCCGGTCGGCGCGCTGCTGGAGCGTGCCAGGGGCTAGCGGGTGGCTCGGGTGATCCAGTCAAGGTACTCGGCACGGCCGGCGTCGATCGTGAACGCGATGACCTCAGGCGAGTCGTAGGGGTGGTTGTCGACCAGGTGCTTCTCCAGTGCCTCGCGCCGGTCACCGGTCGTACGGAACGTCACCTGATACTCGGTGCCCTCGGAGACCTCGCCGAGGTGTCGGTACGTCGTTTCGATGGGCCCGGTCACCTGCCCGGAAGCGGCTAGGCTCGCCTCCACCGCCGAGCGCGACAGCTTCCGCGCAGCGTCCTGATTGTCCACGGTCGTGATCACGATCAAGAAGTCAGCCATGGGGGCAACGTACCCGCCCAGGCGTCGCGCCCACATGGGTCCAGTGGACCAGGCGTGGATCGCCGGAGGACCCGAGGGGCCGGGAGGGCGGGGAACGAGCAGGTCGGGCGGGGAACGAGCAGGTCGGGCACACAGCGAACGCGCCTCCCGCAGCACTCTCTTGAAAGCCGTCGTGGCAGCGGATCGCGGCGGGTCAGTCTTCGGCGGGGCAGGAGCGGGTTCCGGACGGGAGGCGGCCGTGGAGGAGGAAGTCGTCGACGTACTCCTGGACGCAGCGCGAGCTGGAATAGCCGGTGTGGCCCTCGCCCTTGTGGTCCACGATCACCGCCGAGCCCAGCCGCTCGGCCGTCTCCTCCGTCCACTCGTACGGCGTCGCCGGGTCGCCGCGGGTGCCGACCAGGAGCATCGGCGGTGCTCCCGGGTGGTCGATCTTACGGATGAAGTCGGTGCCGGCGGGCCGCCCGTAGCACGTGAGTACGGACAACAGCTGTGGCACCCCGAACACCTTCGAGACCTCGAAGAACTCCTGCGCCCGTTCGTCGAGCTCCTTCTCCAACGCGGCCGGGCTGAACTTTTCGATCGACCGGTCCGGGTCGTCGGCGCAGTTCACGGTGGCGAGGGCGGCGGCGAGGTTGTCGGCGGGCACCGGGTCGGATCCGCCGGCCTCGGGTGGATCGGTCGGGTCGGTGGGATCCGTGGGGTCCGTGGGGTCCGTCGGCTCTGCCGCCAAGCCGAGTAGCGCCAGCAGCCCGGCCGGGTCGTGCTCGCGCTCCGCCTGCGCCAGCGCCTTGGCCAGCGCGGGCCACGTGCTCGTCGAGTACAGGGCCTGGCCTATCGCGAGGACGGTGACCAGGCCGCCCACCTCCGTGCCGTCGTCGCCGACCAGCGGCTCCGTGTCGGCCCGCTCCACCAGGGCGGCCACCTTCTCCTTGGCCGTACGGGTGTTCGTCCCGTAGACGCAGTCGCTCTGGTGGGCGCACCAGGTCAGGAAGTTGTCCAGGGCCCGCTGCTGACCGCGGGCCGACACCAGGGCCTGCTCCATCAGCGGTTCGGTGAGCGTGTCGACGCCGTCCAGGACCATGCGGCCGGTGTCCCGGGGAAACAGGGCCGCGTACACGGCCCCGAGCCGGCTCCCGTAGGAGAAGCCGAGGAAGTTGAGCTTCTCGTCCCCGAGGACTCGGCGCATCACGTCCATGTCGCGGGCGACGTCCACGGTTCCCATGTGGGCGAGGACCGGGCCGGAGTTGCGCTCGCAGCGCTTGACCTCGTCCCGCAGGGCGGCCATCGCCGTGGCGGTGTCGGCGTGCGGGTCTCCTACGGTTTCGCCGGCGCCGGCGCCGCAGGAAACGGGGTCGCTGTGGCCGACGCCGCGGGGGTCGAAGCCGATCAGGTCGTAGCGTTCGCCGAGGTCGGCGAACGCCTTGGGATCCATGGCGAGGCCGGCCAGGCCCGGGGCGCCGGGGCCGCCGAAGTTGATCAGGAGCGAGCCGATGCGTCGGTCCGGGTCGGTGGCGGGGAGCCGGCCGAGGGCCAGCTTGACCGTGCCCTTGCGCGGGGCCGCGTAGTCGAGCGGGACCTCCACGACGGCGCACCGCATCTCGGCGGGCACTGGCTTCTCCGGGCAGACGCCCCAGCGGACGCGCTGGGCGTGGAACCGGGCCAGGGGGTCGTCGCCCCCGGTGGGCGCAGGGCTCGACCCGGGCGCGGGGATAGGAGTGGGGGCCGGGGCCGCCCCCAGTGAGGCCAGGAGCATCGCACCGGCGGCCACGCCCGCGGCCATGGCCCTACGGACTCGGGAACGGTGCACTGCGCCCTCCTCGGGCGGCCCCCCGGACCCATCTGTTCACCATAGACCTGCTCCTCGGTGGCCGCCGCTCAGGCTTCGCGCGGCCCCCGGTACAGCTCCTGGACCTGCTCCGCGTAGTCCCGGGCGATCGCGCCCCGCCTGAGTTTCAGCGACGGGGTCAGGTGGCCGCGCGCCTCGGTGAAATCGCCCGGCAGGACGGCGAAGCGGCGGATCGACTCGGCCCGCGAGACCAGCCGGTTCGCCTCGTCCACCGCCCGCTGGAGGTCCGCCCGCAGTTCCTCGTCCCGCACCAGCTCGCGCATCGGCACGTTCTGCTTCTTGTGCATCTGGCGCCAGTGCTGCAGACCGTCGGGTTCCAGGGTGATCAGGGCGGTGATGTAGGGCCGGTTGTCGCCGACCACCATGCACTGGCCGACCAGCGGGTGGGCCCGCAGCCAGTCCTCCAGCGGCGCCGGCGCCACGTTCTTGCCGCCGGAGGTGATGATCAGGTCCTTCTTGCGGCCGGTGATGGTGAGGTACCCGTCGGCGTCGAGCTCCCCGATGTCGCCGGTGGCGAGCCAGCCCCCGTACGGGGCCGCCTGCGCGGCGTTCCAGTAGCCGGCGAAGACGTGGCCGCCGCCCAGCAGCACCTCCCCGTCGTCCGCGATCCGTACGGCCGTGCCCGGCAGCGGCCAGCCGACCGTGCCGAGGCGGGGCCGCAGCGGCGGGGTCACGGTGCTCGCGCCGGTGGTCTCCGTCAGCCCGTAGCCCTCGAAGACCTCGATGCCGGCGCCGGTGTAGAAGGCGGCGAGCCGCCGGCCCAGGGGCGAGCCGCCGCTCAGGACGTAGCGGACGCGGCCGCCGAGCGCCGCCCGGATGCGCCGGTAGACGAGCGGGTCGTAGAGGGACCGGGCGAGGCGCAGCACGAGCCTGGGGCCCCTGGCCTCGGTGGTCTCGGCGAAGCGCTGCGCGATGCGGGCGGCCCGGTCGAAGGAGGAGGCCCGGCCCATCTTCTCGGCGGTGGCCCGGGCGGTGTTGTAGACCTTCTCCAGTACGTAGGGGATGGCCAGGAGGAAGGTGGGCCGGAAGCCGGCGAGGTCGGCGAGGAGGTCCTCGGTACGGATGCTGGGCGCGTGCCCGAGCTTGACGCGGGCCCGCATGCAGCCGACGGCCACCATCCGCCCGAAGACGTGGCTGAGCGGCAGGAACAGCAGGGTGGAGGCGGGGTCCTTGCTGACGGACTTGAAGACGGGGTGCAGCAGCTCCACCGCATTGTCCACCTGGGCGAAGAAGTTGCCGTGGGTGATCACGCATCCCTTGGGCCGCCCGGTGGTGCCGGAGGTGTAGATGAGGGTGGCGACGGAGTCCGGGGTGCGGGCGGCCCGGCGGTGGTGGACCAGCGCGTCGGGGATGCGTTCCCCGGCCTTGATCAGGCGGGCCACCGCGCCGGTGTCGAATTCCCACAGGTGGGTCAGCCAGGGCAGGTTGCCGCGCTCGGCGCTGATCAGGCGGGCCTGCGCGGTGTCCTCGACGGCGCAGGCCACGGCACCGGAGTCGTGGATGATCCAGCGTGCCTGGAGGGCGGAGGAGGTCGGGTAGATCGGTACGGTGACCAGGCCGGCGGCCCAGCCGGCGAAGTCGAGCAGGGTCCACTCGTAGGTCGTACGGGCCATGATGGCGAGCCGGTCGCCCTCCCGGAGCCCTTCGGCGATCAGTCCCTTGGCCACGGCGAGCACCTCGGCCGCGAACTGTTCGGCCGGGACGTCGTGCCAGACTCCGTCCTGGTCCTTGCGGGCGAGCACCGCCTCCCCGGGGGCCTCCCAGGCGTTCTGGAAGGGGATGTCCCCGAGGGATCCCCGGTCCGGAGGGCCCACCAGCGCGGGCACCCGTACCTCGCGGACCACCCCGTCGATCATGGTCTTGACGGGTTCGACCGGTTCTACGGCCCGGACCGGCCTCAGCTCGGCTCCCACGGCGCACTCCTTGGCTCGGCACGAGGTTACCGCCGGTAATTTACGTAGCAGTAACCCGCTCCGACCAGCCCCTGGAGCCGTTCTTCACGGACGCTCCACGCCACCGCCACCGCCACCGCCACCGTCACTGACACCGTCACCGCCACCGCCACCGGCCCATACCCCGGATGCGGCAGCAGTCCGCACGTAGTCGTTGAAGTCACGGGGTTCCCGGCCGAGCACCCGCTGCACGCCGTCGGCGAGGGTGGCGAAGCGGCCCTCCGCGATCCAGCCGTAGAGCAGGTTCAACAGGCCGACGAACTCCTCCGGCACGTGCTGTCCCACGGCGTGGGCGGCGAACTCGTCCGGCGGGAGCGGACGGTAGGTAATGACCCGGCCGGTGGCCCGGGCGATCTCGTCGGCCACGGAGTCCAGGCTCAGTAGCCGCGGCCCGGACAGCTCGTAGGCCTGCCCGCCGTGCCCCTCTTCGGTGAGAGCGGCCACGGCGACCTCCGCGATGTCCTCAGCGTCGATGAACGGCTCGACGCCGTCCCCGGCCGACATCACGAGCTCGCCGCCCTGGACCTGCGCCCGGATGAACGGGTCCTCGCTGAAGTTCTGGAAGAACCAGGACGGCTTGAGGATGGTCCACTGCGCGCCGGACTCGCGAACCGCGCGCTCACAGGGGAGCTTCTCCTCGCCTTCCGGCACCACCCAGTCGCGGGCGGACAGCAGCACCAGCCGCTCGATACCGGAGGCCACGGCCAGCTTGCCGAAGGCGCGCATCGACTCGGCGGCGTCGGGGAGCTGCGAGTCGACCAGGTAGGCCGCGCCGACCCCTTCCAGCGTCCGCTCCCAGGTGTTCTCGTCGGTCCAGTCGAAGGCGACCGGCCCCTTGCGGGAGGCACCCCGGACCCGGTGGCCGCGCTGCCGCAGCTGCGCGGCCACCCGGCTCCCCGTCTTGCCGGTGCTGCCCAGGACCAGGATCGGCTTGGTCGTCGTGCCGGCCGTCGTGTTGGTCGTCGTCGTGTTCTTCGGCGTCGTCATGCGACCAGTCAATCCGGCGGCGCCCGGACGCGACATGGTCGTCCCGCTCAGTTACATGTCCGAGCGTCTAGGCTCGGTCTTCATGGATGCGCTGGCGAGCCTGCTGTACGAAGTGCGCTCCGACGGCGCCCTGTTCAGCCGCAACCTCCTGGCCCCGCCGTGGTCGATCCGCATCGCCGACCCGACGCCGATCACCCTGGCCACCATGCTGCACGGCACGGGCTGGATCGTTCCGGGCGGCGGCGAGGAGCCCGTCGCGCTCGGCGAGGGCGACGTGGCCATCGTGACGGGATCGCGCCCGTTCACCCTCACGGACACCGCCGACGGGGACCTGCGGACGCCGGCGCTGTGGGTGGTGCACGGGCCCGACCGCTGCACGACCGCCGACGGCGCGGAGATCAGCGAAGGGGTCCTGCTGGGCCTGCGCACCTGCGGGAACAGCACGGACGGCCCGAACGGCCGTGGACGGTGGCGGCCCTGGCCGAGGAGGCCGGGGTCTCGCGGGCTACGTTCGCGCGCCGCTTCGGCGAGCTGGTCGGCAGGCCGCCGATGGCCTACCTGGCCCACTGGCGCCTGGTGTTGGCGGCTGACCTGCTGGTACGCACCGAGGACACGGTGGAGTCGATCGCCCACCAGGTCGGCTACCGCAGTGCGTTCGGCCTGAGCGTGGCCTTCCACCGCGTCCACGGGACCCGCCCCGGCCATCACCGGGCGGCGGCCGCCGCCCGACGGGCCGGCCAGGAGGGCGGGACCACGGGGAAGGGCAGTCCGCGGACTGTCGGCGGCGGAAGGTAGCGTAGGGGCGACGTAAAGACCACGGGCAGGCATGCGTCGGTGCGTTGCGACTGCCGGGCCGTTGTTGCGTTCCACCCTCTGAGCAAGGAGCTCCACGCGCATGTCCATACCACCGCAGCCCCCGTCGTCCCCCGGTCCGTACGGACAGCCCGGACAGCCCGGATCTTACGGATATCCGGGACAGCCCGGACAGCCGGGACAGCCCGGACAGCCGCCGAACGCCGGCGGGCCGCAGGGCTGGTACCCGCAGCAGCAGAAGACCAACGCGCTGGCCATCGTCGCGTTCGTCATGGCGCTCGTCTGCGGGATCCCGCTGGTCCCGCTGATCCTCGGCATCGTCGCCCTCTCCCAGATCAAGTCCCGCGGTGAGAAGGGCAAGGGCTTCGCCATCGCGGCGATCGTCGTTCACAGCCTGAGCCTCGTGTTCATCATCATCGTGGTGGCCCTCGGCCTCACCGGATCGCTGGGCGACGACGACGCCCCGCTGAAGCGCGACACCACCGGCCAGTTCACCGGCCCCGCCGCCACCGGACCGGCGACCACCGGACCGGCCACCAAGGGACCGGCCTCCGCCGGCGTGACCGAGATCCGCAAGGGCGACTGCTTCAACACGAAGGACGATCTGGCCCAGTACGGCGACGAGGACGGCACCCAGGCCGCCCGCTCGGTGAGCATCGTGCCCTGCACCCAGCCGCACAAGGGCGAGGCGTACGCCGTCTTCAACCTGGACGCCGGAACGTACCCCGGCACGGAGAAGGTCACCGCGACCGCCGAGGAGAAGTGCAGCGGCACCGCGCTCACCTCGTACGTGGGCAACGGCCCCAAGGTCTCGGACAAGCTGGAGATCTACTACTACTACCCGCAGGCGGCCAGCTGGCTCCTCGGCGACCGCGAGGTCACCTGCTTCGTGGGCGACCCCAGCGGTCCGACCACCGGCTCGATCCGCACCGCCGGCTGAGGAAGCCGGCGGGAGCGGACCCGCTCACGCCGCCGCGTCCTCCTCCGGCGGGCAGTCCCGGCAGCGGCCGGGGTGGGGGGCGCGGAAGGCGCGGTCGCAGCCGCTGCAGTTCTGCAACGGGTCGGGCCGTCTGTCGTCCCGACCCACCCGGTCCGCCGGCGCCGCCGGGGCCGGGGGTAGGTGCGGTGGGAGCAGCTCGGCGAGGCGGTACGCGAGTACGGACGCGGGGCGCCGCATCCTTTCGGGGAGGTCCGCGGACAGCACCCTCGCGACCACCGCGGGGGTGACCCCGCGCTCCAGCCAGGTCGACACGTCCGGCGCGAGCCGGCGTACGTCGCGCTCGGAGAGCAGGAGCCGCGAGTCGTAGCGCCGCAGCCCGACGAGCAGTTCGACCGCATCGGGGTGCACGGGCCGGCCGGGCGGCGGGGCCACGGCTTCCGGCCCGGGTCCGCACCCGGGCGTCGGCTCGACTTCCGGCCCGGGCGCGGATTCCCCGGCCGGCAGCGGAGGCGGGGGCAGCGGAGCCAGGGGTGGCTGAGGTGCCGGGGGCGGGGTCGGCTCGACCCAGGTACTCCCCGGCTTGTTGTACGAATACGTCCGGGTCACCACCCGCCCGGTCGCCAGCCGCTCGCGCCGCCGCTCCAGGTATCCGTGGCGCTCCAGCTCCCGCAGGGCGGACCCGATCCGGATCTCCCCTTCCGGGAACCGTGCGGTCAGGGTCTTGATGCCGATCGGCGCCCCCTCCGGCAGCGACTGGATGTACGCCGCGACCCCGATCGCCGTTGCCGACAGCTCCCGGTGCTGGAGGAGGTGGTTGCCGACCACGGTGTAGTGACTCGCGTGCCGCGCGTTGACGTGGATGACACCGGATCGGGGGATCGCGGAGGGAACAGCGGACGAGGAGCGCGCGTGCGCGCTAGGGTTCTGGTGAGCCATGGGGAAGTGGGTAGCTTCCTTCGTTGGTCAGGCCCTCGGCCGGGATTGCGAGTCCCGCCGGGGGCCGTCTCATGTCTGCGGTGGTCGAGGCGAGCATATGCCCGCCAACCCGTATGAAATCCAGCCCAGTTGGCACGATTCACCCGACCGAGCGACACGCTCCCCGGCTGCCGGGGTGGGGTTGGGTCGGTTGGTTCTTTCCCCAGGTCCTTTGGATCCTTATGCGTCTAAGCACTCCGGATCGCGGTTTCCCGGGACCCGGTCCAGGGGCCGTCGTCCCCACATCGCCCGTGGGCCGCGTCGCGGACTCCCACGACCCGGCCCGAGCAGCCGGAAGGCGCGAGCGGAACGGGAGTTGGGCGGGGAAGGCGGCGGCCACGGTGCGGCCGGCCACCAGCGAGGCGGAACCGGACGATCGCCCACCGCGTCTCCGGTCCATATCGGCACCGCGAGGTTCCGTATGCGGAAATCCCCGTATTAGCATGCACATGACCAGCTGATTCTGGCCATGTTCAGTTATCAACTATTCAGGGGATACATGTCGTTCGACGCGGAATGGGCCGAACACAAGGCCGCCGTCCTCGCACAGCAGTCACCCGTCATGCGCCTCAACCACGCGCCGGCGAACGGCGGCGTTCCGGGGAGCCCCGCCGGGAGCCTGGTGGCCGGGGCCGCCTCCATCAACGGCAACGCCAACCTGCTGATCGAGATCGCCGCCCTCCTCCACGAGGGCCGGCCCGACGGCGACGCCGGCACGATGGCCCGCGCCCCGCGCGCGCACGCCGACGTCTCGGCGCAGGTCCTGCGCTTCGCCCAGTTCGCCGACGACCAGTTCAAGGACACGATCGGCCTGTTCGCCGCCCTGGCCACCCGTCTGAAGACGACCGGCACCGACTTCGCCCGGGTGGACGACGGCACCGCCCGGTCCTTCCTCGCGGGCCTCCTCGAATCGGGTCAGTACGTGAAACCGGAGGCCAAGTGAGCGGGCTCAGCCACCGCAAGGACGTCCAGTTCCTGGAGGAGTGCAACCCGGCGCTGGTGGAACGCAACGCCGCCGAGTTCAAGCGCTTGCGCGATCTGCTCGTTCAGGTCGAGGAGCCCGCCCGGCGCGCCGAGACCGGTACGGAGTGGCACAGCGACGGCAGCCACGCCTTCACCGCGCGCCTGTCCGAGGCGCGGCAGCTCGTGCAGCACATCGCCGAGGGCTACGACAAGGCCGCGAGCGCCCTGCACGCGTACGCGGCGGCCCTGACCACCGCCAAGTCCCACTACGCGAACGGCAAGGGCTCCGAACGCAAGCTCGCCGCCCTGATCGCCACGAAGGGCACCGCGATCACCCGCACGGCCCAGGAGGCGGAGCCGATGTGCCAGTGGGAGGACATGCGGGCGACGACCGGGTTCCTCGACGGTCTCGCCGAGCTCACGATGGACGTGGACGACATCCGTGACGAGGCGAACCGCCTCCACGACGACGCGGGCGGCAACTTCCAGCTGGCGAAGACCACCGAGCAGGAGGCGCGCGCCTCCTGCGTCCACGCGCTGAAGCAGGCGTACGAACTGCTGCCCGAGTTCCGGCTGAAGGGCGGTGCGAGCGGGGTCGACCTCTACGCGGCCATGGCAGACATGCGCCGCGAGGCGGCGGAGGCCCGCACCAACCCCCTGACCCGTCTACCGGGCAGCGGCCCGAAGAAGGACATGACCGGCCCCGTGGGGCCGGACACCCCGATCTCCCCGCAGCTGCGCGACATCCGGGTGCGGGTCGCCGGGCTGCCGGGGGACGCCGCCGACAACTATTGGATCCCGCTGGTCTCGGACGGCCAGCACGCCGACTGGATCTCCCAGAACAAGGAGGTCCTGCGGGCGGCGGCCAAGAACGCCGGGCTGCCGGAAGAGCTGGTCGCGGGCGTGGCCTGGCAGGAGATCGGCGGCTACCAGCCCGGGCTGCTGGACGACGTGACCGGCACGATCCGCGAACAGGCCGCGGCCCCGTGGGGGCTGAGCCCGGTCGCCCCCGAGAACCTTCCGTGGCGGCTCGGCGGGAAGCTGGACGAGACCTCGTACGGGCCGATCGCCATCCAGCTCCGGCGCGGCGCCGAAGTGCTCGGCTACGACCCGGCGAACCTCACCGACCACCAGCGGACCCTGGTGGAAGAGGCGCTCCAGGACCCCAAGCAGAATGCCTTCATAGCGGCCGGTTTCCTGGCCCAGATCAAGGCGGAGAGCGGTCTCGCCGACGTGCCGGCCGATCAGATGACGGAGGCCCAGATGCGGGAGATCGCCGCCCGCTACAACGGAGGTCCCTACTGGGACCTCCCCAAGGCCCAGGGCTACGGTGACCGGTTCGTCGGGAACCTCGCCCAAGCGAAGGACGCAATGCGATGACGTACCCCCGTGAGGGCATCGACCTGCCCGAGGACCAGGGCTGCCTGCGGTGGGTACTGGGCGTTCCGCTCGGGATCATCCACCTGCTCAACGGTGCTGCCGTGTTCGGGGCCCTGTTCGCCGGGCCCCGGGGCGACTGGGACGACCAGGGCTACGAGAACGTCGGCGCGCTGTGCCTCGTCTCCGTGTCCCTGAGCGTGCTCGGCCTGCTCATCACCGCCGTACCGAGCGTGCGCCGGGCCATGGGTCCGTGGTGGTTCGCGCCGCCCCTCCTCCTCGGGCTGACCGCGTTCCTGCGCGGCTCGACGCTCGGGTGAGGTCCGGATGAGGCTCCCGCGCGAGACCATCGACCTGCCCGAGGACCGCGGCTGCTTGCAGTGGGTCCTCGGCATACCGCTCGCCCTCTCCTACGTCCCCGCGGTGTTCACCTGCTACGCCGCGCTGACGCTGCGGCCGGAGCCCGGTGACGGCCTGCTGCGCGAGGACGTCCGCTTCCTGTCCGGCTGCTGCCTGGTGCTGTGCCTCGTAGGACTCCTGATCACCATCACCCCGCTGTACCGGCGGACCATGGGCCGGTGGTGGTTCGCCCTGCCGTTCCTGCTGGCGACGGTCGCCTACGTGCGCGCGCAGACGGTCTGACCGAAGGACGGTCGCAGCTCCGCGCCCGTCGGCGCACGGCATGTCATCCGATGCTGATCACGGCGTAGCCCTCCCCGTTCGCCGGCGGCCGCCGCCACGAGCGGGTGGTGAACGTGTGCAGCCGTCCGACCGTCAGGGCGTGGCGCGGCAGTCGGACACCGAACTCGCCGGCCAAGGCCTCCATCAGCGACCGTCCCGCCCGGGCGCGGTCCTCCCGGGAGCCGAAGAACCGGTCCGGGTCCAGTGCCCCCGGTATCTCCCCGGTCCGGTGGACCTCGCCGTCCGTGTACGTGAACGCGTACTGCTCGGCTCCGTCCTGTGCCACGGACAGGTGGAAGAACGGGTCCCCGCGCCAGTCCCGCAGACCGTTCCACACGACCACCGCGCGCGTGTCCGCGCCGGTGGCCGCGGCAGCAGCCGGGGAGACGAACCGCTGCGGGTCGAAGTACGGAGGGTTGCCGTCGAAGGCGAAGCTCCACCGGGTACCGGCCCGGCCGACCGCGACGTGGGCCTCGTCGTCGTAGGACGAGAACTCCCGCTGTCCGTTGATCTGCCGCAGGCGCGCTTCGTCGTTGGTCACGGGAGCGCCGAGGACTGCCCCGTCGCCGTCCGCGAGGCGTCCGGGAAGTTCCTCCGGCTCCACGCCTTCGACCAGGACGAACCGGTAGGACGTGAGGCTGCCGTGGGGGTCCAGGTCCGCGAGCCACGCCAGGCCGTCCGGGTCGAGGCCGGCGCTCGGGCTCGGCGCCGCACCCGACTGCCCGCCCCTGGGGGTCGACAGCAGCTCGCGGCCCCGCTCCGGGGTCAGCAGGGCGCCGAGCAGGGGGTCGGCCACCCACCCCAGCGGCGCCAGGAGGTCGGGGCCCGGCGGCTGCCACACCGGCAGGGCGTCCAGCAGCGTCCGCCACGCCCCGTCGGTGTCGCCCCACCGCGCCAGCTCCCGGGCCCGCTCGACCGCTTCCCCGAACGGTCCGGCCGCCGTGTACCGGTACGTGCCGCCGCGCACCTGCTCCAGCGTCGCGTGCGCCTGCGCCAGGACGTCGTCGCCGGCTCCCCGCAGGTGGTACTCCAGCGTGGCGTCGTCCCTGTACGACTGGGCCGCGTGGTCGGCGACCAGTACCGGCAGCAGCTCGGGCGCGTACCGCGGGTCGATCACCACGTCCTCGAAGTACACCATGTAGTTCTGTCCCAGCAGGCGGCGCATCTGGTCACCCAGTCCACGGGCCCGCGGTCGGCCGTACTCCTTCGCCTCGGCCAGCTGACGCCCGGCGCGCTCCCACTCGCCGCGCAGCGCCTCCAGTCGGGCCTGCTCCATCAGGGCGTCCAGCTCGCGCGTCGTGTCGTTGGCGAACTCCGGCTCCCCGTTGACCGGACGGGCGTGCAGGCTGTGGAACTCCCGGTACATGTCCCGCATGAACTCGGCGAAGTTCGCGTGCCGCTCGGGTGCCTCGCCCCGCCAGCTCGCCCACGTGTAGACGGCCCACTCGCCGTCCTCGTCCACGTCCTCGGGGTCCAGGAGGACGTGGGTGATGTCGGACTCGACGTCGAGCTGGAGCCCGCGCCGCCAGATGTCCGCGTTCCGCCGCTCGTCGGGTCCGGCATCGTCGTCCAGGTACTCCTCGAACAAGTCCGCGAGCCCTGACTCGTTGTCGTGCCGACGCACGTCCGCGGTCCCCGCCAGCAGCCAGACGAACCCGCCGGCGTGCCGCCACCCGTCGCTGACTTCGAGGAACTCCCGGTACGACGGGGGCATCCGTCGGCCGAGGCGCTCCTCCAGGGCCGCGATCCGCTCTTCGGACGCGGGCGGGAACCCCAGCCACCGATCCTGCCGGGCGGCTTCGTCCTCCTTGCTGAGTCCGGCGTCGTCGGGCAGGGAATCCGCCCACTCCCCGCTCCAACGGAGCAGGAACGGGCGCCAGTCGAACGGTGTCGCATCCGTCTTGGTCATGCTCCCGATGCTGCCATCCGCCGCTGACAGTGCTCCCGAGCTGGCCGTCGCGGGAACGCGGGAACGCGGGAACGCCGCAGCCCCCGCCCGGTCGGGGCGGGGGCTGCGGCAGGCGGTGTGCGGTGTGCGTGCGCGGTGTGCGTGTGCGTGTGCGGTGCGGGTCAGGCAGCGACCGCGACCGGCTCGGCGGCCGGGGCGGGCTCGTCCAGCGGGGAGGCCGAGGCGGAGGCGTAGGCCTCCTTGTCCAGGATCCCCTCGCGGGCCGCGACGATGACCGGGACCAGGGCCTGGCCGGCCACGTTGGTGGCGGTGCGCATCATGTCCAGGATCGGGTCGATGGCCAGCAGCAGGCCGACGCCGGCGAGCGGCAAGCCCAGGGTGGACAGGGTCAGCGTCAGCATGACGGTGGCGCCCGTCAGACCGGCCGTGGCGGCGGAGCCGATGACCGAGACGAAGACGATGAGCAGGTACTCCTTGATGCCCAGCTGCACGTCGAAGATCTGCGCGATGAAGATGGCGGCGAGGGCCGGGTAGATCGCGGCGCAGCCGTCCATCTTGGTGGTGGCGCCGAACGGGACGGCGAACGAGGCATATTCCTTCGGGACGCCGAGGCGCTCGGTGACCTTCTGGGTGACCGGCATGGTGCCGACCGAGGAGCGGGAGACGAAGGCCAGCTGGATGGCGGGCCAGGCGCCCTTGAAGAACTGGAGCGGACTGACCTTGGCGACCGTGGCGAGGAGCAGCGGGTAGACGCCGAACATCACGAGGGCGCAGCCGATGTAGATGTCGGCGGTGAAGGTCGCGTACTTGCCGATCAGGTCCCAGCCGTACGTGGCGATCGCGGTGCCGATGAGGCCGACGGTGCCGATCGGGGCGAGGCGGATGACCCACCACAGGGCCTTCTGGAGCAGTTCCAGGGCGGACTCGGCGAGGTCGAGGACCGGCTTCGCCTTGCCGCCCAGCTGGAGGGCGGCGATACCGGCGACGACGGCCAGGAAGACGATCTGAAGGACCTTCAGCTCGGTGAACGGCGTGACGATGTCCGTCGGCACGATCCCGGTGAGGAAGTCGATCCAGGAGCCGGTCTTCTTCGGGTCTTTGCCGTCGGCCGCGGTGAGGCCGGTGCCGGAACCGGGGTCGGTCAGCAGGCCGATGGCGATGCCGATGCCGACCGCAATCAGCGAGGTGATCATGAACCAGAGGAGGGTGCGGGAGGCGAGGCGCGCCGCGTTGTTCACCTTCCGCAGGTTGGTGATCGACACCAGGATCGCGAAGAAGACGAGCGGGGCGATGGCCAGCTTCAGCAGCTGGACGAAGAGGTCGCCGGTCTTCTCCAGCGTGGTGGCGAGCCAGCTGACGTCGTAGCTGCGGGCTATCCAGCCGAAGAGGACACCGAGGGCGAGACCGGCGACGATCTGGGCCCAGAAGGGGAATTTGAACGAGGCCTTGGCAGGGGCCTGGGGGGTCGCGGACACGGACACTCTCCGGAGGTGGCGCACGAAGACAGGGGGGGAAGTACTGCGGTGAAGCGGTGCGGCAGCAGCCAGAAGGGCCGGCCGGGACGGCTGCTGTATCGATTCAGCTCAACAGCAACGGGCCGCGGGCGCGCGGCGGCAGAGGTCGACGTGCAGGCGCATCGCGAGCGGAACGCTCGTGATCATGGGGTGCGCAACTGTGGTCAACATGTTGAACACGCTAACACTTCCCCTTTGGGAATCTCAAAGGGGTGCTTTGAGACAACGGCGCACGAGGCCCTCTTGCGCCGACCCGAAAAACACCACCGCCCCAGCGGTTACGGGCGGTATACCCGATGCTGGGGCGGTTCGATGTGTGATGAAGCCAACTGCGGCGTTATGAGGTGACGCGCGCCGCGTCGTCAGCCTGGTCCTCCTGGCTGCGGTTCGCGGCGAGCCGCTCCTTCGCACCCGCGACGCGCCCGGAGATCTGCGTGGACATCTCGTCGCGCTGCTTGCGCAGGAGGACGAAGGAGAGCGGGGCGGAGATCACGATGGCGAGCAGCACGACCCAGGCGACGTTGGCCTCCCCGAGCCCCGCGGGCACCCAGCCGAGCCGGACGAGGCCCGCGACGGCCACGAGGCATCCGACGAAGATGCCCAGGCGCATCGCGGTGTAGCGGATCGTTGCGCTCGGCTTGAGGGACACGGTGACCCCTTCTCTCTCGTCGTGGTCTGCGGCGGCTGGTGCCCGTCCAGTGAAGCACGCCGGAACCCGCCCCCCGCCCTCCGGGGTCCGGCGGCGGGCCCGACGGCGGGCCCGGCCGCACGTCAGTGCAGCGGCAGCAGCATCGTGATGTCGTCGCGGTCGTCGCCCGGGGCCACCCGGACAGCGCCGGGGACGCGGCCGACCTCCTTGTAGCCGCAGGAGGCGTAGAAGTGCTCCAGGCCGAGACCGCCGCGGCAGCCGAGGCGGATCGCGTCGATGCCCTCGATGGAGCGGGCCGCGGCTTCGGTCCGGGCCATCAGCTCGCGCCCGTACCCCTTGCCCTGGTGCCGCGGATGGACCATCACCGTGTAGGCCCACAGCCAGTGGAGCTGGAGCCGGTGCGCGTTGAGGGCGAGGAACGCGGTCGCGGCGACCGCCCCGTCCCCGTCGTGCCCGACCAGCAGGCGGCAGCTCCCGTCGGCGACGCCGGCGAGGTGCCGGTCGAGCGAGGGGCGGATGTCGTCGGGGGTGACCGGGGGCACGAAGCCGACGGCGCCCCCCGCGTTGGAGACGTCGGCCCACAGCGTCAGGATCCCCTCGCGCAGGGAGGGGTCGACCACCGGATCCAGGGTGAAGGTAAGGGCCATCGAGGAAGTTTATCTATTACTCGATCGGCTCGTCCAGAAAAAGCCGAACCCCGGCCCACGGGCCGGGGTTCCACTCACCTGGTACGGGTCGGACGAGGCGTCAGACGCGCATAGCCTGCGGGGTCTCGCGCAGGTTCGCGTCCGGGCCGGGGTACTCGCGGATGATCTCGTAGCGCGTGTTGCGCTCGACCGGGCGGAAGCCCGCTTCCCGGATCAGGTCCAGAAGATCGTCACGGCCCAGCTTGTTGGGGGTGCCGTAGTTGTCCGCGTCGTGCGTGATCTTGTACTCGACGACCGAGCCGTCCATGTCGTCCGCGCCGTGCTGCAGCGCGAGCTGGGCGGTCTGCACGCCGTGCATCACCCAGAAGACCTTGACGTGCGGCACGTTGTCGAAGAGCAGTCGCGAGACGGCGAAGGTCTTCAGCGCCTCGGCGCCGGTCGCCATCGTCGTGCGCGCCTGGAGCTTGTTTCGCACCTTGCCGTCCTGCATGTCCACGAAGTCGTGCTGGTACCGCAGCGGGATGAAGACCTGGAAGCCGCCGGTCTCGTCCTGGAGCTCGCGCAGCCGCAGCACGTGGTCCACGCGGTGGCGCGGCTCCTCGATGTGCCCGTACAGCATGGTCGAGGGGGTCTTGAGACCCTTCTCGTGCGCGAGCCGGTGGATGCGCGACCAGTCCTCCCAGTGGGTGCGGTGGTCGACGATGTGCTGCCGGACCTCCCAGTCGAAGATCTCCGCGCCACCACCGGTGAGCGACTCCAGGCCGGCCTCGATCAGCTCGTCGAGGATGTCGGAGGCCGACATCCCCGAGATCGTCTCGAAGTGGTGGATCTCGGTCGCTGTGAACGCCTTCAGCGAGACGTTCGGCAGCGCCTTCTTCAGCTCGGAGAGCGAGCGCGGGTAGTAGCGCCACGGCAGGTTCGGGTGCAGACCGTTGACGATGTGCAGCTCGGTGAGGTTGTCGTTCTCCATGGCCTTGGCCAGGCGCACGGCCTCCTCGATGCGCATCGTGTACGCGTCCTTCTCGCCCGGCTTGCGCTGGAACGAGCAGTACGCGCACGAGGCGGTGCACACGTTCGTCATGTTGAGGTGCCGGTTGACGTTGAAGTGGACGACGTCACCGTTCTTGCGCGTGCGCACCTCGTGGGCGAGGCCACCGAGCCAGGCCAGGTCGTCCGACTCGTAGAGGGCGATGCCGTCCTCACGGGTCAGCCGCTCGCCGGAGCGGACCTTCTCCTCCAGCTCACGCTTGAGCCCAGCGTCCATGTGCCGGTCGCCTCCTCTAGATGCCTCTGCCTGTCCTGCGAACCCTGGTCAACCGTACTCTCAGGCTTCCTCGGGAAGTTCCCCGACCCGGTTCTCCCACTTGGTGGAGAGCACGATGGTGGTCCGGGTGCGCGAGACGCCCTTGGTACCGGAGAGCCTGCGAATGATCTTCTCCAGGCCGTCCACGTCGTTGGCGCGCACCTTCAGCATGAAGGAGTCGTCGCCCGCGATGAACCAGCAGTCCTCGATCTCCGCGAGGTCGCGCAGCCGCCGGGCCACGTCCTCGTGGTCCGCGGCATCGGACATGGAGAGTCCGATCAGCGCCGTGACACCGAGGCCGAGCGAACGCGAGTCCACCGTCGCGCGGTAGCCGGTGATGACGCCGGCCGTCTCCAGCCGGTTGATGCGGTCGGTGACGCTGGGGCCGGAGAGGCCCACGAGACGGCCCAGCTCCGCGTACGAGGCACGACCGTTTTCCCGGAGTGCCTGGATGAGCTGCCTGTCCACCGTGTCCATTTACGTGGAGCCTTCCATTATTCGGCGATCCTGCAAGTCTAGGTATAGAATCTAAGGTACACAGGGTCAACACCCTGTGAAATCTTATCGCTGATCAATGACGATCTTTGGAGTGGTTCACCGTGTTCACGATCGAGATGGCCTACGCACACATGCGGGAGCTCCAGGAGCTGGCCAACCGATCCCGTGCCCACCAGCCCGCCGCCGCCCTCCGCGTCGACAAGGCCCGCAAGCCGCTCGGCCGCAAGAAGAAGGCCTAGTCACCGGCGCTTGCCTCCCGGGCAGTACGGGAGCCTCCCAGCTCCCCCTCCCAGCGGCGGTACAGCTGGTGCGGCACCCCTGCCGCGTCCAGCACCCGCCCCGCGACGAAGTCCACCAGATCCTGGATGTGCGTCGCACCCGCATAGAACGCCGGAGAGGCGGGCAGCACGATCGCGCCCGCCTCGTCCAGCGCCACCAGATGCCGCAGCGTCTGCCCGTTCAGCGGGGTCTCCCGCACCGCGACCACCAGCCGGCGCCGCTCCTTGAGCGTCACGCTCGCCACGCGCTGGAGCAGGTCCTTCGACAGTCCGAGCGCCACCCCCGCCACACAGGCCGTGGACGCGGGGACGACGAGCATTCCCTTGACCGGATACGAGCCCGAACTCGGGCCCGCCGCCAGGTCCCCCGCACCCCAGTACCGGACGTCGTCCAGTTCCGGCCGCGCGAAGGTCCCCGGCTTCCCGTCGGCTCCGCGCCCCAGCCACTCCCCCAGGTCCTCGCGCCAGTGGGCGTCACGGAAGGCGATCCCCGTCTCGTCCAGCAGGGTGAGGCGCGAGGCGCGGCTCACCACCAGGTCGACACTCTCCCCCGCGGCCAGCAGCCCGCGGAGCACCGCCGCCGCGTACGGCGTCCCGGACGCCCCGGAAACCCCGACCACCCACGGGGTGCGCTTGCGCTCAGTCATACCTCCGAGACTATCCGGCCACCACCGATGGGCACTCAGTAAGGTGTCGGGACGTTCCCCTGACGGGACGCGGCGAGGGGGCAAAGATGAGCACGACGGTGGAACAGAGCTGGACGCAGGCCGACCGGGCCGGGGCGGCGGCCAAGCTGATGCTGGGCTGGGTGGCCCTGCTGTGGGCCCTGGAGGCCGTCGACCACGCCACCGGCCACGCCCTCGACCAGTACGGGATCGTCGCCCGCGACCCCGACCGGCTGGTCGGCATCGTCGCCCACCCCTTCCTGCACTTCGGCTTCGACCACGTCGCGTCCAACAGCCTGCCGCTGCTCGTCCTCGGCTTCATCGCCGCCCTCAGCGGCATCCGCCGCTTCCTGGCCGTGAGCGCCCTGAACATAGCCGCCGTCGGGATCGGTTGCTGGCTGATCGCCCCGCCGCACACCGTCGGGGCCGGCGCCTCGGGCCTGGTCTTCGGCCTCTTCGGCTACGTGGTCGTCCGCGGCTTCGTCGAGCGCAAGCCGCTGAACGCGGCGGTGGGCCTGGTCGTCGGCGGTCTTTGGGGCAGCACGGCCCTCCTGGGCATCCTCCCCACGGACCCCGGCATCGCCTGGTACGCCCACCTCATCGGCCTCGTCGCGGGCGTCGTCACCGCCCTGTACTACCGCCGCCCGGCCCGCCGGCAGCCGGCCCTCACGGGCTGACGACGGCGCCCTCAACCAGCTCCGTCCGGTGCCCCGGGAACATGTCCTCGAAGCGGCTGAGCCGGGAGGGCGGGCCGTCGGCGTCCGGGTCGTGCATGCCGGCCTCCCTGTTCACGCACGTGATGGTGGGCCGGACGATACCTACACGGTCAGACCGCGGACCACCAGATCGGCCAGGGCGCACACGAACAGGGCGATGCCGATGAAGCCGTTGACCGTGAAGAAGGCCCGGTTCAGGCGGGACAGGTCGTGCGGCTTGACGATCGTGTGCTCGTAGAGGAAGGCGGCGACGACGACCGCCAGACCGGTCCAGAACAGCACGCCCGCGTCGGTCGCCAGCGCGTACCAGGCCAGCAGGGCCGTGGTCACGACGTGCGCGGCGCGCGCGCCCCAGAGGGCGGCCGGGACCCCGAAGCGGGCCGGGACGGACTTGACGCCCTCCGCACGGTCGGCGGCCACGTCCTGGCAGGCGAAGATCAGGTCGAAGCCGCCGATCCACACGCCCACCGCCAGGCCCAGGAGGACCGCGTCCCAGGACCACTCGCCGGTGACCGCGAGCCAGGCCCCGACCGGGCCCATCGCCTGGGCCAGCCCGAGGATGGCGTGCGGGAAGTTCGTGAACCGCTTGCCGTACGGATAGACCACCATCGGGATCACGGCGACCGGCGCGAGCGCCAGGCACAGCGGGTTCAGCAGCGCCGCCGAGCCGAGGAAGACCAGGAGCGCGATCCCGGCCCCGGTCCAGGCCGCGCGGACCGACACCGCGCCGGTGACCAGTTCACGGCCGGCCGTCCGCGGGTTACGGGCGTCGATCTCGCGGTCGATGATCCGGTTGGCGGCCATCGCGAAGGTCCGCAGCCCCACCATGCAGATGGTGACGAGCAGCAGGACGCCCCAGTGGACGCGCCGGTCGAGCTGGAACATGGCGGTGAACGCCGCGATGTAGGCGAAGGGCAGCGCGAAGACCGAGTGCTCAATCAGTACGAGTCTCAGGAACGCCTTGACCTTGCCGGTCGGCTGTGGCGCCGGGTCCCGCCCGATCACCTCGTCGGCGGTCGTCATCATGCGAGGGCTCTCCGGAAGTCTTCGAGGTCGGCCAGCAGTTCCGCGGCGGGGAGCGGGCCCAGGTCGAGGGTGTGCGGGGCGCCGTCGCTGTCCTCGGGCGGGGTGACGTGCACGGTCAGCCGCCAGGCGTCGGCCGCCGGGCCGGCGTCGATGCGCAGGAAGTCCCCGGCCTCGACCGCGAACGGCTCACCCGATGCCAAGGCGGCCTGGAGCTGCTCCGCGAAGCCGTCCGCCTCGACGTCCCGGGCACCGGGGAGCTCGAACTCGCCGTAGCCGGAGCCGTCCTCGTACATCAGCGCCCAGACGTCGCCGGGTCCGGCGAACTCCTCGGGCGAGACGCCCGCCTGCTCGGCGGCCTGCCGCACGCCCGGGTCAGCCGGGTCGATCTCCGGGCGCAGCAGGGCCACGTAGACGCCGCCGGTGCCGAGGAAGAGCTCGGGACCTCCGACCACGATGGGGCTCACAGGCCGTACTCCTTCCAGCGTCGGTCCACCAGGGCGGCGGTGTCCGGGTCGGACTCGACCATGTCGGGCCAGCCGCCGTCGCGGGTGTAGCCCTCCTCGGGCAGCTTCTTGGTGGCGTCGATGCCCGCCTTGCCGCCCCAGAACTGCTGGTACGAGGCGTGGTCCAGGTGGTCGACCGGCCCCTCGACGACGGTGAGGTCGCGGGAGTAGTCGGTGTTGCCCAGCGCCCGCCAGGAAACCTCGTGCAGGTCGTGGACGTCGCAGTCCTTGTCGACCACGATGATCAGCTTGGTCAGCGACATCATGTGCGCGCCCCAGATGGCGTGCATGACCTTCTGGGCGTGCTTCGGGTACTTCTTGTCGATCGAGACGATCGCGCAGTTGTGGAAGCCGCCCGATTCCGGGAGGTGGTAGTCCACGATGTCCGGCACGATGATCTTGAGCAGGGGCAGGAAGAACCGCTCCGTCGCGCGGCCGAGGGGGCCGTCCTCGGTCGGCGGCCGGCCGACGACGATCGACTGGATGAGCGGACGCTTGCGCATCGTCACGCAGTCGATCTTCAGGGCCGGGAAGGGCTCCTGCGGGGTGTAGAAGCCGGTGTGGTCGCCGAAGGGACCCTCCGGGAGCATCTCGCCGGGCTCCAGCCAGCCCTCGATCACGACCTCCGCGTTGGCCGGGACCTGGAGCGGGACCGTCTTGCAGTCGACCATCTCGATCCGCTTGCCCGCGACGAAGCCGGCGAAGAGGTACTCGTCGATGTCGCCCGGCAGCGGCGCGGTGGACGCGTACGTCACCGCGGGCGGGCAGCCGAAGGCGATCGCGACCGGCAGCCGCTCGCCCTTCGCCGCGGCGACGGCGTAGTGGTTGCGGCTGTCCTTGTGGATCTGCCAGTGCATGCCGATGGTGCGCTTGTCGTGGCGCTGGAGCCGGTAGAGGCCGAGGTTGCGCACGCCGGTCTCGGGGTGCTTGGTGTGGGTCAGGCCGAGGTTGAAGAAGTCGCCGCCGTCCTTGGGCCAGGTGAAGAGGGCCGGGAGCTGGTCGAGGTCCACGTCGTCGCCGGTGAGGACGACCTCCTGGACGGGCGCGGAGTCGCCCTTCACCTTCTTCGGCGGCACGTGCACCATCGAGCCGAGCTTGCCGAAGGCCTCGCGGACGCCGATGAAGCCCTGCGGGAGCTCCGGCTTCAGCAGGCCGCCGATCTTCTCGCTGATCTCGCCGTACGACTTGAGGCCGAGGGCCTTCAGAAGGCGGCGGTCGGTGCCGAAGACGTTCATGGCCAGCGGCATCGCCGAGCCCCTGACGTTCTCGAAGAGGAGCGCCGGACCCCCCGCCTTGTTCACTCTGTCGACGATCTCCCCGACCTCCAGGTACGGGTCGACTTCGGCCTTGATGCGCTTGAGGTCGCCCTCTCGCTCCAGAGCCCGGAGCAGCGAGCGGAGATCGTCGTAAGCCATAGGGGTCAGTATCCGTCACCAACTACCCTGGAGGCGTCACCGGGGCCCTGACGCGGGCCCCCCGTCACTGACCTGGGAGTCGGTCCCACACCGTGCTGCGCTATCTGCCGTTCCTGCTGATCCTCGCGCTGACCATCTACGCCTTCATCGACTGCCTGAACACTCCGGAGCCGGAGGTCAAGCACCTCCCCAAGGTGGTCTGGGTGATCATCATCCTGCTCTTCTCCATCGTGGGGCCGGTCGTGTGGCTGTTCGCGGGCAAGGACCGGGTGGCCGCGGGCGGGAACCGGACGCGCCGGGCGCAGTGGGTGGCGCCCGACGACAACCCGGAGTTCCTGAAGTCGCTGCGCGACGATCAGGAGAAGAAGGACAAGGACCAGGACAAGGACCAGGGCCAGGGCTAGGCCCTCCCCTCCGGGTCCGCGAGGTGGGCGGCCTAGCGGGCCCACGGCAGTACGCGGGTGCCCTCCTCCCCCGGGACCGAGGCCACGCCGTCCGCGCGCATCACGACGTGGGCCTCGAAGGCCTCGGCGGCGTGGATGCGGCGCAGTGCGTCCGGGGGCAGGACGAGGGTCTGGCCGGCGGCCACCTTCTCGATGCGGCCGGCGCAGGTGACCTCCAGGGAGCCGGCGGTCAGGGTCCACACCTGCTCGCGGCTGACGGAGTGCTCGGGGCCGGTGCTGCCGGCGGGCATGGCCACGTGCCAGCTGCTGAGCTCGGAGCTGCCGCGGCTGGGGGCGGCGAAGCCGGTCATGGTGGCGTTGGGGGTGGCGGTGACATTCTCGGGGGAAGCGCTGATCACGTGCAAGGCGGGTCCTCGTCTTCTCGTGGCATGCGAGTAAAGCTGCTTTACTTCTAGCGAGTAAAGCAGCTTGACCCAGCCGTGTCACCATGTTTGCGTGACGAGAGACGAGAACGAGGGCGTCGAGCTGCTGTTCCTGCTCGGCCTGGGCTTCCAGACGCTGCTGGGCGAATTCACCCGGCGCGTCGCCGAGGCCGGCTATCCGGACCTGCGGCCGGTGCACGGCATGGCCTTCCAGGCCCTCCAGGGCGACGGCGCCACCGCCACCGAGCTCGCCGAGCGGCTCGGGGTGACCAAACAGGCCGCCGGACAGATCGTGGACGACCTGGAGAAGCGCGGCTACGTCCGCCGGGAGCCGCACCCCGGGGGCGGCCGCCGCAAGCTGGTGGTCCTGACCCGGGCGGCCCGTGACCATCTCGCCGTCGCGGGCCGGATCCTGCACGAACTGGAAGCCGAACTGGGCCGTGGCACCGACCTCACCGCCCTGCGCGAGGGCCTCGGGGAGGTCGTGCGCACCTTCCACGGGGAGGGCCCGCTCCCGCCGCTGCGCCCGGTGTGGTGAGGGTCTAGGCCCGGGCGAGGGAGGCGTAGGCCTCGCGGAGGGTCGCCCAGCGGATGTCCGTCCAGGTGGACCAGTCCGCCGGCCGGCCGGCCAGGGCCGCGTCCAACAGCTCGAAGTGCTCGTGCCAGCCCGCCAGGCAGTCCAGGCGCTCGTCCTCGGTCCCGCCGCGCTCGTTCACGAACCGGATCACGGTCGAATCGGTCCCGACCGGCTCCAGGTGGAAGCGGATCCGCCCGTGCTCGGTGACCGTGTACTCGGCGACCCGCTCCACGTCCCAGGCGGTGACCCGCCCGGCCGCCACGGTGCCGGTGTTCAGCCAGCGCAGCGTGACCGCCCCGCCGAGCCTGCGCTCCAGGACGTCCGCCGCCGCCAGCCAACCGCGCAGCCCGTCGGGTGTGGTCACGGCGGGCCACAGGCCGGCGTAGGCGTGCGGCAGGTGCAGTTCGAAGCGGAGCAGCCAGTGGTCCTCGCCGCGCTGCTCGCTGGTGGCATGGCTCACGAGGGACATGCCACCAGCGTCCCACTCCCGCCGGTCAGACGCCCGCGTACGAGTGCTTGCCGCTGAGCAGGATGTTCACGCCGTAGTAGTTCCAGATCCAGCAGGCGAAGGCGAAGAGCGCCAGGTAGGCGGCCTTGCGGCCCTTCCAGCCGGCGGTGGCGCGGGCGTGCAGGTAGCAGGCGTAGGCCACCCAGGTGACGAAGGACCAGACCTCCTTGGGGTCCCAGCCCCAGTAGCGGCCCCAGGCGTCGCCGGCCCAGATCGCGCCCGCGATGATCGTGAAGGTCCACAGCGGGAAGACGGCCGCGTTGATGCGGTACGAGAACTTGTCGAGGGAGGCCGCCGAGGGCAGCCGCTCCAGCACCGAGGTGCGGAACTTGCCCGGTGTGCGGCCGGCCTCCAGCTGGCTCTCGTAGGAGTCCCGGAAGAGGTAGAGGACCGCGCCCGCGGCGCCGATGTAGAAGACGGCGCCGCAGAAGATCGCGGTGGAGACGTGGATCCACAGCCAGTACGAGTGCAGGGCCGGGACCAGCTGGTCGCTGTCGGTGTAGAGCCAGGTGACGGCGATGCCGAGGTCCAGCAGGACCGTGGTGACGAGGATCAGGCCGAGCCAGCGGACGTTCTTCTTCAGGGCGAGCAGCACCAGGTACGCGCCGACGGCCACCGTGGAGAAGGTGATCGAGAACTCGTACATGTTGCCCCAGGGGGCACGCTGCACCGACAGGGCGCGGGCGACCACCCCGGCCGCCTCCACGAGGAAGGCGAGCGCGGTCAGCGAAACCGCGATCCGCCCGTACAGGTCGCCCTGCACGGTGCCGCCGGCGGCGCCGGGGCCGTCCGGGACGTCGCGGGTGCCGGCGGCGGAACGGGTGGTGACCTTGGGCCGATCCAGTACGGCGGTGGCGCCGCCCTTGCCGCGCACCTGCACGGCCGGGGCCGCGGCCGCGTCGGCGCCGGCGCCGGTCAGCGCGGCGGCCGTGCGCCCCACCTTGCTGCGGCTGCCGAAGGTCCACTCGGCGATGTGCGCGAAGAAGGCGAGCATGTAGACCGCCATCGACGAATAGATCAGGTAGTTGCTGATCTCAGCCAGGCTCTCGTTGGCTGCGGCTGCGAGCGGCGTCATTCGCGCTCTCCTTCAAGGGTTTCTTCAACAGGATCAGACGCCGTGGGCGCCTGCTGGTGCAGCGTGGCGGCGAGGTCCGCCAACTCCTCCGGGAGCTTGGCGGACTCGCTGCGGCCCAGGCCCGCCATCTCCACGACGGTCACGCCGTCCTTGCCCGCCACCGCGCGCACCCAGATCCGGCGGCGCTGGATGAACAGCGATCCGGCCAGGCCCGCGATGGCGGCGATCGCACCCGCGAGGGCCAGGCCGCTGCCGGGCTGGTGGGTGACGGAGAAGGTGGCCCAGCGCTCGATGCCCTCGAACTTCACGGTGCCCGCGCCGTTCGGCAGGGTCATCGTGTCGCCGGGCGCCAGCTTCTGCTTGAACTGCTGGCCCGACTCGTCCTTGAACATCTCCATCTTGGAGGTGTCGAGCCGGTAGACGTTCTGCGGCAGACCCGAGTCCACGCCGAGGCTGCCGTGCCAGGCGTTGAGCATCAGCTGCGGGTTCAGGAGGGCGGGGAACTGCGAGAACATCGTCCCCATGCCCTCGCCGGCGAAGCTCGGCACGAAGACCGCGTTGAAGCCGAGCTGCTCCTTCTTGCCGTCCTTGTCCTTGTATCCGTCGGTGACCTTGACGGCTCCGGTGGAGGTGAGGTTGGCGTCCTGCGGGAGCACCGGGACGGCGTCCTTGAAGATCACCTTCCCGGTGGGGTCGGTCACCGAGAGGATCGGCGCGTAGCCGTGGCCGAGCAGGTAGACCTTGGACCCCTCGATCTCCAGGGGCTTGTTGACCTGGATCTCGCGCTTCTGCGGCGTTCCGTGGGCGCCCTCGCTGAGGGTGACGTACGCCTTGAAGTCGCGCGGGGTGCCCCGCTGCGGCCCGGTCATCTCGTAGGTGGCGTCGAAGCGGTCCAGCGTGAAGCTGAACGGCGGCAGGTCGTCCGGGTGGAAGAGCGTGCCGGGCTTGAAGTCGTCGTACTGGGTGAGCGTGTTCGAGAAGCCGGTGCCGCGCAGGACCAGCTTGCCGCCCTCGGACTTGAAGTACTGGCCCCAGGCGAAGGCCACCAGCATCACGATCAGCGCGACGTGGAAGATCAGGTTCCCGGCCTCGCGGAGGTAGCCCTTCTCCGCGGCGACGTGGCCGTTGCCCGCCTCGATGCGGAAGCGCTTCCCGCCGAGCAGCGTCCTCGCGTACGAGAGGACCTCGTCGGGGGTCCTGTCGGTGCGCCAGGTGGTGTGGGCCGGCAGCCGGTCGAGCCGCTTGGGGGCGGCCGGCGGGCGGCCGCGGAGCTGGCCGACGAACTGCCAGGCGCGCGGGACGATGCAGCCGATCAGCGAGATGAACAGCAGCAGGTAGATCGCGGAGAACCACACCGAGCTGTAGACGTCGAAGAGCTGGAACGCCTCCGCGACGCCGACGTAGGACGGGTTGTCCCGCTTCCATTCGGCGACCTTCATCGCGTCGACGTTGGTCTGCGGGACGAGGGAGCCGGGGATGGCGCCCAGGGACAGCAGGAAGAGCAGGATCAGCGCCACCCGCATGGAGGTGAGCTGCCGCCAGAACCAGCGGGCCCAGCCGATCACGCCGATGCCGACGGGACCGCTGTCCTCGACGGGTGCGGTGGAGAGCTGGGAGCCGGCCGCGGTCTCGGCGGGGTCCGCCGGTGCGGGCTCGGGCGATGCCTCGGTGGGCGCTTTGTCTGTCGTACTCATGTCCGTCGGTTCCTCAGATCCCCACCGTGAAGCCTTGGGTCCAGCTCCGCATGTCACCGACGATGCTGTCCCACAAACCTGTGACGAGCAGCAGGCCGGTGAGGACCAGCATGCCTCCGCCGATGCGCATCACCCATGCATAGTGCTGCTTCACCCAGCCGAATGCACCGAGCGCCTTGCGGAAGGCGATCGCGGCGATGATGAAGGGCACGCCGAGGCCCAGGCAGTAGACGACCGTCAGCAGGGCGCCGCGGCCGGCGCTCGCCTGATCGAGGGAGAGCGTGCTGACGGCGGCGAGGGTCGGGCCCATGCAGGGGGTCCAGCCGACGCCGAAGAGCACGCCGAGCAGCGGAGCGCCGAGCAGGCCCGCCGTCGGCTTCCGGTGGAAGCGGAACTCCCGCATCGTCAGGCCGGGGATCGCTCCCATGAAGAAGAGGCCCATGAGGATCACCACGCCGCCCAGGACGCGGGAGATGATGTCGGTGTTCTCCCGGAGGGTCTGGCCGAAGTAGCCGAAGAGCGCGCCGGTGGAGACGAAGACGGCGGTGAAGCCGGCGATGAACAGCAGCGCACCCGCCAACATCCGCCCGCGGCGGGCCTCGGCGAGGTCGGCGCCGCTGACGCCGGTCACGTAGGAGAGGTAGCCGGGGACCAGCGGCAGGACGCAGGGCGAGAAGAAGGAGACGAGTCCCGCGAGGAGCGCGATCGGCATCGCCAGCAGCAGTGCGCCGTTCAGGACCGTCTCGTTCACACCCGTGGCCTCGGCGGCGAGGACATACTCGACCACGAGGTCACTGCTCCGCGAGGACGGGGTCGATCATCGAACGCAGATTGTCCTCGCCGAGGGGGGCCAGGGTGCGTGCCGCGATCTTGCCCTCCCGGTCCAGGACGAGCGTGGAGGGGATGGCGTTCGGGTTGAGGCTGCCCTTGGGGAAGCGGAGCAGCAGCTTGCCGTCCGGGTCGTAGAGGCTCGGGTAGGTGATCCCGAAGGTCTCCTCGAAGGAGGCGGCGTTCTGCTTGCTGTTGTCGCGGACGTTGACGCCCACGAAGACGACGTCCTTGCCGGCGTCCGCGAGCTCCTTGGACACCTTCGCGAAGGCCGGGGCCTCGCCACGGCACGGCGGGCACCAGGAGCCCCACACATTGAGGACGACGACCTTGCCCTTGAGGGTCGTCGTGTCGAGGCTCTTGCCCTCGACGGTCTCGCCGTCGAGCTTGGGGGCCTCGGTGCGCTCGCCCTTGGCGGAGGTGGAGATGCCGCTCGCGCCCGTGACGTAGTTGCCGCCGGAACCGGTCGGCTTGCCGCTGTCCGAACCGCTGCACGCCGTGAGCGTGAGGGCGCCGGCGACGGTCACCGCGGTCAGCAGGAGGGTGCGGCCGCTGGGTGAGCGGCGTCGGGGGGCGCGGCTAAGGCTCATGTGAAAAGTTTCGCATGAGCAATTCGCGGATTTTCCGCACCCCCCGGCCGGGAGTCAATGCCCTGGTCAGGCGATGGTTCAGGCGGCGGTCATGTACGCGCTCCAGCCGCCGGCCGGTGGCTGGCCGGGGCCCAGGCCCCGGAGCCTGGCGAGCACCTTGGGGTCCTGGACCTCCAGCCAGTCGGTGAACTGCCGGAACGATACGAGCCGTACATCCCTTTTGTCCGCCATACCCTTGAGCGCCTCCTCGACGGCGTCCATGTAGATGCCGCCGTTCCACTCCTCGAAGTGGTTGCCGATGAACAGGGGTGCTCGGTTGGTCTCGTAGGCCCGCCGGAAGCCGCCCAGGTAGGTGGCCGTGGCCTGGGTGCGCCACCCCGGGTAGTGGGCGGGCACGCCCCTCGTCGTGCTCTTCGACTGGTTGGCCAAGATGTTGTAGTCCATCGAGAGGACCTCGAAGGAGTGCCCGGGGAACGGCAGGGACTGCAGCGGCAGGTCCCAGACGCCGGACCTGCGCACCGGCCAGACCTGGAGGCCGCCGGGAGAGCTGGAGTCGTAGCGCCAGCCCAGCCGCTGGGCCATCGGCAGCAGGGCGTCCCGGCCGAGGAGGCAGGGGGTGCGGGCGCCCTTCAGCTCCTTGCCGTAGTCGAAGGGCAGGGGTTCGAGGTCGGTGAATCCGGTGTTCGTGCGCCAGTTGGTGACGAACGACACGGCCTGGTCGATCTCGCTCTGCCAGTCGTCCGGCGTCCACCTGCCGACCGAGCCGGAGCCGGCGCAGAAGTGGCCGTTGAAGTGGGTGCCCACCTCGTGCCCGTCGAGCCAGGCCTGACGGACGCAGCCGAGGGTGGAGCGGACGTTCTCGTCCTTGAGGTAGCCGATGTCCGAGGCCCCGACGGGGTTGTTCGGCGGCCGGTAGAGGTGCCGCTTCGACTCGGGCAGCAGATAGATGCCGGAGAGGAAGAAGGTCATGGACGCGCCGTGGTCCTTGGCGAGCTTGAGGAAGCGCGGGAAGAGACCGTTGCCGATCTCCCCCGCGCCGTCCCAGCTGAAGACGACGAACTGGGGCGGGGTCTCGCCCGGCTGGAGCGGCACGGGCGCGTCCGGCTGGTTCGGCTGCGGGCCGGTGTCGGCGGTGGAGCCGTCACCGATGGGCCTGGCCGCCGGCTTCTCGCCGGGCTTCGGGTTCTTCGGGTTCCTGGCGGGTCCGGGAGCGCCGGGACCGGACGTGTCCGGTGCGCCGCAGCCCGCGGTTCCCACCGCGGCGGCCGCACCGAGCCCCAGTCCCAGCAACCCCCTCCGACTGACTCCCCTGATGTCGCGCATGTCACCGTCCCCACTGTCGATCACCCATACCGACCTGAAGCCCATATAAACGGACAATCAGATGAGATATGCGAGCTGACACGGTGATTCCCGCGCGACCCCTCTTTAGTTGGGCAGAAACGTAACGCCCCGTAACAGTCGGTCGATCAAGACCCGATCAGGGAGCCGCGCCTCCGATCAGGCGCCGAACGCCTTGGACGCACCCTTCACCGGCTTGGCCCCGGCCAGCAGATGGGCCGGGACCAGGTCCCGGGCCGGCTCGCTGTAGCCCACCGACACCAGCTTGTCGCCCTGGAAGGTGAAGGAGGTCATCGAGGCCAACGTGCACTGCCGGCGCCGCGGGTCGTGCCACAGCCGGCGCTTCTCCGCGAAGCTGCGCACGATCCAGATCGGCAGCTGGTGGCTGACCGCCACCGCCTCACGACCGCGGGCCGCGTCGCGCGCCGCCTCCAGCGCGCTCATCATCCGGACCACCTGCTCGACGTACGGCTCGCCCCAGGACGGCTTGAACGGGTTCGTCAGGTGCTTCCAGTTGCCGGGCTTGCGCAGCGCGCCGTCACCGACACCGAAGGTCTTGCCCTCGAAGACGTTCTCCGCCTCCAGCAACCGCGCGTCGGTCGCCAGGTCCAGGCCGTGGACCTTGGCGATCGGCTCCGCCGTCTCCTGCGCGCGCTCCAACGGGGAGGACACCACGTAGGCGATGTCCCGGCCCTTCAGGTGCTCGGCGACCCGGTCCGCCATCTGCCGGCCCAGCTCGGACAGGTGGTAGCCGTCACGGCGCCCGTAGAGCACGCCCTCGGGGTTGTGCACCTCCCCGTGGCGCACCAGGTGCACGACGGTGAGCTCGGGCGTGGCGGGCGTGGCGCTGTTGCTCATGCGGTGGCCTCCGCAGCGGCTCGGGCGGCGGCCGGCAGCGCCGCCGCGATGCGCTCGATCGCCTTCTCGTCGTGGGCGGTGGAGACGAACCAGGACTCGAAGGCGGACGGCGGCAGGTAGACGCCCTGCGCCAGCATCGAGTGGAAGAACCCGTTGAAGCGGAAGCTCTCCTGCTTCTTGGCGTCGTCGTAGTTGCGCACCTCGTCCTCGGTGAAGAAGACGGAGAACATGTTGGACGCGGTCTGCAGCCGGTGCGCCACGCCCTCCTTGGCGAGCGCGCCGGTGACCAGGCCCTGGATCTCCTTCGAGACCGCGTCGACCTTCTCGTACGCGGCCGCGTCCAGCAGCCGCAGCTGCGCGAGACCGGCGGCGGTGGCGATCGGGTTACCGGAGAGCGTACCGGCCTGGTAGACGGGGCCGGCGGGGGCCAGGTGGCCCATCACGTCGGCGCGGCCGCCGAAGGCCGCGGCGGGGAAGCCGCCGCCCATGACCTTGCCGAAGGTCATCAGGTCGGGCTTGACCCCGTCGACGCCGAACCAGCCGGCGCGGCTCGTGCGGAAGCCCGTCATGACCTCGTCGGAGATGTAGAGCGCGCCGTTCTCCCGGCACAGGTCGGCGAGCCCCTGGTTGAAGCCCTCGGCGGGGGTCACCACGCCCATGTTGCCGGGCGCGGCCTCGGTGATCACACAGGCGATCTCGCCCGGGTGCGCTGCGAAGGCCGCCCGTACCGCTTCGAGGTCGTTGTAGGGCAGGACGATCGTGTCGCCGGCCTGCGCACCCGTCACACCGGGGGTGTCCGGAAGCGCGAAAGTCGCCAAACCGGAACCGGCGGCGGCCAGCAGAGCGTCCACGTGACCGTGGTAGCAGCCGGCGAACTTCACGACCTTGGCGCGACCGGTGAACCCACGGGCCAGCCGGATCGCCGACATGGTCGCCTCCGTCCCGGAGGAGACCAGGCGGACCTGCTCCACGGGCTCGATGCGCGCGACGATCTCCTCGGCGAGCGCCACCTCTCCCTCACCGGGCGTACCGAAGGAGGTACCGCGGGCGACGGCCGCCTGGACGGCCTCAATCACCTCGGGGTGCGAATGACCGAGGATCATCGGCCCCCACGAGCACACGAGGTCGACGTACTCACGCCCGTCGGCATCGGTGAGGTACGGACCGGTCCCGGACACCATGAACCGGGGCGTACCGCCCACGGCGCGGAAGGCGCGCACGGGGGAGTTCACGCCGCCGGGGGTCACGAGGGAGGCGCGCTCGAAGAGCGTCTGCGAAACTGGGGCTTCATACGGGTACGGGTAGCTCACACCAGCCATGGTCTCAGAGGCCGCGACAGACTTGCGGGCGGGCGTTTCACCGCGTCGCCGCGGGGGAGGTCACTGCCATGATGATCAGGCTGCGTGGCGGGGGCCGCGGGGCCGGGGCGAGCAAGACCAGTCGGGTGGAGATATGCAACGCGGTGGTGGACCGGGCGAGGGTACGGACGGCCTCGATCCGCAGCGCGCCCGCGAGGCCCGCCGCCGGGGCAAGCACCGCCGCCACGGCATGGAGGCGGCCGACGCCGCCCCCGGACCTGCGACCCCGCCCGAAGACCTGCCCAAAGGCCGCGGCATGGGAGTGACGTACAAGTACTTCGGCGCCCCCGACGGCGCCACGGCGGCCCGGGTCCCGGTCACGATGCGGCCGGAGGAGCTCGGCGGCGACGAGCTCGGCATGGGCGGCCTCTTCACCAAGATCAAGCCGGAAACGGTGGCCGCGATGGTCCTGACCGGCATCGAAGGCATACCCCTCCACAAGGTGCCCCCGCTGGAGCTGGTCGTCCTCCACCCCGACTACGCGGTGGTCAAGCTCCCGATGACCGTGGTCGACCCGCTGCGCGGGATCGGCGAGGAATCGGTGGGCGCGGCGGCCTTCATCTGGTCCACGGTCCCGGACCGCGGCGGCCCGAGCGACGCCTTCAACGTCTACCAGCTGCTCCACGAGTGGCAGGATTTCAGCCACCGCCTCCACGAGGCCGGCCACCAGCCGTACTGCCTGGTCTGGCCCTGACCTGGCCTTTCGTCAGCCGCGGGCGGCCCTCTGAGAGGCCTTCCCGGCCGCGCGGGCCTGGACCAGCGGGCCCCGCCCGTCGAGGGCGAGCGCGATCGGGCGGACCATGACGAGGCTGACCGGCTGCTGGACGGCGCCGGGTGGTGTTCACCCGATCCGGCGGCCTCCTTGGCCAGGCCGAGGAGTTCGGCGAAGGCGCACTCACGCCCGGCGCCGGAGAACGTCACCGTCTCGGCGTCTTGGTCCACCCGAGCGCGGGGCACGGTGACCCGATGAACTGGACGATGCCCCGCCGGTTCTCCAGCGGGTCAACTGCCGTACGCGTTTGGACGGATGGGCCAGAAGGCATGGCCATTCCGGGAACACGGCCAGGTTTATGGCCACGCTGGGATCCGGGCTCTGCGAACGGTCGAGGGATGGTGATGATGACCACGAACGAGGGCGACGGCGTGGAACCGATCGGGCCGTTGCTGCGGCGCATGCGGATGGCCGGCGGGCGCACGCACGAGGGGCTGGCGACCGATCTCCCGCCCGGACCACGCCGCGCAGGACGGCGCGCTGGAAGTGCCAGGTCAGCCCGAAACCGATGCGACGTTCATCGATCGATTGGTATGCACCCAGCAGCACGGCCACAGCGGCGACCACCAAGACGACCTTGAGCGGACCTGGCAGCAGGCGGATCTTTCGGTCTGACCTTGCGATTCCTCCGGCACCTTGCTGGACCGGATACTCGTCGCGAACCCGTCAAGCCTCGGCCCTTAAAGGGGTGGCCCGCCTTCCGACGCTGACACACAGGGGCGGGGCGTCATCCGTGTGCCTCGCTTCGCGGTCGACATGATGCAGACCGTCGCGGCGCGTGTCAGCGTGAACGAAGGGGGAATCCGTACCCCACGCATGAAGAGGAGTCACCGTCATGGACGGTAGGCAGGACAAGCGCCAGGAACCGGGCAAGGGACGCGAGGCGCAGGAACACCGTCGTCCCGGCGACCCTGCGCAGCCCCAGCCGGGCAAGGCATCCCGCGAGAAGGGACAGAAGTCCGGCCCGAAGGAGACCTCGCGCCGCCGCGAGGACGACCTGTTGCGCGAAGAGGACCTGCACGACGAGGGGCTCTGACCGGCGCACCGCTCGGCCACTCGGGACTCCGGTCAGCCCGCCGCCTCGGCGGCGCCGTCCTCAGGTTCGGGTGTGGTGGCGATGAGGATCTGAGTGGCCTGCGTGATGTTGTCGGCGCGGACAGCGCGGGCCATCGCTTCGCGGGCGGCGTCGGCGGTGGTGTCCGGGGGGACCACCAGTAGGGCGAAGTGGTCGTTGTGGCCGCGAGTGACGAGGACCGTGTCGTCGCCGACGGGGTCGGCGTCGAGGTGCACGACCTGGCCGTCGATGACCAGACGGGTCGGGACGTCCTGCCAGGCGGAGGTGTCCAGGCCGACCCGCGTGATGGGCCCGAGGTGCGCGGTCAGTGCCGTGATCAGTGCGGGCAGCTCGATCGTGACGTCCCTGGAGCGCGGCCACCAGGCGCCGTCCAGGAGCCCTTGGCGGGACCGTGTGGTTTCCAGCCGGAGCAGGGCGGCGCCCGGCTTGACCGCTTGGTGGATGGCGTCCGGGAGGAGCTTCAAAGGGTCGGGGTTGTCGGATGCGGCCATGGTGATTCCGCCTGTCTCGTGGTGCGGCGGCACCCCGTTCGATGGCCGGCAGCGGCGTCGAAAAGGCTGTTGAGCTGTGGAACGTCTCCGTCGTTTCACGGTACTCCGCCCACCCGCACGGTGCGGCGCGGGGAACCGACTGCGCCGCGCTCTCCGTCTGCGCCGGAAAAATACCTGGTCAGAAGCGGCTTCCTGGATCGCGAACCGGAGTACGGTGAAGGGACCGGGAGTATTTCGCACACCCGCTCCCACGCGGACGTCGTTTCCGGCGATCACTGCACCGGGCCGTTCGCGAACGGTCCGGGGACGGGTCCGCGACATGACCAAGACCCTCGACCGCGCTGCGCAGCCGGCTGTTGTCCTGCGCCCGGCCCGCCTGTCCCTCACCCCGAAGACCACCCTCGCAGGTCAGCTGGACGGCGCCTGGTGGCCGTACTCACGTGACCTCGAAGCCGAGCTCCCCGCTCTCGCCGCCGCTCTGGACGAGACCTGGGGGCGCATCACCCGCGTCAGCGTGAACCCCAGCCGCTGGCCGGTCGTCCCGCGCACGGTTGCCGTGGCCGGGCACCTGTTGCACGTGGGCTGGTTCACCGAACAGGACCCCGACAAGCTGATCCTGCTCTCCTACACCGTCGGCCGCTGGGACCTCCTGGTCATCCCGCCCGAGACCGAGCCCGCGGCCGCGGCCCGGCTGATGGCCGCCGCCGCGATCCCGGGCAGCGTCCTGGCCGCAGACGTCCTGATGGCCAACGAGACCGTCATCGGGCGCGGCATCCGCGACGCCCGCCGCCGGGAAGCCACCTGGGAGGGCGAAGGCGGGGCCTGCATGTCCCCCTTCGGGGAGCCGATGGAACGAAGCGCCCTGCCGCTGCCGGGAAACGGCTGGAGGTGAGCTCCGTGGAGACCATCGTCCTCATCACGGTGATCATCCTCATGATCGGCATCGGAATGCGCTGGATCCACCTGCTGAACGCCCAGCACGACGCACGGATCGAGGCCTACCGCTTCAGCGACCCCCTGCCGAGGCCTCCGGGCCTGCCGGACGACACCGGTCGTCGAGCCCACCACACGGGTGCCGACCGGTGAGGAACAGACCGTCCTCCGACCGGGGGCAGCGGGCGGGACGCCTCGGCGCCCCGCTCCGCCGGCCTCTCACCCACTCAGAAAGGGAACACGCCTACGTGAAGTACATCGAGCCCCAGACACTGCCCTCGCTCGGGCACGCCGAGGTCCGGATCATCGCGCGCACTCCGGAAGCCGCCCGTGCGGTCGCGGAGGCGCTCCGCCGCTGTTTCGCAGGCGCGGAACAGCGAAGTTATCCCGCCCTCGACGGCGACACCCGCCTCCACCTCACCGTGGACACGGCGACACCCGCCGGCCCCGCCCGCTCGTGGCTGGCCGCCAGCAGGACCCCCGCCGGCACCGGCGCGCACTCCGACGAGATCTGAGAACCCCGACCGGCCCCGGAGCCCACGCCACCCCACACACGAAAGGACGCGGTCATGGCCACACTGCGCGAACGCAAGACCTACCGCGACCAGGTGCTCCGGGTCCTGTACGAAGCCGTCGAGGGCAACCGCCTCCTCGGCATCATCGGAGCACAGCTGCGGCGCGACCTCCACGTACCGGAACAGGACCTGGCCGCCGCCTGCACCTACCTGGCGGGCGAAGGACTGATCACCGTCGACTGGGACCCCGGCAACACCCCCGCGATGGTCACCCTCACCCACGAGGGAATCCGGCGCATGGAGGCAGAGGAGGAGACGGCCACGGGCCCGGCCTGATCCGTACGGCACACCTAGATGCGGGCGAACTTCTCGGTCTGCTGGGCGAACTCCTGGGCCATGGCCGAGCTGACCGTGGGCCTGGTTTCGCCGATCGTGCGCAGGTAGTCCTCGGTGGTGGGGCGGGCCCGGGTTCCGGTGTCGAAGGTGTGCTCGAACTGGACCTGGGAGACGGTGCGCGCCACATGGGCGATGTCGGCGGGGGTGAACCCCTCGCTGGCGTCCGCCAGCGCCGCGCTGTCGGCCCGCGCGCCCGCCCGGGCCAGGTAGCTCTCCCACAGCGCGGTCCTGGCGCGGTGGTCCGGGGGGCCGATCGGCAGTACGTAGTCGAAACGGCCGTGCCGCAGGAACGCGGAGTCGAGCGTGGTCACGTCGTTCGTGGCGCAGACGAGCAGCCGCCCGTCCTGGCCCCGGAACCGGACGATCGCCTTGAGCAGTTCGTTGACGACGCCGACCGCGGTCGCGTCCGCGCCGCTGCGGGTCCCGGCGATCTCCTCGACCTCGTCGATGAAGACCAGGACGTGGTCGAGCCCGGCGATCTCGTCGAAGCGCCGGTTCAGCCCGCTCGCCAGTCCGTACTCGGCGGCCAGCCGGGCGGGGAACAGTTCGAGGAAGGGCCATTGCAGGCGGCTGGCGATGGCGTGCGCGAACGTGCTCTTGCCGGTTCCGGGCGGCCCGAACAGCATCACGGCCCGCGGCAGCTCCACGCCGTGCTGGGCGGCCATTTCGGGATGGGCCAGTGGCAGGACCAGACGCCGCTCGATGAGCTCCTTCTCCCGCTGCATGCCCGCGACCTTCTGCCACAGCCCCCCGGGCGGCAGCTCCGCTCCCAGCGACGCGAGCGTGCTGACCGCCTGAGGGGTCACTCGCCCGCGCTTCTCGAAGAAGACCAGGCCCGGACGGGCGCCGAAGCCGCAGTTGTACAGGGCGGCGGCACCGGTCTCGCCGTCGGGCAGGACCGCGTGCACCGTTCGGACGCCACCGGCGAACAGCCGGTGCTCCAAGGCCGTGATCAGGCCACTGCCCAGCCCCTTGTGCCTCCAGGCGGGCGCCATGCTGATGCGCAAGATCCACGCCCGGTCACCGTCCACCCTGCTCACCGCGGCACCGACCACCACGTCGTCCGCCGTGGCCACCACCGCCGGATGGAGGGCCTGGAGGGCCGCCACGGCGTCCGAGAGCGGAAAGAGCGGTGGCTCTTCGGTCGTGCCGCTCTCGGCGTCGACTCGGAGCACCGATTCGAGATCGTCCTGGGTGTAGTCCCTGACACGCCACCCCGTCATGGTCAGCTCCGCGTGTTCGGCCGTACTCCCATCATCAGCCGATGCGAGCCGGGGCGCGCGCGGCAGCGACGGCGCGCGCCCCGGCAGTGCCGTTGAGGACGGAGCATCGAAGCCGTGTGGCGTGCCCGGTCGCCGGGGAGCATCCTGGAAGCCACGCCGCCCGCGCAGCCGGACGCCGCCCGCCGCCTGGTTGGAGGCAACAGGATGACCGCTGGAGGCCGCGCGTATCCGGACCGCTCGGAGAGCTTCGGGGAGGAACTGCTCGGGGTGCTCCTGGACGGGGCGCACGAGCTGCCACCCCATCTGGTCGGCCCGCTCGTCGCCGAGACGGTGGCCCGGATGGGGGGACGTGACCCGCAGATCCTGCTTCAGGACTACGGACAGCAACAGCTGGTCCCCCTGCCCGCCGACGGCGTGGCCGCCGGTGATCCGCTGCCCATCGACCGGTCCGAAGCCGGCCGGTGCTTCCTGGAGTCACGCCCCGTCGAAGTCCTGACGCCCGATGGCGTACGGGTCCACCTGCCCCTGCTGGACGGCGGCGACCAGGTGGGGGTGCTCGCGGTCACCCTGGACAGGGTCGACGACGACACCCGCCGCCTCCTGTGCAGGATCGCGGGCCTGGCGGCCGACCTGCTGCAGACCAAGAACGGCTACACAGACCTCTTCTTCCGGACCCGCCGCGGTGAACCGATGAGCGTGGCTGCGGAGATCCAGTGGTCCCTGTTGCCACCGCTGTCGATGGTGATGCCGCACGTCGCGGTCGCCGGAGTTCTGGAGCCCGCCTACGCCGTGGCGGGGGACAGCTTCGACTACGCCCTGAACGGCGACGTCCTGCACCTCGCCATGGTCGATGCCATGGGGCACGGCCTGGACGCGGCCACGATGGCCACGGTGGCCATCGGCGCGTACCGCCACGCCCGCCGGATCAGCATCGAACTGTCCGAGATCTACCTCTTCATGGACCGGGCCGTCGCGGAGCAGTTCGACCCGGACCACTTCGTGACCGCCCAGATGATGCGCCTGGACACGGACACGGGGCGTCTCCAGTGGGTCAACGCGGGGCATCCCGCACCGATGCTGATCCGCGCACACCGCGTCGTACGCCGCCTGGACAGCCCCACGACCCTCCCCGTCGGCTTCGGAGGGGCCCAGCCGCAGGTCAGCGCGGTGGCGCTGGAGCCTGGCGATCGCGTCCTCTGCTTCACCGACGGCCTGATCGAAGAACACGAAACCGGGCAGGAACAGTTCGGCGAGAAGCAGCTGATCGACTGGGTGAACCAGCTGGAGCAGGCCGACCACGGGATCCGCGCGGTGGCCCGGGACCTGTCCCACACCCTCAAGAGGGCACGCGGCGAAACCACCTCGGACGACGCGTCGCTCGTCCTGTTCGAATGGCGTGGATGACGGAAGGCCGTGCCACAACATGCCAGCAGGAGCGGCGAACGGTGGGCAACCTCGATGACCACAGCCGGCGCCCAGAGCCCGGCACCTTCACCTACGACCAGGCCCCGGCAGCTTGCGCCTCACCCGCAGAGCCGACCCTCTCCTGAGCACCGGCGAATGGGCGCAGGCCAGATCGTGCCAGAGGGCGCACCGGTCTGCTGCCCCGCCCCCTCCGCACGAGTGGCAGGATTTCAGCCATCGCCTGCACGAGGCCGGCCACCAGCCGTACTGCCTGGTCTGGCCCTGACCTTCGAAGGCATCCGACCGCGGGCATCCCTCAGACACCCGCGCGCAGGGTTTCGGCGGGCAGGATGCGGGCGGCCGCCAGGGCCGGGTAGAGGCCTGCCGCCAGGCCCACCACCAGGCCGACCAGCGGTCCCGCGGTGGTGAGGGCGGGGTCGAGGACCACCAGCCAGTTCTTGGCCAGGCAGGTCACCGCGGTGATCTGGATGCCGAGCACCGTGCCCACCACGCCGCCGGCCAGCCCGACCAGACCGCTCTCGATGCAGAACTGTCCGGCGACCGCCCGCCGCGAGGCGCCGAGCGCCCGGCGCAGGCCGATCTCGGAACGCCGCTCCAGCACGGACACGTAGGCGGTGTTGCTGACACCGAGCGCACCCACGCCGAGGGAGACGGCGGCCAGGCCCAGGAACAGGGCCCGGGTCTGCGACTCGACCCCCCGGCGCAGCGACCGGGGGTCCGGCGGCACCAGCGCGACGAGCTTGTCCGGGGCGCCCGGGGCCAGGGCGAAGGGGGCCTCGTCGCCGACCTGGTCGGCGGCCCCCAGATCCGTACGAATGATCATTTCAGCGGGGGCGAAGCCCAGCCCCGCCGGGTCCTGCAGGGCGGCCCAGTAGGGGATGACCACCGAACCGGTGAGGTTCGTGTCGCCGGTGGGGGCCCGGAAGACGCCGAGCACGCTGAAGGCCACCCCGTTCACGTGGATCACGGAGTTGCCGGCCCCGCCGTCCACGGTCAACCGGGAGGCGGCGGCCGTGTCGATCAGGGCCACCCGTTCGCGCCGGGCGTCGTGCCCCGTGTCGAACCAGCGGCCCTGCGTGAGCTCGGCCGACATGGCGAGCAGCGCTTCGGGCTGCGCGGCCATGACCGTGCCCTCGGGCAGGTCGTTCTCCTTGCCGCCGGGCAGCCGCGAGAGCGCCGGCTGCTCGCCGGCCCTGCTGACCAGACCGGCGCTGCGGACGCCGTTGAGGTCGCGCACCCGCTGGGCGTCGGCGCCGTCGGGCCGCGGCCGGACCCCGGCCACGGCCTCCGACGGGTACTTGACCGTCACCCGCGTCGCCTTGAGGGCGTCGAACTGGTCGGAGACGGCGCCGGCCGCACTGGCCGTGATGCCGAGCGTGGCGAGGGCGGCGGCCAACCCCACGGAGATGCCCACCATGGTGAGCAGCGTGCGGAACCGGCGGCCGAACAGCGCGAGGAACGCCTGGACGAGCAGGTCCGCCGCCGACGTACGGGGGTGCCCGGGCGGCCGGCCCTCGGCGCGTCTACGCAACACGGCCGTCCACCACCTTGAAGACGCGGTCGGCCCTCGCCGCGACATCGGGTTCGTGCGTGACCACGACCACGGCCCGGTCCTGCGCGACCAGTCCGGTCAGCAGGTCCATGACGCGGGCCGAATTGGCGGTGTCCAGGTTGCCGGTCGGCTCGTCGCACAGGACGACCGCGGGCCGGTGGACGATGGCCCGCGCGACCGCGACCCGCTGGCGTTCTCCGCCGGAGAGGGTGGTGGGCTTCACGTCGAGCCGGTGCCCGAGCCCCACGGACTCCAGCGCCCGTACGGCCTGCGGCCGCCGCTGGGCGCGCGGCACGCCCAGGTGCACCAGTGGCAGGGCCACGTTCTGCACGCAGGTCAGGTGCGGGACCAGGTGGAACGCCTGGAAGACGAAGCCGAGCGTCTGGGCCCGCAAGGCGGTGCGGGCCCGTTCGGACAGGGCGATGGTGTCGTTGCCCTGGAGCAGGTACCGGCCGCGGGTCGGGACGTCGAGCAGCCCGAGCACGCTCAGCAGCGTGGACTTCCCGGAGCCCGAGGGGCCCACGATGGCCGCGAGCCGGCCGGGCCGGATGTCGAGCGTGACGTCGGCCAGCGCGTGCACGGGAGGCGGCCCCGGATACGTCTTCGCGATGCCGGTCATCTCGATGACCGGGGGCGGAGCGTCTCCGGTCGGCGGAGCGTCCTCAGCCATCGGTACCGCCGGAGGCGCCGTCGGAGGTGCCGTCCGAGCCGCCCGCCGGGTTTCCGCGGCGGACGAGGACGAGCGTCTGGCCGACGGCGAGGTTCTCGTCGAGCGCGCGAACCGCACTGAGGCCCTCGTGGGTGAACAGCACCTCGACCGGAATGTTCCGCTCCTTGCTGCCCTCGGCGACGGTGACCGTGGACGAGCCGCCGAGGTCGGTCCAGACGGCCGACACCGGAACGGTCAGCGCCCCCTTGGGGCTGCGCCGCAGTTCGACGCTGATCTGCTGGGTCGAGCCCTCCTTGGCCTCCGCGCCGGTGGGCACGAACAGCGCCTCGTGCTGGCCGCCGGAGCCGCCCGCGCCACCGCCGCTGCCGCCGGCACCCGCTCCCGTGCCCGCCGTACCCGCCGTGCCCGCCGTGGCCGCGCCGTCCTGGCCCCCGCTCTTGCCCTGCTGGTCGCCGCTCTTGCCGTCCGAGGGGCTGGTGAGGGAGCCCAGGGTGCCCTCCCGGCCCTCGTACGGGCCGGTGCCGAAGCGGATGACCGCGTCGGCCGGCAGATCGCGCAGCTGCGTGCGCTGGTCCGCGCTGACGGCGGCCCGCACCTGACGGCCGCCGCTGCCGAGCACGACGAGCGGCTTGTCCGCCGCGTCGCCGACCGCCGCGGTGACCTGCACCACCGCGGCCGGCAGGGCGCTGACGTACGCGACCTCCGCAGCCGGCAGCAGCTCGCCGGGCTTGGCCGGACCGGTCCCGGCGGGCGGCGCGTCCGGACCGCGGGCGGGCGGCGCGCTCGTGCCGTTGCCGCCGCTCGTGCCGTTCGTACCGCTCGCACCGGGGGCCGCCCCGGTGCCGCCGTCGGTCTCTGCGCCGCCCCGGGGAGCCGTGCCGCCTCCCGGGGACGCCCCGCCCCCGCGGGCCGTACCGGAGGTGGAACCGCCACCCCCGGGGGTGCTCTGCCCCTGCCCTGCGGGCGCCTCGTACCCGGCCGCCGCGTACAGCTTGCGCACCGCCTCGACGGTGGCCGGGCCGTACGTGCCGTTCACCGCCGTCCCGTACAACGGCTGCAGCGCGCGCTGCAGTTGCTGCACGTCCGGCCCCTTGTCGCCCGCCTTCAGGTCCCGGTAGGCGGGGAAGCGCCCCGGGAGCAGCAGGACCGGGCGGCCCGACACCTCCGCGACGACCGCCCCGGCCTTGAGGCTCTTGCCCGCGGCCGCGGGCAGGGCCGTGACGACCGCACGACTGGTGCCCTGCGGCTGGACGCCGGTGATGGTGGTGCGGGAGGCCGTCTCGACCTTCCCGGTCAGTTCCATCTTCTCGACAAGCTGCTGGTCGGAAACCTTCCCCGTGATCTGGGAGGGCGGGGGCGCGGCGGCGTTCGAGGCACGCTGCTCCGGGGTCCTGGCCTGGGAGGCGATCCACCAGACGGAACCGGAACTGCCGAACAGCACGACGGCGACGGCGGCGACGACCAGGCCCCGCCTGGACCTCTGCCGCGCACTCGTCGCCCGCCCGCCGGACGGCCGGGCCACCTGTGTCTCCACCTGTGTCTCATCGGGGTGTTCGAGGCTCATGACAGTATTAGGACGTCTCTCGCAGTAGATCCTGGGCCTTGCCCTTGGCCTTCGTGATCAGTTCCAGCCACGCCGTGATCTCCGCTTCGTGCTTCACCAGCGAAGCCGCCGAGGCCTTGCTCTTGGCCTCCCGCGCCTTCGTGTTGAGACCGACCTTCGTCGCGCACTCGGCATCGGTGGTGGCCTGCTTGATCTCGGCACGCTGGGCATTGTCGAGCGCCGCGGTGTCAGCGCCGGGAATGTTCGCGTAATGCGAGAGCGCCGATTCCCTGGCCTTCTCCGGCGTCTTTATTTCCGGATAGCCGCCGGACTTCATGCAAGAGGCCCATTCGGAAAGCGACTTCTGATATCCGTCGTCATCGGCGAGGATGTGCGCGCTGTTCTGCTTGACGCTGTTGTAGACCGTCCAGTTGAGCCGGAGGTATTCCTTCACGTCCCCGTACACGGCCTTGAGCGTTTCACCGCGACAGCCCTTCGACGGCACCATGACCTTGCCACCGCCGAAGTCGAACTCCACACCGCCCTCGGGCTTGTCGACGTACCCGTCCATGGCCATGCTGTGGGCCCGCTTGACGTCCTCGGGCAGCGCGTCGAAGTCGTCCGGGCCCTCCTGGGCCTTCTGGTTGTCCGACCTGCGCGGGTCCGCCCCGTAACCCACGGTGCGCGCGGTCTCGGCCGACGGGGAGAGGTCCTCGCTCCGCTTCTTGCCGCTGTTGGTACCGGAGCCGCCCGCCGGGAAGACCTTGAAGCCCTTGTCGTTCATGCACTTGCGGATCAGTTTGAACTCCGCGTCGCGCTCCTGGTCCAACGCCGCGTTGGCACTGTCGAGGGCCGTCTGCGCCCTGCGGGCCGTCTCCAGGTCCTGCGGGGCTTCCTCCGAACAGGCAGCGGAGGCGGCGCCCAGCAGCACCGTCACCGCGATGGCCGTCATGCCCCGGGTGCGCTTATTCAATGTCCGTGTCCGTGTCCTCTTGAAGGTGCGGCCGGGCCGCCTCCGCGACGCGGGGCGACCCGGCCTTCAGGCGTTGATCAGCAGCCGTTGCCGTCGTTCAGGGTGTTGCTCGCTCCGTCGTCATTGGCGTCCCAGTAGTAGTTCACGGAACCGCCGGGGATGAGGCAGATCTCCACGCCCCACGACATCCAACGACCGCCGTAGGTCTTGGAGGACTGGCTGCGGCGGTTCCACCAGGAGCTGTCGTTCTCGTAGACGGCCGGCATGTCGATGTCCCAGCGGGCGGACTCGTACTTCGTCCGGTACATCGAGTTGTTGGTGCTGTAGTTGCTGTCCTTGTAGATGCAGAAGTTGCCGTCGTAACACGTGCGGTCCACGGCCGCTGCGGACGGCGCCGCGGCGATGACGCCGGCCACGGCCGCCATCGCGATGAATCCGGCCGAAATCCTCTTACTGAGCACTCGTGACTCCCCCTTGTCGGGTGGTGACTGATGCTGTGAGAGGGCAGGGCAGCCGAAGCCCTTCCCCCCGGTCGGCTGAGATCAGGCTAGGCCACGCCCACCGGAAACAAAAGGTCAATTCCCTTTAACCAAAGGGCTGTTGGCGATTGGAAGTGATCATTCAGTGGCCAATTCCCGATGCGTGAATCCATCATTCCGGCGCACCGCCACCTCACTGGAAAGGCGGTCGGTGCAGGTCAGCCCGGCGGACGCCGGGACGGGGTGGCTGAGCGGTGCCGGAGCCGCGCCGCCCGGACCCCCACGGTCCGGATGAACCCCGAACACGGCCTGAAAATCGACGCGTTCGCGACCGCGCCACGCCCTGGAGGCCGAAACCCGTGGGCCGGCCGCGCCCGCCTCCGTAGGGTGGCCCGATGGAGACCCACGTACGGCTGGAGCCCTGGTCCGCCGGCGACTTCTGGCTGCTGGAGCGCAAGAACGAGCCGGCCATGACCCGGTTCCTGGGCGGCCCCGAGCCGGCCGCGAAGCTCGTCGACCGCCAGCGCCGCTACGAGGCCCTGAGCGCGCGGGAGCCGGCCGCCGGCCGGATGTTCCGCGTCGTGTGGACCCCGGCCGGAGCGGGCCCCGGCGACAACGGACGCACCGGAAGCGGCGGACGCACCGGAAGTGTCGGACGCCCCGAGAGCGTCGGATCCGTCGGCTTCTGGGAGCGGGAGTGGCGGGGCGAGCCGGTCTACGAGGCCGGCTGGGGCGTCCTGCCCGAGTTCCAGGGCCACGGTCTGGCCGTGGCAGCGCTCACGGAACTCCTGGCGTACGTCAGGGCCCACGGCTCCCGCAACAGCGTCCACGCCTTCCCCGGCACCGACCACCCGGCGTCCAACGCGGTGTGCCGGCGGGCCGGTTTCGAGTACCTGGGCGACGTCGACTTCGAGTACCCGCCCGGCGTGCCCCACCCGAGCTGCGACTGGCGCTACCGGGTGGGCCGTCCGCAGGACGGCCTCACGCCGTCAGGATGATGCGGCCGCGGACCCCGGACGCCCCGAGGTGGGCGTGGGCCTCGGCGGCCTCGCCGAGCGGGAAGGTGTCCGCGACCCGGAGGGTCAGCGCGCCCGCGTCGACCAGGGCCACCAGACGGGCCAGGTGCGCCCCGTCCGCCGCGACCTCCTGCTCCACGACCCGGACACCGCGCTCCGCGGCCGGGGCGTGGTTCGGGATCAGGCCCACGTAGACCCCGCCGTCACGTACGGAGTCCAGCGCGGCCGCGCCCAGCACCGCCGCGTCCAGGACCCCGTCCACGGGCCCGGCCGGAGCCTCGCCGCGCGGGACGAACCCGGTCGCGCCCAGGGACCGTACGAGCTCCTCGTCGTCGGCGCCCGCCAGGGCCGTCACCGCCAGACCGGCCCGGGCGGCGAGCTGGACGGCCAGGCCGCCCACGACGCCCGCGGCTCCGGTGATCAGCACCGAGGAACCGGGGGCGAGCCCCAGCAGGTCCACGGCGCGGGCCGCGGTGAGACCGGCGAGCGGAAGCCCGGCCGCGGTCACCGCGTCCACGGCGGTCGGGGCGGACGCGACGGCGGTGGCGTCGAGCACCACGTACTGCGCGTGCGTGCCCAGCGGCTTCACCGGCCCGTAGTGCAGGCCCACGACCCGGTCACCGGCGCTCCAGCCGGTCACCCCGGCGCCGACCTCGTCGATCTCCCCGGACACGTCCCAGCCGAGGCCGAGCCGCTGTCCGGCGCCGCCGAAGATCCCTGCGACGACCGCGCCGTCCACCGGGTTGAGCCCGGCGGCGGCGACCTTGACGCGGAGCTGGCCGGCCTCCGGGCGGGGTACCGGGACCTCGGCCAGTTCGACCCGCTCCGGGCCGCCGAACTCGCTGACCACGGCCGCCAGCATCGTCTGCTCGCTCATCTTCATCTCTCCCGTTCGCTGCTTCGCTCGTTCGCTGCTTCGCTCGTTCGCGTGCTCTCGCGTTCTCGCGTTCTCGCGTTCTCGCGTTCTCGATGAGCACTAACCTAGGGAGAGGTACTCTCTTTTCGTAAGTACGCACTCCAAGGTGCGTACCCGACCCGGAAGTGGGGCACCCATGGCCACCAGCACCGCCGCGGACCGCCGCGAGGAAGCCCGCTCCGCCTACGATGCCTTCCTCAAGGAATGCCCCACCAGCCAGCTCCTGGCCCGCATCAGCGACAAGTGGGTCGGCCTCATCGTCAGCGCCCTCGGCCAAGCCGAAGACCGCTCCATGCGCTACAGCGACCTCGGCCGCAAGATCCCCGGGGTCAGCCAGAAGATGCTCACCCAGACCCTCCGCTCCCTCGAACGCGACGGCCTCGTCACCCGCACCGTCACCCCCACCGTCCCCGCCCGCGTCGACTACCGCCTCACCGACCTCGGCAGCAGCCTCGGCTGCCTCCTGTCCTCCGTGAAGCTCTGGGCCGAGAACCACTTCGACGAGGTCAGCACCCACCGCAACACCTACGACCACGCCACCGCGACGTCATAATTCGGCCGCGGCCGCTGGCACGGAACTGGCATGCTGAACGGGTGAACGGACCCGGCATTCAGCTCACCCTCGCCCCCGAACTGCGCCTCTTCGCCCCGCCCAGCCGGCGCGCCGAACGCGTACCGACCGCGACCGACGGCGCCTCCAGCCTCGGCCACGTCGTCGAATCGGCCGGCGTCCCGCTCACCGAGGTCGGCCGCCTCCTCGTAGACGGCCACGAGGTACCCGTCTCCTACGTGCCCCAGGACGGCCAGAACGTCGAGGTGTACGGCGTCGAGCGACCCCAACAGGTCCCCGGCGCCCCGCTCCGCTTCCTCCTCGACGTCCACCTCGGCACCCTCGCCCGCCGCCTGCGCCTGCTCGGCGTCGACGCCGCCTACGAGAACGAGGACATCGGCGACCCCGCCCTCGCCACCCGCTCCGCAGCCGAACGGCGCGTACTGCTCTCCCGCGACCGCGGACTGCTGCGCCGCCGCGAACTGTTCGCCGGCGCGTACGTCTACAGCGACAACCCCGACGAGCAACTGCGCGACGTGCTGGGCCGGTTCGCACCCGCCCTCGCGCCGTGGACCCGCTGCACCGCCTGCAACGGCCCGCTCCACGAGGCGGACAAGGAGAGCGTCGGCGACCGCCTGGAACACGGCACGCACCGCTCCTACGACGTGTTCGCGCAGTGCACCGAGTGCGAACGCGTCTACTGGCGCGGCGCCCACCACGCCCGCCTGGAACGGATCGTCGACGAGGCCCTCGTGGAGTTCGGCACGGCCTGAGCCGTGCCCGGGCGGGCCGGGGGCGGACGGGACCGGCCGACCCGCGGTGCCGTACCGGGCGTCGCAACCCGGTGGACCCGGCCGGTCACAGCGCTAGAACGCGTAGGCGTCGCCCGTGTCCAGCGCCAGCACCACGTGCTCGTTGTTCGCGCGGTTCCGGTCCGTCGCACCGCCGTTCCACCACGTGTCGACCCGCACCGCCACCTCCGGCGCCCGATCCCGCAGCCCCAACAGCAACCCGATGTGGCGCCCCTGCCCGTGCAGCGGCAACGACCCCGTCTCGCACACCACCTCGCGCAGACCCGCCCGGGCACAGCCCTCCGCCAGCTCCTGCCGGTCCGCGAGCTCCGCCGACAACCGCACCCGCACCGTCGCGTTCGGCAGCGCGGCGGGCCCGTCGTTCTCCGGGACCATCCAGATCCTCAGCCGCGCCCCCGACAGGGCCACCCGGCCGTGATAGGCCACATCGGCTTCCGGCCCGTCCCACGCCGACACCGACGCCTGGGCCGACCCGGGGACACCCGCGCCGAGCGCCAGCAAACCCGCCACCACCACACTTCGTACGGCACCACGGCGCACCGACACCACCTCCTCGCGCGGAGGCTAACCACCGCCGCCCCCGACCGGTCGGACCATCACACGAACGAGGGCGTGCCCACCCCCAACTGCCGTGGTCACCTCCGGAGCGTCCGCACACACCGGGGCCGGGCCGGATCATGCACGCCCCGCGCGGCCCCTGAGCCGCGCCTATGCTGGCGGGTAATCGCCCGTACGAACGACCTACGAACGACCGAGGAGCCCGCACATGAGCACGGCCGCCACCCGAACCGCCGTAGTCACCGGCGCGAGCAGCGGCATCGGCGCGGCCACCGCCCGCCAGCTCGCCGCAGCCGGCTACCACGTCGTCCTCACCGCCCGCCGCAAGGACCGCATCGAGGCCCTCGCCGCCGAGCTCACCGAGGCCGGCCACCAGGCCACCGCGCACGCCCTCGACGTCACCGACCGCACCGCCGTCGACGCCTTCGCCGCCTCCCTCGACCGCTGTGACGTCCTCGTCAACAACGCCGGCGGCGCCATCGGAGCCGAGCCCGTCGCCACCGGCGACCCCGCCGACTGGCGCACGATGTACGAGGTCAACGTCATCGGCACGCTCCACGTCACCCAGGCCCTGCTCCCCGCCCTGACCGCCTCCGGCGACGGCACGGTCGTGGTCCTCTCCTCCACCGCCGGCCACTCCACGTACGAGGGCGGGGCCGGCTACGTCGCCGCCAAGAACGGCGCCCGCGTCCTCGCCGAGACCCTGCGCCTGGAGATCGTCGGACAGCCCGTACGCGTCATCGAGATCGCCCCGGGCATGGTCAAGACCGAGGAGTTCGCGAAGACCCGCTTCCGCGGCGACACGGAGAAGGCCGAGAAGGTCTACGCGGGCGTCGCGGAACCCCTGTCCGCCGACGACGTGGCCGACACCATCACCTGGGCCGTGACCCGCCCCAGCCACGTCAACATCGACCTCCTGGTGGTCCGCCCCCGCGCCCAGGCCTCGAACACCAAGGTCCACCGCGAGCTCTAGAGCACTCCCGCCGCCTTCAGGTGCGGCACGAGGGCCGCCGGCTTCAGCCCGGCGGCCCTCGCCGCGTCCAGGGCCCGCTGGAGGTCCGCCGCCAGCGTCGGCGTGAAGTGCAGCAGCACGATGTCCCCGGCCTGCAGCCGCGGCGCGGGCGGGGTCCCGCCCCCAGGTGGTGAAATCGTGCGTCCAGGTGATCAACGCCTTCACCCCGCACGCCTTGGCCGCGAGCCGCACGTCGTCGTTCACCGCCCCGTAGGGCGGCCGCAGCAGCTTCGGCGTCCGCCCGAAGGTCGCCTGGAGCCGCTCCCCCGCCCCGCACACCTCGGCATCCTTGCCGGCCGCGTCGAGCGTGGTGAGGTCCGGGTGGTTGACGGTGTGGTTCTCGACGGTGGCCCGCCCCTCCTCCGCGAGCCGGGTGAAGTACCCGGTGTCGTACGAGGTCGCCCCCGGCAGCAGGAACAACGAGGCGGGCACCCGCTTGTCGAGCAGGATCCGGGCCGCGGCCGGATCGTGGTTCCAGCCGTCGTCGATGGTGATGAAGACGACCTTCTCCCGGGTCGGCACGTGCGACACGACAGGCGGCAGCCCCACCTTCGCCTGGGCGGACCCGACGGCCCCGAGGACGAGCGACAACGACGCGAGCGCGGCGATTAGCACGCGGGATCTCCACATGCCGCACACCCTGGTCTAGACCAAGATGCGGGTCAACCCTCCCGCCACAAACGGAAGTTGACGCACCACATCCGAGTGCGTGCGGCGCAATGTGAAATTCCATCGCACGTTCGAGTGGCCCTCGGGAAATCGGCCAGACCGGCCAGGAATCCGCACCTAAGTTCAGCCGCAACACGAACAGCCCCCGCCCGGGATGGCACTCCCGGCCGAGGGCCTCACCAACAAGGAAGAAAGGCTTCCTCATGGCTGAACAGGACCCTACCGCCGCCGCGCGCTTCATGGACCTCACCGACCCCCGCTACGCCTACATGTTCGGCTTCCTCCAGGCCGACGGACACTTGTCTCAGCAGAGCCGACAACGTGGGCGCCTCACCGTGGAGCTCAACGTCCGCGACATCGACCTGCTGCACGAGTTCCAGCGCCTCACTCCGTACAACAGCTCCGTCACCGAGCGCACGCGGGCCACGAACTTCGCCTCCGCATCACACGCCGCCGTCTGGGCCTGCAGTGCCCTGGAAGCGCGCACCATCATCAACGAGCTGGGGATTCCGTACGGGCGCAAGTCCAAGACCATCGCACCGCCCCGCGTCGACTTCTCCCGCCGCGACTACATCCGCGGCGTGATCGACGCAGACGGTTCAGTCGGGTACACGGGGAAGGGCTTCCCCTTCGTCTCGCTCACGACCGCCAGCACGGCGATCGGTGCATACCTCTGCCACTACGCCAAGAAGATCACCGGAGCAGAGCGCACCATCAAGCGCAATGCACGAGATGGCGTCTACAACATCCTCTACACCAACGAAGCAGCCGTTGAGCTGGCCTCACATCTGTACTACGGCGGCTGCCTCGCCCTGGAGCGCAAGAAGGCCGCAGCAGGCTCCCTGGGCGCGTGGACCCGACCTGCGGACATGCCCAGGATGACCCCACGCCGCCGCTGGGCTGTGGCAGAGGACCTCAAGCTGCTCGACATCGGTGACGCCGCTGCCGCGGCCGTCGAACTGGGCCGCAGCGAATCTGCCTGCAGGCAGCGCCTCACACGCCTCCGCACGGGCTGCGGCCCGTGGCCCGCGCGCTGACCCGCCTGACACGCTAAGGCCCGGAACCCCACAGGGTTCCGGGCCTTCCGCTGTTTCGGCAAACCGCCGGCTCAGCCCTTGACGCAGATCAGCGCCTTGAGCTTGGCCACGACCCGCACGAGGTCCGTCTGCTGGTCGATGACCGCCTCGATCGACTTGTACGCGCCCGGGATCTCGTCCACGACGCCCGAGTCCTTGCGGCACTCGACGCCCTTGGTCTGCTCCGCCAGGTCCCGCGCCGAGAACCGCTTCTTCGCCGCCGTCCGGCTCATCTTCCGGCCCGCGCCGTGCGAGGCCGAGTTGAAGGACTTCTCGTTGCCGAGCCCCTTCACGATGTACGAGCCCGTCCCCATGGAGCCCGGGATGATCCCGTAGTCACCGCTGCCGGCCCGGATCGCGCCCTTGCGCGTGACCAGCAGGTCCATGCCGTCGTACCGCTCCTCCGCCACGTAGTTGTGGTGGCAGCTGATCTCGCGGTCGAAGGAGACCTTCGCCTTCCGGAACTCCTTGCGGATGACCTCCTTGAAGAGGCTCATCATCGCGGCGCGGTTGTACTTCGCATACTCCTGCGCCCAGAAGAGGTCGTTTCGGTACGCCGCCATCTCGGGCGTGGCCGCGAGGAAGACCGCGAGGTCCCGGTCGACCAGGTTCTGGTTGTGCGCAAGGCCGCGGGCCACATTGATGTGAAAGTCCGCCAGCTCGTTCCCAATGTTCCGTGATCCGGAGTGCAGCATGAGCCAAACCGCCCCGGACGCATCAGTTGAAAGTTCAACGAAATGATTCCCGGACCCGAGCGTTCCGGTTTGCCGCATGGCCCGGTCCCGCCGGAACTTCACCGCATCCGTGATGGAGTCGAAGCGCTCCCAGAGCCCCTCGTACCCCTCCACCGAGAACCCGTACAGCCGCGCCGGGTCCACGGCCTCCTTGTGCATCCCCGTGCCCACCGGGATCGCCCGCTCGATCTTCGACCGCAGTCCCGACAGGTCCCCCGGCAGGTCGTTCGCCGTCAGGGACGTCTTCACCGCCGACATGCCGCAGCCGATGTCCACGCCCACCGCCGCCGGGCAGACCGCGTCCTTCATGGCGATCACCGAGCCGACGGTGGCCCCCTTGCCGTAGTGGACGTCCGGCATGACGGCCAGACCCTTGATCCAGGGGAGGGTGGCGACGTTGTGCAGCTGCTGCATCGCGCTGTCCTCGACCGACGCCGGGTCGGTCCACATCCGGATCGGGATCTTCGCCCCGGGTACCTCTACATACGACATAAGGAATCAATCCCCTGAAAATCACAGAAAAGTCAGAATGCGCAAAAGCCTCGCTCTTGATCCCAAATACGACAGGGGACCGGCGCCAGCACCAGCGTGTGCGATAGACATTGTGTCCAGCCGCGCCCAAGTCGCGGCAACGCATTTTCCTGACCGTCGGGGGGCCCGCCGGTCGAAGGGAGCCAGTGGACGTGCAGCGCAAGGCGGTACGGGGGCGAGTCCTGCCGGGCATCGCGATGCTCACCGCGCTCGCCGCCGGGGCGGCCGGTCTGACCGGGTGCACCAGCGGCAGCAGCGGCGGAAGCACCAGCGACTCGAAGGCCGGCGGCACCGCCGCCGCACCCGCCCAACCAGGCAAGTACCGCAGTCTGCCCTCGCCCTGCAAGGCCGGCGCCGACAGCAAGAAGCTCAAGGGCATGCTCCCGGCCGGGGACAGCCTCACACCCGAGCAGCGCGACCAGATGTACGCCGGTGTCGCGGACGCCTCGTACGACGGCGACCGGCACGTCGGCTGCCGCTGGACCGGGCAGAGCCCCGAGGAGACGCGGCTGCTGTCGGTCGGCTTCGAGCGCGTGGTCTCGTACGACCGGACCACCACCAGCGACGACGACAAGGCCAAGCAGGTCTACGTCCGCCGGCTCACCGACGCGAAACTGCCCTTCCCCGGCCCGACCGCGAGCCCCACCCCGGCGGCCCCGACCCAGGGCGCGCCGACCCCCGGAGCGCCGACCCCCGGAGCGCCCGCCCCCGGAGCGCCCGCCCCCGGAGCGCCCGCCCCCGGAGCGCCCGCCCCCGGAGCGCCCGCCCCCGGAGCGCCCGCCTCCGGAGCGCCCGCCTCCGGAGCGCCGGCGTCCCCCGCCGCGAGCCCGTCGGCGCCGGTCGAGCTCGGATCGCGCGTCTTGGAGGGCCCCGGCAACGACGCCTTCCTGGAGGACAAGCTCAGTCCGGCCGGGGCCAGCGCCGCGCAATCCCGCACCGTGCGCATTGTGTTCCGTACCTCGAACGTCATCGTCACCATCGAGTACAGCGTGCAGCCCGCGCTGCCCGGCACGGTCCCGCCGAGTACCGAAACCCAGGACAAGGCACGGCAGTTGGCGCAGGCCCTGGCCGAGCGTTTCAGCGAATAAGCGGTGTGCGCCGGGCTCCCGCGTGACGGCGCGCACAGCAGGCGGGTACCCGGTCGGGCTACCGTTGCCCGGGTCCCGCGTCCGAAGAACAACCGACAAACGTACTGAAGGAACCATGCACCGATCAGCCTCGCGCCTCACCCGCGTCCTCGCCTGCGCAGCCGTCCCGGTGATCCTCACCGTCGCCGGGTGTTCGTCCGACTCGGGCAAGGACACGAGCTCGAACGGCGACAAGAAGTCCGGTTCGTCCTCGTCCGCCAAGCCGAACCCGAAGTCCTCGAAGACCCTGGAGAAGGCGGCCTTCGCCACGCTCCCGGACCCGTGCAAGGCGCTCCAGACGCCGACGATAGACACGCTCGTCCCGGAGGCGAAGGACAAGAACGGGACGGCGCCCAAGTCGAACGACGTGGCCACCCGTACGAGCTGCTCCTGGAACGGTCTGGACGAGGACGGTCTGAAGGGCTCGCAGTACCGCTGGCTCTCGCTGTCCTTCTTCCGCTACGACTCGCAGGCCACCCTCGGCGATGCCAACAAGCGCGCCGAGGAGCAGTACAACAAGGAGTTGGAGGCCGCGAAGACCGCCGAGGGCGCGCAGGACCCGAAGGCGGAGGCGGTGGCCGAGATCGGTGACCAGGGGACGTCGGTCATCTACAAGGTGAAGAAGGACGGCAACGACCACTTCAACACGACGGTCGTGGCGCGCACACAGAACGTGGTGGTCACCCTCGATTACAACGGTGCGGGGTTGGAGGGGGCGGCTGCGCCGGACCACGCGAAGCTGCTCCAGGACGCGATCACGGCCGCCAAGGAGGCCGTGACCTCGGTGGGCGCGGCGAACAAGGCGCCGGCGGAGCAGCCGCAGTCCCCGCAGCCCCAGTAGGAACGGGCGCGGGGCGGGGCCTCCTGGGGCACTGACATCCGGTCACCCGTACGCTGTGCGTGCCGCAGCTTGGTAAAGGCGCGGTAAGTACCCAGTACTGAGCATCGGCACGCTCCGCTCGGTACGTGCTCGACAAGGGGAGGGGATCGCGGGTGGCCGCGATGCAACTGACTCGTACGCACCGGATCCTCATAGGCGTGGTGGTCGCGGGAGCCGTGGTCATCGCGGGGATCGGGTTCGCGGGCTCGTACTCCGCGGTGCGTGCCCTCGCCCTGCAGAAGGGGTTCGGCAGCTTCTCGCTGGTGTTCCCGATAGGTATCGACGCGGGCATCTGTGTGCTGCTCGCGCTGGACCTGCTGCTGACGTGGCTCCGGATCCCCTTCCCCTTGCTGCGTCAGACGGCGTGGCTGCTGACGGCGGCGACGATCGCCTTCAACGGTGCGGCCTCGTGGCCGGATCCGCTCGGTGTCGGGATGCACGCGGTGATCCCGATGTTGTTCGTGGTGACGGTGGAGGCCGCCCGGCACGCCGTGGGCCGGATCGCGGACATCACTGCGGACCGGCACATGGAGGGTGTGCGCATCACGCGGTGGCTGCTGTCGCCGGTGCCGACGTTCAAGCTGTGGCGCCGGATGAAGCTGTGGGAGCTGCGCTCCTACGAGCAGGCGGTCGGTATGGAGCAGGACCGGTTGATCTACCAGGCCCGGCTGCAGGCGCGGTACGGGCGTTCGTGGCGGCGGAAGGCTCCGGTGGAGGCGCTGATGCCGCTGAAGCTGGCCAAGATCGGTGTGCCGCTCGCGGAGACGACTCCGGAGGCGCTGGCGGCGACGGGCATCGAGCCGGCGGTGCTGCCGCCGGTGGAGCAGCAGGCGCAGCAGGTCCAGCAAGCTCCGCAGGCTCCGGCGCTGGCGGCCGCGCCCGAGCTGGCGCAGCAGGGCCAGCAGGTCGCCCAGCAGGTGCAGGATCCGGCCGGCGCGCCCGGTGTTCCGGGTGTTCCCGGTGTTGCCCAGCACGTCCCGCCGGCGTTCGCGGTGGACCCGACGGCGATGCCGGCGGCGCACAACAGCGCGTGGTTCGCCGCGCCGCTGGCGCCGCAGGCGGCGTACGAGGGCGGTTACAACCCCCAGTACGTGGAGGGCTTGGAGCCGACCCCGGTGCTGCCCCCGATGGGCCCGGACGAGGAGCAGTCCGTGTCCGCGCAGCAGGATCCTTCCATCCCGGCTCAGCGCCAGCAGGAGGTTCCGGCCGAGGGTCCCGAGACTCCTGACGAGGCCGAGTTCGCCGAGGCGGCGTACAAGGTGTTCTGTGCGCTGGTCGACGAGAAGCAGGACTACCCGTCGGCCGAGGCGCTCGACATACACCTGTCGGACGGTTACGGCGTGACGCACCCGCGCAGCGGTTCGCTGCTGCGCCGCATGATCCCGGCGTTCAAGCAGCGCCATCACAAGGACCGCGAGGCGGAGCACATCGCGTGACGTGACGGCCGTGGACGGCGGAAGGGCCCGCACCCCGAGGGGTGCGGGCCCTTTCGCGTGCCGGGTGGGTCGGCTCAGACGGCGAGCAGTTTGCGCACGCGGTCGGCGCCCACTGCCAGGAGCAGGGTGGGCAGTCGCGGTCCGGTCTCCCGGGTCACGAGGAGCCGGTAGAGCAGGGCGAAGAAGGTGCGCTGCGCGACCTTGAGTTCCGGCGTGGGCTTGGCGTCGGGTTCGAGGCCGGCCATGACCTTCGGGACGCCGTAGACGAGGGTGGTCAGCCCGTCGAGGGACCAGTGCGAGTCAAGGCCTTCCAGGAGGAGCCGGAGCGACTCGCGGCCCTCGTCGTCGAGGGACGACAGGAGCTCGGTGTCGGCGTCCTCGCGTACGAGGGTGCGCTGGTCGGCCGGGACCTGGGTGGTGATCCAGTTCTCGGCGCGGTCCAGGCGCGGCCGTACCTCGTCGAGGGAGGTGAGCGGCTGCGTCGGGTCGAGGTCGGTCAGGATGCGCAGGGTCTGCTCGTCGTGGCCGGCGGTGATGTCGGCGACGGAGGCGAGCGTCCGGTACGGGAGCGGGCGCGGGGTGCGCGGCAGCTCGGCGGCGGCGGTGCGCACGGCGCGGGTGTGCGCGGCGGCGTCGGCGGGCAGTACGGAGCCGTCGGCGACCTTGGCCTCCAGCTTGTCCCACTCGTCGTAGAGCCGCTGGATCTCCTGGTCGAAGGCGATCTTGAAGGACTGGTTGGGGCGGCGGCGGGCGTAGAGCCAGCGCAGCAGCTGCGGCTCCATGATCTTGAGCGCGTCGGCCGGGGTGGGGACCCCGCCCTTGCTGGAGGACATCTTGGCCATGCCGCTGATGCCGACGAACGCGTACATCGGTCCAATCGGCTGTTCGCCGCCGAAGATGTGCACGATCTGGCCGCCGACCTGGAAGGACGAGCCGGGTGAGGAGTGGTCGACGCCGGAGGGCTCGAAGATGACGCCCTCGTAGGCCCAGCGCATGGGCCAGTCGACCTTCCAGACCAGCTTGCCGCGGTTGAACTCGCTGAGCTTGACCGTCTCGGTGAACTCGTCTTCGGTGCAGACGTAGGTCATCTCGGTGGTCTCGTCGTCGTACGAGGTGACCTTGGTGAAGTCCTTGCCGCACTGGCCGCAGTAGGGCTTGTACGGGAAGTAGCCGCCCTCGCCGGTGCTGCCGTCGTCCTCGGCGGCGGCGCCGGAGCCCTCGGCGGCTTCCAGCTCGGCCTCGTCGACCTGCTTCTGCTGGGGCTTCTTGCCGCCCGGCTTCTGCTTGGTGCGGTACTGGTCGAGGACGGCGTCGATGTCGCCGCGGTGCTTCATCGCGAACAGCACCTGCTCGCGGTAGACGCCGCTGGTGTACTGCTCGGTCTGGCTGATCGGGTCGTACTCGACGCCCATTTCGGCCATGGCCTCGATGAAGGCGGCCTTGAAGTGCTCGGCCCAGTTCGGGTACGCGGATCCGGCCGGGGCGGGCACTGAGGTCAGGGGGCGCCCGATGTGCTGGGCCCACGACTCGTCGATGCCGGGCACGCCGGCGGGCACCTTGCGGTACCGGTCGTAGTCGTCCCACGAGATGAGGTGGCGGACCTCGATGCCCCGGCGGCGGATCTCGTCCGCGACCAGGTGCGGGGTCATGACCTCGCGGAGGTTGCCCAGGTGGATGGGGCCGGAGGGGGAGAGTCCGGACGCGACGACGACAGGTTTGCCGGGTGCTCGGCGCTCCGCCTCGGCGATGACCTCGTCCGCGAAACGGGAGACCCAGTCGGTCTCGGTGCTGCTCTGAGCCACGACACGTCCTTCTATCTCGAATGCTGGCTTCAGCCATTCTCCCAGACGGAAGGGGTCGCTCCGAGGTTGCTTTTTCACCGGGAAACGGTTTGCCCCCGCGTGGGATACTCGGCTCTTGTCGGAACAACCAAGTGCACTCACCGGCACGACCTCACAGGAACGGCAGCTCATGGCCTCGGTCCCTTCCCTCGCTTCTTCCGTCAATCAGCGCGTCGCGGACGCCCTTGCCTCCGCCCTGCCGGAGGCCGGTGGCGCGGACCCGCTGCTGCGACGAAGCGACCGGGCCGACTTCCAGGCCAACGGCATCCTGGCGCTCGCGAAGAAGGCGAAGGCCAATCCGCGCGAGCTGGCGGCGACCGTGGTCGGGGGCATCCAGACCGGTGACCTGATCCAGGAGATCGAGGTCTCCGGCCCCGGTTTCCTCAACATCACCATCACCGACCGGGCGATCATCGAGACGCTGGCCGCGCGGGCCGGCGACGACCGTCTGGGCGTCCCGTTCGCGGCGAACCCGGGCACCACGGTGATCGACTACGCGCAGCCGAACGTGGCGAAGGAGATGCACGTCGGGCACCTGCGGTCCGCCGTGATCGGTGCGGCGATGGTGGAGATCCTGGAGTTCACGGGCGAGAAGGTGGTCCGTCGCCACCACATCGGCGACTGGGGCACCCAGTTCGGCATGCTCATCCAGTACCTGCTGGAGCACCCGCAGGAGCTGGACCACAAGGGCGGCGCGGACGCCGACGAGCAGGCCTCCGGCGAGGAGGCCATGTCCAACCTGAACCGGCTCTACAAGGCCTCGCGCGCGCTGTTCGACTCCGACGAGGAGTTCAAGACGCGGGCGCGGGCCCGGGTGGTGGACCTCCAGGCGGGTGAGCCGCAGACGCTGGAGCTGTGGCAGCGGTTCGTGGACGAGTCGAAGATCTACTTCTACTCCGTCTTCAACAAGCTGGACATGGACATCCAGGACCCGGACGTGGTCGGCGAGTCGGGCTACAACGACATGCTGGTCGAGACGTGCGAGCTGCTGGAGGAGTCGGGCGTCGCGGTCCGTTCGAACGGCGCGCTCTGCGTCTTCTTCGACGACGTCAAGGGCCCGGACGGCAACCCGACCCCGCTGATCGTGCGGAAGTCGGACGGCGGTTTCGGCTACGCGGCGACCGACCTGTCGGCGATCCGCGACCGGGTGGGCAAGCTGGGCGCGACCGAGCTGATCTACGTGGTCGACGCGCGGCAGTCGCTGCACTTCAAGATGGTCTTCGAGACGGCGCGCCGGGCGGGTTGGCTGAACGACGGGGTCAAGGCCGTGCAGCTGGCCTTCGGCACGGTGCTCGGCAAGGACGGCAAGCCGTTCAAGACCCGTGAGGGCGAGACGGTCCGGCTGGTGGACCTGCTGGACGAGGCCGTGGAGCGGGCGACGGCCGTCGTGCGCGAGAAGGCCGAGAAGGTGGGCCTGACCGAGGCGGAGATCGTCGAGAACGGCCAGTTCGTCGGCATCGGCGCGGTGAAGTACGCCGACCTGTCGACCTCGGCCTCGCGCGACTACAAGTTCGACCTGGACCAGATGGTCTCGCTGAACGGCGACACCTCGGTGTACCTGCAGTACGCGTACGCGCGGATCAAGTCGATCCTGCGCAATGCGGGCGAGCGCAAGCCGGGCGCGCACCCGGAGCTGGAGCTGGCCTCGGCCGAGCGCGCGCTGGGCCTGCACCTGGACCAGTTCGGCGAGCTGATCGCCGAGGCGGCCGCGGACCACGCCCCGCACAAGGTGGCGGCGTACCTCTACCAGTTGTCGTCGCTGTTCACGACGTTCTACGACCAGTGCCCGGTCGTGAAGCCGGAGCCGGAGCTGGTGGTGGGCGAGAACCGGCTGTTCCTGTGCGAGCTGACGGCCCGCACGCTGACGAAGGGGATGTCCCTCCTCGGCATCCGGACCCCCGAGAAGCTCTGACATCGCTCGATCGGCACGACCGCACAACCGCACAACCCGCACCAAATGTGTACGGCCCCGGCGGCTACTGCTGGGGTCGTACGCATTTCGTGATCTCCGAGGCCCCCCACGATCCCGTCAACCCCACTAATCTGATCGTGTTCAAAACTTAATGGGGGGGAATTTCGTGAAGAGCATCAAGCGCATGGCCGCCGTGGCCGCGGTGGCCGTGGCCGGCCCGACCATCCTGACCGCGACGCCCGCGATGGCCGCTGACCAGCCGGCCGTCATCGTCCCGGACGTGGCACCGAAGGACGACGCCGCCGACGCCGGTACGCCGGCCCCGGCCGTGCCGGACGTCAAGGCCCCGGCTCCGGTCGTACCCGCTCCGGCCGTCCCTGCTCCGGCCGTCCCGGACGCGCAGGCGCCCGCACCGAAGCCGGCGCCGGCGCCCGCCGCCGACAAGGCGGCGAAGGACGCCAAGAGCGACGAGGACACGCAGGGCGCCGAGTCCGACGGGATCCTCATGGGTCCCGAGGTCACGGTGGCGGGCATCCCGAAGAACGGTTTCAAGGCCGACGGCGGCTGGACCCCGCTGCAGGTGACGGTCGACAACGGCGGCCACGTCGCCGTGCCGAACTACACGCCCAGCATTTCCGTCGACGGGTACGGCGCCGAGTTCAAGCCCTCCCAGGTCAAGGTCGAGTGGAAGGCCGCAGGCGGCACCTGGCAGCCTGCCAAGCTGGCCCAGGGTGAGGCGCTCGGCTCCAGCCTGCAGTACAGCTTCGGGACCAACCCGTCCCTCGCCAAGGGCACTTCCTACACGGTCGACGTGCGGATCGCCTTCGCCGCGGACACCCCGGTGGTGCCCTTCGACCTGACCTCGGCCGGCAAGAGCCGCGTCGGGAACCACGTCAACCACTCGCCCACCTCCTGGTACAACACCACGATCACCGGTGCGGTCGACGACCGCGAGAACCCCTTCGTCGAGGGCCCCGCGCTGACGGTGAACGGCGTGCCGGAGACCATCAAGGCGGGCGGCGACTGGACGAACCTGTCCGTCCACGTGGACAACGGCGGGAAGGAGGCCCTGAAGGGCTTCGACGTCGGCATGGTCCTGGCCCGTCCCGACTGGGTCAAGATGAAGCCCTCCCAGATCAAGGCCGAGGTCCTGAGCAAGGACAAGGACGGCAAGGTCGGCTGGCACGCGGCCGAGATCTGGGCCGAGGAGGAGGGCGTCTTCTTCGGCATCGACCTCGCGGGTGGCCCGGTCCCGGCCGGCAAGAGCTTCGACGTCCAGGTCCGGATCCGTTTCACCGCCGACGCGCCGCTCGGCCCCGTCAGCATCTTCTCCTGGGGCTCGTCCAACGTCGGCCTGGGCAGCCCGAAGCCGTGGGCGGACTCGCGTTCCAAGGTCCGCCTGACGGACATCGTCGCCGCCTCCACGGACACGGGCGGCAACGGCAACCAGCCGAAGCCGAACGGCGGCGCCAAGCCGATCACCGACACCAGCAGCGGCACGGGCACCACCGGAAACACCGGCACCACCACCACCGGTGGCGAGCTCGCCGCCACCGGCAGCGACCCGGCCACCACCTGGGCCCTCGGCGGCGCGGGTGTCGCCCTCGCCATGGGCGCCGCCCTGGTCGCGGGCACCGGTCGCCGCCGCCGCACCACCGCCTGAGGTCTGGGGCACGGCACGCGTTCACCCGTACGGCCCGATTCGGGCCGTACGGGTCGTACGGCCCGTCTCGGCGGACCGCACATACTTCGCAATCCTGTAGCCCTCTGCAAGCTCCTCCCGCCTCACTAACCTTGGCGCCTCCCAAGGGGTTTGGGGCGGCTCCGGACATGTCCGGAGCTCGGGGAGGTAAAGAGCATGCAGTTCAAGCGCATGGCCGTCGTGGCAGCAGCCGCGGTGGCCGGCCAGACACTCCTGATGGCCGCACCCGCGGTGGCCGAGGATCATCCGGCGGTGACCGCGCCGGACGCGGTACCCGTGGACACCGCCGGGCCGTCGGACGGGGCGCAGGCACCGGCGAAGGAAGAAGCCCAGGAGCAGCCGGAGGAGAAGACCCCGGCCGAGGACGCCGCCGCGCAGCAGCCCGCCGTACGGGCCGTGGCCGCACCGGCGGTGCCCGACACACCTGTTGTCCCGCCCGCACTGGAGGCGCAGGTGCAGGCCCAGGCCCAGACGCCGGCGCAGGCGCAGGCGCAGGCGGCCCCGCCGGAGGCCCTCGACGAGGGTGAGGACAGCGGGTCCGACCGGATCCTGATGGGGCCCGAGGTCACGGTCCAGGGCATCCCGGCGGCCGGATTCAAGGCCGACGGAAGCTGGACCCCGCTCACCGTGACCGTCGACAACTCGGGCCACCTCGCCGTGGACGAGTACACCCCGTTGCTGGGCGTCTCGCAGGCCGCCGGACAGTTCGGGCCGGCCCACATCAGCGTCGAGCACCGCACCGCGGGCGGGCCGTGGACGGCCGCCGTGCCGGTCCAGAGCGCGGCCCCCACACTGGGCTACGCCCTCGGCAGCGCCGCCGCGGTCCCCGCCGGCCAGATCCGGACCATCGACGTCCGGATCAGCTTCGCCGCGGACACCCCCGTCGTACCGTTCGACCTGACGGCGGACGGCAGGGGCCGGGTCGGGACCGCCACCGGCAGCTCCCCCACGTCCTTGTACGCAACGAGGATCACGGGCGCGCCCGGCGGTGACGAGGACCCGGTACGGGTCGAAGGTCCCGCCCTGGCGGTGAGCGGGGTCCCGGAATCGGTGCGGGCGGGCGGCGACTGGACGGAACTCTCCGTCCGGGTGGACAACGCCGGAAGGGCCGAGCTGGCCGCCTTCGACCTGGGTCTGGTTCTGGCCCGGCCCGACTTCGTCCCGATGCAGGTCTCGCAGATCACGGTCGAGGTCCTGCGGCCCGGCGTGGACGGACAGCCGGCGGCTGCCTGGCAGTCCGTCGAGATCGTCTCGGACGAGGACGGCTACTTCTTCGCGGGCGGTCTCGTGCGCAGCCCGATCGGCGCGGGCGCGGCCTTCGACGTCCCGGTCCGCGTCCGCTTCTCCGCCGACGCCCCGACCGGATCGGTCTCCTTCTTCGCCTGGGGCACGTCCCAGGTCGACGCGGAAACACCCCCGCCGTGGGCCGACTCCCGCTCGCCCCGCCGCCTGACCACCCTCCTGGAACCGGCCCCCGCCCCCACCCCCGGCGGCGAAACCCCGGGCGGGGGGACCTCCGGCGGCGGCACGCCCGGCGGCGAAGCCCCGGGAAGCAACACCCCTGGAGGCGGTACCCCTGGCGGGGAGACACCCGGCACCCCCGGCGGAGGCATCCCCGGGGACGGGACACCCGGAGGCAGCACGCCCGGAGGGGAGACTCCCGGCGGCGAAGCCCCGGGAGGCGGTGCGCCCGGTGGCAACGGGCCCGTGCCGAACGGCGGCACCGGGACCACGCCGATCAGCACCGTCCCCACCAGCGCGAGCAACACCGGCGCCCCCGCCCTCGCCGCCACCGGCGCAGACCCGGCCACCAGCTGGGCCCTGAACGGCGCGGGCGTGGCCCTCGCCATGGGCGCCGCCCTGGTCGCGGGCACCGGTCGCCGCCGCCGCACCACCCCCTGACCCGCTCGGCCGCCGACTCGGCCCCGTCACCCGCACGGGTGGCGGGGCCGCCCGCGCGGGACGCGCCGGAAGCCGTCGCGTTCCCCGGAGCGGGCCCGAGCCCGACGGCTAGGGTGGGCGGCGTCCGATCCGAGGAGAAACCGGAAATGCCCACCGCGACGCCTGCACGCGGCGGTTCAGTGCCGCCGATGCCTGAGTACACGCCGAAGGCCCTGCGCGCCGCCATCGCCGCCCGCACCCCGGCACTCCTGCCGGGTTTCGACGCCGCCTGGCGACAGCAGATCGCCGACGCGTACGACATCGGGCCCGTTCCCGCGTTCATGGCCCGCTGGTGGGGCGAGTACGCCCTCGCGCGCGATCCCGAGCTCGACCACCGCGTGAATGACCTCGAAGCCCGGGCGGCCGAAGCCGCGAACGCCGAGACGGCCCGCGAACTCCTCGACGAGGCCTCGCGCATCCGCCACGAGCTGCGCGACCTGGAACCCGGCGAGTGAGCGGGGAGTTCACCGGGCCGATAGAACTGCTGGCCCTGCTGCGCGAACTCGATGACCCGGAGCGGCTGGAATGGCCGCTGCACTACGACCGCGCGACGACCGGCGTCAAGTTCGGCGGGCTGGTGCGTCGGCTCGAAGCAGACTTCGGTACCTCGTGCGAGTCCGAGCGGGACACCCAGGACTCCAGCGAGTACGGGCGTGTCCACGTGCCCGCGGACGCGACGGTCTGCGGGACGCGGATCGTGGTCTGCGTGAGCAAGTTCGGCTCCCTCGCAGAGGTCTGCGCCGACAATCCGGGGGCCTTCCTCGGCACGGACGATGCCCAAGAAGAAGGGGCGCTGGACCTCGGCGACCTCGCCACCGTGGAGCGGGCGCTGGCCGACCTCGGCTACGTGAGTGTCCCCGAGGAACTGCTGGAGAGCGACTACGAGGGCCCCAGCGCGCTGGAGGACTTCGCGGCCCGGCCCACCTGGTGGACACGGTTCTTCGGCATCCGGTGACCCGCCCGCCCGGCCTCCACCCTCAGCCGGCCTCTGGCCTCTGGGCGCCGACTGCGGCCCAGGGGGCCCCTCGGCAAGACCTTAACGGGACGGCCTCACACACCACGGCCGGTGGATATCACCCGTTCGGCCCGGTTCGGGGTGTAGCGGCCGGGTAGGGGATGGCCCGTCCATCCCCCATAGGCGCCACAGATCCCCGGAGGCCTCCGTGCCCGACATGAACGGCCCCTACAAGCCCGGCACTCCCTGCTGGATCGACCTGATGGTCCCCGACCAGCAGGCCGCCCTCGACTTCTACTGCGACGTGTTCGGCTGGCAGGGCGAGGTCGGCCCGGCCGAGCAGGGCGGATACTCCGTCTGCACCCTCAAGGGGCAGCCGGTCGCCGGCATCATGAAGGCGATGAACCCGGACGGCACCGTCCCGGACCCGATGCCGCCGACCGCGTGGACCACGTACCTGGCCACCGACTCCCTCGACTCCACCCTCAAGTCGGTCACCGACTCCCACGGCACGGTCATGATGGGCCCGATGGACGTCATGGACCTCGGCCGGATGGCCGTGATCGCCGACCCCACCGGCGCCGTCGTCGGCCTGTGGCAGGCCGGCACCTTCGACGGCGCGGGCATCGTCAACGAACACAGCGCGCTCATCTGGAACGAGCTGAACACCCCCGACGTCCCCGCCGCGGCCGCCTTCTACACCGCCGTCCTGCCCGTCACCACGACCCGGTCCGAGATGCCGGGCGCCGGGGAGTACACCGAGTTCAAGGTCGGCGACCGCGCGGTCGGCGGAATGATGGACCTCGCCAAGCTGCCCGCCGGGGTGCCGCCGCACTGGATGCCGTACTTCCACGTGGACAGCGTCGACGAGATCCAGGCCGCCGTCGTACGGGCCGGCGGCAGCGTCATGGCCCCGGCCTTCGACATGGTGGCGGGCCGGATGGCCGTCCTCGCGGACCCCCAGGGCGGCACCTTCTCGGTGATCACTTCGACGGTGACGGAGCAGCCCGTCTGACGTTTTTCGGGTGCACAGGGCATGTTCCCCGCCCCCTGTGCACCGCCTCCTTCCGTCTGCCACGTCATCCGCGGCGGACGGAAGTGCCCTGAACGTGAATGCCCCCCGACTGATTTCGGCAGTCGGGGGGCATTCACTCGATTACAGTCCGCGCAGCATTCTCAGACCGGGGCGCGAGGCGATATCAACATCACCCCGAACATTGATCAAACAGGCAACCAAAATCCGCCCGGGTCGCGCCGGCGAGAATTCTGCGCACCTTGACGCGATCGGATCAGATGTGCTCACTGGGGTTGGCCGGCTGGTAGAAGTTCCAGCTTCCCGGGCCGTGGTGCTGCCCGTCCGGGGAGTTGCCGGAGGGGCACGCTCCGTTGTCGGAGCGGCCGTTCCACCACATGGAGCAACAGTGGTTACAGAAGCGCCAGTTGTCCTGGAACGCCGTCACGTCGTTGGGGAGGGGGAGGGCCACGGCGGCCTTCTTTCTGGAGTGGAGATGACGCGAACCCCTACGCAATCAGCCCGATACGGCGGGCCTACACACGGGGGCCGCGATCCGAACAAGGGAATAGTACGCACCAAATGCCCGGAATTCGGGGATGCCCCGCCGCCGTGTCGGCATTTCGATTCCTCCCCGTGCGCTATCATTCCCGGAGAAACGAATCTCTTGAGGGTGGAATTCATTCCCACCTAAGAATTTCAGGAAAGCCCATTCTGGGAAGATGTCACGGGCGCCCGATTCGGAACTCGCACCAGACGACCTTTCCGGGGGTCCGCGCCAGCACCCCCCACTCGTCGGCGAGCGCAGTGACGAGGGTGAGGCCCTGACCGTGCGGCCGGTCGCGGAGCCGCGTCGCTCCGGGCCCGCCGTCGTGCACCTCGATGCGGACGGTCGCGTCCTCGAAGCCGTACAGCCGCAGCAGGTAGCCGCGGCCGGGCGGGACGCCGTGGCGCAGGGCATTGGTGGCCAGCTCGCTCACACAGAGCAACATTTCGTCGTGGCGTTCGGTCACCACCCACGCCTGCAAGGTGTCACGTGTGAACTGGCGCGCAGCCGCGACCGTTCGAGGTGAGCGCAGGTAGAGCCGCTCGCGCACGAGCGCCGCCTGAATAGTTGGATTCACGGGACGATCGTCGCGTTGCGTGACTAGCGTGTGGCTGAGCGCCGACCCGTACTCCTTCATGAGTACGGGTCTGCACGGGGTATTCCGCGTGCGCGGGTGGGGAGTTCGCTGTCATGCCACCGAGGAAACGAGTACGGCCGAACGCGACGACCATGAAGATGGTCGGCGCGATGGTGGCCGCCGCCCGCATCGCCAAGAACCTGACCCAGAAGCAGCTCGGAGAGCTGGTCCGGCTCGATGCGGAGACCATCGCGTCCATCGAGCAGGGCCGGCGCGCGCTGATGCCGAACGTCGCGGAGCTGATGGACTTCCACCTGGGCCTGCCGGGTCTACTGACCGTGGCGGCGAACGAGATGCCGGCCGTCGACGCGACCCCGCCGTGGGCCGAGGAGTACATGGACCATGAAGCGCGTGCGATCGCGCTCTCCTGGTTCGACAACCAGGTGGTGCCGGGTCTTCTCCAGACCGAGAGCTACGCCCGGGCCGTCTTCAGGTGCCGCGTCCCGGCCCACCCCGAGGCGGAGATCGAGGCGCTGACCGCCCGGCGCATCGCACGCCAGGAAATCCTGCACCGCGCCTCGCCACCGACCCTGAGCTTCGTGATCTGGGAGGCCGTGCTCCGCGACCGCCTCGGCGGGGACGAGGTGTACGCGGAGCAGCTGCGCCACCTCCGCGCCTGCGCCGACCTACCGGACGTGAGCCTCCAGGTGATGCCGCTGGGCCGCACCTCCCACGCGGGCCTCAACGGCCCGTTCATCCTCCTGGAAACCCCAAATCATCAGCACCTCGGCTACACCGAAACCCAACGCGGCAGCCATCTGATCTCGGACCCCAGTGAGGTCAGCATCCTGGCGCGCAAGTATGCAATGCTGCGGACTCAGGCCCTCAACGCCGAGCAGACACGGGGCCTGTTGGGCCGCCTGCTAGGAGAGACATGAGCGCCACGACCGCACTGAAGTGGTTCAAGTCCAGCTACAGCGGCGACGAAGGCGGCGCCTGCCTGGAAGTCGCCGTCGCCTGGCGCAAGTCCTCGTACAGCGGCAGCGAAGGCGGTCAGTGCGTCGAGGTTGCCGCCTGCACCGGCACGGTCCACGTCAGGGACTCGAAGGTCCAGGACGGCCCCGTCCTGGACCTCGCCCCGGCGAGCTGGGCGCAGCTGACCGGCTGGGTCAGCCGGTAGCGGCAATGCCGGCGGCGGTCACCCCGCCCGCTCGGCGACCAGCGGGGCGAGGCCGTCCAGGATGCGGTCCAGGCCGAAGCGGAACTGGTAGTCCGGCTCGCCGGATCCGGTGAACGCGTCGGAGTCCAGCAGTCGCGTCACCGCCGGGTGGCTGTCGGGGCCGGCGAGCAGCCGCAGGGTGCGGACGTACTGGGCCAGGGCCTGCTCCGGGGCCGTGCCCGACTTCACGATGGCGTCGATCATGTCCGCGGCCATGGTGGCCTCGTTCCGCACCAGGCCGCCGATCAGGATGATCGTGGAGAGCTTCTCGCCCTCCTTCAGGCCCGTACCGGCCATCGCTGCGAGCCCCCGGTCCATCCAGGCCAGCTGGTTCGGGGTCGCGGGCGGGGCCGTGATCGGGATGCGCAGGATCCAGGAGTTGGCCATGAGCACGGCCCGCTGCGCGTACGCCCAGTTCGTCAGCAGCTCGCGCCAGTCCCACCCGGCCGCCTCTGGCGGCAACGGCGGCGGGGTGCCGACCCCCGCGTCCGACATGAGGACGTACAGCTCCTCCTTGGCTGCGACGTACCGGTAGAGGGACATCGTCGAGACGCCCAGCTCCTTGGCCACCCGGCCCATGGAGACGGCGTCCGTCCCCTCACCCGCGGCCAGCGTCACGGCCGCCTCCACGATCTTCGGCAGGGTGAGCGTGGGGCGCGGCCCCTTGCCGGGGCGTTCGCGCAGGCCCCAGGCCATCTCCAGGCTGGCCGGGAGCCCGGTCCCGCTGCCCTCGTCGTCCTCGTCCGCCATGACCGCCCACTTCTCGATTGCCCCCATCCTAGTTCTGTGTATTACTTACACAGAAGAGCGTAAGGCATACGCAGAAGCTTGGAAGGGAGCACCGTCCCTCATGACCACGCACGCCTCCGGCGAATTCGGCATCCACGCCGCCGGCCTCACCAAGTCCTACGGCGACCTCCGCGTCCTGGACGGCATCGACCTGTCCGTCCCGCGCGGCAGCGTCCTCGCCCTCCTCGGCCCCAACGGAGCCGGCAAGACCACCACCGTCCGGATCCTCGCCACCCTCACCGCCGCGGACTCCGGCACCGTGCGCGTCGCCGGGCACGACACCGTGACCGCACGCTCCCGGGTGCGCGAACTCATCGCCCTCACAGGCCAGTTCGCCGCCGTTGACGAACTCCAGACCGGCACCGAGACCCTGCGCATGATGGGCCGCCTGGCCGGGCTCTCCCCGCGCGCCGCCCGCACCCGCGCCGACGAGCTCCTCACCCGGTTCGGCCTCACCGAGGCGGCCGCCCGCACCGCGAAGACGTACTCCGGCGGCATGCGCCGCCGCCTCGACCTCGCCGCGAGCCTGGTCTCCCGGCCCGAGGTGATCTTCCTCGACGAGCCGACCACCGGGCTCGACCCGCGCAGCCGCCAGGACCTGTGGGAGCTCGTACGGGAACTGCGCGCCGACGGTACGACCGTGCTGCTCACCACCCAGTACCTGGAGGAAGCGGACCAGCTCGCCGACCGCGTCGCCGTGCTGGCCGACGGACGGATCGCCGCCGAGGGCACCCCCGCCGAGCTCAAGTCCCGTGTCGCGGGCCACCGGCTGGACCTCACGTTCGCCACCCGGGCCGCCTACGAGGCGCTGGCCCCGCGCGCGGTGCACCGCGCCCCGGAAGAGCTCACGCTCGGCCTGGCCACCGACGGCACCGCCGCCCACGTCCGGACCCTGCTCGACGAACTCGACCCGGACCGCACCGACATCGACCGCTTCGCCCTGCGCAGCGCCACCCTCGACGACGTCTTCCTCGCCCTGACGGGAGCCGACCGATGACCGCCGTACCCGTGAACGCCTTCACCCTGGCCGGCCGCAGCCTCCGCATCAGCAGCCGGCGGCCCGACGCGCTGATCGCCGCCCTGATGCTGCCCGTCATGCTGATGCTGATCTTCGTCTACTTCTTCGGCGGGGCCATCGACACCGGCACGGCGTACGTCACGTACGTGGTGCCCGGCGCCATGCTGCTCTGTGCCGGCTTCGGGGCGGCCTCCACCGCCGTCAGCGTTTCCGAGGACATGAGGGACGGCGTCGTCGACCGCTTCCGCTCCCTCGATGTCGGCGGCATCCCGATCCTCGCCGGGCACGTGGCGGCCTCGGTGGTGCGCAACCTGATCTCCACCACCCTGGTCCTCGCCGTCGCCGTCGCGATCGGCTTCCGACCCCAGGCGGGCCCGGCCGCCGTCCTCGCCGCGGCCGGCCTGCTGTTGACGTACATCACGGCGATCTCGTGGCTGGCCGCCGCACTCGGGCTGCTCGCCAAGTCCCCCGAGGCGGCGGGCGGTTTCACCTTCCTGATGATGTTCCTGCCGTACCCGTCCAGCGCCTTCGTCCCCATCGGGACCATGCCCGGCTGGCTCCACGGCTTCGCCGACCACCAGCCGCTGACCCCGGTGATCGAATCCCTGCGCGCACTGCTCCTGGCGCAGCCCGCGGGCAGTGCGCCCTGGGTGGCCCTGACCTGGTGCGCGGGCATCACGGCCGCGGCCATGGCCCTGGCGGCGGTTCTGTTCCGCAGCAGGACCCGCTGAGGGGCCCCTGTTCGGAGCCCCTCAGCGGGCCTGTGAACCTGCCGCTCAGCTCAGCGGTTGAGCGGGTAGGAAGTACGGCCCGTTGCCTCGTCGATCTCCGAGTGGGCCTTCTGCAGCATCTGCGAAGCGAGATCCATGAGCGCGCGAGCGCCCGCGATCTCTTCCCCGACCCTCAACTGCTCCGGGTCGGAGGGGTGACGCAAGGCATAGCCTCGCGCCTTGATCTCGGAGCCGTCCCCGAGCCTGACCAGGGCCGCCGCACTGGTGCGGTGGCCCTCCTCGGTGAATTCGAGCTCCACATGCCACCCGACGAGCGTGGCCATGGTGCATCACCTCCAGGGGGTCACCCTTCCCTCCAGGGTGCGCCCGCGCCCGTTCCGGCGCGAGCGGGGACGGCCGAGCACTGCGGGGGCCGGCTGACCGCGTTGAACGACCTCAGCAGTCGAAGGTCCAGAACAGCCCGACCTCGGTGTCGGAGACGATGACCAGGCCGGCGTCCTCCCAGTAGAAGGTCATCGGGGCATAGCCCCAGTGGGACGCCCCGAAGTCCAGCGTGCCGTTCCGGCCCGCACCGACGGTGACGTTGGTGTAGCACGCGAACGTGTGCCCGTAGCGGGCGAGGACGGTGCGGGCTGTGTCCTGCAGCTCGTCGAAGCCCTCGGTGAACCGTTCGAGGTTCCGGAGGGTGCAGCCGCCGTCGGTGAGTGCGAGGAGGAGGTTCTCGGCGCTCGCACGGTCGATCTCGTGCAACCGTTCCCCGACGTCGGCCGGGGTGAGCCGACGCCGGGGATCGGCCCCGTGGGGCGGGCGGAAGGGAAAGGCGGGCACTTCCGTCGTGCGCTCGTCCGCGGTGTCGTCGAGCCCGACCCAGCCACGCGGGTCGGGGACGGCGCGTTCCATGACGGCGAGCACGTCGGTCCGCCAGTCCTCGTGCTCGCGCGGACCGGTGGCGCTGAACGTGAACGCGTCCTCGTAGAGGTGCCGGACCGCCGCCTCCCAGGACGCCCGGTCGATCGACAGATCGCCCCCTTGGATGTCGCCCCCCTTGATACCGACGTGCCGAGTGCGCACGTACACCTACGAAATTGGCAGTCCTCCGGGCCGCGCACATGAGTACGCGCACTCATGTTCGCGATCATCCGGCGGAGTTCACTGAAGCCATGCCCCTGACTCCGGACACCGCCGCCCGCCACCCCCGCGCGTTCGTCGCGCCGCTCGTCTCCACCCTGCTGACGCTGCCGGCGGCCGCCGTCGCGTTCTTCTTCGTCGGGCTGTCCCCGATGGCCTGCGACTCCTGCGGCGATGCGGCGAGCGACCGGTTCGACGCCTCGTACGACGTCGCCTTCCCCGTCTTCGGGTTCGGCCTGCTGCTGGTGCTGGTCGTGCTGGTCGCCGCGTGGGGGCTGCCCTGGCAGCGGCGCTACGCCGCCGCCAGGGTGTGGTGCGCGGTGACCGCTCCGGCCGCCGTCGTCTTCGACTTCATCGTCTTCCACGGCCTCGTCGACTGGCCGTAGGTGCGGACCGGACCGTCAGCGGGTCTCTCGCAGCCAGCCCGCGACCTCGGTCGCCCAGTAGGTGAGGATCGTGTCGGCACCCGCCCGCTTAATGCCCAGCAGGGTCTCCAGGATGGCGCGGTCGCGCTCGATCCAGCCCTTCTCCGCCGCCGCCTCGACCATCGCGTACTCGCCGCTGATCTGGTACGCCGCCACCGGAACGTCCACCGCCTGCGCGACCCGGTGCAGGATGTCGAGGTAGGGGCCGGCCGGCTTGACCATCACCATGTCCGCGCCCTCCTCCAGGTCGAGGGCGAGCTCCCGCAGGGACTCCCGGGCGTTCGCCGGGTCCTGCTGGTACGTCTTGCGGTCGCCCTGCAGCGAGGAGGCGACGGCCTCGCGGAAGGGACCGTAGAAGGCGGAGGAGTACTTCGCCGTGTAGGCGAGGATCGAGACGTCCTCGTGCCCGGTCTCGTCCAGCGCGTCCCGGATGACGCCGACCTGTCCGTCCATCATCCCGCTCGGCCCGACCACGTGGACGCCCGCGTCGGCCTGGACCTGCGCCATCTCGGCGTAGCGTTCCAGCGTCGCGTCGTTGTCGACCCGCCCGTGCTCGTCCAGCACGCCGCAGTGGCCGTGGTCGGTGTACTCGTCCAGGCACAGGTCCGACATGATCACCAGGTCGTCCCCGACCTCGGCCTTCACATCGCGGATCGCGACTTGGAGGATCCCGTCCGGCTCGGTGCCCGCCGTGCCCAGCGCGTCCTTGTTCTCGTCGGCCGGGACACCGAACAGCATGATCCCGGAGACCCCCGCCTCGACCGCCTCGACGGCGGCCTTCCGCAGCGTGTCCCGGGTGTGCTGCACGACGCCCGGCATCGCGGAGATCGCCAGGGGCTCGCTGATGCCCTCCCGGACGAACGCCGGGAGGATCAGGTCCGAGGGGTGCAGCCGGTTCTCCGCGACCATCCGTCGCATCGCCGGGGTGGTGCGCAGCCGGCGGGGCCGCGAACCGGGGAAGGATCCGTACGCGCTCATCTTCAGTCGCCTCTTCGAGCATCGACAGCAGTCCGGACAAGGGTAGGGCCCGGACTCCCCGCTCCCGGGCCCCGCCCGGCTCCCGGCCGGCCGTCGGTCACTGCGGGACCTCGACCGTCAGGTACGGCGCCAGCGCCCGCAGGAAGTCCGGTGCGTCGAACATCGCCGCGGCCGAGGCCACGCCCGTCGTCCGGGTGCGCCCCGCCAGGATGCGCTCGACGGCCTCCACCGCCAGGGGCGCGGTGACCGCGTAGATGTCCTGGCCGTGGGCGGTGGCACGGCGTTCGACGCCGCCCGCGCGGACCAGGACGTCGACGACGAAGGTCTGGTCCGACCGTCCGAGGTCGTCGACCGCCTCCGGCGCCGGCGTGTCCGCTCCGGCCAGGTCCCGCGCTGCCTCCACCGCCATGTACGTGCGCACCTCGGGCACGGCCACGTGGCTGGGCACGGTGACGACGTCGGCCATGGTGAACTCCGCGATCACCGTCCGCCGGCCGAGCGGCTCCGGGAAGACCCAGTCCCGCTGCGACAGCTGGTCGTCGTGGTACTGCAGGGCGCCGTCCGTGAACCTCACTCGGCGGCCCCCGCGGCGCTCGTGGGACACCTCGCCGGCCTTCCTGGTGCCCGCCGTGGGCTGCCAGCTGCTCAGCCCGTAGGCGACGTGCACTTCGTCCGCCGCGGTCCACTCGCCCATCGCCGCGCCGACCAGCAGGTCGCCCAGGCCCCCGTAGAAGGCCATGGCCGGCACCACGGGGACCTCCGCCGTGCGGGCCGCTTCCGTGTGGTCGGCGAACATCGCCGCGTTCGCCTCGATCTCCGCCGCGACGTCGACGTAGGGGATCCCCGCGCGCAGGGCCGCCTCGACGACGGGGCCGCCCGTCACCGCGAACGGTCCGGCGGCGTTGACGACGGCCGCGGCTCCGGCGAGGGCGCGGTCCAGGGAAGCCGGGTCGTCCACGGCGGCCGGGCGGACCAGCAGGTCCGCGTCCTCGGCCGCCAGCTCCTCCAGCCGGGCTCCGTCGCGGCCGGAGACGACGGTGGCGATGCCGCGCCTGCGCAGCTCGGCGACGATGAAACGACCGGTGTGCCCGGTCGCCCCGTACACCACCACCGGCCCCGCCGTACGCGTCTCGCCGGCCGTTCCCGCCGTACCCACCGTGCTCATCGCTCTCCCCGTCCCGTGTGCCCTGTGCGGCTCGATGCACTCAGTCTCGGCGCGGGCCGGGCCCGAACGTGATGGTCCGGAACGACATCACCCATACACTTTCGGACATGCCCACTGTCGCCCTGGCGGCCGCCGGTCACCTGCTGCACTTCGAGCTGGCGGTGGCACACGAGATCTTCGGCAATCCCCCGCCCGACGCCCCGCAGGGCTGGTACGACGTACTGCTCTGCGGCCCCGGCCCGGTGCGCGTCGGCCCGTTCACCGTCGAGCCCGACCACGGCCTGGAGCGCCTGGTCCGGGCCGACACCGTGATCGTGCCCGCCTGCGCCGACGTGGACGAGCCGCCGCCGCCCGAACTGGTCGACGCCGTGCGCGCCGCCCACGCGGCGGGTGCCCGGGTCGCCTCGCTGTGCACCGGGGCCTTCGTGCTCGGCGCCGCGGGCCTGCTCGACGGGCGGCGGGCCACCACCCACTGGGCGCACGCCGCTGAGCTGGGCGCACGCCATCCGCTGGCCGAGGTCGACGCGGACGTGCTCTACACGGACAACGGCAGCGTGCTCACGGCCGCGGGCAAGGCCGCCGCCGTGGACCTGTGCCTGCACCTGATCCACCTCGACCACGGCGCCGCCGTCGCCAACGCCGTCGCCCGCCGCCTCGTCATGGCGCCGCACCGGCCGGGCGGCCAGGCCCAGTTCGTGGCCACCCCGGTGCAGGTCACGGGCGGCGACCACCAGCTCGCCGGACTGCTCGCCTGGGCCCAGCAACGCCTCGACCGGCCGCTGACCGTCACCGACATGGCGCGCCGGGTCAGTACGAGCCCGCGCCACCTGGGACGGCAGTTCCGGGCGGTCACCGGCCAGACCCCGCTGCAATGGCTGCTGACCCAGCGCGTACGGCGCGCACAGGAGCTGCTGGAGGCCACCGACGAGACGATCGAGGCGGTCGCCGTCGCCACCGGCATGGGTACGGCGACGACGCTGCGCCGCCAGTTCAAGCGGGTCGTCGGCGTCCCGCCCGACAGCTACCGCCGCGCGTTCCGCAGCGCGAACCCCACCTGACGGACCGCCCGACGGTCCGCCTGACGGACCGGTCGCCCGCCGGCCGGATCCGCGTCCGGACCCCCCGGTCCGACGCCCCGGACCTCGCGTTCACCCGACGGGACGGTTGCGGTACCTCCACCGCCACAGCCCGTCGACCCGGTGGTCTCCGGCGAGCTCCGGGCCCAGCGGGCCCACCTTCTCGTACGCCTCCGGCGTGCCCGGGTGGTCCCGGCAGGCCAGCGCGTAGGCGGCCATGAGCCGTTCGTCCTGCTCGTCGGCGTCGAGGAGCTCCACCAGCGCCGCGGTGACGGCCGGCGAGCGGTCGCGTCCCGACCTCACGGAGTACGCGGCCCGCACCCGCACCAGCGAGCTCTCGTCCCGGAGCAGGGCGAGCAGCACCTCGCGGTCCTCCGCCACATCGCAGTCGAGCACCTCCGCCGCCCACGACCGCACCTCGCCGTCCGGGTCCCGGCCGAGGCCGCGCACCACCCGTGCCGTCTCCGGGTCCCCCGGCACCTCGAACATGCGCGCCACCTGGCAGCGCACCCCGGGGTCCGGGTGTCCGGCGTACCGCAGGCCGAACCCCCGCGCCCGCGGGTGGCACGCCTCGCTCAGCAGGCGGAGCACCGCCGCCAGCACCCCGCCGTCCGGTTCCACCGCCGCCCAGCCGGGGAGCAGTTCGGCGATCTCCTTCTCGTACCAGCGGTGGTGCGGGGGCGATCCGGCCATCGGCGCGCCCAGGCTCAGGAAGTCGGCGACGAAGGCCCGGTACGCGGGTGAGGGGTGCCGGTGGAAGTCCACCACCGCACGCCAGGTTCCGGCGCCCCGCCGCGACAGGAGGGTCCAGCGGGCCGCGGACCGGTCTACGTGCTCCTCGTCCCCGCACGCGTCGGCCTGCCGTACGGCCCGGGCCACCAGTTCCCCGACCGGCGGCAGGATCCGGAGATCCCGTTCCAGGACGGTCATGATCGCGCCGTGCCCGTCCCGTACGGTCCGCCCGCCGAGGGTGATCTCCCGGATCCGGTCGGACTCCCCGTCCCGCACGATCCCGGTCCGTGCCGGTCCGTCCGCCCCCGCCAGCCGCCGCAGTTCCGCCTCCGCGCCGGCCTCGTACCACCGCCGGGCAGCGGCGAGCAGCCGCTCGGGTTCCCGCACCGGCGCGGGGCCGCGTACCGCCTCCCACACCGCCGGGGAACCTCCCTCGACGGCCCGCAGCAGCGGGGTCGTCCCGTCCGGCAGGACCCGGTCCGGGTCCGCGCCGCCCTCGACCAGTGCCCCCGCCGCCGCGGACGCGTACGCCGCGACCGCCGCGCACAGCACCGGCAGCCCGTCCCCGCCCGGCGCGTCCGGGTCCGCGCCCTCCCCCAGCAGGGCGCGGACCGTCTCCGCGTCCCCCGCCGCCACGGCATCCGCCAGCCGGGCGTCCAGCTCCGTCATGAGTCCTCCCCCGTCCCGGCGGTGATCCTCGCCGGGACGGGGGAGGGCCGACAACCGGATTCCGTCCGTTCTCCAGACCGTGTCCGGCCCTTAATCCGCTCACGTCGTACGACGCCGCCGCGCCCCCGGCCGTCGCTCGCTCGGCCGGAACACCGTCTCGCCGGCCTCCTTGGCCGCCTCGCGGCGCGCCGCACCGTACTCGGCGAGGGCCTCCGCCAGCTTCGACACCGACGGCTCCGGGGACAGTACGTCCACGCGCAGCCCGTGCTCCTCCGCCGTCTTGGCCGTCGCCGGCCCGATACAGGCGATGACGGTCACGTTGTGCGGCTTCCCGGCGATCCCGACCAGGTTGCGGACCGTGGACGAGGACGTGAAGAGAACGGCGTCGAAGCCGCCGCCCTTGATCGCCTCGCGCGTGTCCGCCGGCGGCGGCGACGCGCGGACCGTCCGGTAGGCGGTGACGTCGTCGACCTCCCACCCGAGCTCGATCAGCCCGGCGACCAGCGTCTCGGTCGCGATGTCGGCGCGCGGCAGGAACACCCGGTCGATCGGGTCGAAGACCGGGTCGTACGGCGGCCAGTCCTCCAGCAGTCCGGCCGCGGACTGCTCACCGCTGGGCACCAGGTCCGGCTTCACGCCGAACTCGACGAGGGCTGCGGCGGTCTGCTCGCCCACCGCGGCGACCTTGATGCCCGCGAAGGCGCGCGCGTCGAGACCGTACTCCTCGAACTTCTCGCGGACGGCCTTCACGGCGTTGACCGAGGTGAAGGCGATCCACTCGTAGCGGCCCGTCACCAGGCCCTTCACCGCGCGCTCCATCTGCTGCGGGGTGCGCGGGGGTTCCACGGCGATGGTCGGCACCTCGTGGGGCACCGCGCCGTACGAACGCAGCTGGTCGGAGAGCGAAGCGGCCTGCTCCTTGGTGCGCGGTACGAGGACCCGCCAGCCGAACAGCGGCTTCGACTCGAACCAGGACAGGTCCTCGCGCCGCGTGGCGGCGCTGTGCTCACCGACCACGGCTATGACGGGGCGGGCGCCCTCGGGCGAGGGGAGCACCTTGCCCTGCTTGAACACCTGGGCGATGGTGCCCAGCGTCGCGCACCAGGTCCGCTGCCGCGTGGTGGTACCGGCGACGGTCACGGTCAGCGGGGTGTCGGGCTTGCGCCCGGCGCTCACCAGCTCGGCGGCGGCCGCCGGGACGGTCTCCAGCGTCGCGGACACGACGAGGATGCCGTCGCTCGCGCCCACCTCGCTCCAGCAGCGCGCCGAGGCGGTCTTCGCGTCGACGAACCGCACGTCCGCGCCCTGCTTGTCGCGCAGCGGGACACCGGCGTACGCGGGCACGCCCACCGCGGTCGCAACACCCGGCACCACCTCGAAGGGGATGCCGGCGGTGGCGCAGACGAGCATCTCCTCGGCGGCGTTGCCGTCGAGCCCGGGGTCGCCCGTGACGGCACGCACGACCCGCCTGCCGGAGCGTGCGGCCTCCATGACAAGATTGGCCGCGTCCCGGATCACCGGGACCCCGGCGGCTGCTGACACTTCATCAGCAATCGTCAGCTGCGGCGTGTCGACGTTCGCCCGCGCATGAGTCCGCACGACCTCGAGCACCTCGGGCTCCGCGATCAGTACGTCCGCGGCGGCGAGCGCCTCGACGGCGCGCAGCGTCAGCAGACCCGGGTCGCCCGGGCCGGCACCGAGGAAGGTGACGCGTCCGTGGGCGGCGACGGCCGGATAGGCGGAGGTGGTCGGAATTGAGGGGTTCAAAGCGATCGCTCCCCCATCAGACCGGCCGCGCCCTTGGCCAGCATCTCGTCCGCGAGTTCGCGGCCGAGCGCCATGGCCTCGTCGTACGACTGGGGCACGGGACCGGTGGTGGACAGCTGCACCAGCGTCGTGCCGTCGAGGGTTCCGACGACGCCGCGCAGGCGCATTTCATTGACAATCTCCCCGTCGGCCAACAGGTCGGCGAACGCGCCCACGGGTGCGCTGCAGCCTGCCTCCAGGGTGGCGAGCAGGGAACGCTCGGCGGTCACGGCGGCCCGGGTGTGCGGGTCGTCGAGTTGACCGAGCGCGGCGATGAGGTCCGTGTCGGACGCGAGGCACTCCACGGCCAGGGCGCCCTGGCCGGGAGCCGGCAGGACGCTGTCGACGGACAGCAGGTCGGTCGCTTCCCCGCCGCGGCCGATCCGGTTCAGACCGGCGGCGGCCAGGACGACGGCGTCGAGCTCGCCGTCGTGGACGAAGCCGATCCGGGTGTCGACGTTGCCGCGGATGGGCACCGTCTCGATCCGCTTGCCGAGCGCCAGCGCCAGGTGGTTGAGCTGGGCGGTGCGCCGGGTCGAGCCGGTACCTATGCGGGCACCTTCGGGCAGCTGCTCGAAGGTCAGACCGTCCCGGGCGACGAGCGCGTCCCGCGGGTCCTCGCGGCGCGGCATGGCCGCGATCACGAGGTCGTCGGGCTGCGCGGTCGGCAGGTCCTTCAGCGAGTGCACGGCGAAGTCGACCTCGCCGCGCAGCAGCGCGTCGCGCAGGGCCGTGACGAAGACGCCCGTCCCGCCGATCTGCGAGAGGTGCTCGCGCGAGACGTCGCCGTAGGTCGTGATCTCCACGAGCTCGACGGCCCGGCCGGTGACGGCCCGTACCGCGTCGGCGACGTGCCCCGACTGGGACATGGCCAGCTTGCTCCGCCGCGTACCGAGCCGCAGCGGCTGGTCGGGACGTGTGTTCATGATGCCCGTCCTGGGTCGTCGTCGTTCATCGGATCGGCCGCGTCCGCCCGGCTGACGGAAGCAACCGTCTGAGGGTCGAGGTCGAAGAGTTCGCGCAGTGCGTCGGCGTACCCGGCGCCGCCGGGCTCGCTGGCGAGCTGCTTGACGCGCACGGTCGGCGCGTGGAGGAGCTTGTCCACGACGCGGCGCACGGTCTGGGTTACCTCGGCACGCTGCCGTTCGTCGAGGTCGGGGAGCCGTCCGTCGAGGCGGGCCACTTCCATGGCCACGACCTCGGCCGCCATGGCGCGCAGGGCGACGACGGTGGGCGTGATGTGGGCGGCCCGCTGTGCCGCGCCGAAGGCGGCGACCTCCTGGGCGACGATCCCGCGTACGGCGTCGACGTCGGTCGCCATCGGGGCGTCGGCGGACGCCTCGGCGAGGGATTCGATGTCCACGAGCCGGACGCCCGGGATCCGGTGCACGGCCGCGTCGATGTCCCTGGGCATGGCCAGGTCGAGCAGCGCGAGCCGGACGTCGGTGGCGTGGGACTGCGTACGGGTGCTCCTGCGGGGCTGTCGCTGTGCGGCGGCCTCGCCCTGGTCGGCCCAGGTCCCGTGCAGTTCGAGGGAGTTGGCGTCGACCCCGGTCAGCGCGGAGCGGCCGTCCGGGCCGACGGGGCACCCGTCGGCCTCGGCGTTCCCGGGCATGGCCCGCACGGCTCCGGCATCGGCGATCCGGCCTCCGGCCCGGGCCGCGGCAACCAGCCGTGCCAGCACCTCGGCGTCCTGCCCCGCCAACCCCGGCCCCGCCGGCGCCGCATCCAGCCCCGCCAGGGGGCCCTTCCCAGCGGTAGCCGGGGAAGTTTGGGGCGCGGGGTCCGGGGCGGAGCCCCAGGAGACGGCGGCGAGAACGTCGTCGGCGGTCAGCACGAGCCCGGTGGCGCCGGTGCAGGACACGACCACGTCGACTCGTGTCAGCTCATCGGCCACCCGAGCCATCGGCACGGCCACCGCCGCGACCCCGGTGCCCGAGGCAACCAGAATCTCCGCGAGCCGTTCCGCCCGGTCGGCGGTCCGGTTCGCCACGACGATCTCGGCGACCCCGACCCGCGCCAGCGTCGCCGCGGCCAGCGAGGACATCGACCCGGCGCCGATGACCAGCGCCCGCTTGCCTGCGGCCCACTCGCCCACCGGCACGTTCACGGCGAGCTGCTCCAGACCGAAGGTCACCAGCGACTGCCCGGCCCGGTCGATCCCGGTCTCGGAGTGCGCCCGCTTGCCGACCCGCAGCGCCTGCTGGAACAGGTCGTTGATCAGCCGCCCGGCGGTGTGGAGCTCCTGCCCCAGCGCCAGCGCGTCCTTGATCTGGCCGAGGATCTGTCCCTCGCCCACGACCATCGAGTCCAGTCCGCACGCCACCGAGAACAGGTGGTGCACCGCCCGGTCCTCGTAGTGCACGTACAGGTACGGGGTGAGCTCCTCCAGCCCGACCCCGCTGTGCTGCGCGAGCAGGGTGGACAGCTCGGCGACGCCGGCGTGGAACTTGTCCACGTCCGCGTACAGCTCGATCCGGTTGCAGGTGGCCAGCACGGTCGCCTCGGTCGCCGGTTCGGCGGCGAGGGTGTCGTGCAGCAGCTTCACCTTGGCGTCCACGGACAGCGAGGCCCGCTCCAGCACGCTCACGGGTGCGCTGCGGTGGCTCAGCCCTACGACGAGCAGGCTCATGCCGGCATCACCGCCGGCACGTCGCCCTCGGGCCCGCCCTTGCGCTGCTCGGCGGCGGTCCGCCCGGCCGGCGGCACCACGGCCGCGGCAGGTGCGGCGCCGCCCACGGAGGAGCTGCCGGCGGCAGCGGCGGCCGCTTCCTCACCGGCCTTGCGCTGCTCGTGGAAGGCGAGGATCTGGAGCTCGATGGAGAGGTCGACCTTGCGCACGTCCACGCCCTCGGGCACGGACAGCACGGTGGGCGCGAAGTTCAGGATGGAGGTCACGCCCGCCGCGATCAGCCGCTCGCTGACCTGCTGCGCCGCGCCCGCGGGCGTCGCGATCACGCCGATCGAGACGCCGTTCTCCGAGATGATCTTCTCCAGATCATCGGTGTGCTGCACGGCCATGCCGGCGACCGGCTTGCCGGCCATCGCCGGGTCGGCGTCGATGAGGGCCGCGACGCGGAAGCCGCGCGCGGAGAAGCCGCCGTAGTTGGCGAGGGCGGCGCCGAGGTTACCGATGCCGACGATGACGACCGGCCAGTCCTGGGTCAGGCCGAGCTCGCGGGAGATCTGGTAGACGAGGTACTCGACGTCGTAGCCGACGCCGCGGGTCCCGTAGGAACCGAGGTACGAGAAGTCCTTGCGCAGTTTCGCGGAATTGACTCCGGCGGCGGCCGCGAGCTCCTCGGAGGACACCGTGGGCACCGATCGCTCGGAGAGCGCGGTGAGGGCACGCAAGTACAGCGGAAGCCGGGCGACAGTGGCCTCGGGAATACCTCGGCTGCGGGTCGCCGGTCGGTGAGTTCGGCCAGTTGCCACGATGCTCCTGCGGGATGAGCGGGGCTGCAGGCGGCCACTTGTCCCAGGACCGCCCCGTCGACAGCAGGCTATGCCTTTGTGAACGCGTGCACAAAGATTGTGTCCGGTTTGTCCGTCCAAAGTGACCGGGGTCACGCGACTCCGGCACGTAAAGCCGGAACCATCGGCACGTCGAACCCGTTCAAATCCGAAAGGGGGCAAAACCGTGCACACTCCTCACAGATACGCCCCCGAGACCCCATAAATCGCCCATGATGGTAACCGGGAAGAAGGTCAGGCCCCCAACGCCCGCCGGAGCCGGTCGGGGTTCACCCTCCAGAAGGTGTGCTGCTCGCCGTCCACGAGCACGACCGGAATCTGCTCCCAGTGCAGCCGGTAGAGCTCCTCGTCCTGCGAGATGTCCTTCTTCTCCCACTGCGCACCCGTCTCGGCGCACACCTTCGCCACCACCTCCTCCGCCTCGTCGCACAGGTGACACCCCGGCTTCCCGATGAGCGTCACCGTCCGCTCCCCGGGACTCTTCTTTTCTTTGCGGCGCAACAAAGGGCTCATGCCACCCATTCTCCCGCGCCCTCGCGTAACAGCAGCGCCTCGAAGAGTTCACACCTCGGCATCCCATCGGTTCGGGAACTCCCGAACACAGTGGCTATGCTCGCGTCATGGCCGCTCTCGGATGGCTCCCCCCTCGTCGACGCTCCGCCACTGCACGCAGCGTGCTGGCGGGCGAGGCCTCGGCCGAGGCCGCCCGCAAGACCGCTCTGGCCGAGGCCCCAGCGTTCACCGAACCCGGAACGGAACCGGAAACGGAACCGGAAGCCCTCGCCGAAGAGGGCCCGGAGCAGACCCCGGACGAACCCGTCTTCCCGGTCGCCGGCGACGATCTCGCCGCCGCCTTCTTCGACCTCGACAACACCGTCATGCAGGGCGCCGCGATCTTCCACTTCGGCCGCGGCCTCTACAAGCGCGAGTTCTTCCGGCGCCGCGAGCTCGCCCGCTTCGCCTGGCAGCAGGCCTGGTTCCGGCTCGCCGGGGTCGAGGATCCCGAGCACATGCAGGACGCCCGCGACAGCGCGCTGTCCATCGTCAAGGGCCACAAGGTCTCCGAGCTGATGGCGATCGGCGAGGAGATCTACGACGAATACATGGCCGAGCGGATCTGGCCGGGCACCCGCGCCCTGGCGCAGGCCCACCTCGACGCCGGCCAGAAGGTGTGGCTGGTCACCGCCGCCCCCGTGGAGACGGCCACGATCATCGCCCGCCGCCTCGGCCTGACCGGGGCCCTGGGCACCGTCGCCGAGTCCGTCGACGGGATCTACACCGGCCGCCTGGTCGGCGAGCCGCTGCACGGCCCCGCGAAGGCGGAGGCGGTCCGCGCCCTGGCCGCCGCCGAGGGGCTCGACCTCGAACGCTGCGCCGCCTACAGCGATTCACACAACGACATCCCGATGCTGTCACTGGTCGGACATCCGTACGCGATCAATCCCGACACAAAACTGCGCAAGCATGCCCGCACCAACGACTGGCGACTGCGCGACTATCGGACCGGCCGCAAGGCCGTGAAGGTCGGCGTCCCGGCAGCCGCCGGCGTCGGCGCGATCGCGGGCGGCGCGGCCGCGGCCATCGCGCTGCACCGTCGCCGCAAGTAACAACACCAGGCCCGGGGCCCAAGAGCCCCGGGCCCGCCCGGGCCTCGACTCCGCTCCGGAGCTTCGCACCCCTCTACCCGCGCCCCCGGCACGGCACTCCGGCATGCCCGACTCGGTCGCGGGACCACTTGGAAGCGTCCATTCCGCGCATCCAAGCGATCAAGAATCGATCACCAACTGCGACCGAATATGCCCTCGACACGCAACAGAAGTGTCGGAACCGGTGATTTGAGCAACTGGGTGTAGTGCTGCCTGTACGAAGCGTTATTCTCCTCAAACGCATGCCACCGGCCATCTGTCGCCACGACGGGTGAACGGTTCCGCACTGCACGTGATGGAAGCTCTGCCTCTGGGAGTCCCGTGTACCCATCTGTCGGGGTTGACGCCTCGGGCCTGGCTCAGCTGCGCGCAACGGTCCTCGACCACCTGCGCGGCTTCGTCCCCACCGCGTACGCCGCCCCCGCCTTCGCCGCCGCGGTCCCTGCCGGCCTCGGCCCGGCCGGTCCTTGCTATGCCCTGACCGACGGCGGCGCGACGGTGGGCAGACGAGGTCGCGCCGCCGGCAGTTCGAACGCCTCCGGCGCCGGCACCCAGACCACCCACCGCCGCCCCACGGCGGACAGCGACCAGGCCCGCATGATGGACCTGGTCGAACGCGCCCAGGCGGGTGAGGCCGAGGCCTTCGGTCGCCTCTACGACCAGTACAACGACACGGTCTACCGGTACATCTACTACCGCGTCGGCGGCAAGGCGACCGCGGAGGACCTCACCAGCGAGACGTTCCTGCGCGCCCTGCGCCGGATCTCCACCTTCACCTGGCAGGGCCGCGACTTCGGCGCCTGGCTCGTGACGATCGCCCGCAACCTGGTGGCGGACCACTTCAAGTCCAGCCGGTTCCGGCTGGAGGTCACCACCGGCGAGATGCTCGACGCGAACGAGGTCGAGCGCAGCCCCGAGGACTCCGTCCTCGAATCCCTCTCCAACGCGGCCCTGCTGGAGGCCGTGCGCAAGCTCAATCCGCAGCAGCAGGAGTGCGTGACCCTGCGCTTCCTGCAGGGCCTCTCGGTCGCCGAGACGGCCCGGGTGATGGGGAAGAACGAGGGCGCCATCAAGACGCTCCAGTACCGGGCGGTGCGCACCCTGGCACGCCTCCTCCCCGAAGACGCCCGCTGACCCTCCGACCCCAGACAACCTCACATTCGGTGACCCCTCGATGACGCTGTGGTCAGATCATCCTTCGTCCGTAACCCAAGTGCCGCGACGCTCGTTGTGCGGAATGCAGGCTCCCTGTGGACACGCCTCGCCCGAAGCCGCTCACTCGAAAGTGTGGATGCGCTCAAGGAAGGCAACCTTCCGGACACCTTGGGGAGTCGATCGTCATGACGAGAGGAGGTGCCGCCAGTGATCGCGAACGTGACCCCGCACCGGCGGGCGAACGCCTTCGCCCAGGCCCTGGAGGATCGGACCCCATCCGACCTTCCAGATCCGGACTCGGCGGCCGAGCAGTCCGAGGCACCTGCCGAACCTGCCGACCACGACCGGCTGTTGGACCTGGCGAGCGTGCTCGGCGAAAGAATGCCGCGCCCAGTGCTGGACCCCGAGGTCAAAGTGGTGCAACGAGCCCAGCTCATTGCAGCCATGGAGGCCATGGTGCTGGAGGAGAGGGCCGGGGGCGGTGCCGCCTCGGACCCTCAGGTGCCCGAACAGCGGACCGGCCGCGGCGCCCACCGGGCGACCCCGCTCCGGAAATTGCGGCCACGCTCCCGCTGGTCCAAGGGCATCGCAGCGGGCGGCCTCACCGTGGGTGTGGCCGCGGGAGCCTTCAGCGGAGTGGCCGCTGCCAGTACCGACGCCCTGCCCGGTGACCACCTCTACCCCGTGAAGCGGGGCATGGAGGACCTGAAGCTGGGGATGGCCGACGACGACTCGGACCGGGGCGAGCTCTATCTCGACCAGGCCTCGAACCGCCTGTCGGAAGCCCGTCGGCTGATGGAGCGGGGCCGGCTGGGCGACCTGGACCACGAGTCCCTGGGCGCGATCCGCCGCGCCCTGGCGGGCGTGAAGCACGACGCGGAGGAAGGCCACCGCCTCCTCCAGGCCGCGTACGAACGGGACGGCTCGCTCGGCCCGATCCAGAAGCTGTCGTCGTTCTCCCGCTCCCACCGCGACGCGTGGGGCAAGCTCCGCGAAAAGCTCCCGGCACAGCTCACGGACGTGGGCGGTGAAGTGGAGTCGGTCTTCCAGGCCATAGACCAAGACGTGGCGCCGCTGCAGAGCCTGCTCCCCAAGGCACCGGAGAAGACCCGCAGCACCGGGGGCACCCCCGGCTCGTCCGCCAAGCCGGGCACCCCGAGCGGCACCCATCCGTCCGCCCCGGCGGCCGGCAGCACGCCGTCCGGCAGCCCCGCGGCGCCGTCCCCCTCGGGCAGCTCCCGGCCGCCCGCCGGCGGCCTCCTGGGCGGCACGGGCGACCTGCTCAACCCGCCCGCGGGACAGTCGGCCCCGCCCCCCTCGGGCACGTCGGAGACCCCGAAGCCGGACATCACCATCCCGCCCCTGCTCCCGGGGCTCCTCCCGGGCCTGGGCTTGGGCGCGGAGGACGCCGAGTAACAGGAAGGGCGGGGCTGCCGAGGCAGCCCCGCCCTTTCCCCTGCGCCACCGGTCCTTCGACCCTGCCGCCGTTCGGCCTTCCGCCGACAGCGCGTCAGAAGAACACGGACCGCCGCTGGACCAGCAGCTTGTAGAGCGTGTGCTGGATCTGCTCCCGCACCTGGTCCGTCAGGTTGAACATCAACATCGGGTCCTCCGCCGCCTCCGCGGCGTACCCGTCCGTCGGGATCGGCTCCCCGAACTGGATCGTCCACTTCGTCGGCAACGGCACCGCGCCCAGCGGCCCCAGCCACGGGAAGGTCGGCGTGATCGGGAAGTACGGGACCCCCAGCAGCCGTGCCAGCGTCTTCGCGTTGCCGACCATGGGATAGATCTCCTCCGCCCCCACGATCGAGCACGGCACGATCGGCGTCCCCGCCCGCAGCGCCGTCGACACGAAACCGCCGCGCCCGAACCGCTGCAACTTGTACCGGTCCCCGAACGGTTTCCCTATCCCCTTGAAGCCCTCCGGCATCACACCGACCAGCTCTCCGGCCTCCAGCAGCCGCTGCGCGTCCTCCGCGCACGCCAGGGTGTGCCCCGCCTTGCGGGCCAGCTCGTTGACCACCGGCAGCATGAACACCAGGTCCGCCGCCAACAGCCGCAGGTGCCGCTCCGCCGGGTGGTGGTCGTGCACGGCGACCTGCAGCATCAGCCCGTCCAGCGGCAGCGTCCCGGAGTGGTTCGCCACGATCAGCGCGCCGCCCTCCGCCGGGATGTTCTCGATGCCCTTGACCTCGACGCGGAAGTACTTGTCGTACAGCGGCCGCATCAAGGACATCAGGACCTGGTCCGTCAGCTCCTTGTCGTAGCCGAAGTCGTCGACCTCGTAGTCGCCGGTGACCCGCCGCCGCAGGAACGCCAGCCCGCCGGCGATCCGCCGGTCCCAGCTGTCGCCGGGCACCGCGGCCGGCGCCGGCTCGGGAGCCGCCGGGGGCTCCACCACCGGCTCGGCAGCGGGCACCGCCCGCACACGGCGGGGGATCCGCCGCCGCGGCCGGTCCTCGTCGAACGGAATGACCTTGGCGTCCGCCACTATCGCTTCGCTCCTTCAACCGCGTAGGCGTCGTCCTTGAGCCCGTCTGCATCCAGCATGGCCGCCACCCGATCCACGACCCGTCCGACCCGCTCCGGCGGCAGCAGCCCGGTCCCCCGGCTCCGCGCGAAGTCCGCGAAGGTCTCCGCGGTCGTGTAGAGCGGCTCGAAGCCGAGGACCTCGCGCATCTGCGCGGTCTCCACGACCCGGCCATGGGTGAGCAGCCTTATCTGCTCGGGCGAGAAGTCACTGGCCCCGACCGCCCGCAGCGCGGCGCCCACCCAGTTCAACGCGGGCAACAGCAGCGGCAGCGTGGGCCGCCCGAGCCGCCGCGAGCACTGCGACAGCAGCAGCACGCCGTCACCCGCGATGTTGAACGTCCCGCTGTTCAAGGTCCCGCGCCTGGGCTCCCCCGCGGCCAGCCGCAGCACTTCGAGGACGTCGTCCTCGTGCACGAACTGCAGCCGCGGGTCGTACCCCAGCACGGTCGGCATCACCGGGATCGAAAAGTACTCGGCGAGCGCCGAGTCCGCGAAGGGCCCCAAGATGTTCGCGAACCGCAGGACGCACACGGCGACGTCCGGCCGCCTGCGCGCGAAGCCCCGTACGTACCCCTCGACCTCGGCGGCGTCCTTGGCGAAGCCGCCCGCCGGCAGGGACTTCGGCTCCGTGGTCTCGGTGAACACGGCCGGGTCCCGGGGGGTTCCGCCGTACACGCTGGTGCTGGACTTCACCACGAGCCGTCGTACCGTCGGCGACTTCTGGCAGGCTCCGAGGAGCTGCATGGTGCCGATGACGTTGGTTTCCTTGACGGTGCTGTGCGCACCGCCCGTTCCCGCGCTTCCTCCGGTGACCGCCAGATGGACCACCGTGTCCACGGCGTGCTCGGCCAGCACTCTGGCGATCGCCGACTGTCTGATGTCCGTACGGACGAACTCCGCCGATCCGAGCCGGTGCGGCGGCGTCACGGCGTCCACCGCGATCACCCGCTCGACGTCCGGATCGCGCTGGATCCGGCGCACGAAGCGGCCGCCCAACTGCCGGGCAGCCCCGGTGACGAGTACGACCTTCCCCACGAGCTCAGCGCCTCCCTCGAGAAGTCCCCCGGCTGCACCGCAGCCCCTCCACCAAGAATGGTGGAGGGGCTGCGGAGAACACGTACAGCTGCCGTTTACTTCTTGTTACGGCGCTGGACGCGGGTGCGCTTGAGCAGCTTGCGGTGCTTCTTCTTAGCCATCCGCTTGCGCCGCTTCTTGATAACAGAGCCCACGACTACCCTCGCTCACTTCTCTTCACTGGTGCGGGGCGTCTGGGCCCACACGACCTACGTCGGCCTAGCCTACCCGCCCGAGCTCTGAGCTTGTAATCCGAGCGCTTCCGCGTCGTAGCCAGGGGCGTCCCGAGCCTCAGTCTCAGGCCGACTCCACCCCCACGTAGGACTCTCGGAGGTACTCGTGGACCGCGTTCTCGGGGACCCGGAAGGACCGGCCCACCCGGATTGCGGGCAGATGACCGTTGTGCACCAGCCGGTACACGGTCATCTTCGACACTCGCATCACCGAGGCGACCTCCGCCACGGTCAGGAACTGAACCTCACTGAGAGGCCTCTCGCCAGCAGCCATGACACACCTTGACCTTCCGCGCATGACGGGCACCGGCTTCCCCTCCGGTTACTCCTCGTCGTCGCACGCTCACTCCCCAGAGTAGGGGCGCGTGATACGAGTGGGGAAGAGGAGCTACGGCCACTCCTGCCGTCCCGTCAGACTCGCGCGGCCGAGCACGTACCGCGCGAGCGGTCGGTAGTAGTCCGCTCGCACCGCGTCATCAAGTGGAACGGCCACCGAGACCCGCCCCTCGGCCTCCCCGACGAACAGCGCGGGATCATCCGTATCCGCCAACCCGATGGCCTCCACACCGAGCTGACCTGCACCGCAGACCCACCCGTGGTCCCCCACCACCAGCTCCGGCAGCGGCCCGCCGGCCTCCGCGAGGGCCCCCAGCGCCACCCGAACCGGCAGCGGCGAATGGGTGTGCACGCCGGTCGCACTCCCCGGCACCCGCACGCCGGGTTCCCGCACCAGTGCGACCCCCCGTACGTATTCGATGCTGTGCGTGCGTACGCCGAACCGCGTCGCCATGTCGACACTCACCCCCTGCGCCGGGGTGAGGACAACACATCCCGCCGCCGACAGCGCCTCCGCCAAACCGGCGTAGAAACCCAGGAGTCGGTGTGGATGGCCCGTCCCGAACAGCACCGGCGACCGCGCCCTCGCCGCCTCGCACAGCCGTCCCGCGAACGCCTCCAGTGCGGCCACCGTCCGCTCCGGATCGATCACGTCCGGCCCGCTGACGTGCGCCGGATCCGCCGAGACCCCGCACTTGTCCGCCATCAGCCTCAGCAGATCACCCTCGCCCCACGCCCACTCCGGATCCAGCCCCAGCATCACCCGCGGATCCCGCGCCGCGAACAGCCGGTAACTGCGCAGGCTCTCCTCCCGCGACGTGGCGACGGGCCCGGCCAACCGGGCGGCCAGCAGATGCGCACGCAGCGCACCGGTGCTCAACACCCTCCGATGCTGCCCCAACCCCTCTGGCGGGTCATCAATTCCACCCAACAGCCCCACAGTTGGCGTAACGATGCGGCAGGCCGGCACCGCGCGCTCAGGTCAGCATGCCGCGCAGCGGGAACACCGCCCTGCGCGTCGCCAGAACGGCCTGGTCCGTCCGGTCCGCCGGGTCGTAGCCCGCGTCCCAATCCGGCCACGACGGGGTCCGCCCGTCCGTCATCCGGGCCGGCGCCAACTGTCGCGTCCGTGCGTACACCTCGTCCCGCCACGAGGCGGGCACCGCCGTCTCGGGATCCACCGGCCGGTGCGCGGCGATCCCCACCAGATGCGTCCACGACCGCGGGACGACGTCCACCACCGCGTACCCGCCCCCGCCCAGCGCCAGCCACCGCCCGCCCGCGTGCTCGTGCGCGAGCCGGTGACAGGCCTCCTGGACGGCCCGCTGGGCGTCCAGCGAGACCGCCAGGTGGGCGAGGGGGTCCTCGAAGTGCGTATCGGCCCCGTGCTGGGTCACCAGCACCTGCGGCCGGAAGTCCGCCAGCAGCTCCGGCACGACCGCGTGGAAGGCCCGCAGCCAGCCCGCGTCCCCGGTCCCCGCGGGCAGCGCGATGTTCACCGCCGAGCCCTCCGCCCCCGGGCCGCCGGTCTCCTCGGGCCAGCCGGTCTGCGGGAACAGCGTCCGCGGGTGCTCGTGCATCGAGATGGTCAGCACCCGCGGGTCGTCCCAGAAGGCCGCCTGCACGCCGTCCCCGTGGTGCACGTCCACGTCCACATAGGCGACCCGCTCGGCCCCCAGCTCCAGCAACCGCGCCACCGCGAGCGAAGCGTCGTTGTAGACGCAGAAGCCGGCCGCCCCGCCCGGCATCGCGTGGTGCAGCCCGCCGGCGAAGTTCACGGCGTGCTCGGCCTCACCGTGCCAGAGCGCCTCCGCACCCGCCACGGACTGCCCGGCGATCAGCGCGGACGCCTCGTGCATCCCGTGGAAGGCCGGATCGTCCAGGGTCCCCAGCCCGTACGAACCGTCCGCGACCCCCGGGTCTGCGGACACCTCGCGCACCGCCGCGACATAGTCCTCCCGATGGACGAGCCGCAGCGTCGAGTCCCCGGCCGCGGGCGCCGCCCGTACCTCCATCTCCCGGTCCAGCCCGAAGGCGCGGACCAGGCCCATGGTCAGCGCCAGGCGCACCGGGTCCATCGGATGGCTCGGTCCGAAGTCATACCTCGTTACCGCCTCGTCCCACATCAACAGCCCGGTCACCGGCTCGCCGCTCATGCCGCACACCGTATCGGGCGCCCTCGGAACCGAATGAGCGGGCTTGGAAGAGCGTCACCAGGACCAGCGCCATCGGCACCAACATCGCGCCCCGGTAGCTCCAGGCGTCGCCGATCGCCCCGACGAGCGGAGACCCGATCAGGAAGCCTACGTAGTTGAAGATGTTGAGCCGCGCGACGGCCGTGTCGGACGCCCCCGGGAACAAGCGTCCCGCCGCGGCGAAGGTCTGCGGCACGATCACGCACAGCCCGATCCCCAGCAGCGTGAAGCCGAGCATCCCCACCCACGCCCCCGGCGCCGCCGCCACCACGGCGAACCCGGCGGCCGCCACCAGCGTCCCGGCCCGCACCACGGCCGCCGCCCCGAAGCGCCGCACGCCCAGGTCCCCGACGGCCCGCCCCACGAGGGTGGTCACCATGTACACGTTGTAGGGGACGGTCGCCATCTGCTCCGAGCTCCCGAGCACGTCCTGGAGGTACTTGGCACTCCAGTTCGCCACCGTGGAGTCCCCGATGTACGCACACGCCATCACCAGGCAGAGCGGCAGCAGCAACTTGAACCCGCCGGCCCCCGTTCCGGCCCCCGTTCCCTTCCCGTCGGTCGCCCCCCGGCCCGCCGTCCCGTCGACGTAGCGCCGGCTCCCCAGCAGCGCCATCGGCAACAGCACGACCACGGCCGGCAGGTAGCTGACGAAGAGGTTCAGCTCCCAGTGTGCCCCCGCCCACGCGGCCGAGGCCCCCAGGATCCCGCCGAGGCTGTACGCGGCGTGGAAACCGAGCATGATGCTCCGCCCGTACGCCCGCTGCAGGCTGACCCCGAGCATGTTCATCGAGGCGTCCAGCGCACCCACCGACAGCCCGAACGCCCCCAGGGCCACCGCCACGTGCCACATCTGGCCGCCGGCGCCGACACCCAGCAGGGACAGCAGCACCAGCGGCTGCGCCCATCGCAGTACGACGCTGGGCGGCACCCGCTTCACCAGGTGCTCGGTGGCCACGCTCGACGCCCCCGCGAGGACCGGCACGGCGGCGAGGAAAGCGGGCAGCAGGCCGTCGGATATCCCGTACCGGTCCTGGATGGCCGGGATCCGCGTCACGAGCAGCGCGAAGGCGACGCCTTGCACGAAGAAACTGAACCCCAGAGCGCCGCGGCCGCGCCGCAGCCGCACATCATCCGTCATGGCGGGTCAGCGTAGGGCCACGGGCTACCCGTGGGTAGAGAGATCACATACCGAGTCCGGCCTCCAGCCCGAGCAGCCCGGTGAGCTGCTTCATGTCACCGAAGTGTCCGGTCGCTCCGGGGAGCCGGTCGGCGGGCACCATCGCGGTGAACCCGTACACGTCCATGCCCGCGGCGACGGCGGCCTGGACGCCGAGCGGACTGTCCTCGATGACGACGCACCGGGAGGGCTCCACGCCCATCTGCCGCGCCGCGTGCAGGTACAGGTCGGGAGCAGGCTTCCCCTGGCCGACGTCCTGCGCGCTGAAGATCCACTCCTCCTCGAACCACCCGTCGAGCCCGGCCACCCGGTGCCCGACCCGGATCCGGTCGTGGCTTCCGGAGGAGGCCAGGCAGTAGCCGACCCCCTGCGCGGTCAGCGCGCCCAGCACCTCCTCCACGCCGGGGACGGGCTTCAGCTCCTGCTCGAACGCGGCGACGGTCCGCGCGTGCAGGGTTTCGTCGAAGTCGGCCGGCAGCTGCTGCCCGGTCCGCTCGACGACGAGGTCGTGCACCCGGTGCACGGCGGTCCCCATGTAGTCGCGGACCGACTCCTCGTAGGTGGTCGGGTGCCCCAGCTCGGTCAGGTACCCGGCGAGGATGCTGTTGGCGAGCGGCTCGCTGTCCACCAGCACGCCGTCGTTGTCGAAGATGACGAGGTCGTAGCCCATACCCCCACAGTACGAACTAAAGGGACGTAGGGCCCGTCTCGCCGGGCCGCCGACGACGCGTCACCGGGCTGCTGCGGCCATTCGGACGACAGACGGGAAGCACACGGCCGGCTCGATCGGGCCGGATCCGGCCGGTAAACGCAGAAAAGCCCCGCACCGAACCCATAAAGGGCTGGTGCGGGGCTTCCGCAATAATTGTTCGGCGGCGTCCTACTCTCCCACAGGGTCCCCC